>CAXSFZ010000023.1:0-50251 GCA_964236905.1 uncultured Solirubrobacteraceae bacterium | reverse complement strand
CAAGGAGGCCCGGATGAACTACCTCAACAACGTGCTCACGAACTACAGCTAGCCGCCGCTGCGACATCCGACGCCCGGGGAGTTGGAGAAACCGGCGAACCGGCCTGCGCACTGGAGGTATCGAGCCGGTCGACAGGCGGAGGTCAAGCCCGCGCGGCCGCCCGCCAGGGCTGCATGAGCCGCAGCGCCGAGAGGATCGCCCGGGTCGCGGGCGAGCGGTTCAGGGTGATGAAGTGGATGCCGGGCGCGCCGCCGGCCAGCAGGTCCGCGCACTGGAGCGTGGCGTAGGAGACGCCGAGCTCGGCGACCGCCTCGGGGTCCTCCCGACGCAGCGCGAGCTCCCGCTCGAGCCCCTCGGGCAGCTCGGCGGCCGACAGCGTCGTCATGCGCTTGACCCCCTCGTAGCTCGTGATCGGCATGACGCCGGGGATGATCGGCACCTCGACGCCCGCCTCGCGCGCCCGCGCGACGAAGTCGAAGTAGTGGGCGTTGTCGAAGAAGAGCTGGGTGATGAGGAACTGCATCCCCGCGTCGACCTTCGCCTTCAGGAAGCGGATGTCGTCCTCGGGCGAGGTGGCGTGGATGTGGGTCTCGGGGAAGGCGGCGCCCCCGACGACGAACTCCGGGTACTCCGCGCGGATGAGCTCCACGAGCTCGCGCGAGTACTCAAGGCCCCCGTCGGTCCGCGACCAGCGCTCGGCGCCCTTGGGCGGGTCGCCGCGCAGCGCCAGCACGTTCTCCACGCCGGCGTCGCGCATGCGCCCGAGCGTCGCGCGCAGCTCATCGGTCGTCGCGTTGACGCAGGTGAAGTGCGCCATCGCCTCGATGCCGAAGTCCTCCTTGAGCGAGGCGACGATCTCGATCGTCGTCTCGCGGGTCGTGCCGCCGGCGCCGTAGGTGACCGACACGTAGTCCGGGCCGAGCGGCTCGAGCTCGCGCAGCGCGCGCTGGAGGTTCGTCTCCCCCTCGGGGCTCTTCGGCGGGAAGAACTCGAAGGAGAAGAGCGGGCGGTCCTGGCGGGCGAGCAGCTCGTCGATGCGCACGCCGACAGCCTAGGCGGCCGTCCAGCGCTCCGGCTCGCCGTCCTCTCCCGGGAGGCGCGCGGCGCGGCCGGTGACCTCGAGGTGGCGCAGGTAGCACAGGGTCTCCGAGAGCCACCAATTCGCGTTCGCCTCCGTGATCGCCTCGCCGTAGAGGCCGGGGACCGCCGCGTAGGCGGTCAGCGGCGTGCCGTCGAGCACCGCCTCGACCCTGCCGAGGCGCTCGTGGACGAGCGCGCGGTTGGCGTCGATGTGGCCCTGCACGTCGGAGAACGTGCGGCCGTGCCCGGCGAGGCAGAGCCGCGCGTCGAGCGCCTCGACGCGGTCGAGCGAGGCCAGGAACTCCCCCGTCGGGTCCGGCGACCACCCGAAGTCGTAGTAGAGCGAGACGCGGCCGAGCAGGTGGTCGCCCGAGAGGAGCAGCCGGCGCTCGGGCTGGAAGAGGCAGACGTGCGAGGGCGCGTGGCCGGGGGTCTCCACGACGCTCCAGACGCCGAGGTCGGTGGGCACCTCGACGCCGGGCACCAGCGGGCGGTCGGGCTCGACGTAGGCGGCGACGCCGTAGCCCTGCCCCCTGCGCGCCTCCCGGTAGGCCGCGAGCGGCGCCGCCGGCACGCCGGACTGGCGGGCGATCTCCACGCGCTGCTGCAGCGCGGCGTCGGGGTCGGTGGTGGCGGCGCGTATGTGCTCGTGGTCGGGGTGCATCCAGAGCTCGCAGCCCGCGCGGGCGACGATCGTCGCCGCCTGCCCGTAGTGATCGGAGTGGGCGTGGGTGCAGACGAGCAGCCGCGTGGTCTCCACCTTCAGGTTCACCTGCGCGAGCGCCCGGTCGAGGTGCCCCTCCGAGCCCGGCTCGTGCATGCCGGTGTCGACCATGACGATGCCGTCCCCGGCCGCGATGGCCCAGGCGTTGCAGTGCGGGACGCCCGGCCAGGGCAGCGGGAGCCGCAGCCGCCAGACCCCGGGCAGCACGCGCTCCCCGCGGCCGACTTCGCGCTTGCGGGTGTGGTGGGGCATCGCGGCGGGACTCTACGCCGGACCGTAGGATCCCCCGATGGCCCTGCTCCACAGCCCGCCGACGCGGCGCCGGCCGAGTCTCCGGCGCTCGCCCGGGTCGCCGTCGTGAGCGCGCCGCGGCGCGGCGGCTGAGGCGGTGGGCAAGCGGGACCGCCGGCGGCGGGCCGCGGGCGGCGAGCGCGCGGCGGGCGGCAGCGGCTCCTTCGCCGACCTCGGGCTCGACCTGGAGCTGCCGGCGCCGGAGGGGGCGCTCGAGGCGACGGCGCGCCACGAGGCGGGCGGGGAGCTCCTGCTCCGCACCGCGCTCTCCCCCGGGACCCGTGCGGAGTACGCCGCGCTGCTGCGCGGCGAGCGCTCGCGCGCGGCCGCGGCGCGCGAGGACGTCTGGCAGCGCGCGGTGGAGTTCCTCTTCGAGCGCCTCGCGGTGCGCTGGAGCGTCGCGGGCGTGCCCACGGAGGGCCAGGCCGCGCTGCTCGCGCGCTTCCGCGCCGGGACCCGCGAGGAGCGCATCGCGGTGCGCGCGGCGCTGCGGGCCCACGTGGCCGAGCACTTCCCGGAGCTCGCCGCCCCCTGAGCGCCGGTGAGCGCCCATGCGCTTCGGACGTCCCGAAGCGCATGGGCACTCAGCACCCGAGGGGCCGGGGCGCTCGGGGTGCGGCGGGTCGGTGGGAGACTGGGTGGGTGCCGAGCGCCCCGGACCCCGCCGCCTTCGCCGAGCTCCTGGTGGGCTACTGCTTGGACGTCACGCCGCAGCAGCAGGTGCTCGTCCGCTCGACGAGCCTGGCCGCGCCGCTGCTGCTCGAGCTCCAGCGGGCGATCCTCCAGGCCGACGCCTGGCCCGTCCTCCGCGTGGAGCTGCCGGGCCAGACGCGCGGCTTCTACGAGCACGCCAAGGACTGGCAGGTCGACGAGCTCCCGCCGCTCGCGCTGATCGAGGCCAAGAAGTGCGCCGCGGTCCTCGGGATCCAGGCGCCGGAGGACGTGCGCGCCCTGGCGGGCGTCGACCCGGACCGGCTCGCCCGCGGGCGGGTGGCCCGGCGGCCGATCCAGGAGCAGACGCTCCGCAAGCGCTGGTGCTCGACGCTGTGGCCGACCCCGGCGCTCGCCGACCAGGCCGGCCTGCCCTTCGAGGAGTACGCCGCCTTCGTCGCCGGCGCGCTCTTCCTCGACCGCCCCGCCGGGCCCGTGCAGGCCTGGCGCGAGCTCTCCGCGTTCCAGGCCGGCCTGGTCCGGCGGCTCGAGAAGGGCAGCACGGTGCGGATCGAGGCGGACGGCACGGACATCACCCTCGGGGTCAAGGGCCGCACCTGGATCAACTCCGACGGCAGGCGGAACATGCCCTCGGGCGAGGTCTTCACCGGGCCGCTGGAGAGCAGCGCGAGCGGGCGGATCCGCTTCACGGTGCCGAGCAGCCCCGCCGGCCTGCAGGTCGAGGGCGTCGAGCTCGAGCTCCGCGACGGCGAGGTGCTCAGCGCCTCGGCCGAGGTCGGCGAGGAGCACCTGCGCCACGCGCTCGCGACCGACCCGGGCGCCCGCCGCCTGGGCGAGCTCGGGATCGGCACGAACTACGGCATCGACCGCCCGACGGGCACGATCCTGCTCGACGAGAAGATCGGCGGGACGGTGCACCTCGCGCTCGGGCGCTCCTACCCCGAGACGGGCGGGACCAACGTCTCCGCCCTCCACTGGGACCTGATCTGCGACCTCCGCGACGGCGGCCGGATCACCCTGGACGGCCAGGTGCTCCAGGAGGGCGGGCGGTTCACCGGCTGAGCGCGGCGGCGACGCGGCCCGTGTCGCCGCCGGGCTCGCGGCTAGGCGTCGATCCCCATGGTGACCGTGCCGGTGAAGCCGCTGCGCAGCGCCGAGCCCCGCCGGGTGAGCCGCAGGACCTGGCCCGCGCCGCCCTGCCGGTAGATGCCGTCCTGCGTGTTGCGCACACGCGTGATCGTGCGGCTCGCGTAGGGGGCGATCCGGGCGAGGCGATCCGTGGTGGCGTCGCGGAAGAAGAGCTGCCCCGTGTGCGCGTCCGTGCCGCCCTCGTAGGTCGTCCCGCTCGTGCGCCCGCCGACGTGGCAGCGCACGTGGATGTGCGTGGCGCGCCCCTCGTACCAGCCGGGGTAGATGGTCGTCAGCCGCGCGAGGCCCTGCGCGTCGGTGAGCTGGATCCCGCGCAGGTAGGTCTTCCCGCTCGTGCCCTCGGAGGCGATGCCGGAGTACTTCCCCGCGGCGTCGGCGTGCCAGAGGTCGACGGCCACGCCAGAGAGCGGCCGGCAGGAGCTCGCGTCGACCACCCGGAGGCGCAGGTCGAGCCGCAGGCCCGGCCTGCCCTCGGTGATGGTCCGGCGGAGCTTCCGCAGGTCGAGGTAGTACGGGCCCTCGGTGAGCTCGGGGGTCAGCACGCAGGAGGCGGCGTAGGCCGGCTCGGGCCGGGCGGTGAGCGCCAGGCCGCCGCCCAGCGCCGCGCCGAGCCCGGCCAGCCCGAGCCCCGCCCCACCGAGGCGGCGGAGCGCGCCGCGGCGGGTGAGGCCCTCGTGCTCCTGGGGCGTGAGCAGGGCGGGGTGGCGGGGGAGGTCGTCGTGGCACACGGGGCGGCTCCTTCGGGAGGGGGACGCCGCGAGGATGGCCGGGCTCCCTGGGAGCCGGCTGGGCGGCCGCTGGGGAGCGCCGGGGACGGCTCGGCCGCGTAGGCTCCGGCCATGCTCGCCGTCCGCTTCTACGACGTCGTCCTGTGGGTCCACATCACCGCCGTGGTGACCGCCTTCGGCGCGCTCTTCGCCTACCCCGTGATGCTCCGGGCCAACGCCCGCGCGCCGGTGGCCCAGCGCGCCGGGCTCCACCGCGGGCAGATCGCCTTCTCCAAGCGGGTGACCGGGCCGGCGATCGTCGTCGTGCTGCTCGCGGGCGCCTACCTGGCCTCCGACGCCGACCTGTGGTCCGAGCCGTGGGTCATGGGCCCGCTCGTCCTGCTCTTCGTGATCGCCGGGCTCGGCTCGACCGTCCTGCGCCAGAGCGAGGAGCGGCTGGTCGCCACCGCCGAGGGCGCCGACGAGGCGGGCTACGCCGCGGCCCTGGCCACCGCGCGGACCTGGACGCTCGTGAGCATCGCGCTCATCGTCCTGACGGTCTTCCTCATGACCGTCAAGCCGTTCGCCTGAGCGCGTCAGTCCGGCAGCCGCCAGCCCGGCGCGGGCGGCAGGGCGAGCGCCTCCTCCGGGCCCCAGGAGCCCTTGGCGTAGGGATGCACCTCGGGGCGGTGCTCGAGGATCGGCGCGACGACCTCCCACAGGCGCTCGACCTCGTCGGAGCGGGTGAAGAGCGTGTGGTCGCCGAGCATGACGTCGTGCAGGAGGCGCTCGTAGGCCTCCAGGCGGTCGTCCTCGTCGGCGTCGTCCACGGGGTGCAGCTCCATCGCCGCGGGCTCGAGGTCGAGCTTCGGCCCGGGCGCCTTGGCCAGCAGCTCGAGGCGCACGGCCGGCGAGTCGGTGAGCTCGAAGACCAGGACGTTCGGCCGCTTGGTCTCGTCCGTCCCGTCCTCGAGGCCGAACATGCGCAGCGGCGGCTCGCGGAAGGCGATCGTGATCGTGCGCCGGCCGGCGGCCATCGCCTTGCCCGTGCGCAGCAGGAACGGGACGCCGGCCCACCGCCAGGTGTCCACGAGGACCTCGACTGCAGCGAAGCTCTCGACCTCGGAGTCCTCCGCGACGTCCTCCTCCTCGCGGTAGCCCTCGAACTGGCCGAAGACCGCGCGCTCCGGGTTCAGCGGGCGGACCGCCTCGAAGAGCTTGGCCTTCTCGTCGCGCAGCGCGCCCGCGTCCATGCGCACGGGCGGCTCCATCGCGACGAAGCCCAGCAGCTGCATGAGGTGGGTGACCACCATGTCCTTGAAGGCCCCGGTCTCCTCGTAGAAGCCGGCGCGGCCCTCGAGCCCGAGCTCCTCCGGGACGTCCACCTGGACCGAGGCGATGTGGTCGCGGTTCCAGACGGGCTCGAGGAAGCCGTTGGCGAAGCGCAGCGCGAGGACGTTCTGGGCGGCCTCCTTGCCCAGGAAGTGGTCGATGCGGAAGACCTGCTCCTCGGCCACGACGTCGTGGAGCGCGGCGTTGAGCTCGCGCGCGGTCTCGAGGTCGGTGCCGAACGGCTTCTCCATGACCAGGCGCGCGCGCTCGGTCAGGCCGCTGCTCCCGAGCTGCTGCACCATCCCCTTCATCGCGCCGGGCGGGACGCTCAGGTAGAGCAGCCGCCGGGTCTGCTCCCCGCCCAGCTCCTCCTCGGCGGCCCGCACCGCGTCGGCCAGCGCGCTCGCGTCGTCGGCCGAGGAGCTCACGAACGAGAGCCGCTGCGCGAAGGTCGTCCAGGCCTCCTCGTCGAGGTGGTCCGGCCCGTGGGCCTCGAGGGCGTCGCGGACCTCCTGCACGAAGGCCTCGGGGCTGTCGGGCTCGTGGCGGCCCGAGCCGATGATGCGGAACTCCTCCGGCATGAGCCCGGCGTTCGTCAGGCGGAAGAACCCCGGGAAGAGCTTGCGCGCGGCGAGGTCGCCGCGCGCGCCGAAGAGGACGACGACGTGGGCGTCGGGACGGGGCGGGGAGGTGGGCATCCCTCCACCCCTTCCCCCCCGGGCCCCGGGCGGAACCGGCACGCACCCCCCCGATCGGGGCGTCCGCCGTGAGCCCGCACGGAGGGCCACTAGCTTGCGTGGCCGAATGCGCCGCACGAAGATCGTCGCCACCATCGGCCCGGCGTCGCGGGACCCCGAGGTGCTCGTCCACATGGTCGCCGCCGGGATGGACGTCGCCCGGCTCAACTTCTCCCACGGCTCGCACGAGGAGCACCACGAGGTCGCCGCGCTCGTGCGCGAGGCCGCGCAGCGCGCGGGGCGCCCCGTCGCGATCCTGCAAGACCTCCCGGGACCCAAGATCCGCATCGGCTCGCTCCGCGGGGAGACGATGCCGCTGCGGGTCCGCGACCGCGTCACCTTCGCCTGCGGCGACGACGACACCCCCGGCGCCGACGGGCGGATCCCGATGCCCTGGGCGGGGCTCGTCCGCGCCGTGGAGCCCGTCGGCATCATGTACCTCGCCGACGGGCGCATCCGGCTGCGCTGCGTCGCGGTGCGCGAGGGGGCGTGCGAGGTGGACGCGGTCGTCGAGGTCGGCGGCACCGTCGCGAGCCGGCAGGGCATGAACCTCCCGGGCGAGACCACGGAGCTGCCCTCGGTGCCCGAGGAGGACCTCGCGCACCTGCGCGTGGGCATCGACATCGGCGTCGACATCGTCGCGCTCTCCTTCGTGCGCCGCCCGGAGGACGTGACCTTCGTCCGCGAGCATACGCGGGCGCCGCTCATCGCGAAGATCGAGAAGCCCCAGGCGGTGGACCGCGCGGAGGAGATCCTCCGGGTCTCCGACTGCGTCATGGTGGCCCGCGGCGACCTCGGCATCGAGCTGCCGATCGAGACCGTCCCGCTGGTGCAGAAGCACCTGCTGCGGCTGGCCGGGGAGCTCGCGCGACCGTCGATCACCGCGACGCAGATGCTCGACTCGATGGTGAGCTCCTCGCGGCCGACGCGCGCGGAGGTGGCCGACGTGGCCAACGCCATCCTCGACGGCACCGACGCGGTGATGCTCTCGCAGGAGACCGCCGTCGGCCAGTTCCCGGTCGAGGCGGTCGAGATGATGGCCGCGATCGCCACCCACACCGAGCGGGAGCTGCCCTACCGCACGTGGAACGAGCACCGCGTGCTGCGCGACGCGCGCGATCCCGCGTACACGCTCGCGCACACCGCCTGCACCGCCGCCCGCGAGCTCGAGCTCGACGCGCTCGTGGTGCCGACGCTCAGCGGCCGCTCGGTCCGCCTCGTCTCCGCCCACCGGCCGAGGGTGCCGATCCTCGCGCTCTCCCCGGGCAAGGAGACCGTGCGGCGCTGTGGGCTGATGTGGGGCGTGCAGGCCGCCTCGATGCGCCGCCACCACGTCACCGAGGACTTGATCTCCGACGCGGCGCAGCGGATCGTCGAGCTGGGCTGGCTCCCGCCGGGCGCGCGGGTGGGGATCACCGCGGGGCTGCCGAGCGGCGGCCCGGGCTCCACCTCGCTCTTCCAGGTGCAGACGCTGCCGGCCGTGGGCGCTAGGTGGTCCGAGCCCAAGCCGCCTCGGCACGACCCAGGGCCGTGACGGGCGCCTCGCCGTAGAGCCACTCGCGCTCGACCCGGTGCCAGTTGCCCCGCGCGCGCAGCTGGCTCATCACGGCGAGGGTGAGCAGCTCCAGGCGGCGGCCGAAGAGGTGGTCGGGCGGGAGCGTCTCCTTGCGCATCTGGCCGAAGTAGGGCGAGCGCGGGTCGCTCGTGGTGAGCATGACCGCCGTGGCGACCTCCGGGCGCAGCGCGACCTCGGCGTCGCGCGTGTGCCAGCGCGAGAAGTCGTCGAACTGGCGCAGGGCGCCCTCGGGCGTGTAGGCGGAGCGGTCGGCGATGAGCCCGCCGGCGACGAGATGGTCGAGCAGCTCCTCGCCGCGGCGCTCGACGCCGAGCCGCGCGACCTGCAGCTCGAACTCCGCCACCGCGGCGGGGATGCGCTTGAAGAGCCCGAAGTCGAGGAAGGCCATGCGGTCGTCGGGCAGGAGGATCATGTTGCCGGGGTGCGGGTCGCCGGAGAACTGGCGGAAGCGGTACATCGAGCCGAAGTAGAAGCGGAAGACGATCTCGCCCAGCCGGTCGCGCTCGGCCTGCGGAAGCTCCTTCATCGCCGCGAAGCCGCGGCCCTCGACGAACTCGCTCACCACGACCTTCTGGCGCGAGAGGTCGGAGACGACGGCGGGGATGACGACGAACGGGTGGCCGCGGTAGACGCGGGCGAGCGCGCGCTGGTTGCCCGCCTCGAGCTCGTAGTCGAGCTCCTCGTCGATGCGCTCGCGGATCTCGGCGCCCATCGCGCGCACGTCGAGCCCGGGGGCCACGGACTTCGCGAGCCGGAGGATCATCCCGAGGTTCTGCATGTCGGCGCGGACGGCCGCCGCGACGCCGGGGTACTGCACCTTCACGGCGACGTCCCGCCCGTCGTGCAGCCGCGCGCGGTAGACCTGCCCGATCGAGGCGGCGGCGACCGGCTCGGGCTCGAACTCCGCGAAGGTGCGCGCGAGCGGCTCGCCGTACTCGCCCTCGATGACCCTGCGCATGTCCTTGAAGGCGACGTTCGGCGCGCTGTCGCGCAGCGCGGCGAGCTTGGCCTGGAACGCCTCCCGGTGCTCCTCGGGCACCACGCCGACGTCGAGGAAGCTCAGGACCTGGCCCACCTTCATCGCCGCGCCCTTCATCGTGCCGAGCGCCGTGACGATCTGCTCGGCCGCCTGCAGCTGCCGCGCGCCCAGCGCCGCGCTCGCGGCCTCCTCGTCGCGCCCGAGGTTCGCCGCCCGGGTGCCCATCTGGCGCACCGCCTGCCCCGCGGCGAGCCCACCGAGCCGCGCGCTCCGCCCCACCCGAGAGGTCGGGATGGCGTCCTTGGGGCGACGAGCCATCGCCCGAGCCTACTCACGCGCCGCCCGGCCCTCCGCGCATCAGAAGGGTCTGACCCCTTTCATGCGGTTGTGCCGATGCGCACGTTCGCATGAAAGGGGTCAGGCCCCTTTCATGCGCGGAGGCGGCGGGAGATCGACGACTGGTGGAGGCCGAGGTGGGCGGCGAGCTGGCGTTGGCTGAAGCCGGCGTCGAGGGCGGCGCGCAGGCGCTCGGTGGTGCCGTCGCCGATCAGGTCGGCGAGATGAGTGGTGCCTGCGGCGACGAAGGCGGCGTAGCGGAGGCGGTCGCCCGCGAAGGCCGCCAGGGAGGTGTCGAGGAACGGCGGGGCGGGCGAGATGCCGAGGAGGGCGGCGTGGGCGGACCAGGGGTACTCCTCCGGCGTGGCGCAGAGTGCGGCGGCCACGGGGTTGCGGGCGAGGTAGCGGTGGAGCTCGAGGTGGTGGGCGTCGCGGACGACCACCCGGCAGTGGAAGCGACCCTGGAAGAGGTGGCCGACACGTTCGTGCCGGTCGTTGAAGGCGCGGGCGTGGCCGCCGAGCAGCTCGCGCAGGCCGTCGCTCAGGTCGGGCTCCGGGGTCCGGAGGAGCAGGTGAAGGTGGTTCGGCATCAGGCAGTGCGAGCTGACCCGCCACCCGCGCGCCGCGGCGACGCCGGCCAGGCGCTCGAGCAGCCGCCGGCGGTCCGCGTCGTCCCGCGCGATGCTCCGGCGGTCGTTGCCGCGGGCGGTGACGTGGTAGGTGAGGGCGGCGCCGAGCGGACGGGAGGGACGGGGCATGCCCGAACCAGTGCCGCGGCGTTGCCCCGGGCGACGCGGCGCGCAGGCGGTGCGCGGCGCTGCCGCAGAGGCAGCGGAGTGCGCGTGCCCGGCGTGAGCGGACGGCCCATCCCGTCCGACGTCATGACGGTGGCCGCGAGGGTCAGGGACGCGCGATCATCCCGCCATGGCCGATCCCCCACTGCTGGCCACGCCGCTGCTCAGGCTCGCCACCACCCTCCCGGACCTCGAGGATCAGGGAGCGCTGGAGGAGGCGACGGGCCCGGAGATGCGGACCGCCGGCCGCGAGCTCCGAAGGGCTGGCCAAGGCCCAGTCATCCACTGAGGAGCGCGCGCCTCACGCGGGCACCGCCGCGTCGGCCAGCACGGCCTGCGCCGCGT
This sequence comes from uncultured Solirubrobacteraceae bacterium, assembly GCA_964236905.1. GTDB lineage: Bacteria > Actinomycetota > Thermoleophilia > Solirubrobacterales > Solirubrobacteraceae > Paraconexibacter. Next base: position 39,528 of record CAXSFZ010000023.1, on the reverse strand, counting down.
TGCGCCCGTTGAGCGCGATGACGCTCCCCGCCGGATGCGTCGCGGCGCCGCAGAGGTAGAGGCCCTCCACCGGCGTCCGGGCGCTCAGGCGCCCGTCCCACATCTGGTCCGGGGTGACCTCCCCCTGGAAGATGTTGCCGCCCGTGAGGCCCACGCGCTGCTCGATGTCGGGCGGGCCGAGCACCTCGTAGTGGGCCAGCGTGTCGCGGAACCCGGGTGCGAAGCGGCTGATCAGGCTGATGAACTGCTGCGCCACCTCCTCCCGCCGCGACTCCCAGGTCCCGTGCGCGAGCTCGTACGGCGCGTACTGCCCGAAGACGCTGAGGAGCTGGAAGCCGTCCGGCGCCGCCTCGGCGTCGTAGCCCGTCTGGAGGTAGATCTCGCCGAAGCCGACGGACGGCTCCCCGCGATCGCAGGCCTCGAACGCCCGCTGGGCCGCCTCGAGCCCCTCCGTCAGGTCGACCGTCGCCTGGGCCGGCCACCGCTCCCCCGCGGCCGCGGCCCAGTCCGGCCGGGCGGTCAGCGCGGCGTTGAACTTCACGACCGGGCTGCGGACCTGCCAGGCCTCGATGCGCTGCCGGTAGCCCTCCGGCACCTCCTGCCCCTCGAGCAGGCGCAGCGCCACCTTCGGGTCGGCGTTGCACACGACGGTGCGGGCGCGGATCGCCGTCCCGTCCTCGAGGACGACGCCCTCCCCCGGGAGGATCTGCGCGACGGGCACGCCGCAGGCGAGCGTCGCGCCCGCCTCCTGCGCCGCGTCGGCGAGGGCGAAGGAGATCATCCCCATGCCGCCCTTGACGTAGCCCCACACCGGCCCCTGACCCTCGAGGTCGCCCTGGTAGTGCATGAGCTTGATCGAGGCGGTGCCCTTGTCCTTCGGCCCGCCGTAGGCCGCGATCACGCCCTGGCCGAAGAGCGCGTCCTTCAGCCGCTGGTCCTCGAGGTGGTCGTCGAGGACCTCGGCGATCGAGGCGTCGAAGAGGATGTCCTGCATGAGCTGCTCCCCGCTCAGGAGCTCCTCGAGCTCGGCCCGGCTCGGGCTCTCCCCGATCCAGGTGTCGCGCGCCCCGGTGCGGAGCTTCCGGCGCATCTGGTCGAAGAGGTGCTCGTAGGCCCAGTAGCCGGCGATGTCCTTCTCCGAGACGCCGAGCGCCTCCATGCTCGCGGTGGTCCGGGCGTCGTCGAGCCACTGGCCGAACGAGCTGCCGTCCTCGAAGGGCACCCAGAGGTTCGGGTCGGCGACCCAGCACTCATAGCCGCGCCGGCGCAGGTCCAGCTCCTGGATGACGAGCTCGTCGAGCAGGCCGACGACGTAGGCGCACGGGCTCACGGCGAAGCGCTGATCCTCGAAGGGCCGCTCGAGCGTGCAGGCGCCGCCGAGCCGCTCGCGGGCCTCGAGCACCAGGACGCTCCAGCCCGCCTTCGCGAGGTAGGCGGCGCTCGTGAGGCCGTTGTGGCCGCCGCCGACCACGATGGCGTCCCATCGCCGGGCGGCGAGCTCCGAGATGGGCGCGGGCAGGCCGACTTCTCCGAGGCGGGCGGCGATCGTGTTCACGGCGGTGCTCCTTGGGCGAGGGGGACGGGGGGCGGCGCGGAGGCGACGGCGTCGACGGCGACGGCGCCGTCGGGGTGGACGAGCACGGGGTTCAGCTCGAGCAGCGCGAGGCCCTCGCGCAGCGCCAGCTCGGCGGCACCCACCGCGAGCCGGGCCGCGGCGGCGAGGTCGGCGCGCGGGCCGCCGCGGGCGCCGCGCAGCGCCCCGGCCCCGCGCAGGCCGGCCAGGGCGGCCGCGACGCGCTCGGCCCCGACGGGCAGCGGCAGGACCGCGACCTCGTCGAGCGCCTCGGTCCACACGCCGCCCAGGCCGACCACGAGCACCGGAATCACCGCGTCGGTCCGGACGGCCACCAGCAGCTCCACCCCGGGCGGGGCCATGCGCTCGACGAGCAGGACGGCGTCGAGCTCGAGCGCGAGCAGCCGCCCGGCGGCGGCCTCGACCGCGCCCGCGTCGGCCAGTCCGAGCACCACCGCGCCGAGCTCGCTCTTGTGCTGGAGGGCGGGACCGCTGAGCTTGAGGGCGACGGGCTCCCCGCCGAGCGCCGCGAAGGCGGCCGCGGCCTCCGCGGGGGTGGTCGCCGTGCGGCCGTCGGCCACCGCCACCCCGGCGCCGCGCAGCAGCCCCTTCACCTCGTGCTCGGCCCGCCAGAGCGGCGCGGCGCCCGGGGCCGGGCCGGCCACCCGGGCCGCCGCGAGCGCCCCGAGCTCGGCGATCCGCCCCGGGTCGCCCGGCGGCGTGGCGAGGGCGACCGAGCAGCGCAGCGCGCTGCGCAGGCCGGCCAGCGCCGGCAGCCCGGCGGCGAGCAGCTCGGCCGCGGTGGCGTCGGGCAGCAGCTCCGGGAGCGTGGAGCCGACGGCCACCGGCGCCGCGCTCTCCCCCGCCGCCGTGCGCACCGCCCCCAGCACCGCGTGCCACGAGGCCGCCGCCGCGCCGTCGAGGCCGTGCGGCTCGTCGTAGAGGACGAGCACCCGGCCCACGCCCGGGTCGGCCCCGAGCGTCGTCACGAGCCGCCGGAGCGCCGCGGACTCCTCCCAGAGCAGTGAGGTGTAGTCGAGCGGGTTCTGCGCCGTCGCGGCCGCCGGGAGGAGCTGCTCGAGCGCCCGCACCGTCCGCGGCGCGAGCGCCGGCAGCGGCGCCCCGAGCGCCTCCGCGAGGTCCGCGGCCTGGCTCGAGTCCCCGCCCGAGCAGGTCATCACCGCGAGCCCGCCGGCCCGGCCCCGGCGGGCGCCCGAGGCGCCGAGCGCCTTGGCCAGCTCCAGCAGGTCGTGCGGGTCCTCCGCCCAGACCGCACCGCACTCGACCATGAACGCCCGGAAGGCGCGGGCCTCCCCGGCCACCGCGCCGGTGTGCGCCGCCGCCGCCGCGGCTCCCGCCCGCGAGCCCCCCGCCTTGAGCACCGCGACCCCGACGCCCCGGGCGGCGCAGCGCTCGAGCGCGGCGCACCAGGCCGCGCCGTCGCCGTCGGCCTCGAGGTAGAGCGCGATGGAGCGCACGCCGTCCCGCTCGGCCAGGGCCTCCACGTAGGCGGCGGCGCCGAGGACCGCGCCGTTGCCGCACGAGACCACGGTGTGCAGCCGCAGCCCGCGCCGCGAGGCCAGGGCGTTGACGGCGAGGTTCCCGCTCTGGGAGACGAGCGCGACCGGCCCCGCCTCGCGCGGCGCGACCATGTCGCCCCACAGCGCCACCCGCTCGTGGAGGCTCACGACGCCGTTGCCGTTGGGGCCGCACACCGGCAGGCCGTGGCGGCGCGCCGCGGCGACGAGCTCCGTCTCGATCGCGCCCCCGTCACGCGCCTCGGCGAAGCCCGCCGCGAAGACGACGGCGCCGCCGCAGCCGAGTGCGCCCGCCTCCTCGATCGCCGCAGGCACCGCCGCCGCCGGGATCGCCACCACGACCGCGTCGGGCACCTCGGGCAGCGCCGCCAGGCTGGGCCACGAGCGCACCCCGTGCACCGCCGCGCGCCCGGGGTTGACCGCGTGGACCCGCCCGGCGTAGCCGAGGCGCGCGAGGTTCAGGAGCGCCTCGCTCCCGTAGGCGCCGGCGCGCTCGGTGGCGCCCACGACCGCGACCGACCGCGGCCGCAGCAGGCGGTCGAGCTCCACTACCGCAGCACCCGCTCGACGCCGCGCCGCTCGAGGGCGCGGGCGATCACGAGCCGCTGGATCTCGCTCGTGCCCTCCCAGATGCGGTCCACGCGCAGCTCGCGCCAGAACCGCTCCGCCACGTTCGTGCGCATGTAGCCGCGGCCGCCGAAGACCTGCACGCAGCGGTCGGCGCAGCGGTTGGCCGCCTCGCTCACGAAGAGCTTGGCCATCGACGCCTTCGCGTGCAGCACCTTCGGGTCGGCGCCCGCGTCGCGCAGCCGCGCGACCTCGAGCCCGAGCAGGCGCCCGGCAGCCGCGTCGGCGGCCGAGTCGGCCAGCGGGAAGGAGACCCCCTGGTGGTCCATGAGCCGCGCGCCGCCCTGCTCGCGCCCGACGGCCCAGGCGGTCGCCTCCTCGAGCAGCCGGCCCATCGCCCCGATGCCGCGGGCCGCGATCCCGAGCCGCTCCTCGACGAACCAGCGCCGCTGGAGCTCGTCGCCGCCGCCGAGCCCGCCGATGATCGCGTCCTCGCCGAGCTCCACCCCGGTGAAGGCGATGGTCGGGTGGCCGTGGGGGTAGGAGTGGGTCCACGGCGGGTCGTCGACCACCCGGATCCCCGGCGTCGCGGCGTCCACGAGGAAGAGCGTCGGGAGCCGCTCGCCGTCCACCAGGGCATGGGCCATGACGATGAAGACCGCGGCGACGGTCCCGTAGGTGACGAACCACTTCTCGCCGTCCAGCCGCCAGCCGCCGTCGATCGGCGTGGCGGTCGTGGCGATGCCGGAGGGGTCCGAGCCCGCGTGCTCCTCGGTGACCGCGTAGGCGTCGTGCAGCTCGCCGCGCAGCGCCGGACGCAGGTAGCGGTCGATCTGGGCCTCCGTCCCGTGGGCCAGCACGTTGTAGGCGGTCGGGATCCACCAGGAGAGGGCGTTCGTGCTGCGCCCGAACTGCTCCTCCACCAAGAACCACTCGAGCGTGCTCCACCCCTGGCCACCGTGCACGAGGGCGTGCGTCCCGCCGCTCAGCCGCCGCGCGAGCCCCTCCCGCCGGATGCGCTGCACCGTCTCCTCCCCGATGTGCCCCCCGGCGCGCTCGGCCTCCTCCTCGAGGGGGATCAGCACCTCGTCGACGAAGCCGCGCGCTCGCTCCTGCAGCTCGGCCTGGGCGGGGGTGAGGGCCGAGGCCAGGGCGACGGGCGGCTCGAGGTCGAGGGTCATGCGGTCTCCGGGGTGTGCGAGGGTGGTCGACGGCGGTGGGGACGCGGGCGAGAACAAGCGACGGGGAGCCGGCCGACGCCCGGGGCGCGAGCCGCGAGCGGATCCTCGACGCGGCGGTGCGCCGCATCGCCAGCGAGGGGATCGACGGCGTGCGGGTGGCGCGGATCGCCATGGACGCCGGGGTCTCCGCGGCGCTCGTCCACTACCACTTCGCCTCCCGCGACGCGCTGTTGGTCGAGGCGCTGGAGCACTCCTTCGAGCGCGCCGGCGACGTGCGCATCGGCGAGGGCGACCCCCGCGCGTCGGGCTCGGTCGCCGCGCGCCTGGCGGGGATGGTCGACGCCTGCCTGCCGGTCGACGGCGTGCTGCGCGACGACTTCCTGCTGTGGGCCGAGCTGTGGCTGCGCGCCGCCCGCCAGCCCGAGCTGCAGCCCGTGGCCACGCGGCTCTACGCGCGCCTGCACGCGTGGATGGGCGACGCCGTCGCCGAGGGCCTGGCCAGCGGCGAGCTGCGCTGTGCCGCGCCGCGGGAGGCGGTCGACCGCCTCCTGGCCCTCATCGACGGCTACGGCACCCGCGTGCTGATCGGCGACGCGGCGATGCCCGCCGAGCGTGCCCGGCGGGAGATCTGGCACGCCGTGGCCAGCGAGCTCGGGCTCGACCCGGCGGCGCGGCTCGCGGGCGCCGGCTGAGCCGCCGGCGCGCTGCGCGGGCACCGCGCGCACGCTCAGGCCCCCACCGGGGGCGGCGCCGCGCCGGGGTGGTCGGCCGGCTCGGGGGTGAGCAGCCGGAGCGACTGCGCGGGCAGGTGGACCGTCACGGGGTCGCCCTGGCGGTGCTCGTGCGGCGAGTCGTCGTTCGGCACGTCGGCCTTCACGAGCGCGCCGGAGGCCAGCCGCACGCGCACCTCCTGGTGGAAGCCGAGGTAGACGACGCCCTCGACCATCCCGGGCAGGCGGTTCTCGCCCCTGACGCCGTGCGGCTCGAGCCGGACGTTCTCGGGCCGGACCATCACGAGCGCCGTGCTGCCGGCCGGGAAGCCGTCGCAGTCGGCGGGGCGCAGCGAGAACTCGCCGAGCGCGAGCCGGCGGGCGTCGGGGCCGACGGTGACGTCCACCAGGTTCGAGCTGCCCACGAAGTTCGCCACGAAGGCGGTCCTCGGCGCCTCGTAGATCACCCGCGGCTCGTCGCACTGCTCGATCCGGCCCTGGCGCATCACGGCGACCCGGTCGCTCATGGTGAGCGCCTCGTCCTGATCGTGGGTCACGTAGACGAAGGTGATGCCCACCTCCTCCTGGATCCGCTTGAGCTCCACCTGGAGGTCCAGCCGCAGTCGCGCGTCCAGCGCCCCGAGCGGCTCGTCGAGCAGCAGCACGGGCGGCTCGAGCACGAGCGCACGGGCCAGCGCGACGCGCTGCTGCTGTCCGCCCGAGAGCTGCGCGGGCCGGCGGCCCTCCATCCCCTCCAGGCGCACCATCGCGATCGCCGCGGCGACCTTCGCGGCGCCCTCGGCCTTCGTCGCGCGCCGGTAGCGCAGGCCGAAGCGCACGTTCTCGGCCACCGACTTGTGCGGGAAGAGCGCATAGTTCTGGAAGACCGTGTTGACGCGCCGGCGGTGCGGGGGCGTGGAGGACATGTCGGCCCCGTCCAGCAGGATCTCGCCGCCGTCGGGCCGCTCGAAGCCGGCCACCAGCCGCAGCGTCGTCGTCTTGCCGCAGCCCGACGGCCCGAGCAGCGTGAAGAACTCCCCCGGCGGGACGTGCAGGTCGATCGCGTCCACCGCGGTCGCCTCGCCGTACCGCTTGGTCAGCCCGACGAGCCGGATGTCGCCCTCGCCGCTCATGCCGTGACCGGCGCGTCGTCGAGTGCGGCGAGCTGGCCGAGCGCCGTGCTGCCCGGCCGGTCCTGGCCGCGCGCGAGCAGCCGGAAGACGAGGTAGGCGAGCGCGAGCGCCGCGAGCGACACCACCAGCATGATCGTCGCCAGCGCGTTGAGCGCCGGGGTCGGGCCCCCGCGCGCCTGGGCGTAGATGCGCATCGGCACGGTCGTGGTGTCCGCGCCGGAGGCCAGGTACTGCGCCACCACGAAGTCGTCGATCGAGAGCGCGAAGGCGACCAGCAGGCTCGAGACCATCGCGGGGACCAGCAGCGGCAGCACGACCCGCCCGACGACCTCCCAGGGCGGGGCGCCGAGGTCGGCCGCGGCCTCCTCGACGTCCCTGCCGATCGTCGCGAGGCGGGCGCGCACGATGAGCACGACCCAGGAGAGCGTGAAGGTGACCTGGCCGACCACCTGCGCTGTGGTGCCGAGGCCGATGAAGGCGAACGCGGTGGTGAAGAGCAGGAACATGCCGGCGGCGAAGACCAGCTCGGGCGTCACGAGCGGCAGGAGCGCCAGCACGTTCACCGTCCCCGAGCCGCGGCCGAGCCAGCGGCGCAGGCCGAGCGCGAGCGCCGTGCCGAGCGGGACGGAGATCGCCATGACCAGCAGCGCCAGCAGGAGGCTGTGGCGCAGCGCGGCCTGCAGGGTCGGGTCGTGGAAGACCGACAGGACGGGATCGCCCCAGAACCAGCGCAGCGACCAGCCCTGCAGCGACGTGCGCGAGCGCCCGCCGTTGAACGCGAAGCGGACGGCCAGCCCCACGGGCGCCAGCGACCACACGACGTACAGCGCGGTGACGACGATGAGGGCGCGCGGACGGCCCCACGGGTTCGCGAGCCACCTCATCCGTGTGCGGCCGCCCGCTGGTCGGCGCGCAGCTGGCGCAGGTAGTAGACCATCAGCACGAGCAGGAAGATCGAGAGCAGCAGCGTGATCGAGGCCCCGAGGGACTTGTTCGGCCCCTGCTGCAGGTCGTTGTTGATGACGTTGCCGAGCATCGCGGTGCGGGGCGAGCCGGACATGAGGTCCGGCGTGTAGTAGTCGCCGAACATCGGCAGCGAGATCAGCACCACCGCGCCGAGCGTGCCGGTCCTGGAGAGCGGCAGGGCGACGCGCCGGAAGGCCTCCAGCGGCGAGGCGCCCAGATCGCGCGCCGCCTCGATGAGGCGCTGGTCGATCCGGTCGAGCGTCGCGAAGAGCGGCAGGATCAGGTACGGCACGTAGCCGTAGACGAGGCCGAGGATCACCGTGATGTGCTGGCCGCCGAGCCACCCGCCCGCGCTCAGCAGCCCGAGCGAGCGCAGCAGCGAGTCGATCGAGAGCGCGTCGAGCGCGCGGGCGGCGTAGCCGTCGGTGTCGAGCAGGTTGGTCCAGGCGAACATCCGCATCAGGTAGCTGATCCAGAACGGCAGGACGAGCGCCACGAGCAGCAGCGGCTTGAAGCGCCCGGCGTGGCGCGCGGTGTACCAGGCGACGGGGTAGCCGATGAGCAGCGAGAGCGCCACCGCGGCGGTCACGTAGAGCACCGTGCGGAAGGCGTCGTCCCAGGTGCGCCCGCCGGGCGCCACGTCCCGGATCGCCTGTCCCAGGTAGCCGACGTTCCAGTCGAGCGGGTTCCAGTGCGGGATCGGCTCGTAGAGGGTGTCGACGTTGCCGAGCCCCACGCTCATGATCGCGTAGAACCCGACGGCGAAGAAGAGCCCGAGCCAGGCCAGGCCGGGCAGCGCGAGCAGGGCCCACAGGCGTGAGCGCACCCCTCAGCCCGTCCTGAACGACTGCCAGGCGGTGTCCCACAGCTGGTCGCCCTTCGCCGTGAGCCCGAGGTAGGCGTTCCCGCGCGCGTAGTCCTCGCGGGAGACGACCGCCGCGCGCAGCGACGCCGGCAGCACGCCCTTGTCGAAGAGCGTCGTTGGGCCGATGGAGGTGAGCGGCGGCTGGTAGCCGACGTAGCCCGAGAAGTTCGCGTAGGCCACCTCGTCGTCCATGAGGTAGTCGAGGAACCGGTGGGCCATGACGGGCTTGCGGGCCTTGGCGGCGACCGTGATGACGTCGTTGTAGATCGGCCCGCCGATCGGCTCGGCCCAGTAGGAGAGGACGTCGCCCTTGGTCCCGGCGGGCAGGTAGGAGAGCACGGCGGAGATCAGGTCCCCGGACCACGACTCGTGGAGCACGGTCCGGCCCGCGGGGAGCGTCTCGTAGTCGGAGATCGACGTCTTCACGCCGACGTCGGCCTTCAGCTCCTCGAGGTCGGCGAGGGCCCGCCGGATGAGCGCCGGGTCCTCCGTGTTGAGGTTCGGGACCCCGCGCCGCAGCAGGGCCATGCCGAGCCCCTCGCGCCGGTCGTCGAGGACGGCGACCCGGCCGCGGTACCTCGCCCCCCGCCACAGCGCGTCCCAGGGCTGGTCGAGCCGGCTCGGGTCGTAGTCGAGCACGTCGTTGCGCCAGCCGATGCCCGTCGAGTAGGTCACGTAGGGGACCGAGTAGCGCGCGTCGACGTCGTACGGCGGGTCGCGGAGCTCGGGCCAGACCGTGCGCTGGAGGTTCGGCACGAGATCCGGGTTGAGCGGCTGGACGTGCTCGCGGCCGACGAGCCGCGAGAGCTGGTCCGGCGTGGAGAAGACCACGTCGAACTCGAGCCCGGCCTGGAGCTTCGCGAAGGCCTCGTCCAGCGTGTCGAAGGTCGTGACGCGGACGCTCACGCCCTCGCGCCGCCCGAACTCCTTGATGACCGCGGGGTTCAGGTAGTCGGCGTAGTTGTAGACCCGGAGCTCGCCGCCGCGCTCCGGCTTGACCGACGCCGCCACGGCATCGTGGGTCCGCGGCAGCCTGACGGGGTAGTCGCGGCGGGCCAGCGGGATGCCGAGCGCGTCGACCGGCCCGCCGGCGGTGGCGTCGCCGAGCAGCCCGTCCCCGCCCCGCCCCGCGCCCGCGACGGCCACGGGCGTCGTGGTGCTCTCGCAGCCGGCGAGGGCGGCCACCGCGCCGCCGCCCAGCACCGCGCTCCCGGCCCCCCGGAGGAGCCGGCGCCGCGTCAGCGCTGTGGGCGCGCGCTCGTCCACGGCCAGACGCTACCGGGCGAGGGGCGCGGCGGTGGGCGCCATCGGGCTCAGGCCGCCGCCCTCGGGCGCAGCCGGCGGCGCAGCCGCTGGCGGCGCTGGTCGGCGAGCACCCGCTGGGCGGCGTTGTGGCCGCTGGCGGCGATGACCCCGCCGCCCGGGTGCGTCCCGGCGCCGCACAAATAGAGGCCGTCGACCGGCGTGGCGTACTGCGCCATCTCCGGGCAGGGCCGCATGAACGCCATCTGGTCGAGCCCCTGCTCGCCCTGGAAGATCGAGCCGCCCTCCAGGCCGTAGATGCGCTCGAGGTCCGGCGGGGCGAGCACCTCGACGTGCTCGATCGCCCCCGTCACGTTCGGCGCGTAGCGGGCCAGGATGTCGAAGCAGCGCCGCCCGTAGGCCTCGCGGTCGCCCGGGCCCCAGTCGGCCGCGGCGTGCGGGCCGTACTGCGTGAACATCGTGAGCACCGAGGAGCCGTCGTCGGTGAGCGACGGGTCGAGCGAGGTCGGCACCTCCACCTCGATGTACGGCTCGGCCGCCGGGACGCCGCGCGTCGCGTCCTGCCACGCGCGCTCGAGCATGTCCACCGACGGGCAGATCGCGAGGCTCGTGTGCAGCAGCGCGGCGTTCTGCGCCTCGTCCAGGCCCGCGAAGCGCGGCGGCTCGGAGAGCACCGCGTTGACCTTCACCGAGCCGCCACGGGTGCGGTAGCGCTCCATCGCCGTGGCGACCTCGGCCGGGAAGTGCTCGGCGCCGACGAGCTCGAGCACCGTCAGGCGCGGGTGGGCGCCCGACAGGACCACGGGCGCGCGGATCTCCTCGCCCGAGGCGAGCGTCACGCCCCGCACCGCGCCGTCGCGCACGTCGATGGAGGCGACGGGCGCGCTGGTGCGCACCGTGGCGCCGTGGGCGCGGGCGCTCGCGGCGATGGCCTCGGAGATCGCGCCCATGCCGCCGACCACGTGGCCCCAGGCCCCGCTGACCCCGTCGAGCTCCCCCAGCGCGTGATGCAGGAGGTTGTACGCCGTGCCCGGCGTACGCGGCCCCGCCCAGACGCCGACCACGCCCGTGGCGGCGTAGGCGCCCTTGAGCGCGTCGGTCTCGAACCAGTCGTCGAGCAGGTCGCCCACCGAGGTGGTCATCACCCGGTAGAGCTGGTGGAGGTCGGCCCGGGCCAGCCCCGCGGCCCGCCCGGCCTCGCGCACGAGGCCGGCCACGTCGCCCGGGCGGCGCGAGCCGAGCGCGGGCGGCGGGCGGAGCATGAGCGGGCGCAGGAACGAGGCGGCCATCTCGAGCATCGCCGTGAAGGGGACCATCGCGTCCGCGTCGTGCGGCGAGACGCGCGCGAGCTCCGCGTGGAGCAGCCGCTCGTCGTTCGGGAAGAGGACGGGCCGGCCGCCGGCGTCGAAGGTCGCGAAGGGCGGGTCGAGCGGGATGGGTCGGTAGCCGAAGTCGCGGAGCCGGAGCTCGGAGACGACGCGCGGGTGGAGCATGGAGACCACGTAGGAGGCGCGCGAGACGCGCTTGCCGGGCAGCAGCTCCTCGGTGACGCACGCGCCGCCCACCAGCTCGCGGCGCTCCAGGACGCAGACCCGCCTCCCGGCCCGGGCGAGGTAGGCCGCGGCCGTGAGCCCGTTGTGGCCGCCGCCGACGACGATGGCGTCGAAGCCCTCGCCCGCGCCCCCGCCGGGGTGCGCGGGCGGCCGGGCGGGCGCGTTCAGCGTGCTCACGCCATCACCTCCGCCAGCCGGTCGGCGGCGGCGGCGTAGCGGTCGGCCACCATGACGTCGAAGGCGTGCACGTCCCCCTCCTGCGTCGTGTAGCGCCCGGGGACGTAGCCGCTCGCGCCCGTGCCGAGCTGCGTGAGCCGGCAGACCTGCCAGTCCTCGCGGTTGACCTTGTCCCAGAAGCTCACGGCGTCGGACGGGTCGAAGCCGTCGGCGCTGACCGTCCGCTCCTCGAAGAACCACTCGCAGACCACCTCGGTGCGGTCGACCCCGCGCGGCCAGAGCGTGTGGAGCATGACGTAGTCGGGGTGCAGCGAGAGCAGGGCGTTCGGGAACAGCACGAAGTAGAGGACCGTGCGCGCCCCCTCGGCGTCGAGCCCGTCGATCGGCGGCCGCGCGGCCCCCGTGTGCCCCGCGGCCATCGTCTCGGCGCCCTCGGAGAGGGCCATGGAGCCGCCGCACCAGGCGCCGGGGCCGGCGATCTCCTCGCCCGAGAGGTAGTTCGACAGGACGTTCAGCTCGGGGTGGACACCGGGGCAGTGGAGGCACTCGCTGTAGTTCTCGGCGATCACCTTCCAGTTGGCCTCGACCTCGTAGACCTCGCGCCCGGCGCGCCGCAGCTCCCCCGTCCGGTAGCGCGCGAGCAGCGCCTCGAGGCCGCCGACGTGCTCCCCGGGCGCGGGCGCGACGCCGGACAGGTCGAGCAGCACGAGCCCCTCGACGACGGCCAGGCGGACCGGCAGCAGCCCGTGGTCGCAGAGCGCGAAGTCCTCGAGCTCCTCGGTGAACGGCGCCTTGCGCAGGGTGCCGTCCCACCCGTAGGTCCAGGCGTGGTAGGGGCAGCGCAACCGCGGGACCCGGCCCTCGGGCGCGTCGAGCAGGCGGGCGCCGCGGTGGCGGCAGCTGTTGAGGAACGCCCGCGGGAGCCCGTCGTCGTCGGCGACGACCAGGACGCTGTCGCCGCCCACCTGCACCGTGAGGAACCGGCCGCCCTCGCGCACCTGGTCGACGTGGCCGGCGCAGACCCAGCCGGCCCGGAAGAGGTGCTCGAGCTCCCACGCGAGGACGGCGGGATCGGTGAACGCCGCGGGAGGCAGCTGCGTGGCGCGCTCGAGCGGCAGGCGTGTCCGCTCGATCGCCTCGAGCGGGACGGGGGCGGCAGGGGGCATGGTGGTCCTCGGCGGGGTCTCGGGATGGCGCGTTTGCCCGACCCTACCGGCGGTTCGTGCGACTGGCAACACAGTCAGGCGGTCCATCGGCGATGGACCGTCCGGCGAACGGCCGCCGCCCCGTCCGGCCCGCACGCCTCAGGCCCCGAAGCGCAGGAGGATCAGGGCCAGCGCCCGCGCGACCCGCACGACGTCGTCGACGCCGACCCACTCGTCCGCGGCGTGGGCGCGCTCGAGGCCCGGGGTGCCGAGCATCACGCAGGGGATGCCCCGGGCGCAGAAGTGGCGCATGTCGGCGCCGTAGGAGACCCCGGCCAGGCGGGCGCTCGGGCTGCCCTGCGCGCGGGCCGCGGCCAGGACGAGGCCCACGAGCGGGTCGTCCTGCGGCGTCTGCGCGGGGGCGAACTGGCCGCCGTGCCAGCGGAGCTCGACGGGCGGCCCGCGCCCGTCGTCGGCCGCGGCCACGCAGGCCTCGAGGTCCGCGCGCGCCGCCGCCGGCTCCACGCCGACGGGCACGCCGAGCCGGCCCTCGAACTCGAGCACGTCGGGCACCTGGCTCGACCACTGCCCAGCCTGCACCCGGCCCACGAGCAGCGGGTAGGGCAGCTCGAGCTCGGCCATGAGGGCGTGAGCCACGTCGGTGTTCACCGCGCGCTCGTGCTCGGCCAGGGCGGTGTGCACGGGGAGGTAGCGGTCGATCGCGGAGACGCCCTCGAGCCGGACGGCGGCGTGGGCGGTCGCCCCGAGCACCCGCCCGGTGAAGGTCAGCGCGCCGCCGTGGGCGACCACGACGTCGAAGGCGGTCGGCTCGGGGATCACGCAGGCGTCGAAGCGGTCGTCGGCCTGGAGCGCCGCGAAGGTCCCGAGGCCGCCGTCCTCCTCCGAGCCGACTCCCTGCAGCACCACCTCGGCGGGCGCCCGGCCCACGGTGCGGCGCACGGCGCTCATCGCGTGGAGGGCCGCCACCACGCCCGCCTTCATGTCGAGCGCGCCGCAACCGTGCACGCGCCCGTCGGCCACCGCGCCCGCGAACGGCGCGTGGCGCCACTCCTCCTCGCCCGGCGGCACCACGTCGAGGTGGCCGTTGAGGCAGAGCCGCAGCGGCCCGCGGCCCGGGAGCGTCGCGGTGAGCCCGAGCAGCTCCTCGCGCGGCGCCTCCTCCCCGGGGTGGTCGGGATGCGCGCGCAGGGCGGCCAAGTCGTGCGCGTCGACGCGCGCGTCGAGCCCGTGCTCCTCCGCGAGCCGCGCCAGCTCCTCGACCGCCGGGCGCTCGGCCCCCGTGGGGCTCGCGGCGCGGACGAGCCGCGCGAGGTCGCCGGCCAGCGCCGCCGGGTCCAGCGCGCTCAGCACGGACCGCTCGACGGCGCCGAGCGGCGCGCTCGGATCCGGGTCCCCGCGCGCGGTCACGGACGCGGGAGACGACAGGCGCGTGAAGCCGTGCTTCATATCGGCAGCGTGCCCTACCGAGCGTCCACGCGTCAACCCCATCGATCGGGACGCGTCGTTGACACCATTCGCCAGGCCGACCTAGAATCGCCGTGAAGTTCGACTTCATGGCGCGACTTGGACACCATCCCCTGCCGTGAGCGGCCTGGACGACGAGTTGCGGCACGCCCTCGGCCGGCACGTCCGCGACCTGCGCCAGGCCCAGGGGCTCACGCTGACCGCGCTGGCGCACCGGATCGAGGTGAGCCCGTCCGCGCTCAGCCAGATCGAGCGGGGCAAGAGCGAGCCGTCGCTCGGGACGCTCTGGCGGCTCGGGCAGGCGCTCAAGGCGTCGCTCTTCGACTTCTTCTCCCACGACGAGCCGCGCGACGTCGAGGTCACGCGGCGCGACGAGCGCACCCTCGTCGAGTTCGAGCGCTTCCGCTACGAGGCCGTCACCCGCAACGCGCGCCGCACCATCGACCTGTTCGTCCTTCGCCTCGAGCCCGGGGAGGGCCCCGTCCGCGACCTCGTCGGCCACGCGGGCGAGGAGGCGGGGCTCGTGCTGGAGGGCGAGCTCGAGGTCCTGGTGGCGGGCACGCGGCACCGGCTCGCGGCGGGCGACGGGATCTGGTTCAGGAGCACGCAGGCGCACACGTTCAGCTGCGTCGGCGCGGTGCCCAGCCTCAGCGTGTGGGCCGACACGATCCCCGAGGCCGCCGGCGACGGCGACGCCTGGAGCCGCTCGCTGTTCGGCGCCGACGCCGGGGCCAGGGCCGCCGTCCCGGACGGGCCCCGGCGCCCGTGACCACGTCGGCCGCGCCGCGCGCCGCGCCCTCCGGCCCGCGCGCCCGGGCCCGGGCGCGCCGGGCCGAGGCGCTGGCGCTCGCCCGCGCGCTGCCCGTGGAGGAGCGGGAGCTGCTGGAGGTCGTCGAGGCGCTCGGGGCCGTCGGCTCGCGCCCCGACGGCTTCCGCGTCGCCGGGACCCCGGAGGACGACGAGGTGGCGCGGTCGGTGGCCGGGCGGATGCGCGACGCCGGCCTCGAGCGCGTCGCGATCGAGCGGGTCGCGGTGGACGGCTGGCGCCTCGGCGACGCCGTCCTGGAGCTCCCGGACGGGAGGGAGCTGCGCGGCGCCTGCCTCGGCGGCGCCCCCGGCACGCCGCCGGGCGGCGTGCGGGCGCCGCTCGTGGACGTGGGGACCGGCGGGCGCCGGCGGCTCGACCGCCTCGAGCTCTCGGGGCGCATCGCGCTGCTCGACTGGCACAGCCTGACGCTTGCGCCGGCCGACGTGGCGCTCGAGCTCGGCCTGCGCGGCGTCCTCGGCGTCGTGGTGGCCTGCTTCGAGGGCGGGCCGCTCTACCAGGCGCCGGGCGCCGTCGGGGCCTTCGACTCCCACTGGCACGCCGGGGCGCCGCCCGTGCTGACCCTCGCGCGGGAGGACGCCGCCGCGCTGCGCGCCGAGCTGCGCGCCGGGGCGCTCGAGGGCACGCTGCGGGTGGAGGTCGCCACGGCGCCCGGCGCGCCCGGCGCCAACGTCGTCGGGTACCTGGAGGGGCGGGAGCCCGGCGAGCCGATCGTGATCGGCGCCCACCACGACGGGTGGTTCCGCGCCGCCTTCGACAACGCCACGGGCGTCGCGGCGCTGCTGGCGCTCGCGGCCGGCCTGGGCCGGCTCGGGCACCGCCCGCGCGACACGCTCTGCTTCACGAGCCGCACGGGCGAGGAGTACGGGCGAACCGGCACGCCGTTCGACTGGTGCGTGGGCGCCTGGGGCCAGATCGCCGAGACCCACCCGGCCTGGGGCGCGGGGTCGCCGTTCCACCTCTGCCTGGAGGCGAGCGGGCACCCCGGGCTGCGCACGATCGTCGAGGCGCCGGTCGAGCTCGCGGGGTGGGCGCGCTCGGCCTGCCGCGCGGCGGACGCCGAGGGGTGGCTCACCGCGGGCTGGCGGGTGGGCCCGCCGGTCACCGGGACCGAGCAGTGGCCGTTCCTGGTCGCCGGCGTGCCGGGGGTGGCGGCCTACGCCTGGGAGACGTCGTTCCGCCGCCACAGCTACCACACGCCGCTCGACACGCCCGCGATCGTCGATCCCGCGCACCTGGCGCGCGTCACCCGCGCCTACGCGCTGATGCTGGCCGAGGCCGACGCGGACCCCGACGCGCTCCACGACCACGGCGCCCGGGCGCGCCACGTGGCCCGGCGCGCCGAGGCGCTCGGCGCCGCCGGCGAGGCGCTCGGGGCGGCGGCGCGCGGCCACGCCGGCGCCCGCGGGCGCGCCGCGTTCACCGCCGTC
Source organism: uncultured Solirubrobacteraceae bacterium (assembly GCA_964236905.1). Lineage (GTDB taxonomy): Bacteria > Actinomycetota > Thermoleophilia > Solirubrobacterales > Solirubrobacteraceae > Paraconexibacter. Next base: position 23,116 of record CAXSFZ010000023.1, on the reverse strand, counting down.
GGCCGCGGCCTGCACGCCGTGGACGCGCACGGGGCGATCGCCTACCCGCACGCGCAGGCCACCGCCGACCTCGCCGGGCTGGAGGCCGCGCTCCAGGCGCTCGCGGACGGGGACGCCACCGCCGCCGCACGGGCGCTCGAGGGGGTGGGGAGCAACCGCCTCACGCGCGTGCTCTCGGCCGAGGCCTTCGCGATCCAGGACGCCCGGCGCCGCCCGGATGCCCCGCGGCTGGGGTGGGCGGGAGCCAGCCACCTCACCGCGAGCCCCGACCTGTGGGCCGAGCTCGCGACGCTGCGCGGCGAACCTGGCAGCCGCGCGCCCGGTCCGTGGCTGGAGGCCGCGCTGCACGGGCACCATGCCACCGCGCTCCGCGAGCAGCGCCGTCGCCTCGCCGCCATGACCCGCGCCCTCGCCCCCCATCCCCCGGAGAGCCCGTGACCCGCCCCCACGTCATCCTGCCCGCCCTGGCCGCCGCTGTGGCCCTGACCGTCGCGGGCTGCGGCGGCGGGAGCAGCAGCAGCACCGCCGCGCCCGCGGCGGCGAAGGCCGGCACGCCGGCGAGGGCCGACGCCGGCGCGGCCGTCGGCTCCCCCCACCGCGGCGGCACGCTCACGATGCTCTGGAGCGGGGCGGGGACCTCGATCGACACCGCGGTGGACTACGACCCGAACTGGTTCGTGCTGCGCATGACGAGCGACGGCCTGCTCGCCTACAGGCAGGTGGGCGGGAGCGCGGGCAACGACCTGGTCCCGGACCTGGCCACGGCGATCCCGACCCCGACCGACGGCGGCAGGACCTACGTGGTGAGCGTCCGCAAGGGCATCAAGTTCTCCACGGGCCGGACGGTCGAGCCGAGCGACTTCGCCTACACCTACGAGCGGGAGTTCAAGGTGCCCGGGCCCGGCACCGGCTTCTTCGGCGGCCTCGTGGGCGGCGCCACGTGCCTGAAGAAACCGAAGGCCTGCGACCTCTCCAAGGGCGTGGTGGCCGACGACGCGGCGAGCACCGTCACCTTCCACCTGACCGCGCCCGACCCCGACTTCCTGCAGAAGCTCGCCTCGCCGTTCGGCTACGTGGTCCCGAAGGGCACGCCGAACCGCGACACCGGGACCACGCCGCTGCCGGCCACCGGGCCCTACCGCATCGAGCGGTACCGGCCGGACCGCGAGATGACCTTCGTCCGCAACCCGCAGTTCAAGGAGTGGTCGCGGGAGGCGCAGCCCGACGGCTACCCCGACCGGATCGTCATGAACATCGGCCTGCCGCTCGAGGACCAGACCACCCAGGTCGCGAGCGGCCGGGCGGACTTCATGTACGACCCGCCGCCGGCCGACCGGCTGGACGCGCTCGCGACCAAGAGCCCCTCGCAGGTCCACGTGAACTCGACCACCCAGGTCTACTCCCTGGCGCTGAACACCCGGGTGGCGCCGTTCGACGACGTCCGGGTGCGCCAGGCGCTGAACTTCGCCACCGACCGCGCCGCCGTCGTCGGCATCTACGGCGGCCCGCGGCTCGCGGCTCCCACCTGCCAGGCGCTTCCGCCCGGCTTCCCGGGCTACAAGGCCTACTGCCCCTACACGAAGGATCCGGGCAGCGGCAAGTGGACGGCGCCGGACCTGGCGAAGGCCCAGCAGCTCATCGCCGCCTCGGGGACGAAGGGGCAGAAGGTGGTCGTGATCACCACGCCGGACGACACCGTCAAGGCGGTCTCCCTCTACTTCGTCTCGCTGCTGAACAAGCTGGGCTACAAGGCGTCGCTGAAGACGCTGGCCAACTCGGTCGCCTACACCTACGTCCAGGACTCGCGCAACAAGATGCAGGCGTACGTGACGTACTGGTCGCCCGACTACGCCGCGGCGAGCAACTTCCTCAACGTCTCGATCGGCTGCGGCGGCTTCACCCCGAAGTCCTCCGCGAGCCCCAACCTCTCGGAGTTCTGCGACCCGGCGATCGACGCGCAGACCAAGAAGGCGCTGGCCCTGCAGACCACCGACGCGACGGCGGCCGAGCCGCTCTGGGCGGCCGTCGACAAGGCGACCACGGACAAGGCGGCGCAGCTCCCGCTGTTCGTCGCGAGCAAGTTCGACCTCGTCTCCAAGCGGGTCGGCAACTACCAGTTCAACCCCGCGGTCACCGGGCGCTTCATGATCGACCAGGCCTGGGTGAAGTGAGCACGACGGGCTCCGTGGCGCTGCCCGCGGCGCCCGGGGCGGCGGCCGCGGCGCCCGGCCGCAGCCCCTGGGCGCTGGCGGCCGGGCGGCTGCGGCGCAACCCGGGCGCGATGGCCTCGCTCGCCGTCCTGGTCGTCGTCGTCCTCGGCTGCCTGGCCGCGCCGCTCTACGCCCGCCACGTCGCGGACACCGACCCGCTGTCGTCGAACCTCTCGGGGACGACGACCGTGAACGGCAGGCGCACGCCGGTCATCGCCCCGAACCGCTCCGGGTTCGGCTCGACGCCGATCGCCCCGACCCTCGAGCGCCACTACTTCCTCGGCGCCGACACGCAGGGCCGCGACGTCGCGGCCCGGCTGCTCTACGGCGGCCGGGTCTCGCTCGAGGCCGGCCTGGGCGCCGCGCTCCTGACCGCGCTGCTCGCCACGGTCATCGGGCTCGTGGCCGGCATGGCGGGCGGCATCCTCGACGCGCTGCTCTCGCGGCTCCTCGACCTGCTCTGGGCCTTCCCGGTCTACCTGCTGGCCGTCTGCCTCTCCACGGTCCTGCTGCTGCAGGGCATCGAGCTCGGGCCGGTCACCGTGGACCCGAACAGCGTGTGGCTGCCCATCACGATCATCGGGGTCGTCTACGTGCCCTACCTGGCCCGGCCGGTGCGCGGCGAGGTGCTGGCCGCCAAGCGGCGCGAGTTCATGGAGGCGGCGACCGCGCAGGGCGCCTCCTGGCTGCGCCTCGTCTTCGGCGAGCTGCTCCCGAACGTGCTGCCGGTGGTGATCGTCTTCTTCCCGCTCCTCATCGCCACGGACATCCTCACGGAGTCGGCGCTCTCCTACCTCTCGATCGGCGTGCAGCCGCCGCAGGCGAGCCTCGGCACCATGGTGAGCGACGGGCAGAGCCAGCTCTACACCCGGCCCTGGGTGTCGATCGCACCGGGGCTCGTGATCGTCGCGGTGGTGGTGGCGCTCAACGTGCTCGGCGACGGGGTCCGCGACGCGCTCGACCCGCGCGGGGGGCTGCCCACGCGCCGCGCGGTCCGCCGCCGGCGCAGCCGCGGGCGCCCGCCGGCCTCGGTGGTGCCCGACCCGTGACCGCGTTCGCGATCCGGCGCCTGCTCGCGACCCTCGCCCTGCTCTTCGGGCTGAGCGTCATCGTCTTCCTGATCTTCTTCGCGACCCCGGGCATCGACCCGGCCCGGCAGCTCGCGGGCAAGAACCCCGACCAGGCGACCGTCGCCGCGATCCGCCACGACTTCGGCCTCGACCGCCCGCTCCCGGCCCAGTACGTGCTGCTCATGCGCCACCTGGTCATCGACCGCGACCTGCAGTCGTACTCGAACCGCGGCGTCAAGGTGATCCCCGAGATCGCCCAGGCCGCGCCGGTGACGCTCTCGGTGGTGCTCGGCGCGGCGGTGATCTGGGTGCTCGCGAGCCTCGCCCTGGGCGTGACGGCCGCGGTGCTGCGAGGGACCCTGTGGGATCGCGGGCTCATGGTCATCGCGCTCGTCGGGATCTCCATGCCCGTCTTCTGGCTCGGGGAGGTCGCGAACCTCCTGACCCAGGACCGCTGGCACGGCTTCCCGCTCTTCTCCTGGATCCCGCCGCTCGGCTACACCCCGCTGACCGAGGATCCCGTGCTCTGGCTGCGCCACCTCGTCGTGCCCTGGCTCGTCCTCGCGACCCTCTACGTCGGCCTCTACGCGCGCGTCCTGCGCGCCGCGGTGCTCGACGCGGAGGGGCAGGACTTCGTGCGGACGGCCCGGGCCAAGGGGATCTCGGAGCGCCGGGTCCTGATCCGCCACGTGCTGCGCACCTCGCTGATCGGCTTCATCAGCGTCTTCGGGCTGGACTTCGGCGCGCTGGTCGGCGGCGGCGCGCTGCTCGTGGAGGTCGTCTTCGGCCTGCCGGGGCTGGGCTCGCTCACCTACAAGTCGCTGCAGGGCCTGGACCTGCCGGTGATCATGGCCACCGTCCTCTACGGCGGGTTCTTCATCGTGGTGGTCAACGCCCTGGTCGACGTGCTCTACGCCCGGCTCGACCCGCGGATCCGGGAGGCCTGAGGTGGACGGCGAGCCGCTCCTGGAGGTGCGTGACCTCCACGTGCGCTTCGACGGCGACGCCGGGAGCACGACCGCGGTCGACGGCGTCTCCTTCGCGCTCGGGCGCGACGAGGTGCTCGGCGTGGTGGGGGAGTCGGGCTCGGGCAAGAGCGCCACGCTGATGGGCGTCATCGGGCTGCTCGGCCCGGGCGCCACCGCCACCGGCGAGGTGCGCTTCGGCGGGCGGGACCTCCTCGCGCTCTCCCCCGGCGAGCTGCGCCGGGTGCGCGGCGGCGAGATCGCGATGGTCTTCCAGGACCCGATGACCTCGCTCAACCCGGTCTACCGCATCGGCTGGCAGCTCGCCGAGCAGCTGCGCGAGCACACCGGGATGGGGGAGCGGGCGGCGCGCGAGCGGGCGGTCGCGCTGCTGCGCTCCGTCGGCCTGCCCGACGCCGAGCGACGGGTCGACGACTTCCCGCATCAGCTCTCGGGCGGCCAGCGCCAGCGCGTGATGATCGCGCTCGCGCTCTCCTGCGACCCGAGCGTCCTGATCGCCGACGAGCCGACCACGGCGCTCGACGTGACGATCCAGGCGCAGATCCTCGACCTGATCCGCGACCTCCGGGCCCGGCGGGGCTCCTCGGTGGTGCTCATCACGCACGACATGGGCGTGGTCGCCGAGCTGGCCGACCGCGTGCTCGTCATGTACGGCGGGAAGGTCGTCGAGCAGGCGCCGACCCGCGCGCTCTTCCGCGCGCCGCTGCACCCGTACACCTGGGGGCTGCTCGGCTCGATCCCGCGCCTGGACCGCCCGCGGCCGCGGCGCCTGCGCGGGATCGCGGCGGCGACGCCGGGCTGGGTCGAGGTGCCGGGCGGCTGCGTGTTCGCCTCCCGCTGCCCGCACCGCTTCGCGCCCTGCGACCGGATGCCGCCGCTCGTGGCCAAGGGGGACGCGAGCCACCTGGACGCCTGCCACCTCCCCCTCGAGGCGCGGCCGGGCCTGCGGGAGCGCAGCGGCGCCGCCGGGGGCGCCGCGGCGTGAGCGGCCCCGAGGTCCTGCTGCGTGCCGTCGGCGTGCACAAGCACTTCCCCGTCCGGGGCACCGGGGTCCTCCACCGCGACCTCGCCACGCTCCGCGCGGTCGACGGGGTCGACCTCGAGCTCCGCCGCGGCGAGACGCTCGGCCTGGTCGGGGAGTCGGGCTGCGGCAAGTCGACGCTCGGGCGCTGCCTCATGCGGCTGACCGACCTGACCTCCGGACGGGTCGAGGTCGAGGGGCGCGACGTCTCCCGCCTCTCCCAACGGGCCCTCCGGCCGCTGCGCCGCGAGCTGCAGATGGTCTTCCAGGACCCCTACGCGTCGCTGAACCCGCGCAAGCGGGTGCGGGCGATCGTCGGGCTGCCGCTGCAGGTGCACCACGCCGTGCCGCGCGGTGAGCGCGACGCGCGCGTGCGCGAGCTGCTCGAGGTGGTGGGGCTGCGGCCCGAGCACGCCGACCGCTTCCCGCACGAGTTCTCCGGCGGTCAGCGCCAGCGCATCGGGATCGCCCGCGCCCTCGCCCTGCGCCCGCGGCTGTTGATCGCCGACGAGCCCGTCTCCGCCCTGGACGTCTCGGTGCAGGCGCAGGTGGTCAACCTGCTGGCCGACCTGCGCGACGAGTTCGGCCTGACCTGCCTGCTCATCGCCCACGACCTCTCCGTGGTCCGCCAGGTCTCCGACCGCATCGCGGTCATGTACCTGGGGCGGATCGTCGAGCTCGGGCCGGTCGAGGAGGTGAGCCGGCGCCCGGTGCACCCCTACACCGAGGCGCTGCTCTCCGCCGTGCCCGTGCCCGACCCCGAGGTGGCGGCCCGGCGGGAGCGGATCGTGCTGAGCGGCGACGTGCCGAGCGCGATCTCCCCGCCGCCGGGCTGCCGCTTCCACCCGCGCTGCCGCCACGCCACGGAGATCTGCCGGGTCGAGGATCCGCCGCTGGTCGAGCACGGCGCCCCGGGGCACCTCGGCGCCTGCCACCACCCGCGCCACGTCGGGGCGCCGGCGTGAGGGGGCTGCCGGCGCGGGTGCGGTGCCTCGTGGTCGGCACGGGCGCGATCGGCAGCGCCGCGGCCTACCGCGCGGCGCGGGAGCTCGGCTCCGAGGTGCTGGTCCTCGAGCAGTTCCACCCGGGCCACACGCGCGGCGCCTCCGAGGACCACTCGCGGATCATCCGCCACAGCTACGGCTCCACGACCTACACCCGCCTGACCCCGGCGATGTTCGCCGCCTGGCGCGAGGTCGAGGAGGAGAGCGGCCTGCGGCTCGTGCTGCCCACGGGCGGGCTCGACCTCGGCGACCCCGCGGTGCCCGGCTCGGTGGCGACGCTCGAGGCGAACGCGGCGGCGATGGCCGCGGAGGGGATCGGCTACGAGCGGCTCGACGCCGACGCGCTGCGCGCCCGCTGGCCGCAGTGGCGCGTCGCCGACGACGTCGCGTCGCTCTTCCAGCCCGAGGCGGGGATCCTCGACGTCGGGCTGGCCTGCGCCACCCACCTCACGCTGGCCCAGGGGCACGGCGCCCGGCTGCGCCCCGACGCGCGCGTGCGGCGCCTGGAGCCCGCGGCCGACGGCGGTGGCGTCCGGGTGCACCTCGACGACGGCGCGGTGGAGGCCGAGCAGGTCGTGCTGTGCACGGGGAAGTGGACCAACGGGCTGCTCGGCGGGCTCGGGCGGCTGCCGCTGCGCTACATGCGCGAGCAGGTGACCTATTACGCCACGCCGCGCCTGCGCGACTTCGCGCCCGAGCGCTTCCCCGTGTGGATCCGCCAGGGCGCCCCGTGCTTCTACGGCATCGGCGTCCACGGCACCGCCGCCGTGAAGGCCGCGGAGGACCTGGGCGGGCCCGAGGTGGAGGTCGACGACGAGGAGAGCCCGACCGACCCCGCCCGCGAGCGGCGCGTCCTGCGCTTCCTCGAGGCGCACCTCCCGGGCGCGGTCGGTCCCGTGGCCTCCAGCCGGGCCTGCCTCTACGAGCTGCCGCCCGACCGCGACTTCGTCCTCGGGCCGCTGCCCGCGCACCCGCGGGTACAGGTGGCGATCGGCGCCGGCCACGCCGCGAAGTTCGCCGCGCTGCTCGGCGCGGTGCTGGCCGACCTCGCCTGCCGCGGCCGCACCGAGCACCCCGTCGCGGCCTTCCGCCCCGACCGCCCCGCCCTGGCCGCCTGAGGCGGCGCGGTGCCTCAGCCGGTCTCCACCTTGGAGCCCGGTACGATGTCGTCGCGGCCGTCGGGCCAGCGCACCCAGGCCTTGTGGCCACCGTCGTAGTCGTCGCCCAGGAGCACGAGCGTCGCGGGCTCGCCGAGCGCGGTGCAGGGCTCGGTGCCCTCGGGGTCGAGGCCGCGCCAGACCCGCACGAAGGCGTTGGTCTCGAGCTCGGCCTCCACCGTGGTGGGATCGGTGTGGCCCGGGCGGATCTCGGTGCCCGGCGGAAGGGTCAGCAGCACCTCCATCACCGAGTGCTTGAGGTCGGCGTAGCTCGTGGAGCCCGGCGCGCGCACGCCGCCGACGGAGTTCTTGAAGAGCGTGTCGCCGGTGAACACGTTGCCCTCGACCAGGAGCGACAGCATCCCGGCGGTGTGGCCCGGCGTGGCCAGGGGCGTGACGACGAGCTCCCCCACGCGGACCTCCTCGTGAGGCTGCAGCTCGCCCGTCACGAGCGCGGCGAGCTCGGGGCTCGCCCCGCGGAGCGCCTCGCGCTCCACGGGGTTGGCGAGCACCTGCGCGTCCGGGAAGCGCGCGAGGATCGCCGGGAGCTCGGCGACGTGGTCTGCGTGGTGGTGGGTGAGCAGCACGTGGGTGACCTCGACCTCGAGCTCCTCGGCCGCCGCGAGCAGCGGCGCCACCGGCCCGCCGGCGTCGACGAAGAACCCGGGTCCACCCCCCGCCTGCCCCACGAGGTAGGTGTTCGAGAGGAAGTCGTCGTTCATCGAGCGCTCGAGGATCATGCCGCGAGGCTACCCGGACGGGTACCGTCGCCCCATGCCCGAATTGATCCACACCTGCTACCGGATCGGCGAGATCGACCGCTCCGTCGCCTTCTACGGCGCGCTCGGCTTCGCGGAGCTCCGCCGCCTCGACCTGCCCGACGGGGCGACCAACGTCTTCCTGGGCCTTCCGGACGACGGGCCCCGGCTCGAGCTCACACGGAACCCGGGGGTCGACTCCTACGAGATCGGCACGGGCTACGGGCACATCGCGATCACCGCCGACGACCTCGACGCCACCCTCGCCGCGCTGGCCGAGCAGGGCATCGCCCCCGAGAAGGCGCCCTACTCGGTCCGCGACGGCGGCTCGCGCCTGTGCTTCGTCCGCGACCCCGACGGCTACCGGATCGAGCTCATCGAGCGCGGGTAGCGGCGGGGCGAAGCGCGTACCATCTCGACGCGTGTCCGGTCGGCTCCACGGCTGGAGATCGCGACGCCCTGCGTAGACGCCGCGGGGTCAGCCGAGAGGGCCGAAGCGGCTTGGGTGCGACCGCATCGGCCCGGTCGCCGTCGCGGGCTCGGGGCGTCCGGGAGCGGCAGGGCCGAACCGGCCGCCCACCGACCGCATCGGCCCTCTCGACTCCGCAACGCCCCCCGCCACCGTGGATGGAGCCGACCGGAGACGCACACCCGAACGCATCGACCACTGGGAACTACCCCCGCGGGCCAGAGGGCTCGAGCGTCGGCGGTCGTGCTGCGGCCGGTGGAGCTCAGGCCCCCGGGACGGCGCCGCCTACGATGCGCGGCGTGCAGCTCGCCGTGATCGACCTCGGGTCGAACTCCTTCCGGCTCGTCGTCTTCACCGCCACCGCCGACCGGTGGAAGCGCACCGACGAGATCCACGAGCCGGTCCGGATCGGCGAGGGGCTCGCCGCCACCGGCGAGCTCGGCGCCGAGCCGATGGAGCGCGCGCTCTCGACCCTCGTCGTCTTCGCGCACTTCTGCGCCGCCGCCGGCCTCGGCCCGGCGTCGATCGACGCGGTGGCCACGAGCGCCATCCGCGACGCGAGCAACGCCGAGGCCTTCCTCGAGCGCGCGCGCGAGCGCACCGGGCTGCCGATCCGCGTGCTGAGCCGCGAGGAGGAGGCGCACTACGGCTACCTCGCGGCGGTGAACTCGACGACGCTCGAGGACGGCTGCGTGCTCGACCTCGGCGGCGGCTCCATGCAGCTCGTCCGGGTCGCCGGCCGGCAGGAGATCGCCTCGGGCTCGTGGCGCCTCGGCGCCGTGCGGATGACCGAGCGCTTCCTCCCGGGCGACGGCCCCGCGAGCCGCAAGCAGCTCGACAAGCTGCGCGCCCACGTCACCGACAAGCTCCGCCGCGCGCCGTGGCTCGCCGAGTGCGGGCCGCGGCTGATCGGCGTGGGCGGCACCGCCCGCAACCTGGCCAACGCCGTGCAGCGCGCCGCCGGGCGCCCGTCCCTCGGCGTGCAGGGCCAGTGCGTGAGCGCGGCGGCGCTGGCCGAGCTCGTGGAGCGGCTGGCCGCGCTGCCGCCGGCCGAGCGGTCGCGGATCCCGGGGATCAAGCCCGCGCGCGCGGACCTCATCCTCGCGGGCGCGGTCGTCATCCAGGCGACGATGGCCGCCGGCGGCTTCGAGGCGCTCGAGGCCACCGAGGCCGGCCTGCGCGAGGGCGTCTTCTTCGCCCGCCACCGTGCGGCGAACGGCGGCCTCTTCGACGACGTGCGCCGCCAGTCGGTCCTCACCCTGGCGGGGCAGTACGCCGCCGACCCGGCCCACACCGAGCACGTCGCCCGGCTCGCGCTCGGCCTCTTCGACGAGAGCGCGGCCGCGGGCCTGCACGCCGGCGACCCGCGCGAGCGCGAGCTGCTCTGGGCGGCCAGCGCGCTGCACGACATCGGGATGAGCGTCGACTACGACGACCATCACAAGCACTCCCGCTACCTCATCCTGAACGCGGGGCTTCCGGGCTTCGCCCCGGAGGAGCTCGCGCTCGTGGCGCAGGCCGCGCGCTACCACCGCAAGGGGATGCCCGAGGCGGGGGAGCTCTCCGGCCTGCTCAAGGGCAAGGGCGACCTGGCCCGCCTGGACCGCATGGCGGCGCTCCTGCGGCTGGCCGAGGACCTGGAGCGCTCCCGCGACCAGTCGGTGCGCGAGGCGCACCTGCACGTCGACGCCAGCCGCGCGCGGCTCGAGCTCGTGAGCTCCGAGGACGACGCCGTCCCGCGCTGGGCCGCCGGCCGCGAGGTCGAGCTCTTCCAGCGCGCGTTCGACCGCACGCTCGAGGTCTAGGAGCAGAGGCGCGGCTCCCGTAGGCTGCGGCCCGCGACGGCGCGGCCCGAGCCGGCGGCAGGCCACCGTCCTCACCGACGGCGGGCGACGCCTCCCCGGGGCACCCCCGGGGACCCGCGCAGGACCACCGCAGTGCACCGCGTGCCCCCGGCTGCAGCAGGCGCAGTGCCGGGCACGCACGACGCAGGAACCGTCGGGCCGCGTCGTCGCCGACCACCCATGGAGCCCGCCGCCGCCCACGCCCTCGCGTCCGCCTTCCTCGCCGGTCCCTGGCAGGAGGAGCTCCTCCTGCGCCGCGCCGCCGGGGTGCTCCGGCCCCGCCCGGCCGGCCTGCGCACGGTCGTCCGGGGCGTCCTGGCCGCGCACCCGCGCCCGCCGCGGGACGCGCCGCGCGCGCTCGCCGCGCTCGTGGGCCGGCTGCTGCGTGAGGAGGCGGCTCGCCACCCCGCGCGCGGCGGCCCGGGCGGGCCGCGCGCCGCGGCGCGCGTCGTGCGCGAGCGGCCGTTCGCGCCCGCCCCCGGCCGGCTGCGCTTCGGGCAGCCCGCGCTGGCCGGCGCGGCGGAGCTCGCGGCGCTGCTCGAGCTCTCCGCGGGAACGCTCGCCTGGCTGGCCGACGTCCGCTCGCTCGAGCGGACCGCGCCGGAGGAGCGCCTGCGCAACTACCGCTACGGGTGGCTCGCGCGGACGGGCGCGGCGCCGCCGCGGGTGGTGGAGCGCCCGAAGGCGCGGCTCAAGGCGGCGCAGCGGATCGTCCTGCGGGAGCTGCTCGACCGCATCCCGGCCCATCCCGCCGCCCACGGCTTCGTCCCGGGCCGCTCGGCCGCCACCCACGCCGCCCTGCACGCCGGCCGCCGCGTCGTGCTCCGCGTCGACCTCGAGGACTTCTTCGCGCAGGTGAGCGCCGGGCGCATCTGGGCCACCTTCCGCGCGGCGGGCCATCCCGAGGCGGTCGCGCACACGTTGACCGGCCTCTGCACCAACGTCGTCCCCGCGCGCGAGTGGGCCGCGGTCCCCCGCCCCGCGACGCTCGCGGCGATCACGGCCCACCACCGCCTCGGGCGCCGCCTGGCCACACCGCACCTGCCGCAGGGGGCGCCGACCTCCCCGGCGCTCGCGAACCTCGTCGCCCACCGTCTCGACCGCCGGCTCAGCGGCCTGGCGCGGAGCCTCGGCGCGACCTACTCGCGCTACGCCGACGACCTCGTGCTGAGCGGCGACCGCGAGCTTGAGCGGCGGCTGCCGGCGGCGCGCGCGGCCCTGGTGGCGATCGCCGCCGACGAGGGCTGGGTGCTCCACCCGGGCAAGTCGCAGCTCATGCCCCGCGCTGGGCGCCAGCGGGTCTGCGGCCTGGTGGTCAACGTCGCGCCGAACGTCGCGCGCGAGGAGCAGGACCGGCTCCGGGCCGTCCTGCACGACGCGGCCACGCACGGGCCCGCGCACGCCAACCGCGCCGGCCTGCCGCACTTCCGCGCGCATCTCGCCGGGCGCGTGGCCTGGGTCGCCTCGGTGAACCCGCGGCGCGGCGCGCGGCTGGCGCGCCAGCTCGCGGCGATCGACTGGGCGGCCTAGAAGCGGGGGCCGGCGGGCGGCGCGTCGTCCTCCCGCGGGGCTCCCGGGCCGGCCGGCACGGGCACCTCGAGCGGCTCGGCGGGGCCGCCGATCATCTCGGTCTCCTCGATGTCGAGCTCCGGCGGCTCCATCCCGTCGCAGATGAGGCGGAAGGAGCCCGTGCCCACCTTGCCGTCGCCCTCGAGCACGAGCCCGGCGATCGTGTCCCCCTCCTCCCACTGCATCCGCTCGATCTCGAACGGGTTCATGCGGACCGTGTGCGGGGGGAACGGGCAGCTCTTGTTGTGCTGCTGCTTGGCCTTCGTGATGGCCTCGAAGTTCTTGCCCTCGGCGCTCGCCATGGCCGCAGGGTAGTTGAGCCGCGCCCGGGCCTCGGCCCCCGCCCCCGGAGCGATCGCCTGCTTCGTAGCATGAGGCGATGGCTCCCGCTCCCGGCATCCTCGCGCGCGGCCCGTGGGCGCTGGAGGCGGTGGAGGCGCGCTGGTCGCCGGAGCACTTCGAGCCCCCCGCGGAGCGCACGGCGGCCGCCGACGCGGCGATCCGGGCGCTGCAGGACCGCGACTCCCCCTCCCACGACGGCCTGGCCGGGCGGCTCGTCGGCTTCGAGGCGACCCCGTCGGGCATCGTCATGGAGCTGCAGCCGCTGCGCTGGGCGCTGCGCCTGGTCGAGGGTGACGCCTCGAGCTCCATCGCCGCACTCCTGGTCACCCGCGACGCGCAGGGTCGCTGGCTGGCCGGCCGCCGCGCCCCGTGGCTCAGCTCCTGGCCCGGGCGCTGGGCGCTCGGGGCGGGAGGCGCGGTGGACGTGGGCGAGACGCCGGCCCAGACGCTCACCCGGGAGCTCCGGGAGGAGTGGGGGGTGGTGGCCGAGCGGGCGCGGGGCGAGGCGCTGGTCCGCCTGCCGCAGCAGATGGTGATGTTCATCGGCCAGGCCTGGCTGCCCGACGGGGTCGAGCTGCGCCGCGACCCGGAGCACGACGCGCACGCGTGGTGGCCGGCCGACCCGGCCGACTGGCCCCCGGAGGCCGACGAGCCGCTGCGCCGCATGGCGGCCCTGCTCGCCTGATGCGCCTCACCCGACGCACGGTCAAGTACGCCTCCTTCACCCACTCGGCGATCTACCTCGTGCTGCTCGTGGTCTGGGTGGTCCCCGGGCTCTCGGGGGAGGAGGCGGCGTTCGGCCTCGCGCACGGCCTCGGCTGGTTCGCGATGTGCGCCCTGGTGCTGGCCGCGCTGCGCCTGCGCCTCGTGAACCTCCGCCTCGCGGTGGCCGTCGCCGTGCTGGGCGCCGTGGGGCCGTTCATCGGCTCCGCGGAGTTCGTCCGCCAGGACCGGCGCAGGCGCCCGAGCGCTCCGCCCGAGCCGGCCGGAGCGCCCGTCGGCAGGCCCGCCACCGGGGTTGCAAAGCGCCACTAGCACATCCGCCCGAGGGCAGGACCGCGGCGCGGAGGCCGCGCTAGAGTGCGGCTTCATGGCGGTTGACACGACGGTCCAGGTGATCGCCCCCGGTGCGGGCGAGTCGGTCACCGAGGGCACGATCCTCGAGTGGAGCGTCGAGGAGGGTGGCCGGATCGGGCTCGACGAGACGCTCGTGGAGATCTCCACCGACAAGGTGGACGTCGAGGTTCCCTCGCCCGTCGCGGGCACCGTGGTCAGGCGGTACTTCGAGGAGGGCGACACGGTCACCGTCGGCGCCGTCCTCGCCGACGTGCAGCCCGACGACGGTGCTGCGCCGACCGCGCCGGACGACGAACCGCAACCCCCGCCCGCCGCGGACGCCCCGGACGGCGCCGCGACCGGCGGGCAGACCCTCGACATCGTCACCCCCGGGGCGGGCGAGTCGATCACGGAGGGCACGCTGCTCGAGTGGGCGGTGAAGGTCGGCCAGCAGGTCGAGGCCGACGACACGGTCTGCGAGATCTCCACCGACAAGGTCGACGTCGAGCTCCCGGCCCCCGCGCGGGGGACCATCACCGAGCTGCTCGCCGGTGAGGGCGACACGGTCACCGTCGGGCAGGTCATCGCCCGGATGACCACGGGCACCGCCCCGGAGGCCGCGCCCGGCGGCGGCAGCGGCAACGGGAACGGCTCGGCCCCCGCGCCCGCCCCGCCGGCGCCCGCCGCGACCCCGTCCCTCGCCGCGCCGGCCTCCGACCAGAAGGCCTCGCCCGTCGCCGCGCGGGTCGCCGCGCACGAGGGCGTCGACCTCGCGACGGTCGCGGGCACGGGCCCGGGCGGCCGCATCACCAAGGAGGACGTGCTCGCGCGCAAGGCGGGCAGCGCCCCGGCCCGCGCCGCCGCGCCCGCCGCGGCCGCGAGCCCGAACGGCTCGGCCAACGGCGCGGGCGCGGCCACGCGGCCCGCCGGCGCCCAGCTCATCAAGGGCGCGGCGGCGGTCCTCGCCCGGTACATGGACGAATCGCGCTCGATCCCGACGGCCACCTCGTTCCGCACCCTCACCGTCACGGCGATGGACGCTCGCCGCAAGCAGCTCAAGGCCGGCGGGCAGAAGGTCTCCTTCACCCACCTCATCGCCTACGCGATCGCCCTCGCGGTGCAGCACGAGATGCCCGGGATGGCCAGGCACTTCCTCGACGTGGACGGCCGGCCGCACGTCGTCGACGACGAGGCGGTCCACCTCGGGATCGCCGTCGACGTCACCACGAAGAAGGGCCGCACCCTCATGGTGCCGGTCATCAAGGACGCCGGCCGCAAGCCCTTCGCCGACTTCAAGGCCGCCTTCGACGACCTCATCGCCAAGGCGCGGGAGAACGGCCTCACCGCGGACGACCTCCAGGGCGCGAACGTCTCGCTCACGAACCCGGGCGGCATCGGCACCATCGCCTCGGTGCCGCGGCTCATGACGGGCCAGGGCACCATCGTCGCCACGGGCTCGATCGCCTACCCCGTCGGGCTCGGCGCCATCGGCGACATGATCGGCGCCGAGAAGGTCATGACCATGACCTCGACCTACGACCACCGGATCATCCAGGGGGCCGAGTCGGGGCAGTTCCTGAAGGTGGTCGAGGAGTACCTGCAGGGCGAGCACGACTTCTACGAGGGCGTCTTCTCCTCGCTCGGCGTCGAGCTCGGGCCCGCGGCGCGTCCGCCCGCGCCCGCAGCGGCGGCCGCGGCGCTCCGCGACAGCGCGCCGACCCCGGTCAGCGACACGGGCACGCTCCCGAGCGAGGAGCTCCTGCAGGCCGTGCAGGCCGCGGTGTCGCTGCTGAAGGCCCACCGCACGCACGGCCACCTCGCCGCCCGGCTGGACCCGCTCGGCTCCGAGCCCGAGGGCGACCCCGCCCTGGACCCCGAGCCGCTCGGGCTCACGCCGGAGCTCATGGCGCAGATCCCCGCGAAGATCCTGCGGATGGGCGTGCCGGGCGCGACGCTCGCCGACGCGCTCCCGCACCTGCGCGAGACCTACTGCGGCACGATCGCCTACGAGATCGAGCACATCTCCTCCCACCGCCAGCGCACCTGGCTGCGGGAGCGGATCGAGTCCGGCGCCTACCGGACCGGCCTCACCAACGACGAGCAGACCGCGCTGCTCAAGCGGCTGGTCGAGGTCGACGCCTTCGAGCGCTTCATGCACAAGGCCTACCTCGGGCAGAAGCAGTTCTCGATCGAGGGCCTCGACATGACGGTGCCCATGGTCGACGAGGCCATCCAGCTCTCGGCCGCCCACGGGGCGCGCGAGGTGGTGGTCGGCATGGCCCACCGCGGCCGCCTGAACGTGCTCGCGCACAACCTCGGCCGCCCCTACGAGACGATCTTCGCCGAGTTCGAGGGCGCCTCGACCCTCGAGGCGATCACCACGATCCCGCAGGGCGGGACGGGCGACGTGAAGTACCACCACGGCGCGCAGGGCTCCTACCAGCTGCCCAACGGCGAGTCGATCCTCGTCAACCTCGAGTCGAACCCCTCGCACCTCGAGTTCGTGCATCCCGTCGTGCTCGGCGCCGCCCGCGCCGCGCAGACCACCCGCCAGGGCCCGCACGCCCACCGCGACGCGGCCGCCGCGGTCCCCATCGTGCTCCACGGCGACGCGGCCTTCATGGGCCAGGGCGTGGTGGCCGAGTCGCTCAACCTCCAGGCGCTCGACGGCTACGCGGTCGGCGGCGCGCTCCACCTCATCACGAACAACCAGGTCGGCTTCACCACCGACTCGGGGGACTCGCGCTCCACCCGCTGGGCCTCCGACCTCGCCAAGGGCTTCGACGTCCCGATCATCCACGTCAACGCCGACGACGTGGCCGCGTGCATCTCGGCGGTGCGCCTGGCCTTCGCCTACCGGCAGGAGTTCGGCCACGACGTGCTGATCGACCTGATCGGCTACCGCCGCTTCGGCCACAACGAGGCGGACGAGCCGGCCTACACGCAGCCCGAGATGTACGCGCAGATCAAGCAGAAGAAGCGCGTCACCGATCTCTTCGCCGAGCGGCTCGTGGCCACGGGCGTCATCACGCAGGAGGCCGTCGAGCGCCAGCGCCAGGAGATCTGGGACGAGCTCGCGAGCCTCCACGCCGACCTCAAGCGGCAGATCAAGGAGGCGGCCGAGGCGGACGGCGACGGCGCCTCGCAGCAGACGGGCGAGTACACGCTGGACCGCACTCCCTCGCCCGAGGTGAGGACGGCGGTCTCGCGCCAGCGGCTGGAGGTGCTCAACGAGGAGCTGCTGCAGACGCCGGAGGGCTTCACGGTCCACCCCAAGCTGGTCAAGCAGCTCGAGCGCCGGCGCGCGGCCGTCACCGAGGCCGGCGGGATCGACTGGGCGCACGCCGAGACGCTCGCCTTCGCCTCGCTGCTCACGGAGGGCGTGCCGATCCGCCTGACCGGCCAGGACACCGAGCGGGGGACGTTCTCCCAGCGCCACCTCGTCTTCCACGACGCGAAGACGGGGCAGACCGTCTCGCCCGTCCAGAACCTCCCGGGCTCCCTTGCGCCGATCGAGCTGCACAACTCGCCGCTCAGCGAGATCGCCTGCCTCGGCTTCGAGTACGGCTACTCGCAGGAGGCGCCCGAGACGCTCGTGCTCTGGGAGGCCCAGTTCGGCGACTTCGCCAACGGCGCGCAGGTGATCATCGACCAGTTCATCGTCAGCGGCCTGGCCAAGTGGGGCCAGAGCTCGCGGCTGACGCTGCTGCTCCCGCACGGCTACGAGGGCTCGGGCCCGGAGCACTCCTC
Source organism: uncultured Solirubrobacteraceae bacterium (assembly GCA_964236905.1). GTDB lineage: Bacteria > Actinomycetota > Thermoleophilia > Solirubrobacterales > Solirubrobacteraceae > Paraconexibacter. The sequence continues at coordinate 5,880 of CAXSFZ010000023.1, read as the reverse complement.
CGCGCGCCTGGAGCGCTTCCTGCAGCTGGCCGCCGAGGGCAACATCCGCGTCGCGAACCTCACGACGCCCGCGCAGTACTTCCACCTCCTGCGCCGCCAGGCGCGCGTGGCCAAGCAGCGGCCGCTCGTGATCATGACCCCGAAGTCGCTGCTGCGGCTGCCGCAGGCGACCAACCGGATCGAGCACCTCTCCGAGACGCAGTTCTTCCCCGTGCTCGGCGAGCCGCGCGTGCCCGTCGACGAGGTCGAGCGTCTCGTGCTGTGCACGGGCAAGGTCTACTACGACCTGGTCGGGCACCCCGCGCGGCAGGACAACCCCGGGGTGGCGATCGGGCGCGTCGAGCTCCTCTACCCCTTCCCCGAGGGGCAGATCTCCGAGCTCATCGCGACCTACCCCAACCTCCGCGAGGTCGTCTGGGCCCAGGAGGAGCCGCGCAACATGGGCGCCCGCGCGCACATGTTCCCGCGGCTCATGCAGATCCTGCCCGACCACATGGCCTTCGGCTACGTCGGCCGGCCGGAGCGCGCGAGCCCGGGCGAGGGCTACCCCGCCGCCCACAACGTCGAGCAGAACCGCATCATCCGCACCGCGCTGGACCTCAGCGTGCCGGTCTCGCTGTACCCGGCCAAGACGCCCGGCGAGAGGTGACGCGGGGCGCCGCGGTCCGCGGGGTCGTCTTCGACCTCGACGACACGCTGAGCGATTACGGGGCCGTCGAGGCGAGGGTGTGGGCCGCGACGGTCGCGGCGGTCACCCCCTCGCTTCCCGGCCTCGACGCGGCGGCGGCCCACCGGCGCTTCCTGGCGCTGCGCGAGCCGTACTACGAGCGGATCCTCTCGGGCGAGTGGACCGTGGACGCCTACCGCCGCGCGCAGCTCGCCGACGCGGTCGCGCCCTGGGGGACGCTCGAGGAGGAGCAGCTGGCCGGGCACTGCGCGCTCCGCGACGCGGTCATCGGCGAGACCGTCGCCATGGCGGGCGCCCACGCGCTGCTCGAGGCGCTCCGGGCGGACGGGCTGCGCCTGGCGGTGCTGACCAACGGCGCGCACGACCTCCTGGAGCGCAAGCTCGCCGCCCTCGGGATCGAGGAGCTGCTCGACGCCGTGGTCTCCGCGGTCGATGCGGGCCACCCCAAGCCGCAGCCGGCCGCCTACGTGGCGGCCGCCGACGCCCTCGGACTTCCCGCCGGTGCCCTCGCGATGGTCGGCGACCACCTCGAGTGGGACGTCGCCGCACCGCTGCGCGCCGGCTACGCGGCCGCGGTCTGGCTCGATCGCGGCACGGGCGCGCACGACCCCTCCACGCTGCCCCCCGCGGCCGCGATGGTCACCACCCTGGCCGCCGTCCCCGCCGCCCTCGGCCTCGTACCATTCGCCACCAACGCATGAAAGGGGTCAGACCCCTTTGATGCGCAGGCCCCGTTGATGCGGGGCCGGTGCTCAGGCGCGGCGGAGGAGGCGATGGACGGCGATGCGGTCGTCGTGGCTCGTGGTGAGGGTCCAGCGGTCGGCGGCGGCGGCGGCGAGGAACGGCTCGGCGGTCGCCCGCCCGGGATCGGCGAGCAGCACCTCGGGGCCGAGGCGGGGCAGCAGCGCGAGCAGCGGCGCGACGTTGCGCGGCTCGTAGAGCACGTCGGCCAGGAGGACGAGCTCCCAGGGGGCGCGGGCCAAGAGCAGCTCGGGAGCGCGCCAGTCGACCACGAGCGCCTCGACCGCGACCGCGTTGCGCGCCGCGTTGTCGCGTGCGGCGACCACGGCCTCCGGCGCCCAGTCGGTGAGCGTCGCCTGGGCGCCGCCGACCGCCGCGGCCAGGCCGGGCAGCCCGAGCCCGCAGCCGAGCTCGAGCACCCGCCGGCCCTGCAGCGACCGCCGGGCGACCGCTCGGGCCAGCGCGACCGCGCTCGGCCACAGCTCCGCCCAGTAGGGCAGGTACTCGTCGCGGGCGTCGAAGGCCTCCTCGTCGAGGAGCGCCTCGGAGTCGCGCGGGCGAGCCACCAGCACCTCGCGACCGTCGCCGAGTCCGATCGCCTCGACGATCGGGTCGGCGCCCGCGCCGCGCCCGGGGCGCGTCGTCTCGCTCCTCCCGCGGGCGGCGTGCGGAGGCGGAGGCGCGGCTCAGCCCTCCCCTCGGAGCGCCTCGCGCACGGCCGGGGCGCTCGGCGCGATCTCCGGCTCGAGCCGCTCGAGCAGCTCTCGCCAGCCCGGCTGCAGCGCGATGGCCCGCCCGACGCGCTCCACGGCGGTCGGCAGGTCACCCTCCTGCCCGGCGGCCAGGCCGGCCCAGAACAGCAGCTCGTGGTTCTCCGGCGCGAGGCGGCTGGCCCGCTCGTACCGGTCCCCGGCCTCGGCGTGGTGCCCGGCGCCCGCGAGGTCGTCGGCCTCGGAGGCCAGCGCGTAGGCGTCGCGGAGGTCGAGCAGGCGGTCGAGCTCGGTGAGCGGGTCCGGATGGTCGTCCACGCGGAGGTCGACCGCCGCGTGCCACGGACGCCCGGCGCCCGGCGTGACGAGCACCGCGCAGGACTGCCGGCCGCGGACGTCGCCGCCCTGCCCCTCGGCGGCGTGCATGGCCGCGACGAGCCGGCGCTCGAGCGGCCCGGTCGCGCGCTCGTAGGCCCGGCTCATCGCCGGCCACACCTGCGGCGAGCTCATCATGTTCGCCTGCGAGGAGAACGCCGCGCCCGCGTCGTGCCCGGCGTGGGCGATGCAGCCCTCGCCCGTGTGCACCGCGACGCGCCCGCGGACGTCGACCACCGCGACCTGCCGGTAGCGCGCCTGCGGATCCTCGGCCGCGAGCTCGGCGAGCGCCGTCCGCGGCTCCTCGCCGGCCTCGAGGCGGTCGAGCAGCCGCGGGCCGTAGTGCGGGTCGACGATCGACTGGGTGGCGACCGCGCCGACGCCCTCGCGGACCCACGGGACGAGCGGACCGACCGCGAACCAGTGCGACTGGACGGCCACGCCGACAACGCCTGACTCGAGGTCGGCGGCGAGAATCGAGTACGTGCCCCGGCGGACCATGGGGTCCAACCTACCCGTAGCGTTCCGCGGACGATGGGCTCGCCGCCGCCGGAGCACGCACGCATCCTCGCCGCCGTCCGGGCGATCCCCGAGGGCTGGGTGCGCACCTACGGGGACCTCAGCCCGGGCGCACCACGCCTGGCGGGGACCGTGCTGCGCGACGCCACCGACCCGGAGCTCCCGTGGTTCCGCGTGGTCCGTGCGGACGGCTCCCTCGCACGCGGCGCACGCCAACGGCAGCGCCTGGAGGCCGAGGGCATCCCCTTCGACGCGCGGGGCCACGTGATGCTCGGTGTGGCACGCTTGCCCGGTGACGACGTGGACCTCGCGTGAGCTGGTGCTCGACCCCCGGCCGCGGGGCGTCCACCTGGTCACGCCGGAGGTGCTCGCGGCGCTCCCCGAGCTGGCCGACCTCCGCGCCGGGCTCCTCCACCTCTTCCTGCAGCACACCTCCGCCGGGCTGACGCTGACGGAGAACGCCTCGCCCGACGTACGCCGCGACCTCGGGCGCTGGCTCGACGACGTCGCCCCCGAGGAGCGCCCCTGGGAGCACAGCCTCGAGGGCCCGGACGACATGCCGGCGCACGCGAAGGCGCTGCTCGCCGGCCCCGCCCTGAGCCTCCCGGTCCGGGACGGGGCGGTCCTGCTCGGCACCTGGCAGGGCATCTGCCTCTGCGAGTTCCGCGACCGCGGCGGCCCGCGGCGCCTGGTGCTGACCCTGACCGGCGAGGAGCGCTAGAACCGCTAGCAACACCTCTGTAGCTTGTCGGCATGGCCCACACGCAGGATCGCGCGGCGCCGCAGCGCACCCTCCTGATCCTCAGCCTCGGCACGGTGGCCTTCGCCCTCGGCCAGACGCTGATCATCCCGGCGATCCCGGACATCAAGGCGGCGTTCGGCGCCTCCTCGAGCGCCGCCGCGTGGCTGGTGACCGCCTACTTCCTCACGGCGTCGGTCTCCACCCCGATCGCCGGGCGGCTCGGCGACATGTTCGGCAAGCGCAAGGTCCTCGCCCTGTCGCTCTGCCTCCTGGCGGCCGGCTGCCTGCTCTCCGCGGTCGGGAGCTCGCTCGAGACCATCGCCGCCGGCCGGGCGCTCCAAGGGCTCGGCGGCGGCGTCTTCCCGCTCTCCTTCGGCATCGTCCGCGACGAGTTCCCCGGGGAGCGGGTCCCCGCCTCGGTCGGACTCCTCGGCGCGACCGCCGGCGTCGGCGGCGGCATCGGCCTTCCGCTCGGCGGCCTGATCGCCGACCACGCCTCCTTCCACTGGATCTTCTGGCTGAGCGCCGCGCTCTCGCTGGCGGCCGTCCTCACCACGGTGCTGCTCGTGCCCGAGTCCCCGGTGCGCTCGCCCGGCCGGGTCGACATCCGCGGTGCCCTCGTGCTCTCGCTCGGCCTCGTGCTCCCGCTCCTCGCGGTCTCCCAGGCGACGAGCTGGGGCTGGTTCTCCGCCCGGACGCTCGGGCTCGTCGCCCTCGGGCTCGGGGTCCTCGCCGTCTTCGTCGAGCTCGAGAAGCGAACCCCGGAGCCGCTCGTGAACATGCGAACGCTCGCGCAGCGCACGGTGGTGACCACCGACCTCGCCACCTTCATGGTCGGGTTCGGCCTGTTCGGCTCCTTCGTCCTCATCCCCCAGCTCGCCCAGCTGCCGAAGAGCACGGGCTACGGCTTCGGCTACAACGCGTTCCAGGCCGGGCTGCTGCTCGCGCCGGCCGCGCTGCTGAACCTCTTCCTCTCGCCGCTGTCCGGGCGGATGGGCGGGCGGCGCGGCGCCCGGCTGCCGCTGGCCATCGGCTGCCTCACGGCGGCCGTGGCCCTCGGCATGCTCGCCGCCGTCCACAGCTCGCCGGCCATCACGCTGCTTTGGTCGGCGCTGCTCGGCGTGGGGATCGGCTTCGCGTTCTCGGCGATGCCGAACCTCATCATCGAGGCGGTCGACCAGCACGAGACGGGCGAGGCGACCGGCGTCAACACGATCGCCCGCAACGTCGGCGCCTCGCTCGGCTCGGCGGTCGGCGGCTCCGTCCTCGCCTCCGACGTGCTGAGCTCCGGCCTGCCCACCGAGTCGGCGTTCACCACCGCGCTGGCCATCTCCGCCGCGGGCTCGGTGGTGGCGACGCTCGCGGCGCTCAGCATCCCGGCGCGCCGCGCGGTCCGCGCGCCCGAGCTCGCCCGTGCCTGAGGCCACGCGGACGCGGCGCGCCTCGGCCGAGGTCGAGGCGGCGATCCTCACCGCCACGCTCGAGCTGGTGGGCGAGCGGGGCTACGCGGGACTCGTCGTCGACGCGGTCGCCCAACGCGCCGGCGCCGCGCGCACCGTGCTCTACCGGCGCTGGCCGGACAAGCCGCACCTCGTGGCCGCGGCCCTCGCGGAGGTGAGGGCGAGCCTCGTGCCCCGGGTCTCCGGTGACCTGCGTGACGACCTGCGCCAGGTGCTGCGCAACGTCGCCGACCTGCTCGGGGGCCCGCTCGGCCCCGCCTGCGCCACGCTGCACGCCGAGCGCGGCGCCAAGCCGGAGATCCGCGAGGCGGCGGAGCGCGCCGGGCTCGGCACGCCGCGGCAGGCGATCGCCGAGGTGCTGGGGCGCGCGGTCGACGCGGGCCAGCTGCGCCCCGGCGTGCTCGACAGCCAGCTCCCGCACGCGGGCACCGCGCTGCTCCTCCTCCACCTCTCCGACGACCGGGTGCGCATGGATCACGCGCTGGCCGACGCCGTCCTCGACGACGTGGTGTGGCCGGCCGTGGAGCGCTGGCGCTCCGCGGAGCCCGTTGGAGCATCCGCGCCCGGCTCTCGCCCAGCAGGCTCCTAGCTGTAGTTCCTGAGCGCGTTGTTCATCCGGTCCTCCTTGGAGGCTGGTGGTTCTCT
>CAXSFZ010000022.1:37766-50273 GCA_964236905.1 uncultured Solirubrobacteraceae bacterium | reverse complement strand
CCCCGTGCCGCCGACCGCCGCCACGCCCCCGCCCACGCCCCCGCCGCCGCCCCCGCCGACCGACGCCCCGCCCCCTCCGCGCTTGGGACGCGCGCCCGGGCGCCCGACCGCCCGCCGGGCCCCTACGCCGCGGCGGCGGCGGGCCCGGCGCCCGGCGCGCCGCGCGCGGCGAGGAGCTCGCCGAGCTCGGCGAGCGTCTGCTCCGTGCTCTCGAAGCGCACCGTGCTCCAGCCGGCGGCGCGCGCCGCGGCGCAGTTCTCCTCCACGTCGTCCAGGAACACGATCTGGGCGCCGGGGACGCCCAGGCGCTCTGCGGTCAGCGCGTAGATGGCGGCGTCCGGCTTGCGCAGGCCGACCCGGGCGCTGTCGACCACGACGTCGAAGAGCTCGTCGGCCGGGAGCATCGCCCGCCAGCGCGGCTCCCACTCACGGATGTTGTTGGTCAGCAGGCCCATGCGATAGCCGTCGCGGCGCAGCGCGAGGAGCCGGGCGAGCAGCGCCTCGTTCGGCCGCAGCGCCGCCCAGTAGCGGTCGGCGTACTCGTGCAGCAGCACCTCGCGGCCGAGATCGGCGCTCAGCCGCGCGGCGAGCAGCTCGAAGAACGTGCGCTCCTCGATCCCGCCGCTCTCGAGGTCGTGGAGCGGGTTGCTCCCGCGCTCGGCGGTGAGGGCGGCCATCGCCGAGCCGAGCGCCGCCATCGGGATCCCGAGCTGCTCGTGCACGGCGCCGAACGCCGGCGCGAGCGGGGTGGAGAGCACGCCGCCGAAGTCGGCGACGATCGTCGTGACGAGCGAGCCGCTCACGCGGCGTGGCGCAGGACGTCGTAGCGCCCGACGCCGGTCAGGCCCTCCATGCGCCACACGAAGAAGGCGCAGTCCAGGCGCAGTCGCCCGAGCTCGAGCGAGGTGCCGCAGAGCACCTCGCCGCCCATCCGGTGCCCGGCGTCCTCCTCGTCGAGGAAGAGCTCCACGGTGGCCCGGCGCTGGCGCCCGTCGGCGTCGCTCGTGGTCGACAGCCGGACCTCGGGGACGCTGAGCGCCGCCACCGTCCCGTCGTCGTCGAGGGCGGTGAAGAGCGACGCCGCGAGCGCCTCGTCGGCGTGCGCGCGGGCCCGGCGCGGGCGGATCGCCGTGAGCGTGAGGCCGACGTCGGCCTCGAGCCAGGCGGAGACGGTGCGGGCCAGCGCCATGCGCGACCAGTCCGGCGCGCCCCAGGCGTGGCCGCGCTGGCCCAGGCAGCTCACGGCCAGCTCCTCGCCCGCCACCCGGGCCATGCCGCTCACGCGGCACAGCTGCTCGTAGCCCTGCAGGCCGCCCGCGAGCACGGCCGGCGCGTCGGCGGGCAGCTCACCGGCCGGCGAGAGGGCCTCGAAGCGGAGCTCGAAGCCGGTCGCGCCGTCGTCGCCGACGAAGGTCACGTCCCAGCTCTCCAGGGGGACCCGCGTCGTGGTGCGCACCCCCGCCGCGTCGATCGCGCCCCAGTCCCCGCCGGTGCCCACGGCGAGGCCTCCCGCGGTCCGCACGGCGACGGGCTCGAAGCCGTGGAAGAGCACCGCCAGGCCGCTGGCCTGCGCGGTCCCGTCCTCCCCGGGCGAGAGCCCGACCCGGGCGAGCCCGAAGAGCCCGGCGTCGAGGTCGCCGAACGCGAAGGTCACCGTGTCGCTCGACCCGTCGCCGCCCGGTGGGCGCGGTGCCTCGTCCTCCGCGGTGACGCTCACGGCAGCCGCGGGGCGGTGACGTCGCGTGCCGTGCCGTCGACGACGTCGCCGGCACGTCCGGCGCGGTCGGGCCGCGCCGCCCGCCGGGCGCTCGCGGTGCGGAACGCCATGCCGCCGGGAAGGCCGGCCGGGCCGAGCATGCGCTTCAGCACGCCGCCGAGGAGCGCGCGTCGCACGAGCGCGCGCGAGGGCGGGAGCAGCAGCGCGACGCCGAGCAGGTCGGTGACGAAGCCCGGGGTGAGCAGCAGCGCGCCGCCGAAGACGACGAGCGCTCCGTCGAGCACCTCGCGGGCCGGGAGGCGGCCGGCGGCGGTCGCCTCCTGGAGGCGGCGCCAGGCCGCGCGCCCCTGCGAGCGCATGAGCAGCGTGCCGAGCACCGAGTCGAGCACGAGCAGCCCGATCGTGGGCAGGACGCCGATCGCCTCCCCGACCTGGATGATCACGAAGAGCTCGACGATCGGGACGACGACGAAGAGCAGGACGAGCAGCGGCATGCCCCTCCAGGCTAGGGCTCGCGGCCCGGCGGCTCAGGCGAACTGGACCTCGACGCCCGGCATGCGGTGCAGGCCGACGAGCTCGATCAGCGTCGCGATCTGCGGCGCGGCGCCGCGGACGAGCATGCAACGCCCCGCGCGACGCAGCCGCCCGGCCACCATGGCCAAGTCGAGCATGACCGAGACGTCGGCGAACGAGAGGCCGGACAGGTCGACGAGCAGGTCCGTCTTGACCGCGAGCGCCCGCGACATGGGACGGCGCCGCCGGCTCTGGGTGGAGCGGTCCTCGTCGCCGGAGACGCGCAGCACGGGCGGGCTGTCGGTGCTGTCCTCGAAGGCGACGATGGGCGCGAACCTACTACGGGCCGTGGCCGGTGGGCATCCCCCGGCCGTCTACACTTTCCGCCATGGCCACCGTGGACGATGTCGAAGCCGCGCTGACGAACGTCATCGACCCGGAGCTGGGGCTCGACTTCGTCGAGCTCGGCCTGATCTACGAGATCACCGTGGACGGCGGCGACGTGCACGTGAGCTACACGCTCACCTCGCAGGGCTGCCCGATCGGGCCGCAGGTCGAGGAGCAGATCGACGAGTTCGTCTCCGAGCTCGACGGCGTCGAGGCGGTCACCGTCGCCGCCACGTTCACGCCGCCGTGGACCCCGGACCGCATGTCCGAGGACGCGAAGTTCGCGCTCGGGTACTGATCCCGAAGCCCAAAGCCGGGCGCCGGGTCCCGCCGGCCATCGCGCGCTGCCGGCCGGCTAGACCCGGCTGAGGGGGCGCCCCGCGGCCTCGGCCTGTGCGTCGGCGCGCCTGCGGGCGATCGCCACGAGCTCGGCCAGGGCGTGCTCGATGCCGTCGGCGACGGCCTGGATGTCCGGCAGCGCGTCGTAGTCGCCGAGCAGCCCGAAGTTGACCTTGCCGTTGTAGGACATGATCGCGATGGCGAGCGCGTGGTCCTCGGGCAGGAAGGCGACCGGGAAGATGTCCTGCATCTCGCGGCCCCGGGTGTAGATCGGGAACTGCGGCCCGGGCACGTTCGTGACGATCAGGTTGAAGAGCCGCGTGGAGAAGTTCAGCCGCGAGGCCTGCGCCAGCACGGTCGGCGGCGCGAAGGCCTGCATCGTCGTGAGCGCCTCCGCCCCGACCGCCTGCTTGGAGCGCTTGAGGTCGTCCATGCCGTCGCGCACCACCCGCAGCCGCGCGACGGGGTCCTCGACGTAGACCGGCAGCGGTCCGCGCATCGCCGCGATCCGGTTGCCGAGCTGCCCGTGCTCGTGCTCGGCGCGGATCGACACCGGGACCAGCGCGCGCAGCTCGAGCCCCTCGGTCCGCACGCCCCGCGAACGCAGGAAGTCCCGCAGCGAGCCGCTCACCACGGCGAGCACGACGTCGTTGACCGTGCCGCCGAACGTGTCCTTGACGAGCTTGAAGTCGCGGAGCTCCGCGCGCACCCCGACCAGGCGGCGGTGGGGTCCGATCGGCACGTTGAGCGGCGTGGCCGGCGCCGGGTTGAGCACGGCCCAGGCGATCTCGCCGATCCCCTCGACCGCCTCCCGGACGGGGCCGAGCACGGCGCCCGGCCGCTTGACGACGCCGAGCGTCCGCGTTACGCCGCCGAGCCCGGCCCGGACCGCGCCGAGCGCCCCGCCGGCGAGCACCTCGGCGGCGGTCGGGACCGGCTCCGGGCTCCACGCCTCGGCGGGATGGGCGATGGGCGGCGGCACCGGCGCGAAGTCGAAGAGCGCCGTCGCGAGGTCGATCCCCGCGACCCCGTCGATCAGCGCGTGATGGGTCTTCGAGATGAGCGCGAAGCGGCGCGCCGCGCCGGGCTCCACGGGCTCGATCCCCTCGATCATCCACATCTCCCAGAGTGGCTTGGAGCGGTCGAGCCGCTGGGAGACGATCCGCGCCGCCAGGCGCATGAGCTGGTCCTCGGCGCCCGGCCGCGGCAGCGCGGTCTGGCGGACGTGGAACTCGAGGTTGAACGACGGGTCGTCGACCCACAGCGGGCGACCCGTCTCGAAGCGCGGGAAGGTCAGCTTCTGGCGGTAGCGCGGCACCAGGTGCAGGCGCCCGCGGATCGAGTCGAGGAACTCCTCGTAGGGAGGCGGCGGCCCCTCGAAGATCGTCACCGCGCCGACGTGCATGTGCGAGTTCTCGCCCTCCTGGTGCAGGAAGGACGCGTCGATCGCGCTCAGCCGGTCGAAGTGCTGCTGGGCCATGGCGATCACCGTACCCGCGGTCGCCGGTACCGTGAGCGCGTGGCCTGGGACTTCTCCACCGAGCCGGGGTTCGCGGCGCAGCTCGGTCGGATGGGCGAGGCCGTCCGACCGGCGATCGGGTCGCTCGAGGCGCCCGGCGGCCAGGGCGTCGGCCGCGTGGAGCTCGGTCCGATGCGCGAGCTCCTCGGCTCGCGTTCGCTCGCCCCCGACGCCTTCGGCTGCCGGGCACCCGGTTCGGGCACCTCGGCCCGGGAGACGTTCGCCGGCCTCCCCGACGCGGTGAGCTCCGACGCCTGACCGCGACGAGCTCCGCCGGGCGCTCTCGGTCCGGGTCCTCGTGGTGGCGATCGTCGCCCAGGCCGCGCTCTTCGGCGTCCTGATCTTCTTCGTGCTCCACGGCTTCCCGGGCCTCGGCCCGCCCGGGGACGGCCCGGCCGCCCTGTCCGCAGGCACCGCGGCGGCCGCCGTGACCACGTTGCCCCGCGCGCGCGCGGAGCGCTTCGACGCGGAGCGGGCGCTGCGGCTCGTGCGCCGGCAGGTCGCGGTGGGGCAGCGCCCCGCCGGCTCGCCCGCGCTGCGGCGCACCGCCGCCTTCCTGCGGCCCCTCCTGCCCGGCGGCCGCTTCGAGCCGCTCGCGGACCACCCCGGCCTGCGCAACATCGTCGGCGTGCTGCCCGGGCGGCGGCCCGCGCTCGTGCTCGGCGCGCACTACGACACGGAGTCCCATCCCCGCGGGTTCGTCGGCGCCAACGACTCGGCGGCGGGGACGGCGGCGCTCGTCGAGGTGGCGCGTGCCCTCGGGCGGGAGCGGCGACCCGCAGGCGCCCGCGAGCTGCGCTTCGTCCTCTTCGACGGCGAGGAGGAGCCCCGCGCGCAGGACAACGTCGACTTCCTGCACCGCGCGCTGCGCGGCTCGCGCGCCTACGTCGCCGCGCATCCGGGCGAGGTGCGGGCGATGGTGCTGCTCGACTACGTCGGCAACCGCGGCCTGCGGCTCCCGCGCGAGGGGACGAGCGACCCGGCGCTGTGGGGCCGGCTGCGGAGCGCCGCGCGGGCGGTCGGCGTCGGCGCGGTGTTCCCGGGCGGGCGCGGGACCCCGGTGTACGACGACCACACGCCGTTCCTGCGCGCCGGCATCCCGGCGATCGACCTCATCGACTTCACCTACCGCTACGCCGACGGGCTGCAGGACACGGTCGACAAGCTCGACGTGCGCGCGCTGGACGCGACCGGGGAGGCCGTGGTCGAGCTCGTGCGCCGCCTGGACCGCTCGGGCTACTGACGCGGGGCGCCGCTGAGTGGCGTCCGGTGTCCGGACGGTCTGAGGCGAGGCGCCACTGGCCACGGCGCGATCCGCGCCGGCCCGGGCTCGGGCGCACGTCCGTCGGGCCACGCCGGGCCCGCGGTGGTGCCGGCGGGCCCGCCTACACTGGACCCATGGCCGTCGAGAAGGTCCTCCTGGCCGCTCCCCGCGGCTACTGCGCCGGCGTCGACCGCGCCGTCCAGACCGTCGAGCGGGCGCTCGAGCTCTACGGCGCTCCCGTGTACGTGCGCAAGGAGATCGTCCACAACAAGCACGTGGTCGAGCAGCTGCGCGACCGCGGCGCCGTCTTCGTCGACGAGCTCTCGGGCGAGATCCCCGAGGGCGCGATCACGGTCTTCTCCGCCCACGGCGTCTCGCCGATGGTGCACGCCGACGCGAGGCGGCGCCGGCTGCGCACCCTCGACGCGACCTGCCCGCTCGTGACGAAGGTCCACCGCGAGGCGATCAAGTTCGCCGCGGACGGCTACACGGTCGTCCTCATCGGCCACGCGGGCCACGAGGAGGTCGAGGGGACCATGGGGGAGGCGCCCGAGCGCATCGTCCTCATCGAGACCGAGGCCGACGTCGACGCGCTGGAGGTCGACGATCCCGCGAAGCTCGCCTACATCTCCCAGACCACGCTCTCGGTCGACGAGACGCGGCACATCATCAACCGCCTGCGCGAGCGCTTCCCGGCGATCACCGGGCCCCGCACGGACGACATCTGCTACGCCACCACGAACCGCCAGTCGGCCGTCAAGCAGATGGCCGGGCAGTGCGACCTCGTGCTCGTCATCGGCTCGAAGAACTCCTCGAACTCGGTCCGCCTCGTCCAGGTCGCGCGCGAGCACGGCGCCGCGGCCCATCTGATCGACAACGCCGCCGAGCTCGATCCCGCCTGGCTGGACGGCGTCCGGGTGGTCGGCATCTCCTCGGGCGCGAGCGCCCCCGAGGAGCTCGTCGGCGCCCTGGTCCAGCGCTTCCGCGACCAGGGTTGCGAGGACGTCTCGGAGTTCGAGGTGATGCGGGAGGACGTCCGCTTCATGCTCCCCAAGGCGATCCGCCAGGCGATGTCCGCCGCGGGGGCCTAAGGAGGGTGCGCTCCGCCAAGCGCTCGAAGCTGCGGAGCGTCGGCTTGCGCTGACCGCGTCGCGTGCCGTTACGGCGAGGTCGAGGGACCATATGGCTCCGCTCGCGCCACGCGTAGCTGACTTGTCGGTGACGCTACGTATGAGTAGCGTGACTGGCCGGTGGCCAACCCGTCGACTCCTGGGCCAGCGTCGCGGAGCCGGTGGTCGCTGGGGTTCGTCCTCTCGCTCGCCCTGCTCGTGCGGATCCCGACTCTGGGGGACCAGAGCTTCTGGGGTGACGAGGCCGTAACCCGCAAGGTGCTCGACGGTCCGCTGCACGACCTCTTGCCGTCCATCGCGCACGGCGAGTCGACCCCTCCGCTCTACTACCTCCTGGCCTGGCCCTGGGCGCGCGTGGTGGGCTCCGGCGAGATCGCGCTGCGGTCGCTCTCCGCTGGTGCGGGTGTCCTCACCGTCGCGTTCGCGTGGCTTGCGGCGCGGCGGCTGGTGGGCGAACGGGCGGCCCTGGTGGCGGGGGTCCTCGTGGCCTTGGACCCGCTGCTGGTTTGGTACTCCCAGGAGGCACGGTCCTACGCCCTGCTCGGCCTCTTCTGTGCGATGACGCTGTGGGCGACGATCCGCTGGGCCCAGGACGCGAGGGGAGCGGTGGTGTGGCTCTTGGCGGCGTCCCTGGCTGCGTGCACCCATTACTTCGCGGTCCTGGTGGTGGTGCCGTGCCTGGGATGGGTCGCGATCACCCGAGGGCCCGCCAGGTCCAGCGTCTTCCTGGTCGCCACCGGGCTCGGCGTCGTCGCGATCCCGTTGGCGGTGCTCGCGATGCGCCAGAGGTCGTCCGGGAGGTCGGACTGGATCACCGGGACACCTCTGGTCACTCGCGCCGTGCGGGTGGTCGAGGACGGGCTGACGGGCTTGTCGGCTCCCGTTCAGGGTCTGCTCGCGCTCCTCGCGGCCTCGGCCGCGAGCGGGCTGTGCGCGCTCGCATGGCGCCGATCGGACGGCGCGGAGGGGCAGGCGCTGCGGCGGGGATTCGCGCCGCTGGCCGTCGCGGCGTGCGGCTTCGCCCTGGCCCTGATCGCCGCACTCGGCGGCCTGGACGTGGTGCTCGCTCGGAACTTCGTCGGTTCGCTCGTGTGCGGCCTGGTCGGCCTCGCCTGCATCCTCGGGGCTCTCCTCGACTCGCGTCCGCGGCGCCTGTGGCCGCCCGGGGCCGTCGCAGTGACCCTGACCGGGGTGTTCATCGCCGGGACCGCCGGCGCGGTCGTCGACGCCCGTTATCGGCGACCGGACTGGCGAGCCGCCGGCAGACTCATCGCCGCCGCGCCGGGGCCTGCCGTCGTGGCGCTAGATCCGCCGACGATCGGCCTGCCACTCCGGCTCTACGCGGGTCGCTTACCGCCGGCGGATCGAGTGGGGCTCCGTGTGAGGTCGGTCGTCTTCGTGCGCTTCGCGCTCGACACACAGGGCGCACGTCGCAGCGACCACCCGTTCCGGGCCCTCCACGGATTCCGCTGCGTGGTCGAGCACGTCTCCCCGACGGTGACCGTCACCGGCTGCACGGCTTCTCAGCCGAGGCGCGTGCCGGCAGGGCTCCACCGGCTCTTCCGGGGCACCTGAGCGACCGGAGCGCTCGCCGTTGGCGTCCCCGTGCGCCGTGCAGGCCGCGGCGCCGCGGGAGGCGCGCGCTCCAGAACGCGGCGCCGCGGGCGTCGGCCGCTGCGAAGGGTTCGATGTCGGTTCGAAGACGGTGATGTCCCCCGCGGCGAACGGCCGCTGCCGAGGTACGGGTCGCGGAGCAGGCGGACGCCGCGGGGCGCGAACACGCGATTCGAGCGAGCCGGACAGTGAGTCGCCGGTGACCTTGAGCGTCTTGAGCGGTCTGCGCGCCGCCAAGGCCTAGGCGTCGGGCGCCGCCCGGCGGGCCGGCGGCAGGCAGACCCTCCGGGTCGCCTCGAGGAGCGCCGCGCGGTGCGCCGCGAGCCGCTCGGGCGCCTCCGGGTCGCTCCCGTCCGCACTCAGCAGCCCGGTCGGGGAGGCCAGCCAGGCACCCGCCATGCCCTGCACCAGCACGAGGAGGTCGGTCGCCGGCAGGCCGCTGGCGGTGGTGCCGTCGCCGCGCTGGGCACGGGTCATCGCCGCGAGCTTCTCGGCGTAGACCGCCGCGACGTCCGGGCCGCCCTCCGGGCGCTCGAGGTGGCGCCACAGGTTCAGGCGCAGGGCCGCCGGGTGGTCGATGAGGTAGTCGAACATCCGCCCGGCGTAGCCCGGCAGATCCTCCTCGGTGACCGGGACGGCCTCCGTGAGCCGGCCGATCACCTCGTGGAGCGCCGCGGCGAAGAGCCGCTCCTTGCTCTCGTAGTAGACGTAGATCGAGCGCTTGTTGGCCGCCGCCTGCTCGGCGATGCGGTCGATCCGCGCGCCGGCCAGCCCGTGGGCGGAGAACTCCTCGACCGCGGCGGCCAGGATGCGGGCGCGCGTCGCGGTCGAGTCCCGGGGCATGCGTCCAGCGTAGGCGCACGGTCCGCGGCGGTGCGGGCGCCCGCGGCCCGCCGAGCCGCCCGGGCTCGCCCGCGGATCAGTCCCCGGGATCGAGCCCGGGGGTGAACTGGACGGCGTGCACCTCGACACCGGGACCCGGCTCGAGCTCGAGCACCCCCTCGACGTGCACGGGATGCTCCGCGAGGGTGAGGACGCCCGCGTGCTCGACGCGCACCGTCCGGTCGCCGGCCCGCAGCTCTCCGCGGCCGCTCACCACGGCGTGGACGCCCCCCGCGCCGTAGGCGCCCGACCAGGCGCCGGGCTGCTCCGGGGTCGGCTCGACGAGCAGCGCGCCGGGCTCGTCCTCGGGCCGGACCGGCGCGACGGGCTCGACGTCGCGGCCGAGGAGCCCGGCGAGCGCCCGCTCCGTGTCCGCGTAGCCGCCCTCGCCGTGCTGGTAGTCGACGAGCCGGAGGCGCTGATCGAAGAGGTAGCGCGCGGGCCAGCCCGGGACGTCGTACTGCCGCCACGCCCGGAACTCGAGGTCGAGGCCGACCGCGTGCTCGACGCCCAGGCGCGCGACGGCCGACCGGATCTCCCCGGGATCCTGCGACGGCGGATAGGCCCCGCAGTGCAGGGCGATGACGCGGAGCCCCACCTCGGCGTAGCGCGCGTGCCAGGCCTTGACGTAGGGCAGGGTCCTGAGCGAGTTGACCCGGCAGAAATCCCAGAACTCGACGAGGACCGGCCGGCCGACCTGCTGGTCCATCCTGAGCGTGGCGACGTTGACCCACTCCAGGGCGGGCAGGGGCGGGGCGGCGATGGAATCCGACGGCGCGCGCATCTGGGCCGGCGACGCTAGCACCGAGCCGTCGGCCCGAAGATCCGTCCGAGGAGCGCAACTTCGCCGACGCTCTCGGATTGTGTGCGGTGCAGCACATGCCGGCGCCGATCGCGTTACGGTGGGCCACCGGCAGGATCCCGTTCTCGTTCTCATCGGCTGTCCCGCAGCCACACCCCAGGAGGAGCAGTTGCGCAAGCTCGGTCTCATCGCGGCCACCGTCGTCGCGTCCGTCGGCGTCGCCGCCGTCGCGCAGGCGGTCGACGTCAACCAGACGGTGGCCGTGAAGGTCACCGGCAAGAAGGGCACGAAGAAGAAGCCCACCGCCCTGAAGCTCGACGTCACGACCGGCACGAGCGCGAAGGACCTCACGCTCAACGGCACCTTCGCCACGAAGTCGGCGATCATCCACTTCGACAAGAACCTCGTCTTCAACCCCACGAAGTTCCCCACCTGCGACATCCCGACGGTGACCAGCACACCCGACGACTGCCCCAAGGGCTCAGAGGTCGGCAAGGGCGTGGCCGAAGCGACCCTTGGGAGCAAGCAGGTCGGGAGCACGAAGATCAAGTTGTCGCCGACGATCCGCGCGTTCAACACGAAGGGCGGCAAGCTCGCCCTGAAGCTGACGAAGGCCGCCGGCGACGCGGCCGGCGACGCGGTGCTCACCGGCACCCTCAAGAAGGACTCGGGCAAGTACGGCGTGAAGCTCGACGTGGTGATCCCGGCGCCCATCCAAATGCCTGCCGACGGGCTCTTCGTCACCCTCACGAAGTTCAACACGACCATCTCCTCGAAGAAGTTCACCAAGGGCGGGAAGAAGTACGGCTACGCGACCTCCGTGGGCTGCCCCGCGAACGGGAAGTACAACTTCGGCGGCGACTTCGCGTTCACCGACGGCAGCTCGGCGAAGGTCAAGTCCACGACGAAGTGCTGATGCGCGCGGCCTGAGCGCCGCCGAGGCAGGACCCGGGAGGGCGGGCCGACGGCCCGCCCCCGGGCGCTTGCCGCGTGCCGGGAGCCCTCCCGCCCCTACGCTGTGGCCATGAGGAGGCTCGTCCTCGTGGTCGCCGCCGCGCCGCCCGTCCTCGCCGTCGGCTTCGCGACGTGACGTGGCGTCGGGCGGGAGCCGCCCTCCTCTTCGCCCTGACGCCGGGCGCCCTGCTGCCGTCCGCGGCGCAGGCCCACGGCCTCGTCGGCCGCCAGGATCTCCCCATCCCGCGGCTGCTGTTCGTGTGGGCGGCCTTCGCCGTGCTCGTCGCCTCCTTCGTCGGCCTGGCGGTGCTCTGGCCGCGGCCGCGCCTGGAGGGCGAGACGCGGGAGCGGCGGCTCTTCACCGTCCCCGCGGCGCTGGTGCCCGTCTGCGGCGCGATCGGGGTCGCGGTCTTCGCCCTTGTCGTCTACGCGGGGCTCGACGGCACGCAGACCCCGACGGCCAACCTCGCCCCGACCGCGGTCTACGTCCTCTTCTGGGTCGGCATGCCGTTCCTGAGCCTGTTCCTGGGCGACGTGTTCCGCGCGGTCAACCCGTGGCGCGCGCTGGGCCGCGCCGTGGGCTGGGTCGGTGCGCGCACCGCCGGCCATGTCCTGCCGGCGCCCCTGGCCTACCCGACGTGGCTCGGCCGCTGGCCCGCGGCGATCGGCCTCGTGGCCTTCGCCTGGCTCGAGCTCGTCTACAACGGCCGCGAGGAACCGAGCGTGGTCGCCGTCGCCGCGCTCGGCTACGCCGCGGTCCAGCTGCTGGGCATGAGCCTCTACGGGGTGGAGACGTGGAGCCGCAACGGCGACGCGTTCGGCGTGTACTTCGGGCTGGTGGCCCGGCTCGGCCCCTCCGACTGGCGCGGGCGCACGCTCTGGCTGCGCCCGTTCCTGGTCGGCGCGACGAGGGTCGTGGCCGTGCCGGGCACCGTCGCGGTGCTGCTGGCGCTGATCGGGACCACGAGCTTCGACGGCTTCTCCCAGGGGCCGACCTGGAACGCGCTGGCGCCCGACGTCCAGGGCCTGATCATGGACCTCGGCGTGGGCCAGCAGGTCGCGCTCGAGGTCGCCTTCTCCCTCGGCATGGTGGCCGTGCTCGCCGTCGTCGCCGGCTTCTACCGCCTCGGGACCATCGGGATGCACTCGATCGGGGGTCGCCGCTCGACCTCCGAGCTCGGGGCGCGCTTCGCCCACTCCCTGCTGCCCATCGCCCTGGCCTACGTCGTGGCGCACTACTTCTCCTACATCGCGATCCAGGGGCAGGCGATCGGCTACCTGGCCTCCGATCCGCTCGGCGACGGCGCGGACCTGCTCGGCACCGCGACCGCCTCGATCGACTACGGCCTGGTGAGGGCCAACACCATCTGGTACGTCCAGGTCGGT
>CAXSFZ010000022.1:35654-37756 GCA_964236905.1 uncultured Solirubrobacteraceae bacterium | reverse complement strand
GGCACGTCGCCGGGCTCGTGCTCGCGCACGAGCGCGCGCTGACCACCTACGCCGACCACCGCGACGCGACCCGGTCGCAGTACTGGATGCTCACCGTGATGGTCGCCTTCACCTGCCTCGGCCTCTGGCTCCTGAGCGCCCAGGCCGCCTGAGCCCATGGTCCTCGCGCACATCGGGCACTGGTACGCGGAGATCCTCTACGTCGCGCCCGTGGTGCTCATGGTGGGCTGGCTCACGATCTCCTCCCGCCGCGAGAAGCGGCGCGCGGCGCGCGAGCACGAGCGCTCCTGACGCGACGCCGGGACGCCAGGTTCGCGTGCGGGTTGCCTCTCGCGGTCGCGCGGGAAGGTTGTCGGCCAGGTGAGCCCGAGGGAGCTGCAGCCGCTGCTGGACGCCCTGCCCGACACGTGCGAGGTGGTCCTGCGGCGGGTCGTCGCGGGGGACGGGGTCGTCGCCGTGTGGCGCGTCGCGGCCGAGGACGCGCGGACGGCCTACGCGCGGTGGTGCGGGGAGCCCTCGCGGCTCGGGCACGCGGTCTACCTCGCCGCCGCCGACCAGGCCGACGCGGCGCTCGCGTCCCTGCGGGCGCAGGCCGAGCCGCTCGCGCTCGCGCCCGCCTGACTACTCCGCCTGGAGGCGCTGGATGTCGTGCGCGAGCGCCTCCGGGGTCAGCTGGTCGTACGGGAAGGCGACCCGCCGGAACCCGTGGCGGTCGAGGACCTCCACCCGGGTGGTGTGGTCGAAGTCCGGGTCGTTCGGGTCCTGGCCCTGGGGCAGGACGCCCCACGCGCGCCACACCGGGCGCAATTGGACGGCGTCGCCCAGGGCGAAGTGCATGCGGCCGGTCATGCGCCGGTCGAGCAGGAACTTCCGCGCCAGCGCCGGCGTGTCGTTCCCGGGGTCGACGGAGATCGCCAGCGCGGCGACGTCCTTTCCGGCGTCCCCGAGCCGGTCGAGCGCCCCGCCGACCTGGGAGGCGACGATCGGGCAGGTGTCCTGGCAGGTGGTGTAGAGGAACGTCACCACCGTGACGTGGCCGCGCTCGGCCGCCAGGTCGAGCGGCGCGCCATGCTCGTCGTGCAGGTGGAACTCCGGGGCGAGCGCCCCGGGTGGGCTCACGGCGCCGGCGAAGCCTGAGGGGCCGACCGTGAACGGCTTCTGCGCTCCGGCACCGTCGTCGCCGCCGAGCAGCAGCACCCCCGCCAGCGCGAAGGCGACGAGGAGGAGCGCCGCGGCCAGGGTGAGCTTGAGACGGGCGGCCACCGTGCTCCAGGGTAGGGCCGCGCGGTGCGGTCGGGGCGCCCGCTCGCCGACCGGGACCCCGGCCTCGCCGGCCGGCGCGGCTCCCGGCGCGCGCCGCGCTCGGCGCGCGCCGGGCGGCCGGGTAGCGTCCGGCCATGGACGTCAAGCAGGGAGCCCTCGTGGCCGCCATCCTCGGCTCCACCGTGGTGTCGGTCGACGCGACGGTGGTCAACGTGGCGCTGCCGGCGATCGGGGACGACCTCGGCGGCGGCCTGGCCGGCCAGCAGTGGGTCGCCAACGCGTACCTGCTGACGCTCGCCGCGCTGATCCTGGTCTCGGGCTCCCTGGCCGACCTCTTCGGGGAGCGCCGCGTGTTCTCCGCCGGCGTCGCCGCGTTCGGGGTCACGAGCGTGCTGTGCGCCCTCGCGCCGAGCATCGAGGCGCTGGTGGCCGCCCGTGCGCTGCAGGGCGTCTCGGGGGCGCTGCTGACCCCCGCGGCCCTCGCGATCATCATCGCGGTCTTCCCCGCCGCCGAGCGCGGCCGGGCGATCGGCACGTGGACCGCCTGGGGCGGCATCGGCATCCTGCTCGGCCCGCTGCTCGGCGGCCAGCTCGTCGACTCCACCTCCTGGCGCGTCGTCTTCGCGATCAACGTGCCCCTCGTCCTCGGGACCCTCGCGCTCGCCGCGCGCTACGTGCCCGAAGGTGCCCGCCGCCATCCGAGCCCGGGGGTCCGGCGCCCCCACGTGGACGTCCGCGGCGCGCTGCTCTGCGCCCTCGGGCTGGCCGGGCCCACCTTCGCGCTCATCCAGCAGCCGCGCTCGGGGTGGGCTAGCCCCACGGTGCTGGTGGCGCTGCTC
>CAXSFZ010000022.1:9018-35644 GCA_964236905.1 uncultured Solirubrobacteraceae bacterium | reverse complement strand
AGGTAGCGCACGTAGGCGCGCTGCTCGGCGGGCTCGCGCTCTTCGCGGCCTTCCTCCGCCACGAGGCCCGCACGCCCGAGCCGATGCTCCCGCTCGGGCTCTTCCGCCGGCCCAACTTCCGCTGGGGGAACCTCGAGACGCTCTCCATGTACGGCGGCCTCGCCGTCTTCGGCTTCTTCGTTGGGCTCTTCCTGCAGCAGGTGGCGGGCTACAGCGCGCTCCAGGCGGGGACGATCGGCCTGGTCCCGACCGGGATGATGTTCCTGCTCTCGCGCCGGATCGGCGCGCTGGCCGATCGTCACGGACCGCGGCTCTTCATGGGCATCGGGCCGCTGGTCGTCGCCCTCGGCTTCCTCGCGATGCTCCGCCTCGACGCCCACGTGTCGTTCCTCGGGGACCTGCTTCCGGCGCTGCTCTTGTTCTCGCTCGGCATCGCGCTGACCGTCTCGCCCCTGACCGCCGCGGTGCTCGCCGACGCCGACGAGTCCAACGCGGGGATCGCCTCGGCCGTCAACAACGCCGTGGCGCGCACCTCCGGCCTCCTCGTCACCGCCGCGGTCGGCGCCGCGCTGGCCTCCTCCTACTCCGCCAACGTGGACGCCGGGCTGCGGGGGACGCGGCTCTCGGCACCGGCGGCGGCCGCGGTGGCGCGGGCGAAGGAGCGCGCGCTCGACGTCCCCGCGCCGGCCGGGCTGCCGGCCGCCGAGCGCGCGCAGGTCGTCGCGGCCACGCAGGCGGCGGCCATCGACGCCTTCCACCTCGCGATGCTCATCGCGGCGGGGCTGCTGGCCCTCGGGGGCGTCGTCGGCCTCGCGAAGATCCGCAACCCCGCTCGCGCCGCCGAGGGCCCCGATCCCGGGGCGGGCGCGGGGACGCCCGCGCCGCCCGGCGTCAGCGGCTCCGGCTGCGCCGGAGGGCAGCTCGCCGGCACCCCGCTCGCCCCGGGCCGGGTCCTCGGCGCCGCGCCCGCGGCGGCGCCCGGGGCTACGGCTCGATGAGCCCGCGCCGGATGGCGTAGCGCACGAGCTCCACCCGATCGCGCATGCCGAGCTTGCGCAGGAGGTTGCCGCGGTGGGACTCGACGGTCTTCTCGCTCAGGTGGAGCACCCCGCCGATCTCCCGGTTGGTGTGCGCCTCCGCGATGAGCTTCAGCACCTGCTGCTCGCGCGGGCTGAGCGGCTCGGAGGGCCCCGCGGCCGGGTCGGTGAGCCACTCGCGGATGTACCGCTCCTCGGCGGCGTTGGTCAGGAACGGCTCGCCGCGGAGCACGGCACGCACCGCCTCGACCAGCGCGGTGTCGGCCTCCGCCTTGAGCACGTAGCCGCCCGCCCCGGCCTTCAGCGCCTCGAAGAGGTAGCGCTCGTCGTCGTGCATGGAGAGGATGAGCACCGCGATCCCCGCGTCCTGCGCGCGGATCTCGCGCGCCGCCTGCAGGCCGGTGAGCTTCGGCATCGACACGTCGAGGATGCAGAGCTCGGGCCGCTCGCGCAGCGCGAGCTCCACCGCCTCGGCCCCGTCGGCGGCCTCCGCGACCACCTCCATGTCGTGCTGCTTGTCGAGCAGGAGCCGCAGGCCGGAGCGCACGACGCCGTGGTCGTCGGCGATCAGGAGCCGGGCGCTCACGAGGCGGCCGCCTCCACCACGACCGGAAGGGGGCGCGGCGGCTCGGGAGGCGGCACGCTCGGTTGGGCCGTCCCGATCGTGAGCTCCACCGCGGTGCCCGCCCCCGGCGTCGAGCGCAGGCTGAGCGACCCGCCGGCGAGCAGGGCGCGCTCGCGCATGCCCGCGAGCCCGAGGCCGGCCGGCGCGCGCACGTCGATGCCGCGGCCGTCGTCGACGACGCGCACGACCACGCGCCCGTCGCGGTGGCGCACCTCGACGGCCACGGTCTGCGCCTCGGCGTGCCGGGCGACGTTCGAGAGCGCCTCCTGCACGACGCGGTAGACGACGAGCTGGGCGTCGCCGTCGGTCGCCGCGTCGAGCCCGACCGCGAGCTCGAGCGTCGCCGTCAGCCCGGCCTGCCGCCCGAAGCGCTCCACCTGGGTGCGCAGGGCGGCCTCCAGCCCGTGGTCGTCGAGCGCGGTCGGCCGCAGCTCGCGGGCGAGGCGCAGGAGCTCCTGCATCGCGCGGGTCGCGACCTCCTGGGTGTCGCGGAGCTCGTCGGCGAGCCCCGCGGGCGCGTCGTGGGCGATCGCCTGGAGGCGCA
Organism: uncultured Solirubrobacteraceae bacterium; assembly: GCA_964236905.1. Taxonomy (GTDB): domain Bacteria; phylum Actinomycetota; class Thermoleophilia; order Solirubrobacterales; family Solirubrobacteraceae; genus Paraconexibacter. The sequence continues at coordinate 33,438 of CAXSFZ010000022.1, read as the reverse complement.
GCAGCACGCCGGTGAGCGCCTGGTTGGCCTCGTCGTGGAGGTCGCGGGCCAGGCGCGCGCGCTCGGCCTCCTGGGCGCGCAGGACCGCGCGCGCGCCGGCGCCCCGCTCGTGCTCGAGGCGGTCGAGCATGCGGTTGAACGCCTCGCGCAGGCGCACGACGTCGTTCGAGTCGTCCTGGCTGGCGTCGGCGCGGACGCCGGGCCGCGCGAGGTCGACGCGCTCCATGGTGGCAATGAGCTCCTCCAGCGGGGCGAAGCGGCGGCGCAGGACGATCGCGTTGACGAGGACCGTCGCGAGGATCGCCGCGACGAGCACGAGGAACTGGCGCTTCTCGGGCAGCTCGCGGAGGTCGAGCTGCGCGGCGACGCTCGCGGCGAGCACCGCGGCCAGCACGAGGAGCGCGTTGACCGCGAGGATCTGGTGGTGGAGGGCCCGAAGACGCACGTCTCCTGCCTCATCGGCCGCGCGGGCCCCGGGCCGTAGGCTCGCTACACTTTGTGAAGTGCAAAATCCGATCAGCATCAGGCGGTTTCCATGAGCCCTTCGGGCGCCGAGTTCATCAAGCGGGCGAAGTCGCAGGTCACCGAGGTCGACCCGGCCGACGTCCGGCCGCTCTTGCGGACGGGCAACGGCCGGAACGGCCAGCACGAGGACATGAGGGTGGCGATCATCGACGTGCGCGAGGGCGAGGAGGTGCGCTCGGGCAAGCTCCCCGGCGCCGTCTCCATCCCCCGCGGCTACCTCGAGAGCCGCATCGAGGCGACGGTGCCCGACCACGCGCAGAAGGTCGTCCTCTACTGCGCCTCGGGGGTGCGCTCCGCCCTGGCCGCCAACACGCTGGTGCGCGACCTCGGGTACGAGGACGTGGCGTCGATGACGGGCGGCATCACGCTCTGGAAGGACCGCGGCTACGACGTCGAGGTCCCGTTCCAGTTCACGCCCGAGCAGCGCGACCGGTACTCGCGCCACTTCCTGCTCGCCGAGGTCGGCGAGGAGGGCCAGCGCAAGCTGCTGGACGCCAAGGTGCTCCTGCTCGGGGCCGGCGGCCTCGGCTCGCCCACGGCGCTCTACCTGGCCGCGGCCGGCGTCGGCACCCTCGGGATCGTCGACGACGACGTGGTGGACGTCTCGAACCTGCAGCGCCAGGTCATCCACCGGACCTCGACGATCGGGGTGGCCAAGGTCGACTCCGCCGAGGCGGCGATCAACGACCTCAACCCCGGCGTCCACGTGGTCAAGCACCAGGCGCGCCTGGACGCCTCGAACATCATGGGGATCATCGAGGGCTACGACCTCATCGTCGACGGCGTCGACAACTTCCCGACGCGCTACCTGCTCAACGACGCCTCCGTGCGGCTGCAGATCCCCGTGGTGAGCGCGGCGATCCTCGGCTTCGAGGGGCAGCTCTCGGTCTTCGCCCCGTACGACGGGCCGTGCTACCGCTGCCTGTTCCCCGTCCCGCCCCCCGCCGAGCTCGCGCCGTCGTGCGGCGCCAACGGCGTGCTCGGCGTGCTGCCCGGGACGATGGGACTGCTTCAGGCGACGGAGGTCGTGAAGCTCATCATCGGCGCCGGCACGCCGCTCGTCGGCCGCCTGCTGATGTACGACGCGCTGGACGCGTCGACCACCGAGCTCAAGGTCCGCCGCGACCCCGAGTGCCCGATCTGCTCCCGTCCGCCGGAGGAGATCGCCCCGGAGGAGATGGGGGTCTTCCCCGACTACGAGGCGTTCTGCGCCGCCGCGGGCTAGTCCGCACGAGAACTGGAGAACCACGCACCATGGCCACCGTCCGCATCCCGCCCGTCCTGCGCCCCTCCGTGGGCGGTGAGCGCGAGGTCTCCGCCGAGGGCGAGAGCGTCCGCGACGTCCTGCGCGCGCTCACCACGGAGCACCCCGACACCTCGGCCCAGATCTTCGGGCCGGAGGGCGACCTCAACCGGTACGTCAACGTCTACCTGAACGACGAGGACGTCCGCGTCCTCGACGGGCTGGACACGAGCGTCGGCGGCTCGGACGTGCTCGTCATCCTGCCGGCCATGGCAGGCGGGGCGTAGCCCCCCGCGCCATGTGGTGCCGGCGGGCCGAGGCCGGCGCTGGGCTACGCTCTGGACATGGCTGTCCCGCCGCTCGAGACCCGCCCCTGCGGGGGGCGCTACACCGACCTCGTGCAGGCGATCGGCAACACGCCGCTCGTCGAGCTCAAGCGCCTCTCGCCCAAGCCGGGCGTGCGCATCTGGGCCAAGCTCGAGTCCGCCAACCCGACGGGCTCGATCAAGGACCGCGTCGCCCGCTCGCTCATCGAGGACGCCGAGGAGAAGGGGCTCATCCGCCCGGGGCAGACGATCCTCGAGCCGACCTCCGGCAACACGGGGATCTCGCTCGCGATGATCTGCTCGCGCAAGGGCTACCGGCTCAAGGTCGTCATGCCGGACAACGTCACGCCGGAGCGCACGCAGCTCCTGAAGATGTACGGCGCCGAGATCGTCTACTCGCCGGGCGACCAGGGCTCGAACGGCGCGGTCGCGATGGCGCTTGAGATGGCGGCCGCCGACGCCTCGTACCACATGCCCTACCAGTACGGCAACGAGGCCAACCCGCGGGCGCACTACAACGGCACCGCCCTCGAGATCCTCCACGAGCTCGACGGCCAGGTCGACGCCTTCGTCGCCGGCCTCGGCACGGGCGGCACGCTCATGGGCAACGCGCGACGCTTCAAGGAGGAGCTCGGCGACCGCGTGAGGATCGTCGCCGCCGAGCCGATGCAGGGCGAGCCCGTGCAGGGCCTGCGCTCGCTCGAGGACGGCTTCATCCCGCCGATCATCGACCTCTCCCTGCTGGACCGGAAGATCTTCGTGACCAACCGCGACGCGATCGTGTGGACGCGCAAGCTCCTCGACGAGGAGGGCCTCTTCGCGGGCGTCTCCTCGGGCGCCATCGCGCGCGTGGCCGTCCGGATCGCGGGCGAGATGGACGAGGGCAACGTCGTCTTCATCGTCTGCGACGACGGCTGGAAGTACCTGAGCTCCGGCGTCTACACGCTGCCCGTCGACGAGGTCGCCAACCTCGACTCGACGGTGTGGTGGTGAACCCGGGACTGATCCGCGCAGCACCGATCCCCGCAGCAACCATTAAGAACCCTCCCGCTCGAAGGAGCACCGCATGCCCAACATCGGCCCCATGGAACTGATCGTCGTCCTCGCCATCGCCCTGATCGTGCTCGGCCCGAAGAAGCTGCCGGAAGTCGGCAAGTCCGTCGGCAAGGGCATGCGCGAGTTCAAGGACGCCATTGCCGGCGGTGACAAGGACGAGCAGGACGAGCTCGTCGCCGGCCGCAACGAGTAGTCCGGCCAAGGCTCGGGAGCGAGCGTCGCCGGCCCGGCGGCGCTGCGTGGCGCGAGGTGGAGGCATGGTCGTCATCGTGCGCCACGCAGCCTCGGCCGTCCGTGTTCTACCGTCCGGGACGATGCAGCTCCCCGCGCCCCTGAGAGACCTCGTGGTCGCCCACGCCCTGCGCGACGCGCCCAACGAGTGCTGCGGCGTCGTGGCGGTCCGCGACGGGGTCGCCCAGGCGGTGCATCCGCTGGCGAACCTCGCGGCCAGCCCGCTGCGCTTCGAGGTCGACGGCATGGCCCTGCACCACGTTTTGAGCGAGATCGAGGACGGCGGCGGCGAGCTCGGCGCGATCTACCACTCGCACACCCGCTCGGCGCCCTACCCCTCGCAGACCGACATCAACTTCGCCGCGGGCTGGCCCGGCACGGAGTGGCTGATCGTCGGCACGAGGGCGGCGGAGCCCGAGGTCCGCAGCTACCTGATCGAGGGCGGCGTCGTCTCGGAGGTCGAGCTGGGGTGAGCGAGGCCCCGCTCGTCTGCTCGGGTTGCGGGCGGCCCGGCCCCGGCCGGGAGCGGTTCTGCGCGGCCTGCGGCATGCCGCTCGTGTTCGCGCCGGTGCCCGGTGCGGCGGAGGACGAGGCCACCGAGCGGCAGGAGCGCGCGCGCAAGACCAAGCGGCAGTACGCCGAGGGCCCGCTCGTCCGGGTCGCCGTCGGGCGCCACCAGGCCGAGGCCGAGCTCATCCAGGGCCTGCTGCTCGAGCACGGCGTGCCGTCGATGTACAAGCGCTCGGCGGGGTTCGACGTGCCGGACATGCTCTTCTCGGGTCCCCGGGACGTCTTCGTCCCGCAGTCGGGTGAGGAGGTCGCGCGCGAGGTGCTCGCGGGCGTCGAGGCCGAGCACGCGAAGGTGCGGGAGGCCACGGGCCCCCCGCCCGCGCGGTCGCGGCCCGGGCGCTCCACGCGGACCCTCGCGATCGGGCTGACGCTCGCCGTCGGGCTCCTGTCGGTGGTGCCCGTGACGGTCCTGCTCGGCCGGGCGTTCGGCTGAGCGACGCGACGAGCGCAGACCGCGACGCACCGCGGCCGGCCGTCGGGCCGCGGACCGGAGCGTGACCACCGCCACCTGCGTTGCCGCCCGGCACCGTCGGGGGACGCCGGTGCCGGGCGGCGTGGGGCGCTCAGCCCGTGCCGGCCAGGTGGGCCAGGTGGGCCCGCCAGGCGTCCGCCGTGTCCGCGGTGGGGCGGCCGCGGAAGGCGGCGCAGAGCGCCGTGGCGGGGGCGCCGCGGCCGGCGGTGCAGGCGAGCTCGAGCGCCGCCGCGGCGCCCTCCTCCCGCGCGAGCAGGTCCAGCACCGAGCCGCCCAGCAGGACGGCGTCGCGCGCGCCGGGCGGGAAGGCCGGGAGCCGGCCCTCCCGCAGCCGCCGGGCGATCGCGGGGCGGGCGTGCGCCGTCTGCCCGCCGAGCCACTGGCCGGCGCCCGCGGCGAGCCACGCCCACCGGCCGAGGCCGCGCAGCGACCGGGGCCGCAGGGGCGGCGGCAGGCGCGCGTTCACGTGTCCGACGGCGAGCTGGGCGTAGAGGGCGGCAGGTGCCAGCGCGGCCATCTCGCGCGAGCCCGGCACGCTCGAGGCCCGCGCCCGGAGCAGCCGCGGGGCGAGCACGTGCACGGTCCCGGCGCCGGGCCAGCCCGTCAGGTAGCGGCGCGCCGCGGGCGCGGTGAGCCGGGTGGCGAGCAGGAGCTGGGGCTGGGCGGCGAGCAGCCCGCCGCGCGAGGGATGCACCACGAGCTCGACCGGGGCGGGCGGAGCGGCCGGCAGCAGCTCCGCCAGCTCGCCGCGGGTGCTCTCCAGGAGCTCCAGCACGCCGACCACGTCCTCGGCGTCCGCCTCCGCGTGCCGGGCGATGAAGCTCGGGGACTCCGTCTGCGTCCAGGTCACGCGGCGGCGCGCCCGCGGGCGACCCGGGTGCCGCCGCGCTCAGACGAGCTCGGCGACCCGCGACTCGCAGATGGAGCCGATGGTCCCGGCCACCGCGGCGAACTCGCCGTCGGAGAGGACGGGGGTGCCCTCGAAGGGCAGCTCGCGCGTGATCTCGAGCCAGGAGCGGCACCCGCCGAACTCGTCGCGGACCTTCACCGTCACCGGGCGCGGGATGCGGTAGGTGCGCAGGAGCAGCACGTGCAGGGGATGGCGGCGCTTCCACTTGAGGCGCTTCTCGGCGTAGTCCGTCGTCCAGACGTGGTACGGGGAGAGCTCGTTCAGCGTCCGCGGGTCCGTGACCAGGAAGTGCCCTGCGACCTCGGCCCAGGCGCGGACGCGCACGCGGTCGGGCTGGGGGATGCCGCCGTCCTGGGTCAGCGCCGCGACGGGCGGATCGCCGTCCGGCCAGACGCCCTCCTCCAACGCGCGGCGCAGCTCGGGAGCGTGGGAGGGGCGCACGAGGTCGTTGCGCTGGTGGTCGAAGGTGGGGTAGAGGAAGAACCGCTCGTGCTTGAGCTCGAAGTGCTTGTCGTCCTCCCTGATGCCGCCCTTGCGCAGGGTGAGGAGCTGCTCGCCCTCGGCGAGGGCACGGACGGTGACCGCCCATTCCTTGAAAGCGATAGGCATGTTGAGGGGACCTCGGAGGGGTTCGACGGGGACGGCGAGAGCCGGGTGCCAACCGCGACGGGGGACAGGCGGCCGGAGGCACCAGCGAGGGGTGATTGTGGCAAAGCTGTGACCCGATCGCCAACTCTCCCTGCACAGCGCCGCATTTGACTTTGTGACGAACGAACGGGCGGCGGCCGCCCACCGCGCGCGTCGAGTGGTCGATCGACCTCCTCTACGGCGGTGGATCGACCACTCGACGCCGCGCGCCCGGGACGCTCAGGAGGCGCCGGCGACGAGGCCGAGACGGTGCGCGAGGATGCGCGAGACGTGGACGCTCGCGGTCTTCTCCGCCATGAAGAGCTCCTCGCCGATCCGGCGGTTGGTCGCCCCCTCGGCGAGCAGCGCGAGCACTTGCTGCTCGCGCGGCGTGAGGCCGAACGGGTCCTCCGCCGCCGTCTCGGGCCCAACGGCGTCGTCCTGCTCCGGGGCGCTGGCGCCGGGGAGCCGCAGCCGCGCCCGGGCCGCGAGACTGCGGGCCTCGGAGGCGAGCCAGCCGGCCCCGCGGTCGCTCGCGAGCGCCGCCACCTCCGCGACCAGGGCGGCGGCGGGCTCGCGGGTACCCGCGACCACGTGCGCCTCGGCGGCCCTCAGGCGGTCCGCGGCGGCGGCCAGCGGCCGCCCGATCGCCGCCCAGGCGTCGGCGGCGTGCTCCCAGAGCTCCGGGTCGTCGGCGCCGCGCGCCCGGGCGAGCGCCGCCACGGTCTCTGCCTCTCGCGCGTCCTCCACGGGCTGGCCCGCCGCCCCCGCCACGTAGGCGGCCATCTGCTCGGCGCGGGCGATCGCCGGCGCCGGGTCCTCGCTGAGGTCCCGGGCGCGCTGGGCGGCGGCCGCCTCGAGCACCACCGCCGCGGCGGCCACGCGCGCGACGCGGGCCGCGTCGTCGGTGCAGGTGACGATCCGCTCCAGCGCGGTCTCGAGCGCGGCGCGGGCCCGCGGCAGGTCCCCCTCGCGGAGGGCGAGATCGGCGACCAGCACGCCGTAGGGCCCGCTGAACTGCGGCTCGACCGTCGTCTCGGCGTGGGGCCGGGCGGCCTCCAGGTGCGCGCGGGCCGGCTCGTGCTCGCCGCGGTGGAGGCAGAGCGCCGCGCGCACGAGCTCGTGGAAGAGGTGGGCGGTACCCGAGGGGCGGCGGACTCGGAGCGGGAGCAGCTCCTCGGCCTGAGCGAGCTGGCCCATGTCGGTGAGGAACTCCGCCAGGGCGAAGCGCATCCAAGTGTGCTGGCCCGCGTCGAGCTCCTCGAGCCCCCGCCTGGTCGTCGCCACCGCGTCCGCCGAGCGTCCCGCGAGGTGGAGGGCGTCCCCGAGGTTGATCGAGGCGGAGCTCAGCTCCTGGGGCAGGTCGGCGGTGCGGGCGAGCTCCATCGCCCACTCGAGCGCGGCGATGCCCGCCTCGGTGTGGCCGAGCCCCATGAGGGAGACGCCGAGCGCGTTGCGGGAGCGGCTCTCGGCGGCGAGGTCGCCCACCGCGACCGCCTCGTCGATGGCCCGGCCGGCGGCCTCCACCGCCCGGTGCAGGCGGCCCATGAGCATGAGCCGCTTAGCCCACCAGCCGAGGACGGTGGCCCGCGCGACGCTCGGCGCGCCGTCCGGCAAGAGGTCGAGGGCGCGCTGCGCGGTGGCGAGCGCCCGCTCCTGGTCGCCGAGGCTCCACTGCGCGTGGGCGAGCCGCTCCAGCAGCCGGGCGGCGAGATCGGGCTCGGCCTGCTCGTCCACGAGCGCGAGCCCGCGCTCGACCAGCGCGACGACGCGGCCGGCCTCGGGCCCGGCGTCGTGGGCACGTGCGGTGCGCAGGAGGAGCTCGGCCTCGCCGGCACCGACGAGCTCGGCGGCTCCCGGCACCCGGTGCCACAGCTCCAGCGCGCGCTCGAGCAGCGTGGCGGCCTCGGCGCGGGCGTGGATGCGCTCGGCGGCGCCGGCGGCGCGCACGGCGGCCGCGAGCGCGGCCGGCTGGTCACCCGCCGCGAACCAGTGGTGCGCGATGGCCGCGGCCAGGTGCGCCTCCGGCTCCTCCGCGCCCACCCGCTCCTCCAGCGCGCGGGCCAACCGGACGTGGAGCTGCGCCCGCTCGCCGGGCAGCAGGTCGTCGTGGACGACCTCGCCCAGCAGCGCGTGGCGGAAGCGGTAGGAGCCGTCGTGGTCGGCCACCAGGATGTGGTCGGCGACCGCCTCGCGCAGCGCGTCGTTGAGCTCCCGCTGCCCGTGGTCGGTGGCCTCGGCGAGGACGTCGTGCGGCAGCCGCTGCCCGGCGGCGAGCACCCGGACCACGTCCTGGGCGGCTTCCGGGAGGCGTTCGACCCGCAGCATCAGGGCGTCGCGCAGGGTCGGCGGCAGCGCGCCGCGCCCGTCGAGGCCGGAGGCGAGCAGCTCCTCGGTGAAGAGCGGGTTGCCCTCCGATCGCATCCACAGTCGCCGCGCGAGTTCGTCGGCCGGCGGCGCGCCGAGGATGCCCTCCAGCTGCTCGGCCAGCTCGGCCTCGGTGAGGGGCTGGAGCTCGATGCGCCGCGCCCGCGGCTCGCGCTCCAGCGCGGCGAGCAGGGGCCGGAGCGGATGGCGACGGTGGAGCTCGTCCGGCCGGTAGCTGGCCATCACCAGGAGGCGCTGCCCGCAGATCGAGCGGGCCAGGAAGCTCAGGAACGCCCGGGTGGAGCTGTCGGCCCAATGCAGGTCCTCGATGCTGAGCACGAGCGGATCCTGCGCGCTGAGGGCGTCGAGCAGGGCCAGGAGCGCCTCGAAGAGCCGGCCCTGCGAGCTGCCCGCCGATCCGGGCAGGCCCGGCAGGAAAGCTCGCAGCTCCTCGCGGAGGTCGGGCGGGAGCGTCTCGAGGGCCGGGCCACCCGCGCGGGCCAGCGGGCGGAGCGCCGCGACGAGCGGGGCGTAGGGCAGCTCGCCCTCCCCGAGGTCGACGCAGTCGCCCTGGAGCACCCGGGCCCCGCCCGCGGCCAGTCGGCGCTCGGCCTCGGCGAGCAGCCGGCTCTTGCCCACCCCGGACTCACCCGCGACGGAGGCCAGCGACGGCCGGCCCGCCACGGCGTCGGCGTACGCCAGCTCGAGCTCGGCCAGCTCGTGCGCGCGGCCCACGAGCCGGGCGCTCGTCACACGGCTCGTCATGGCGGAAGTGTCCCAGCAGCCGCGGCCAGCGGAGGAGCACGCGCCCGCCGCCGGTCGGGGAGGCCGTGTTGGACGCGGGCGGCCGCAAGGTGGATGACCAGGTCGGAGTGCATGCGAGGGGCCTTTCGGAGGGGGTGGGCAGCTCCACGCTCCACAGGGTGGACTGCGACAGCCCCTCGCACATCAGGCGTTCGCCGCGGGTCTGCGACGCCGACCCCTTAGCGGGTCGTGTCGGGCACGGTGGGGACGCTCGCCGCCGAGCCGGCTTCGCGGCCGAGGTCATGGGAGATCGAACAGGGCGGCGAGGCGTGAGCTCGCCGGCGAGGGCGAGAGCGTGCGTCCGTCGCGCTCCAGGACCCCGGAGGCCACGAGGTCGGCGACCGCGGCGAGGGCCGTCTCCGCGGGCTCGCCCAGCGTCTCCAGCAGGTCGTCGAGCAGCGCGCTCGGGTGGTCGAGCACCAGGGCGACGATGGCGAGCTGCAGGGCATCGTGGGACGGGGCTCGGTCGTCGGCGCGGGCGGTCATCGCCTTTGCGAACATAGGTTCTCATGCGGACGTGGGCACGCGAATCGGGGTCTTTTGGTGCTCCCGCGTTGCATTTCGTGCCGGACGTGCGGCACTACTCGGCTCGTGCGACTCATCGGTCTGTAGACCCAAAGGTATGCGACCCGGGACGGTGCGGTTCACGTGGAGGGTGACCTGCAGCGTCGATTCGGCCGCAACCTGCGCACGATCCGTGAGGAGCGGGGCATCAGCCAGGAGGCGTTCGCGGCCCGGCTGGGCGTCCACCGGACCTACATGGGTGGGGTGGAGCGCGGCGAGCGGAACCTCACGCTGAAGAGCGTGGAGCGGCTCGCCGATCGCGCCGGCGTCGATCCACTGGACCTGCTGCTGGAGTGACCCCCGCACGTCGCGACGTGGAGGACCGGCCGCCGGAGCCCCGCCGTCGGCGTCGGGCGGCGGCGCGGCCGCCGGAGCCCTCCCGTCGGCGTCGGGCGCGGGCCCCGCCCGGCTGCGTCGGCGCGGCCGCTGCGCGAGGTCGCGCTGGACGCAGGTGGCCGCTCGGAGGCCCTCAGGCCGCGAGGGCGACCTCGGACTGCTCGGTCTCCGCGAGGTGCTGATGGGACGGGCAGTACCCGTTGTGGCCGAGCGGCTCGCGCTGGCAGGCCGTGCCCCGTCGGGTGGTCGCCCGGCACTGCAGCGGGTTGCCGTTGGCGTCGAGGCCGTGGCGCGGCTGCTTGAGCAGCCACTCCTCGGCGGCGCCGACGTAGCGCTCCACCACGTGCCAGGCCCGTGCCTGCGCGCTCATGGCCAGGTAGGGGCGGATGTCGTTGAAGAGCGTCCGTGCCGGCTTCGCGAAGTAGTGGCGGTCGCTCGCCAGCCGCTCGAGGTTGCGCTCGCAGGCGTGGAGCACCGCCTCGTGGCCGCGGACCGCGCAGCCGACCGGCGTCTCGATGTCCCGTGCGAGCTCGCGGTAGATGGCCCTGCTGAACTGGAACATGGTGCGAGCCGGGGCTCGTCTCCTCCCGTGACGTCCCGGGTTCCCCCTCCCGGTATTGCCGTAGTGTCGGCACGGGGGATGAAGGCATTGACGATCTGCGTGTTAAGCGCGGATTGCGCGGGGCGCTAGCGCCAGCGCTCGAGCACGGGCGGCTCGTCGCCCCGCACGACGGCGTGCATGCCGTCGAGGGCGGGGTCCAGGGCCGGGAAGTCGGTGCGCAGGTGGGCGCCCCGGCTCTCCTCGCGGGCCAGGGCCCCCGTGGCGACCATGCGGGCGAGGGGATGCGGGTCCTCGCGCAGCCGCGCGAGCCCCGTCCGGTCCCGCTCCACCCCGGCGAGCTCCCACAGCGCCTGCCGGGTCTCCCGGCTCGGCGCGAGGATCGCGCTCGCGGTCGGGGCCGTGGCCGCGGAGACGTCGGCCTCGGGCTCGTCCAGCCCCGCGAGCCCCGCCCGCCGCCCCATCACGAAGCACTCGCTCAGCGAGTTGGAGGCCAGGCGGTTGGCGCCGTGCAGCCCCGTGCAGGCCGACTCGCCGATCGCGTAGAGCCCCGGCACCGTCGTCCCGCCGTCGAGGTCGGCGACGATGCCGCCCATCACGTAGTGGCAGGCGGGCGCGACCGGCAGCAGCTCGCTCACCGGATCGACGCCGTGGTCGCGAAGGGCCGAGACGACGTTCGGGAAGTGCGCGGGGTCGACGTGGCGCATGTCCAGGTCGACGTGGGCGGAGCCCTGCGCGCGCATCTGGCGCACGATCGCGCGGGCGACCTCGTCGCGCGGCGCCAGCTCCTCCACGAAGCGCTCGCCCCCGGCGTCGAGCAGCGTCGCCCCCTCGCCCCGGATCGCCTCGGTGACCAGGAAGCCCTCGCGGCCGGGCACGCCGATGATCGCCGTGGGGTGGAACTGGACGAACTCGAGGTCGGCGAGCGCGGCGCCCGCGGCGTGCGCCAGCATGAGGCCGATCCCGAGCGAGCCCGGTGGGTTCGTCGTCCGCGCCCAGAGCGCGGCGGCGCCGCCCGTGGCCAGGACCGTCGCCCGGGCGCGCAGCACCCGGCCGTCCTCGCAGACGACCCCGACGCAGCGCCCCTCCTCCGGCGTGGTCCAGAGCGCGGCGGCGCGGGCGCCCTCCAGGACGGTCACCCCCGGCTCCTCGACCACCACCGCCGAGAGCTGCCGCACCACCCTGCGGCCCGTGGCGCTGCCGCCGGCGTGGGCCACGCGGCGGCGGCCGTGGCCGCCCTCCAGGCCGAGGGCGAGCGCACCCCGCTCGTCACGGTCGAAGACGACGCCGAGCTCGAGCAGGTCGTGGACGGCGCGGGGAGCCTCGCGGACGAGCACGTTGGCGGCGGTCCGGCGGACGGCGCCCCGCCCCGCCGTCTCGGTGTCGCGGCGGTGGAGGTCCGGGGTGTCGTCCGCCCCGAGCGCGGCCGCGAGCCCGCCCTGGGCCCAGTAGGAGGAGGTCTGGGCGAGGGGAGTGGCGCTCACGAGCACCACGCGCGCGCCCTCGCGGGCCGCGGTCAGGGCGGCGTAGAGGCCCGCTCCGCCGGCGCCGACGACGCAGACGTCGGCGTCCAGCACCGGCCGGTCGGCGGCACTCGGGCTCGGGTGCGCGGGGGCGTCGGGCGGGATCGGGGCCATCGAAGCGGGGTACGGTACCCGCGTGCCCCACGGACCCCTGTTCGCGGACCTCGGCGCATCGCTGGCGCACGAGACCGGGCCCGGGCACCCCGAGCGGGCCGACCGCATCCGGGCGATCGCCGCCGCGCTCGACGCCCACGACGCCTTCGGCTACGCCCTGCAACCCTCCCCGCCGGCCACGGACGCGCAGCTCTCCGCCGTCCACCCCGGCGGCTTCGTGGAGCGGCTCGAGGCGTTGTGCGCCGCGGGCGGGGGGTCGATCGACGCGGACACCGTGGTCTCGCCGGCCTCCTGCCGGGCGGCGCGGCACGCGGCCGGCGGCGTGGTTGCGCTGGTGGACGCGCTGCTGGGCGACCAGGCGCCGCGGGTCGGCGCCTCGGTGCACCGCCCCCCGGGCCACCACGCCGAGCCCGACCGGGCGATGGGCTTCTGCCTCTATAACTCCGTCGCGGTCGGGGCGCAGCACGCGCTCGACCACCACGGCCTCGAGCGGGTGCTGATCCTCGACTGGGACGTGCACCACGGCAACGGGACCAACGCCGCCTTCCACGCCGAGCCCCGGGTGCTCTTCGTCTCCGTCCACCAATCGCCGCTCTACCCCGGGACGGGACCCGCCTCCGACGTGGGCTCGGGAGCGGGACGCGGGACCACCGTCAACGTGCCCGTGCCCGGCGGGTCGGGCGACGAGGTGTTCTGCTCCGTCGTGGAGGACCTCGTGCTTCCCCTCGCACGCGCGTGGCGCCCGGAGCTGCTCCTGGTCTCGGCCGGCTTCGACGCGCACCGCGACGACCCCCTGGCGGGCTGCGCGGTGAGCGACGCGGGCTTCGCGCGGATGGGCGCCGCGGTCGGCGGGCTGGCCGGCGAGCTCGGCGTGGGCCTGGGGGTGGTGCTCGAGGGCGGCTACGAGCTCGGCGCGCTCGCGCGCGGACTGCAGGCGACGCTCGAGGCGGCGGCCGCGCCCGGGGAGGCGCCGCCGCCGCTCCCGCCCCACCCGCTCGCGACCGGGGCGCTGGCGCGCGCCCGGACCCTTCTGGGCTGAGGCGCGCGGCGGTCTAGGGCTCGTCGGCGGCGCCGGTGGTTCCCGTCGCGCCCGGGCGCAGGGGGCGCGGTGCGGCGCGGGCGCCGCCGGTGGCGCCCGTCGCCCCGCTCGCTCCCGTCGTCGCCGCCGGGCCGCTCGGGCCGGTCGCCGCGGCGGGGGGCGGCACGGGAGCGGGGGCGGCGGTGACGCCGGTCGCCCCCGACGCCCCCGACGCCCCCGTCGCGCCCGTCGCCGCGTCCGGGTCGTCCGTCAGCGCCACGAACGCGAGGGCGAGCGCCACGACGCAGGCGGCGATCACGGTCCCGAGCGCGGCGAGCGGGAGCCTCCAGTTCGGCGCGGGCGCCAGCCGGGTGCGGGCCGCCGCGCCGCACGACAGGCACCAGTCCTGCGCGCGCTCGAGCGAGGCACCGCACCGCGGGCACGCGGTGGTCGGCGGCGGGCCGGGAGTGCTCACGGCGGCGGGGCCGGCGCGCGCCGGGCGCCCACCGGCGCAGCGGGCTCTGCCGGCACCGGGTGGGCGGGGGGCGTGGCCCCGGCCGTGGCGGTCGGGGCCGGCGGGGTCCCGACGGCGCCCAGCACGTCGCCCACCGGGGCGATGGCCTGCGGGCCGCTGAAGCGCAGGCCGCAGGTCGGGCAGAAGTTCGCGTCCGAGCCGTGCAGCGCGCCGCACCGCGGGCACGAGGCGATGCCCGGCTCGCGCAGGACCACCACGTCCTCGCGCGCGTCGAGCGCCTCCTCGAGCAGCCGCAGCTCCGCGTCGACGCCCGCGAGCCCGTCGAGCTTGCCCGCCACGAGCCGCGCGCCCTCCCGCCCGAACCGGTGCAGGTCGAAGACGAGGCCCCCGAGGTCGCGGAGGCCGAGCTCCCGGACCCGGCGCAGGTACCGCAGCCGGCGGCGCAGGCGGCCACGCTGGCGGAAGCCCGGCGCGGCGGGCACCCCCGCCGCCTCCGGCTCCGAGCCGGCGGGCGCCGTGGGGTCGAGCGGGACGAGCAGCCCCGGCGCGACCGGGCTCCCCTCGCCGGCCAGCACGCTGCCGGCCGTGGGCGCCGGCGCGGACGCCTCGGCGGCGGCGCCGAGCACCGGGAGCACCGCGGTCGGCGGTGCTGCGGGGGCCGCGGCGGTGGGGGTGGGCGAGGCACCGGGCGCCTGCTCGGCGGCGCGGCGCCGCCTCAGGGACGGCTTGCGGATCATGGGAGCGAGCGCCGGGAGGTGGCGCCGCGCCGCACCATAGCGGCGGCCCGGCCACGCCGTCCCTCAGCGGGCGAGCAGCTCCCGCCAGGCCTCGAGGACGACCTCCGCCATCCGGTCGGCCGACCAGCGCTGGGCGCGCTCGTGGCCGGCCACCCGCGGGTCGGGATCGGCCAGGTGCCGCGCCGCGAGCGCCCGCCACCTGTCGCGCTCGTACGGGGCGCAGAGGGCGCCGGCGATGCCCCTGAGCGCCTCGGGGTGGTTGCCCACCGGCGTGGTCAGGATCGGCACGTCGCAGGCGAGCGCCTCGAGCGCGGCGATCCCGAAGCCCTCGAAGTCGGTCGGGAGCACGGCGGCGTTCGCCGCGTTCACCCAGCGCGGGACCTCGGCGGGGTCGATCCCGCCGAGCGGGATCAGTCGGGCGCCATCGGCCACCTCGAGCGCCCGGTCGTAGCGCTTGACGGCGCGGGCCGGGTCGGCGGGGAACAGCAGGAAGGGCTCCTCGAGCGGGAGCCCGAGCGCGGCGCGCGCCGCGCGGCGGTCCTCGCGGGCGAAGCGCCGGAGGTCGACGCCGCAGGAGAGCACCCGCACGTCGTGGCGGCCGGGGACGGCGGCGGCGAGCTCGGCGCTGGCCGCGCCGATGAGGTCCAGGCGGCCCAGCGCGAGCTGGGTGATGCGCCGGGAGCGCGGGTGGCGCAGGTCGTTGCCGTGCAGCGTCACGACCTTGGGCGCCGGCCCGCCCAGCGCGAGCGCCACCCAGGCGGTGAGCCCGAAGTGCGCGTGGACGACGTCGTGGTTCCCGCCGCGGTGGCGCCGGCGGATCTCGCGGGCGGCGCGGGCGTAGCCACCCGGCGGGAAGGAGAACACGTCGACCTCGACGTCGAGGCGGCGCAGCGCGTCGACTTGATCGCGCACGAAGGTCCCGAGCTCCGGCCGGCCCGGGGACGGCCACATGTTCGTCACGACGAGTGCGCGCATCGGTGCGTGATTCTCCGCGATCGCGTGTGGAGTCGTGACGCCGTGCGCCCCGAGGCTTCCAGGCATCCGCACACCGACTCCACCCGGGAGGGCCCACATGCTCCACCGCACCTCCGCCCGGCTGCACGCCTGGCTGCTCTGCTCCACCGCCGTCGTCCTGGCCCGCCTGCGCGCCGCCCCCGAGCGAGGCCAGGGCACCGTCGAGTACGTCGCGCTCATCCTGCTCGTGGCCGGCGTCCTCGCCGTGGCCGTCGCCGCCGCCGGGAGCTCGAAGTTCGACCTGGCCGGCACCGTCACGAAGAACCTGAAGGAGGCCATCGACCAGGTGGGCGGCGGCGGGAAGAGCTGAGCCCGCGGGGGTGGCTGGAGCGGGGCACGCAGGAGGCCGCCTCGCGGGAGGCGGGGCCCGCGGGCCCGGTCGGGTCGGGTCGCCGCCCCGTCGCCTACCCTGGCGCGGTGGCCCGCCCCGCCTCCGTGCCCGCGCACGCCCGTGACCGGCCGATCGCGGTCTTCGACTCGGGCGTGGGCGGCCTGACCGTGCTCCACGAGCTGCTGGTCCGCCTTCCCGCCGAGGACTTCGTCTACCTCGCGGACACGGCCCGCTTCCCGTATGGCGAGCGGAGCGTCGAGGAGCTCGAGCGCTTCAGCCTCGAGATCGCCGAGGAGCTGCTGCGCCACCGCGCGAAGCTCCTGGTCGTCGCCTGCAACTCGGCGACGGCCGTGGCGCTCGGGGCCCTGCAGACCCGCATGCTCGAGACGACGCTGGGCGTCGACGTGATCGGCGTCGTGCGCCCGGGCGGCGTCCATGCGGTCGCGGCCACCCGCAACGGGCGCATCGGGGTGCTGGCCACGCCGGCGACGGTCCGCTCCGGGGCCTATCTCGACGCGGTCGCGGCCGCCGATCCGCACGTCCTCGTGACCCAGGTCGCCTGCCCTGAGCTCGCGCCGCTGATCGAGGAGGGCTTCCCCTACGACCAGCGCGTGGTCGAGATGGTCCGCGGCTACTGCGCGCCGCTGCGGGCCGCGGGCGTCGACACCGTCGTGCTCGGCTGCACGCACTACCCGCTCGTGCGGCCCATGCTGCAGCGGATGCTCGGGCCGGAGGTGTCGATCATCGCCTCGGGCGCGCCGCTGGCCCGGCAGGTCTCCCACGTCCTCGGGGCGCGCGGGCTCGCCACCCGCCGCACCGGAGAGGGCACCTACGCGTTCCTGTGCACCGGCGCGCCGGAGCCGTTCCGTGCCGTCGGGACGCGCTTCCTCCAGATGCCGCTCGGCCGCGTCGAGGCGGTCGAGCTCGAGCCGGTGCTCGCACGGTGAGCCCCGCCGCCGCCCGCGCTCCCGGCGCTGCGCGCGGTCTGGCCGCTGCGCGCGGGCGCGGCGGTCCCGGCGCGGCTGCGGCGGCCCGCGGTGCCGGCGCCGTCGGCGGAGCTGCCGGGAGCGCCGGAGCTGCCGGGGCCGCCGGGAGCGCCGGCGCCCGCGCGGGCGCCGCCGCGGACCGGGGGTCCGCGGTCGGGGTCGGCCACGTCGGGCGCCGGGGCGCCGTGCGGTGGCGGGTCGGTGCGTGATGCGCCTCGTGCTCGCCACCCGCAACGCCCACAAGGTCGCCGAGCTCGGCGCGATGCTCGCCGAGCACGAGCTGATCGGCCTGCCCGACGGGCTCCCGAGCCCGGAGGAGACGGGCGCCACCTTCGCCGCGAACGCGCTCGTCAAGGCGCACGCGGCGGCCGACGCGCTCGGCGTCGCGGTGATCGCCGACGACTCCGGGATCGAGTCCGCCGCCCTCGGCGGCGCGCCGGGCGTGCGCTCGGCGCGCTTCGCCGGGGACGGCGCCACCGATCAGGAGAACCTCCGCAGGCTGCTGCAGGAGGCGCCGGCGGGGGACGCCCTGGCCTACGTCTGCGCGATCGCCTTCGTCGATCCGGCGGCGGGGGAGGCGTGGACCGTGGAGGGTCGGTGCACGGGAACTCTCGATCCGCACCCGCGCGGCGCCCACGGCTTCGGCTACGACCCGGCGTTCCTGCCCGACGAGCTCGCCGACCCCTCCCGACCGGGCCGGACGATGGCCGAGCTCGCGCCGGAGGAGAAGGCGGCGATCTCCCATCGTGCCCGGGCGGTCGCGGCGTTCCGGGTCCGGCTGGGAGCGCCGGGATGAGCACCCGCGTGGCCTCGCCGACCGCCCGCGGAGCTCCCGGCGGCCCCGCGCCCGGGGCGCGCTCGGGCGCGGCCGCGCTGTCCATCGTCTCCAACTCGACGCTGATCCTGCTGAAGGTCATCGCCGGCACCGTCACGGGATCGGTCGCGCTGCTCACCGAGGCGCTCCACTCGGTCTTCGACCTCGTCGCCTCCGTCGTGGCCTTCGTGTCGGTCCGCAAGGCGGACGAGCCGGCCGACGACGACCACCCGTACGGCCACGAGAAGCTCGAGGACATGGCGGCCGCGGTCGAGGGGATGCTGATCCTCGTCGGCTCGGGCGTGATCGTGTTCGAGTCGGTGCGGCGGCTGGTGGTCGGCGGGGACGTCCACGCGCTCGGGTTCGGGATCGCCGTGCTGGCGCTGTCGATCATCGTCAACCTCGTCGTCTCCGCGCGCCTGCGGTCCCGTGCGCACGCCACCGGCTCCCCGGCGCTGGCCGCCGACGCCGCCCACCTGCGCACGGACGCCGCGACCTCGGGGGGCGTGCTGGTCGGCCTGGCGCTCGTCCAGCTGACCAACGCCGCATGGATCGATCCGGTGGTGGCCCTGCTCGTGGCCGCGTCCATCGTCGTCGCCGGGATCCGGATCCTGCGCTCCTCCTCGCGGGTGCTCGTCGACGAGGCGCTGCCGGCCGAGGAGCTCGCGTCGATCGGCGATGAGATCCTCGCGTTCGGGCCGCGCGGGGTGGCCGGGTTCCACAAGCTCCGCGCGCGCCGCGCGGGGGCCCGGCGCTACGTCGACTTGCACGTGCAGTTCCGCACCGGCACCTCCCTCGAGGCCGCCCACGGCACCTCGCACGCGCTGCAGGCCGCGATCCAGGCGCGCCTCGCGGGCACCGACGTCCTCATCCACCTCGAGCCCGAGGACCGCGTGGTCCCCGGGACCGAGGTCCCGGCGCGCGGCTGACGCAGACCCTCCCGCCCACGCCCACCGGGAGGCTCCCTCCGACCGGCTTCGGCGGCGAGGGGGCCGATGCGGCTGTCCTGCGACCGCTTCGGCCCTCTCGGCGGGTGGGGGGTGGCGGGGGGGGTCGCGAGGGGGCCGATCCGGCTGTGCTGCGACCGCTTCGGCCCTCGTGGGTGAAGGGGAGGCGTGGGGGCGGCGAGGGGGCCGAGGCGGCTGTCCTGCGACCTCTTCGGCCCTCTCGGCGGGTGGCCCCCGCCGAGAGTGGCCCCGGTGGCCCCGCCGCCGCGCCGTCCCGCCCCGCCGCCCCGTCGGGCTCAGCGCAGGTTGATCGCCGCGCTGGCGCCCACGGCGAAGGCCACGGCGCCGTATCCCTGGTAGCCCGCGATGAGGAGCAGGACCGTGAGCAGCGCGCACGCGCCGACGGTGACGCTCCAGGCGAGGCGGTTGAGCGGCGTCATCGCAGCGCATCCTCCCCGATCGGCCCGACGATCCCATCCGCGCCCGCCGCTAGCGTCCGTCGTCGATGCCCGCGCCTCTCGGCCAGCGGCTCGCCGAGGCGGTCGGTGCGCGCCACTCCAACCTGGTGCTGGGCCTGGACCCGGACCCCCAGCGCCTCTGGCCCGACGCGCTGGCCGCGGCGGGAGAGGGACCGGCGGCCGAACGGCTCGCCCGGGCGGTGCGGGCGCACTGTCGCCTGGTGGTGGAGGCGGTGGCGCCCGCGGTGGTGGCGGTCAAGCCGCAGGTGGCCTGCTTCGAACGGCTCGGGGCGCCGGGGCGGGCGGTGCTGGAGGCGGTCTGCGCCGAGGCGCGCGACCGGGGTCTCCTGGTCATCGCGGACGCCAAGCGCGGCGACATCGACGTCACCGCCCGCGCCTACGCCGAGGCGTTCCTGGGCGAGAGTGCAACGCCGTTCGGACCGGTCGCCGGCCTCGGGGCCGACGCGCTGACCGCCAGCCCCTACATGGGCGCGGACACCCTGGAGCCGCTGCTGGCCGTGGCCCGGCCGCACGGCCGCGGGCTCTTCGTGCTCGTCCGGACCTCGAACCCGGGAGCCGCCGACGTGGAGGACCTTCCGACGGACCCCGACGGCGAGCCCGTGTGGGCGCGCGTCGCCGCGCTCGTCGCCGGCCTCGCGGAGCCGCAGCACGCGCTCTCGGACGTCGGGGCCGTCGTCGGCGCCACCGCGCCCGAGCACCTCGCGCGGCTGCGGGAGCTCATGCCGCGGACGCCGTTCCTGCTGCCCGGGGTCGGGGCGCAGGGCGGCAGGGTCGAGGAGCTGGCGCCGGCGTGGGTGCCGGGGCCGGCCGGCGGGCTGGTCACCGCGTCGCGGTCCGTCGTGCGTGCGCACGAGACGCGCGGCGGCGAGCCGGCGAGCGCAGCGCGGGCCGAGGCGGAGCGGCTCCGGGCCGCCGCATGGGCGCTTGCGGTGTGATCGCGATGGTGCGATCCGCCGTAAGCTGGGGGCGTCATGTCGACCTGGAGCCCCGCGCGCCTGCTGGCGCCCCTCGCGCTGATCGGGGCGGTCCTGGCGATCTACCTCGTAACGCGCTCGGAGCTCGACCTCGGCTCGAGCGCGAGCGGGACGACCTCCGTCGCGTCGAAGCGCTCGACCGCGGCCGCCGCCAAGAAGTCGTCCGCCACCCGCAAGCGGACCAAGCGGAAGACCTACACGGTCAAGAAGGGCGACGTGCTCGGGAGCATCGCCCGGAAGACCGGGGTCTCGATCTCCGACCTGCTCGACTACAACGACGTGGACGCGCAGAGCCTCAGCGTCGGGCAGAAGCTCAAGCTCAGGCCGTGACCCCGGCGCGCCGGCGCCGCCCCCGGTCCGCCCGGCCGGGCCGGCGGCCCGGGCCCGCCCGCCGGCCGCCGACGCGAGCCGTTCTCCTCACCGCCGGGCGAGCCCTCACCGCCGCGCGAGCCGTTCTCCTCACCGCCGCGCGGGCCGCGCTGCTCACTGCCGCGCGGGCCGCGCTGCTCACCGTCGCGCTGGCCACGCTGCTCGCCGCCGCGACCGCGCCGCCGGCTCGGGCCGCCGCCCGCGCCGCCGGCCCGCCGCGCGTCTCCGCTCCCGCCGCGATCCTGGTCGAGCCCGCCACGGGCGACGTCGTGGTGGGCAAGCGGGCGGACGCCCGGCGTCCCATCGCCTCGACCACGAAGCTCATGACCGCCCTGCTCGCCCTCGAGCGGCTCTCGCTCGACGACGTGGTCGTGGAGGTCGGCTACCGCGCCGCGCCCGCCGAGTCGATCGCCGGCTTCCGGGCGGGCGAGCGCCTGAGCGTCCGCGACGAGCTGCGCGCGCTCCTCCTCGCGAGCGCCAACGACGCCGCGGCCACGCTCGCGGTGCGGATCTCCGGCAGCCGCGCGCGCTTCGTCCGGGCCATGAACGCCCGGGCGCGTGCGCTCGGGCTGCGCGACACGCACTACGCCAACCCGGTCGGCCTCGACGACCCCGGCAACTACTCGAGCGCCGCCGACC
This sequence comes from uncultured Solirubrobacteraceae bacterium, assembly GCA_964236905.1. Classification (GTDB taxonomy): domain Bacteria; phylum Actinomycetota; class Thermoleophilia; order Solirubrobacterales; family Solirubrobacteraceae; genus Paraconexibacter. The sequence continues at coordinate 12,428 of CAXSFZ010000022.1, read as the reverse complement.
TCGTGAAGCTGGCGCTGGTCCTGCGGACCCACGCGTTCTTCCGCACGACGACGAACCTGCCGAGCGTCACGATCCGCTCCGGTGCCTTCCCCCGCACGTTCGCCAACCGCAACGCGCTCGTCCGCGCGGTCCCGGCGGTCAACGGCGTGAAGACGGGGCACACGAGCGGCGCGGGCTACGTGCTGGTCGGCTCGGCCGAGCGCGGCGGCGTGACCGTGCTCTCCGCGGTCCTCGGCACCCGGAGCGAGGCCGCGCGCGACGCCGACTCGCTGGCGCTGCTGCGCTACGGGCTGTCCCGCTACAGCCGGCGGACGGCCGTGCGCGCGGGCCGGCGCTACGGGCGGGCGGGCCTCCGCTACCGGGACGGCGGCGTCGCGCTGGTGGCCGAGCGGAGCGTGGTGCGCACCGCGCGCCGTGGCGAGCGCCTCGCGGTCCGCGTGCGGGGCGCTCCGGACGAGCTCGACGGGCCGCTGCCGCGCGGCGCCCGCGTCGGGACGATCGAGGTGCGCCAGCGCGGCGCCGTGGTGGCCCGCGTGCCGCTGGTCACCGCCACCGCGGTGCGCGAGGCGAGCACCGGCGATCGCCTGGACGACCTGCTGGGTTGGCCGCGGACCCTGGTGGTGCCGGCGGTCATCCTCCTCGGTAGCCTGTCCGCGGTGCTCCTGCGCCGCAGGGCCACCCGACGAGCAGCGCGGCCCCGGCCGCAGGCGACCGAGATCGCATGATCATCACCGTCACCCTCAACGCGGCCATCGACAAGTCGCTGTCCGTCCCGAGCTTCCGGCCCGGCCGCCGCCACCGCACGGTGGACCAGACCACGATGGCCGGCGGGAAGGGCGTGAACATCGCGCGGGCGCTCAAGGCGCTCGGCCAGCCCGTGATCGCCACGGGCTTCCAGGGCGGCCCGACGGGCACCCGCATCGTCGAGCAGCTCACCCAGGAGCAGATCCTCAACGACTTCGTCCGGATCCGCGAGGAGTCGCGGACCAACATGGCCGTCCACGACCCGACCAACGGGGAGACGACCGAGGTCAACGAGCGCGGTCCGGCCGTGACCAGCGCGGAGGTCGAGCTCTTCTGCGACAAGCTGCTCTACCTCGCGCGCGGCGCGGCGATCGTCGTCTTCGCCGGGTCGCTGCCGCGCGGGGTCGAGAACGACATCTACGCCGGCCTCATCCGCGAGCTGCGCAAGCTGGGGGTGGCGACCGTCATCGACACCGACGGGGAGCCGCTGCGCCACGCGGCGCGCGCGGAGCCCGACGTCATCTCCCCGAACGTGCTGGAAGCCGAGGAGCTCGTCGGGCACGAGTTCAACGACGAGGAGGACCGCGGGATCGCGGTCCGCGAGATGGTGCAGCTCGGGCCGCACCAGGCGATCATGACCCTCCCGGACGGGTGCGTCGCCTGCGTGTCCGCCGGCGGCGAGCGCCGGCTCCTGCGGGTCTGGATCGATCCGCGCGAGGCGGTGGCCGCCGTCGGCTCCGGCGACGCGTTCCTGGCGGGCTACGTCGCGCACCGCTACGAGGGCCACGAGGTCGAGGAGTGCCTGCGCTTCGGCGTGGCCTGCGGTGCGGAGTCAACGATGCGCCTGGGCGCCGGGCTCGTCGATCCGCGCGCCGTCGACCGCATGTACGCGGAGACCTCGGTCGAGCGGTTGGCGCCGACCGCCGACGTCTCCTAAGCCGCCCCCGCGCGCCGGAGCCGCCACCGCTCGCGCCGAGGTCAGCTCGCGAAGGGCTCCGCCAACACGGCGCGCCGCGCGAAGAGCACCTGCGCGGGCGCGTAGCGCTCCCAGGTCCGGCGCTCGTGGCAGCCGGCGTCGAAGCGCTGCTCGCGGGCGCGGACGGCCCCCGCGAACGCGCGGTTGCCGGCCTCGAACGCATCGGCGGTGCCGCAGTCGACCCGGACCGGCAGGGCCCCGAACGCCCCACGACGCGCTCCGGCCACGACGTCGTGACGGGCGTAGTCGGCGGCGTCGTCGAAGGCGTCCGGGACGCCGGCGAGCTGCTCCGCCCGCCCGGTCCACACCGCACCGCTCGAGACCACGAGCCCGCGGAACGCCATGGGCCGCGTCATGGCCGCGAGGGCCGCGCCGTAGCCGCCCATCGACACCCCCATGACGACGCGTCCGCCCGCCTCGCCCAGCCGTTCGGCGCAGAGCGGCAGGAACTCGTCGAGGACCATCGCGAGCGGATCGCGCCCGTCGGCGCGCGGGTGCCAGTAGCCGTCCCCACCCGTGACGGCCGCGACCGCCAGGCCGTCGCCGGCGTCGGGCGCGCGCGTCGCCGCCGCGACGTCCTGCAGGCGCAGGGCCTGCGTGGCGTCGGCCGCGCTGCCGCCGCGACCGTGGAGGAAGAGGAGGAGCCCGGGCTCCTCGCCGTCCCGGAAGCCGGGCGGGAGCGCGATCCGGTAGTCCGTCCGGCCCCCCGGGAGGTGCTCGGTCCGCAGCGTCCCCCGCAGCACGCGGGCGCGCGAGGACGGCGGCGGCGTGCCTGCGTCGCCGCAGGCGCCGGTCAGGCGCTCGTAGCGCCGCTTGAGCGGCGAGCGCTCGACGAACGCCGCGCCGCCGCCCACCGCGAGTGCGCCGCCGGCGGTGCCGAGGAGCAGGCGCCGCCGGGTGAGGCCGGTCGCGTCGGACATGACTGCCGACGGTACCCGCCTCAGGGGGCGAGCGCGTGCAGCAGCTCGGCGAGGGCGGCGGTGGCCTGATCCACGCCGAGGTGCTCCGTGTCGCGCAGCACCCGCCACGGCCCGGGCCCGCTCACCGCGACGAGCTGGGCCAGGCGCCGGCGGTGGATCACGGGCGGCAGGGGGGAGAGCGCCCCGGCGAAGGTCCGCGCGAGCCAGTCGCGGTGCAGGCGGGTGGCCGCCTCGAGCCCGCGCTGCGCGTCGGGGTCGAGCAGCGACGCGGCGCGCAGCAGCCCCGCCTCCCGCTCGTACTCGGCGCCCAGCACGCGGGCCGCGGCGCGGTGCTGGCCCGGCGCCACCCGCGGGCGGGCGGCGCGCACGCCCGCGAGCGCCTCTGCGACCGCCGCCGCCACCAGGGCGTCCCGGGTGCCGAAGTGGCGCAGCACGGTGGGCACGGTCGTGCCCGCGTCCCGGGCGATCGCCTCGAGCGGGGTGGGCCGCTCCGCGCGCACGCGGGCCGCCCCCGCGTCGAGGATCCGCCGACGGGTCGCCGCGGCGGTCCGGGCGCGGGCCGTCTGGCGGTAGGGACGCCGGCGCACCGGCACGTCCTGGCGTTCGGAGGACATCGACGTTTGTGACGGTAACGCCGAAGTCGGATGCCGTCCAGGGCCGCTGCTACCTTGCCCGCTCCCCAGCTTCCGAGATGCAGGAGACCCGCCCCATGGAGATCGAGATCGGCCGCGGCAAGAAGGCCCGCCGCGCCTACGGGTTCGACGACATCG
>CAXSFZ010000022.1:7748-9008 GCA_964236905.1 uncultured Solirubrobacteraceae bacterium | reverse complement strand
CGCGACCTGTTCGAGGTGCGCGGCACCGAGCGAATCGGCCGCGGCAAGCGCGGGCGCCGTGCCTACTCCTTCGACGACATCGCCATCGTCCCAAGCCGCCGCACGCGCGACCCCGACGACGTCGACGTCTCCTGGAAGCTCGGGCCCTACCGCTTCGAGCTGCCGCTCATGGCCTCCGCGATGGACGGCGTCGTCTCGCCGGCCACCGCCGGGATCATCGGCAAGCTCGGCGGCCTCGCCGTCCTCAACCTCGAGGGGATCTTCACCCGCTACGAGAACGCGGAGGAGATGCTCGAGCGCATCGCCGGGCTGCCCAAGGAGCAGGCGACCCGGGAGATGCAGGAGATCTACCAGGCGCCGATCGTCCCCGAGCTCATCACCCAGCGGATCGGCGAGATCAAGGCCGCGGGCGTCGTGGCCGCCGCCTCGCTCACGCCCCAGCGCGTGAGCCGGCACTGGGAGCTCGCGCTGGAGGCGGGGCTCGACATCCTCGTGGTCCAGGGCACCGTCGTCTCCGCCGAGCACGTCTCCATGACCTCCGAGCCGCTCAACCTCAAGGAGTTCGTGCGCGAGGCGGGCGTCCCGGTCATCGTCGGGGGCTGCGCGAGCTACCACACGGGCCTGCACCTCATGCGCACGGGCGCGGCCGGCGTCCTCGTCGGCGTCGGCCCCGGCGCGGCCTGCACCACCCGCGGGGTCCTCGGCGTCGGCGTCCCGCAGGCCACGGCGATCTCCGACGTGGCCGGCGCGCGCTCGACGCACATGCTCGAGACGGGCGAGTACGTCCAGGTCATCGCCGACGGCGGCATGCGGACGGGCGGCGACGTGTCGAAGGCCATCGCCTGCGGCGCGGACGCGGTGATGATCGGCTCCCCGCTGGCCCGCGCGCACGAGGCGCCGGGGCGCGGGTTCCACTGGGGGATGGCGACCTTCCACCCCTCGCTGCCGCGCGGCGCCCGCGTGCAGACCGTCCAGAACGGGACCCTCGAGGAGATCCTGCTCGGGCCCGCCCACGAGAACGACGGCACGTTCAACCTGTTCGGCGGCCTGCGCACCTCGATGGCGACCTGCGGCTACCAGGACCTCGCGGAGTTCAACCGGGCCGAGGTGATGATCGCCCCGGCGCTGATGACCGAGGGCAAGCAGCTGCAGACCTCGCAGGGGGTCGGCATGGGCGCCCGCGGCGGCGCCGCGGCCCGTGAGGACCACGGCGGCGGCGGCAACGGCGGCAACGGCGGCGCCGTGGCGGCCGAGTCCCCG
>CAXSFZ010000022.1:0-7738 GCA_964236905.1 uncultured Solirubrobacteraceae bacterium | reverse complement strand
GCGGCCTACCTCGATGTCGAGACGGCGTGGAACCACGGCCACGCCGGCGCTCGCGTGAACCACCCCGACGCCCAGGTCACGGCGTCGTCCGTCGCGGCGGAACTCACCGACGAGGCGGCGCCGATCGAGGTCGGCCCGTCGGGGACCCATCTCGACGAGGTCGTCGTCCTCGACTACGGCGGGCAGTACTCCCAGCTCATCGCCCGGCGGGTGCGCGAGTGCGGGGTCTTCTCCGAGCTGCTGCCGCACCACGTGGGCGCGGAGGAGGTCCGCCGCCGGCGGCCCAAGGGGCTGATCCTGAGCGGCGGCCCGGCGTCGGTGTACGCCGAGGGCGCGCCCGCACTGGACCGCGAGCTGCTCGAGCTCGGGGTTCCCGTCTTGGGGATCTGCTACGGCATGCAGCTCATCGCCATCGACCAGGGCGCGCGGGTGGAGAGCGCGGTCACGGGCGAGTACGGGCGCTCGACGCTCAGCGTGGGCGAGCCGGGGCGCCTCCTGGCCGGCCTTCCGGCCGAGCAGGCCTGCTGGATGAGCCACCGCGACACGGTCTACACCGCGCCGCCCGGCTTCACCCCGCTCGCCTCGAGCACGATGTCCCCCGTGGCGGCGATGGAGGACACGACACGGTCCATCTACGGCATCCAGTACCACCCCGAGGTCGTCCACACCCCCTACGGACAGGAGGTGCTCAAGACCTTCCTGGGGGACATCTGCGCCTGCGAGCTCACCTGGAGCGCCGCCTCGATCGTCGAGGAGCAGATCGCGCGCGTGCGCGAGCAGGTCGGCGACGCGAAGGTCATCTGCGGCCTCTCGGGCGGCGTGGACTCGAGCGTCGCGGCGCTCCTGGTGCACCGGGCGATCGGGGACCAGCTCACCTGCGTCTTCGTCGACCACGGGATGATGCGCAAGGACGAGGGCGCGCAGGTGGTCAAGACCTTCCGCGACACGTTCAGGGTGCCGCTCGTGGCGGTCGACGCCGAGGAGCGCTTCCTGGCCAGGCTGAAGGGCGTCTCGGATCCCGAGACCAAGCGCAAGCTCATCGGCACGGAGTTCATCCGGGTCTTCGAGGAGGAGGCGGCGAGGCTCGCCGCGGGCGGGGAGGGAGCCCGGTTCCTCGTGCAGGGAACGCTCTACTCCGACGTCATCGAGTCCGGCGGCGGCACGGGGACCTCGACGATCAAGTCCCACCACAACGTCGGCGGGCTGCCCGACGACATCGAGTTCGCCCTGGTGGAGCCGCTGCGGGCGCTCTTCAAGGACGAGGTGCGGGCGGTGGGCGCCGAGCTCGGGCTGCCCGAGCGGCTCGTGTGGCGCCAGCCGTTCCCGGGCCCCGGCCTGGCCATCCGCGTGGTCGGCGGCGAGGCGACCAAGGAGCGCCTGGACCTCCTGCGCGACGCGGACGCGATCCTGCAGGACGAGATCCGCCGGGCCGGCCTCTACCGCGAGCTCTGGCAGTCCTTCTGCGTGCTGCCCGACGTGCGCACGGTCGGCGTCCAGGGCGACGAGCGCACCTACGGCTATGTGGTGGTCATCCGCGCGGTGACCTCCGACGACGCGATGACGGCCGACTGGGCCCGGCTGCCCTACGACCTGCTCGAGACCATCATGGCCCGCATGATCGGCGAGCTGCGGGAGGTCAACCGGGTCGTCCTCGACATCACGAGCAAGCCGCCCGGCACCATCGAATGGGAGTGAGCGCTCGGGCCGCGCCGCCCCGGCGGCCGGCGCTACACTGCGTCGCCGCCGCGCACCCCGTGCGTCGCGCCCTCCTGCCGTCGCCGCACCACGCGGGCCGGCTCCCGCTCCCGAACACCAGGGCCACCGTGAAGACCTACGTCGCCACCTCAGAGAACCGCGAGCGCACCTGGCTCGTCGTCGACGCCGAGGGCCAGACCCTGGGGCGCCTGGCGACCCAGATCGCCGACGCGCTGCGCGGCAAGCGCAAGCCGGAGTACACGCCGCACGTGGACACGGGCGACTTCGTCGTGGTGGTCAACGCGGAGAAGATCACGGTGACGGGCTCCAAGCGCACCGAGAAGCGCTACTACCGCCACTCGGGCTACCCGGGCGGCCTCAAGTCGCGGACCCTCGAGGAGATGCTCGACCGGCGTCCCGAGGAGGTCATCCGCAAGGCGGTCAAGGGGATGCTCCCGCGCAACCGCCTGGCCCGCAAGCAGCTCACCAAGCTCAAGGTCTACGCGGGCCCGACCCACCCGCACACCGCCCAGACGCCCGCCCCGATGGAGATCGCCCACTGATGGCCGACCAGACGCCCCCCGCCGACGACGACGCCGAGGCCGCCGCGCAGCAGACCGCCGCCGAGGAGGCCGCCGCCGCCCAGCTGCCCGTCCCGACCGAGGAGGAGCAGCCCGTCGTGGGCGCCGAGCAGGCCGCCGCCGAGGCGAGGGTGCCGGCGCCGGCCCCCGAGGCCGCCGTCGGCGACGCCGCCCCGGACCTCGCCGCCGCCGACGCGGCCGTCGACCCGTCCGCCGCCGCCGACGCGATGGTGGCCGACGAGGAGCTCGAGGAGGACGAGCCCGCCGCGCCGCGCGAGAAGCCCGCGATCCCCGGCATGGACCTCGAGGTCGACATCGTGCTCGACGGTGAGGAGGGCCGCGGCGAGGAGGACGACGCCGAGGACGCCGGCGCCGAGGACGAGGACCTGCACGCCGAGCCCATCGCCGCCTCGATCGTGCTGGCCGAGGGCGCGCGCTACCGCGCGACCGGCAAGCGCAAGACGGCCGTCGCGCGCGTGATCCTCAAGCCCGGCTCCGGGGTCTACCTCGTCAACGGCAAGGCGCTCGACGCCTTCTTCCCGCGCCCGACGCTGCAGCGCGGGATCCGCCAGCCGCTGGAGGCCGTCGGGTACGAGGACCGCATGGACGTCGACGTGCGCATCCACGGCGGCGGCGTCTCCGCGCAGGCGGGCGCGCTGCGCCACGGCATCTCGCGCGCACTGCTCGAGGCGGACCCGAACCTCCGCGGCGAGCTCAAGAAGCGCGGCTTCCTCACGCGTGACCCGCGCGTGAAGGAGCGCAAGAAGGCCGGGCTCAAGAAGGCCCGCAAGAAGCCGCAGTTCTCCAAGCGCTAGGGCGCGCGTGCGGAAGCTCTTCGGCACGGACGGCGTCCGTGGCGTGGCCGGCGTGGTCCTCACGGCGGAGCTGGCGCTCGGCCTGGGCCGCGCGGTCACCCAGGAGGCGGTGGAGCGTGCCCGCGCGGCGGGCGGGCGGCCGGACACGGGGCCGCGGGTGCTCGTCCTGCGCGACACGCGCGAGTCGGGCACCATGCTCGAGGCGGCGCTGGCGGCCGGGATCGCGAGCGCCGGGGGCGAGGTCCTGCTCGGCGGCGTGCTGCCGACCCCCGCGGCGCCGCTGCTGCTCGCGCGGTACGGCTTCGACCTGGCCGCGGTGATCTCCGCGTCGCACAACCCCTACGCCGACAACGGCATCAAGTTCTTCGGGGCCGACGCCTTCAAGCTCTCCGACCTGACGGAGCTCGCCATCGAGGAGCGCCTGGAGCGCGGGCCCGCGGGCGTCGGCTCCGGTGAGCCGCCGGCGGAGGCCAGCCCGGCGACGCCCCCGCGCATGGGGCGGATCCGGGCGCTGCGCGGCACCGAGGAGGACTACCTGCGGGCGCTCCACAGCCGCTTCGCGGGGCTCGACCTCACCGGCCTCGACGTCGTCCTGGACTGCGCGCACGGGTCGACCCACCGGGTCGCCCCGGAGATCTTCCGCCGGCTGGGCGCCGCGCCGACGGTCCTCGCCGACGCGCCCGACGGGCGGAACATCAACGACGGCTGCGGCTCGACCCACGTCGAGGCGCTCGGCGAGGTCGTCCGCGCCGGGGGCCATGCGCTCGGCTTCGCCTTCGACGGGGACGGCGACCGGCTGCTGGCGGTCGACCGCCATGGCGTGGTGGTCGACGGCGACGAGCTCCTCGCGCTCGCGGCGCTGCACCTGAAGCGCGCGGGCCGGCTCACGGGCGGCGGCGTCGCGGTGACGGTCATGACGAACTTCGGCTTCTTCGGCGCCATGGAGCAGGCCGGGGTGCAGACGGCGACCACCGGCGTCGGGGACCGGTACGTCCTGGAGGAGCTGCGCGCACGGGGCTGGAGCCTCGGCGGCGAGCAGTCGGGCCACATCATCGACATGGGCTTCGCGCCCTCGGGCGACGGCATCGCGGCGGCGCTGCTCACCCTCGAGGCGCTCGCCGGCGCGGACCTCGCGGACCGCGACGCGATGCAGAAGCTCCCGCAGCGCCTCGTGAACGTGCCGGTGGCCGACCGCACGGCGGCCGTGGCGGCCCCCGCGCTCACCGCCGCCGCCGACGCGGCGGGTGCCACGCTCGCCGGCCGCGGCCGGGTGCTCGTGCGCCCGAGCGGCACCGAGCAGCTCGTGCGGGTGATGGTCGAGGCGCCGACCCGGGCGGAGACCGACGCGATCTGCGCCGAGCTGGTCGCCGTGGTCGAGGGGCTCGCCGCCTGAGGCGCTGGTAGCCTCGGCGGCGTGAGCCACATCGGGCTGGACCTGCTCGAGGTGGAGCGCATGGAGGCGGCACTGGCCCGGCGCCCCGGGCTCGCCACCCGCCTCTTCACCGACGGCGAGCGCGCCTACGCGGCCTCGCGCGCGCGGCCGGCGCAGCACCTCGCCGCGCGCTTCTGCGCGAAGGAGGCGGTCACCAAGGCGCTCGGGCTCGACGTCTTCTCCCCGCAGCTCATCGAGGTGGCCGGGGGCGGGAGCGCCGCGGTGGGCGTCGTCCTGTACGGCGAGGTCGCGGCGCGGGCCGACGCGCTGGGCGTCCGCGTCGAGGTCTCGCTCACCCATACGCGGGCCATGGCCGGCGCGGTCGCGGTGCTCGCCCGGTGAGGGGGCTGACGCCGCTGCCGGACGCGGAGGCGATGCGCGCGGCCGATGCGGCCGCGATCGCGGGCGGCACGCCGGGCGCCGAGCTCATGGCCCGCGCCGGGCGCGGCCTGGCCGACCTCGCGGCCCAGGTGCTGCCAGACGGCGTCATCGCGGTCGTCTGCGGCAAGGGGAACAACGGCGGCGACGGCTACGTGGCCGCCGCGCTGCTGCGCGCGCAGGGTCGCGAGGTCCGCGTGCTCGCGACGGGGCCGGCGAGCGAGCTCACGGGCGACGCGCGGGCTGCGGCCGAGGCGCTCCCGGGTCCGGGGCCGCTCGCGATCGTGCCCGGGGCCCTCGAGGGCGCGGCGGGAGTCGTCGACTGCATCCTCGGCACGGGGAGCGCCGGCGTCCCGCGCGGCCCCGCCGCCGAGGCGATCCGGCTCGTGCGCCAGTCCGGCCTCCCGGTGGTCGCCTGCGACGTGCCGAGCGGGGTGGACGCCTCGACGGGCGTGATGGCCGACCCTGACCTCGTCGTCCGGGCGCGGGCCACGGCGACCTTCGCCGCCGCGAAGCCGGGCCTGTGGATCCACCCGGGGAAGGGCTGCGCCGGCGAGGTCCGCGTCGTCGACATCGGCCTGGGCGCGGCCTTCGGCGACGCCCCCGTCGCGCTCGCCGGCCCGGACGTCCTCGACGTGCTGCCCGAGCGCGGGGCCGAGGCCACGAAGTTCTCCGCGGGCCACGTGCTGGTGGTCGGCGGCTCCCGCGGCCTCACGGGTGCGGTCTGCCTCGCCGCCCGGGCGGCGGCGCGCGCCGGGGCGGGCTACGTGACGGCGCTCGTGCCCGCCTCGCTCGAGGCGATCTTCGAGGTCAAGCTCACCGAGATCATGACCCGCGGCCTGCCCGACGACGACGGCACGCTGCGCGTCGAGGCCGCCCAGCGGGCGCTCGACGAGGCCGGCCGCCACCCCGGGGCGCTCGTGCTCGGCGGCGGGCTCGGCCGCGCCGAGGGCACGCGGGACATGGTCGTCGAGCTCGCCGAGGAGTGCCCGCTGCCGCTCGTGCTCGACGCCGACGGCCTGAACGCCTTCGCCGGCCAGGCGCGCTGGATCCGCCCGCGCGCCGCGGCCACCATCCTCACGCCCCACCCCGGCGAGCTCGCTCGGCTGCTCGGCATCGAGAGCGCCGCGGTCGCCGCCGAGCGGCTCCGCCACGCGCGCCGGACCGCCGCGCAGACCGACGCGGTCGTGGTCCTGAAGGGCGACGACACCCTCGTCGCCGCGCCGGACGGCCGCGTCGCCGTCTCGCCCGGCGGGGCGCCGGGGCTGGCCACCGCCGGCACCGGCGACGTGCTGGCCGGCGTCTGCGGCGCGCTCCTGGCCGCCGGGCTCGACCCCTTCAGCGCCGCCGTGGCGGGGGTCCGGCTGCACCTGCTCGCCGGGCGCCTGGCCGCGAGGGCCGTCGGGGCCGCCCGCGCGGTGATGGCCGGCGACGTCGTCGAGCAGCTCGGCCGGGCCGGCGGCGGGTCGGCCGGCGGCCCGGAAGCCGAGTAGCCTCATCGCGGGATGCAGACCGTCGCCGAGATCATGGACACCGACCCGGTCACCGTCGGCCCCGACGCCACGCTCGAGGAGGTCTACGCCAAGCTGCAGGAGCACGAGGTCAACGGGCTTCCGGTGGTCAACGAGGGCGGGCGCTGCGTCGGGATCATCACCGAGGCCGACCTGGTGATCGGGGACGAGGAGGGCGACCTCCACGTCCCGCACTACATCGAGCTCTTCGGCGGGCTCATCCCGCTCGAGCTGAACGGCCAGAAGCACTTCGAGGAGCGGCTGCGCAAGGCGACGGCCGCCCGCGCCGGCGAGCTCATGACGCAGGACCCGGTGACGATCGCGCCCGAGGCCACCGCCAAGGAGGCCGCGCACGTCATCTCGGCCAAGCACCACAACCGGCTGCCCGTCGTGCAGCACGGGCGGCTGATCGGCCTGGTCACGCGCATCGACGTGCTCGAGTCGCTCTCCCGCGACTAGGAGCGGCGCACGATATGGCGCTCCGGGCGCAGGCCCAGGTCGATCCCTCCGCGATCGCCGCCAACGCCGCCCGGGTGCGCGCGGCGCTCAACCCGGGGACCCTGCTCTGCGCCGTGGTGAAGGCCGACGGCTACGGGCACGGCGCGGCGCTCGCCGCCCGGGCCGCCGAGCCGGACTGGCTCGCGGTGGCGACCGCACTCGAGGCCGCGGACCTGCGTGCGGCGGGCCTCACCCGCTCCCGCGTCCTCGTGCTCGGGGCGCTGTCGGGGGAGGAGCGCGAGATCGCCCTCGCCGCGCGCGCGGACGTGGTGGTCTGGGAGCCCGAGCAGCTCGAGGGGCTCCCGCCGGGCGCCCGCGTCCACGTGAAGCTCGACTCGGGGATGGGCCGGCTCGGGACCCGCTCGGCCGCGCAGGCCACCGCGGTGGCCGAGGAGCTCGCCGCCCGCGGCCAGCTCGCGGGCCTCATGACCCACTTCGCCACCGCCGACGACCCCGGCGACCCGTTCTTCGACGAGCAGCTGGCTCGCTTCGGCGCCTGGGCGGCGCCGCTGCGCGAGCGCTTCCGCGAGGTGCTGGTCCACGCGGCGAACTCCGCGGCGGCCTTCCGCGACCGCGCGGCGCACTTCGACATGGTCCGGGCGGGCGTGGCGCTCTACGGGCTCGATCCGGCCAACGCGGACCCCGCACGCCTGGGGCTGCGGCCGGCGCTCCGGCTCACCTCCTACGTCGCGGCGGTCAAGGCCTGCGCGGCGGGGGAGAGCGCGGGGTACGGGCGCCGCTTCGTGGCCGAGCGCGACACCGTGCTCGCCACGGTGCCGATCGGCTACGGCGACGGCTGGCGCCGCGGGCTCTCGGACAACGCCGAGG
>CAXSFZ010000021.1:21569-52517 GCA_964236905.1 uncultured Solirubrobacteraceae bacterium | reverse complement strand
TGCTGGTCGCGCTGATCCCGACGACGATCGGCGCGCTGCTCTCGGCCATCGGCATCGCGGGGATGGACCGCCTCGTCCGGCGCAACGTCCTGGCGCTCTCGGGCCGCGCGGTCGAGGCGTCGGGTGACGTCGACGTCCTGCTCCTCGACAAGACCGGCACGATCACCCTCGGGAACCGGCAGGCCTTCGACTTCCTCCCCGTCGAGGGCGTCACCGAGGGCGAGCTCGCCGAGGCGGCGCAGCTCTCGTCCCTGGCCGACGAGACCCCCGAGGGCCGCTCCATCGTCGTGCTGGCCAAGCAGTACGGGATCCGGCAGCACGCGATGGCGCCGGCCGGAGCCGAGTTCGTGGCGTTCACCGCGCAGACGCGCATGTCGGGCATCGACTTCGACGGCGCGCGGCTGCGCAAGGGCGCCGGTGACTCCATCGTCGCCTTCGTCCGGTCCGGAGGGGGCCAGCCGCCCCCGGACCTGCAGCCGATCCTCGAGCGTGTCGCCCGCGAGGGTGGGACGCCGCTCGCGGTGGCCCGCGACGAGCGCGTCCTCGGCGTCGTGTACCTGAAGGACACCGTCAAGGAGGGGATGGCCGCCCGCTTCGAGCAGCTGCGGGCGATGGGCATCCGGACGGTGATGGTCACGGGCGACAACCAGCTCACGGCGGCGAAGATCGCCGGCGAGGCGGGCGTCGACGACTTCCTCGCCGAGGCCACGCCCGAGCGCAAGCTCGAGCTGATCCGCCACGAGCAGGGCCAGGGCCGCCTGGTGGCGATGACCGGCGACGGCACGAACGACGCGCCCGCGCTCGCCCAGGCCGACGTCGGCGTGGCGATGAACACGGGCACCCAGGCGGCGCGCGAGGCGGGCAACATGGTCGACCTCGACTCCAACCCGACGAAGCTCATCGAGATCATCGAGGTCGGCAAGCAGCTGCTCATCACCCGCGGCGCGCTGACCACCTTCTCCATCGCCAACGACGTCGCGAAGTACTTCGCGATCCTGCCCGCGATCTTCGCGACGACCTACGCCGCCTCGGGCGCCGCGCACGGGCCGCTCGATCGGCTCAACCTCATGGCCCTCGGCACGCCGCGGTCGGCGATCATCTCGGCGATCGTGTTCAACGCGATCATCATCCCGGTGCTGGTGCCCCTCGCCCTGCGCGGCGTGAGCTACAGGCCGGTGGGCGCCACGCTGCTGCTCCGGCGCAACCTGCTCGTGTACGGGCTCGGCGGCCTGATCGCCCCCTTCGCCGGGGTCAAGCTGATCGACCTCGTCGTCCACGGCCTCCTCGGCGCCTAGCGTCCGTCGGGTGGCGGGGCACCACAAGGTCTTCCTCGGCATGGCGGCGGGAGTCGGCAAGACCTACCGGATGCTGCAGGACGGGCAGGCCGAGGCCGAGGCCGGCCGGGACGTCGTGATCGGCTACCTCGAGGCGCACGACCGGCCGCCGACCGCGGCGCAGGCGGTCGGCCTCGAGATCGTGCCGCGTCGGCGGGTCTCCGTCGGCGTCCGGTCGACCAGGATCGAGGCCGACGAGATGGACCTCCCGCAGGTGCTGCTCCGCGCTCCCGAGCTCTGCCTGGTCGACGAGCTCGCCCACACGAACGCCCCGGGGCAGGAGCACGCCAAGCGCTGGGAGGACGTCGAGGCGCTGCTGAGCGCGGGGATCGACGTCTTCTCCACGGTCAACGTGCAGCACCTCGAGTCGCTCAACGACCAGGTGCTCGAGCTGACCGGCACGCGCGTGCGCGAGACGGTCCCGGACGCGGTCATCGCCCGGGCCGAGGAGGTCGTCCTGGTCGACCTCACGCCCGAGGCGCTCGTGGCGCGGCTGCGGGCGGGCAAGGTGTACCCGCGCGAGCGCGTGGAGGCGGCACTCAACGGCTTCTTCAAGATCGAGCACCTCGGAGCGCTGCGCGAGATCGCGCTGCGGCAGGTCGCCCAGGGCGTCGAGTCCCAGCGCCTGGTCCGCGCGTCCTCGCCGCCGCTCTCGGCCACCCGGCGCGACGAGCGCCTGATCGAGGGTCGCGCGCCGCAGGCGGTGGGCGAGCGCCTCCTGGCCCTCGTCCGCCTCGACGCCGAGGGCCAGCGGGTCGTCCGCCGCGCCTGGCGCTCCGCGCAGCGCCTCGGCGCGGAGCTCGACCTGCTGTGCGTCCGCGCGCCGGGAGCCCAGCCGTCGGAAGCCGACCGCATCGCCCTCGAGTCGCTGCGCCGGCTGGCCTCCGTGCTCGGCGCCACCCTGCTCGTCGAAGCGGGCGACGACGTCGCCGACGTGACCGTCCGGGTGGCCCGCGATCGCGGCACCACCTACGTCCTGATGGGAGCGCCGGAGCCGCCGCGGGGCCTCGCCCGGCTGCGCGAGGGCCTCGCGATGTCCCTGCTCCGGCGGCTGCCCGGCGTGGACCTGCGGATCGTCGCCGACCGCACGCGGCGCCCGGACCGGCGATGAGCGTCGTCGCGGCCGCCGTCGCCGCGGCCCTGCTCACCTCGCTCTGCTTCGTGGTCGCCCGCGGCGGTCGTCGAGGCGAGCGCGCCACCGGCACCGGGCGGATCGCGTTCCCCTTCGTCGGACGATCGCTCTCCGAGCCGGCGCTCGACGCCGCGCTCCGCCTCGCCGCCGCGCAGTCGGCCACGCTGGTCCCGGTCTTCCTCGCCCTCGTCCCACTGCGCCTCCCGCTGGACTCCCCGCTGCCGCGGCAATCCGAGCAGGCGCTCGACCTCCTCGAGGCGATCGACCAGCACGCCGGCCGTGCCGGCGTCGTGGTCGACGCGCGCATCGAGCGCGGGCGAACCCACCGCCACGCGCTGAACGAGGCGCTCGAGCGCGAGCGCTTCAGCCGCATCGTCGTACCGGCCGAGACGCGGCCCGGCGAGGGCTTCGCGCCCGCGGACATCGCCTGGCTGCTGGAGCACGTCCGCAGCGAGGTCGTCGTGCTGCGCCCGGCGCGGCCCGGCGGGTGAGGCGCGGCCGGAGCCGTGCCGAGGGCGCGCCGTGGCCAATTCGTGTACTACGGTCCTCGTCGCCCGTCGCGAGGCGGCTGTTGCGTCGGGGTCGGTCAGTCGACGTCGCGTACGGGCTCGCGCCGGTTGTCCGGGTCGAGGCCGGTGGTCCGACGACCTCGCCTCACCGGATGTAGACGACGGCGTTGTTTCCTCCCCGACACACTGTGGGCGAGCCTGAGGAGCAGCTCATGGTGTAGGTCAACCTGGTGACCGGGCTGTACACATCGATGCTCGACGCTCCGTCCGATCCTCGGTAGACGTCGGCGACGTTCAACGAGAATGGGCATGTCGTTCCTGCGTTGCCCGCCGACACTCCTCCGCCGCAGGTGGTTCCTGAAGCAGCAGTCGGAGCTGAGGGGCTCGGGCTCCGACTCGTCGACGTCCTCGTGGGCGCGCTCCTCTGCTTTTTCAACGCACGAAGTTCCTTTTCGAGCTTCTTCGCCTGACGTGCGGCTTCCTTGGTGGCTGCCTCCGCTTTGGCTTGACGCCGTCCCTCGGCACGGGCCGCTGCGAGCTTCTCGTTCTGCAGACGCTCTTGATCTGCCGAAGTCCCGCCACAAGCCGCAAGGAGGATCGTGGCGCCAAAGACCGCCCCCATCGTGACGCCGGGCATGCGGCGGGGTCGCCGCACTATGAATCTCATCTCGAAGCCCCCTTCGTTGATGCGAAGTCCGGGACTCTAAGGAAGCGAACGACAGATTGACAGACCATCGATAGGCTGAGCTCGGCATGAACGTCACGTCGGGCCAGGCGCTGATCGTCGGTCTGGTCCTGGCAACGGGCTCAGGCTGTGGAGGAGCGACCGTTGCCTCGCCCAGTAGGCCGCCTTCGTCGCTGGGCGCCGAAACGAGGCAGTCCCGTGCCGAAGCCCGGGTAGCCAGGTTGCGTCGGGAGGTACGAGACCTAGAAGCGGCTCGGCGGCTGCGCGTCAACGGTGCGTCGTCGTTACCCGCCGGTTCCGACGAGATCGAGCCGAGTGCCGCCGCTTCTACCGTGCCCGCCACGGGCGAATCGCGGCGGAGCGGCTTCTCAGAAACAGCCGCAGCGAGTTTTGCTCGACTTGCGCACCAGCTACCAGGCCGCGAGGGCGTGGCGATCACGGCTGGAGCCCACACTGCCGTTGTCGGCGACCTGCGCTTCGGGACGGCCTGGTCGACCAGCAAGGTCCCAGTCGCCATGGCCGCGATCTCCGCAGGCACTGCTAACGATCGCGACCTTGTGCGAGCGATCACCGCGTCGGACAACACGGCCGCCGAGCGGCTGTGGGCGAGCTTGGGTGCATCCGACGCGGCAGCTCGACTTGCTACCCAGCAGCTGCGTCTTGCTGGCGATCAGCGAACCGTCGTGGAGGGGAGCCGCATCCTCGGCGGTTCGTACACCGCCTTCGGGCAGACGAACTGGAGGCTGGCAGACCAGGCGCGCTTCGTTCTGGCGATGAGATGCAGTGCCGCAGGTCGTCGTGTCGCAACGCTGATGGGCGAAACGATCCCGTCGCAACGGTGGGGGCTCGGTTCAGTCGGGTTTCCGGCGACGATGAAAGGCGGCTGGGGCCCAGGACTCACACCCGGCAGCAGGACTGGGTGGATGGATCGTCAGTTCGGCACCCTCACCCTCAACGGGCGCACCATCGGCATAGCGCTCGCCTCGTCGGCCCCCGATCATGCGTCAGGGACCCGAGCCCTCTCGCGCCTGGCCACCTGGGCCGCGGCTCACAGCCGCAGCCTAGGTACCGGTCGCGTCTGCGAGTAGGTGGCCGTTGGGTCGGTTCGCTTGCCGAGCCCGGTACCGACCCGGTGGCTCCAGGCGCTGGAGATCGTTCCGTCGGTTCAGACGCCCGGGCCGGCCGAGAGGGCCGAAGGGGTTGCGGTACGACCGCACCGGCCCGGTCGCCGTCGTGCCCTCGGGAGCCCGGGAGCGAAAGGGCCGAACGGGCCGCCCAACGACCGCGTCGGCCCTTTCGGGCTCCGCAACGTCTCCCGTCACCATCGGTGGAGCAGCCGCGTCCTCACGACCGACTCGCGTGCATCGCGATCTCTGCACAGGACGCGGGACGCGGATGGAGCCTAGGGGTCTCGAACCCCTGACCTCCTGCTTGCAAAGCAGGCGCTCTACCAGCTGAGCTAAGGCCCCGCGAGGGGCGCAAGCCTAGCGCCGGCCGAGCGGGCGGCGGTGATCGTCGAGCGCTAGAAGTCGAAGTCGCGCGGCGGCTTCTGCTCGAACCAGAGCCGGTCGTGCTCGGGCGTCTCCTGGAGGAACTCGGGGGTCTGCTCGAGCTCGTCGTGGTCGCCGGGCTCCGCGTCGGGCCGGGGCTCGGGCTCGGGCTCGAGCGCCGAGAACTCGACCGTGCGCTCCCCGGGCTGCTCGTCCAGGCGCACGGAGCCGCCCGGGGCCGGCGGCGGCGCCGGGGGCTCGGCGGCGGGCTCGGGGGGCGCGAGCGGTGGCGGCGGGGCGGGCTCGCCGGCGGGAGCTTCGGGCTCGAGCGCCACGGAGGCGGCCGGCTCCGGGTGGGCTGCGGCCCAGCTCGCGTCGGCCTCCTGCTCGGCGTCCGCGTAGGCGTGCTCCTCCTCCGCGGCCGTCTCGTGCGCAGCGGCGGCGAGGTCGGGCTCGGGGCCCCCGGGCTCCTCGACCCCCAGCGCGTCCTCGCGCTCGATCGGGCCGAAGGCCTCGTGCTCGAGCTTGGCCACGGTGGAGGGATCGGCCCCGTGGCGGCGCTTGAGCTCGAGGTGCTGGCGGATGGCGTCGTCGAGCAGTCCCATCCCGAGGGATGCTACCGGCCGTCCCGGAGCGTGACCGGCGCCGCCAGCACCGTCCGGTTCTTGCCCGCGCGCTTGGCCTCGTAGAGCGCGGCGTCGGCGGCGGCCACGAGCTCGCGCGCGCCGCCCGCCGACGCGGGATGCGTCGCGGCCCCCACGCTGGCGGTGACGGCGACCGTCCCGCCGTCGGGCATCTGCAGCTCGAGCTGGGCGATCCGCTCGCGGACGCGCTCGGCCGCGCGGTGGGCGCCGCCGAGGTCGGTGCCGGGGAGCACCATCGCGAGCTCCTCGCCGCCGTAGCGCGCCGGCGTGTCGATCTCGCGCGAGGACTCCCGCACGACGCGCCCCACCTCGCGCAGCACGAGGTCGCCGGCGAGGTGCCCGTGGTCGTCGTTGACCAGCTTGAAGTCGTCGAGGTCGATCATGAGCAGCGACAGCGGAGCCTCGAAGCGGCGGGAGCGCTCGATCTCGGTGGACAGCGTCTCCTGGAAGCGCCGCCGGTTGGCCAGGCCCGTCAGCTCGTCGGTGACCGCCTGGCGCTCGACGGTCTCGTGGAGCCCCACGTTCTCGACGGACACCGCCGCCTGCTGGGCCAGGTACTCGAAGAGCTCGCGCTCGGCGTCGGTGAAGGCACGGTCGGCCCGCGCGACCGCCACGACGCCGTTGACCATCGGCGGGTGCTTCGTGGTGCGCAGCGGGTGGGCGAGCGCGTGGGCGCCGTCCTGCGCGACGTCGGCCGAGGCGCCCGTGGCCAGCGCCCGGGCCTCCGCGTCGTCGATCGCGGCCTCGACCCCCGTGAGGCTCCCCGCCTCGGCCACCGTGCGCAGCGGCGCGTCCGGCCCGTCCCGGAGCGCGGCGCGGCCACCGACGGCCCCGGCGCCGTCGAGCGCGGTCCGCAGCACGATCGCCAGCAGCCCGTCCCGGTCGAGGTTCGCGGCGAACGTCTCCCCGATGCGGCGCATGGCGCCCGCTAGGCGCTCCTGCTGGGCCCGGAGGTCCTCGAGCCGCCGCTCGAGCTCCTCCGACATCCGGTTGAACTCCGCGCCGAGCTCGGCGAACTCGTCCCGGCCGACGGTGGGCACCCGGGCGCTGAAGTCGCCGCCGCCGAGGCGCCGGGCGGCCCGCAGGAGCCCCTCCATCTGCCGCCGCAGCGACCGTGACGCGATGATCGCGAAGCAGAACGCGAGCGCGCAGAAGCCGAGGACGATCGCGGCCGACGGCAGCCGCGCGTCGCCGCTGTCGCCGTCGATCCCCGCGGTGGAGGCCAGCACACCGACCCGCACCGGGATGGCGCCGAAGCCCGGCTCCGAGGAGGTGGAGGCCATGAACGGGGTGCCGCCGAGCTGCACGCGGCCCCGGGGGCGCGGGAGGTCGAGGCGAGCCGCGGGCGCGCTCGTGCTGGCCAGGAGCTCGCTCCCGCGCCGCAGCACGACCTCCATGCGGGTCAGGCGCTTGACGGAGGCGGCGAACGCCCGGGGCTCCTGGGCGCTGACCTGCAGCAGCCCGAAGGAGCGGCCCGTGGCGTCCTGGAGGTGCAGCCGCGCCGGGAAGACGGCGCGGCGAGAGCCGACGTCGACCACGGGCGCACCGTCGTCGCGCGCGATCACGAGGCGCTCGAGCGCCAGCGACCGCAGCAGCTGCGTGGCGCGCGCCCGCGCCTCCGCCGGGCGCCCACGCTGGAGCGCGGTGGCCAGCGAGACGTCACGGCTCACCGCCGCCGCCCGCCGGGCGGCCGTGCTGCGGGCCTCGTCGACGAGCCGCTGCGCGGTCTCCTGCCGCGCCCCGACCCCGGCGTCGAGCTTGCCGTTCTCGTTGTCGTCGATGAGCCGGAAGAGCACGAGCGTCAGCGAGGCCATCGGCACGATGACGATGAGGACGAGGAACAGCGACAGGCGGGTGCGGAAGCTCATTCGGGCGGCGGTGGCGCCAAGCGTATCCGCGTGAGGAGCGTCTACACTCCGGGCCCCGCGGGGCTGTAGCTCAGCTGGGAGAGCGCCGCCTTCGCATGGCGGAGGTCAGGGGTTCGAGCCCCCTCAGCTCCACTCGCGCACCGAGGCCCCCGTCCCCGCCGGACGGGGGCCTCGGCCGTCTCGAGGCCGACCCATGCCGCATTCATCCTGATTTGCGGAAATCGACGGGTAGCTTCGAATGCGTGCCCTCCGCGCAGACCCCCATCGGCCTCGTCGCCGTGTTCAAGGTCGCCGACGGCTGGCGCGCCTCCGTGGCGGACGGCAACGACGTGCGCGCGACCCAGGTGAGCTACGCCTCCGCGCGCGCCGCGCTCCTGGCCGTGTCCCGGCTGCCCGCCGACACCCCCTGGCTCGTGAAGCTCCACCACCTCGCCTCCACCGACGCGCCGTAGGGCGGCGCCGGACCGACCGCCGACTGCGGCAAGCTGCAGGCCGATGCGTCGCGCGGCCCGCTGGGTCTACTCCTTCTGGTGGGGCGACGGGTTGGCCGACGACGTGCCGGCGCTCACCTACTACCTGGTGCTCTCCGTGGCGCCCTTCGCCCTCGGGCTGGCCGCCGTCGAGGCGCTGCTGCTGCGGGACTACGTGTCGGCGCTCGCGGTCGCCGACCAGGTGAACCGCTACCTGCCCGAGGAGGTGCACGCCGACGTGCGCCAGCTCGTCACGGGGACGCGCAGCTCCTCGCCCTACCTGCTGCTCATCGCCATCGTGGCGATGCTCTGGACCAGCTCGGGCGCGATCGGGGTGGTGGAGCGCGTCGTCTCGCGGATGCTCGGCGGGGCGCGCCACGGCATCGTGTTCGGCCGGCTGCGCAACATGGCGCTCGGGGCGCTCGTGGCCGCGCTGGTGATCGCCGCGGCCGGGAGCGCGCCGGTGGTCCAGGGCGTCACGGACGTGCTCGGCATCGGCCGGGCGCTGCCCCACGAGCTGATCCTCGGCCTCAACGCGCTGGGCGCCGTCCTGCTGCTGGCGATCATCTACCGCACCGCGCCGCTCCAGCGCCTGCACTGGGGCTCGGCCCTCCTCGGCGCGCTGCCGGCGGGAGTCGTGCTCCAGGCGATCCCGAACCTCGTCGGGGTCTACGTCGCCCACTCGACCGGCTTCGCGGCGGTCCGCGTCTTCCTCGTCCTGGCCGCCGTGCTGCTCGGGCTCTACGCCATGGCGACCGTGCTGATCGTCGGCGCGGGGCTCGCGGCGCGCCGGGAGCGGCAGCTCATCCGGCGGAGCGCCCCGACCCGACCTGCCCGGCCGGCGCCGGCCGCGCACTAGGACCGCGCGCTACAGGAGCCCGCGCACCACCTCGGCCACCTTCGGGCCGGTGAAGCCGAAGCGCTCGAGCAGCTCGGGGCCGTCGGCCGAGGCGCCGAAGCGGTCGAGGCCGATCGGGTGGTCGACCCACTTGTGCCAGCCCTGCGTGACGAGCGCCTCCACGGAGACCTTGAGCCGGTCCGCCGGCAGGACCGACTCCCGGTAGGCCTCGTCCTGCTCCTCGAAGAGCTCCCAGCTCGGGAAGGAGACGACCTGGG
Source organism: uncultured Solirubrobacteraceae bacterium (assembly GCA_964236905.1). Taxonomy (GTDB): domain Bacteria; phylum Actinomycetota; class Thermoleophilia; order Solirubrobacterales; family Solirubrobacteraceae; genus Paraconexibacter. The sequence continues at coordinate 43,269 of CAXSFZ010000021.1, read as the reverse complement.
CGTCGACGTCGGCGCCGAGCTCGTCGGCCGCCGCCAGTGCGACCTGCACCTCGGCGCCCGTGCCGACGAGCACGGGCCCGCTGCCCGCGCGGAGCACGTACGCGCCCCGGCCCACCTCGCCGGGGGAGCCCTCGAGCGTCGCGAGCCCCTGGCGGGAGAGCACGAGCACGGCCGGCCCGTCGACCTCCTCCAGGATGACCCGCCACGCCTCGGCGGTCTCCCGCGCGTCCGCCGGCCGCAGCACGACGAGGCCGGGGATCGCGCGCAGCGCCGCGAGGTGCTCCACGGGCTGGTGGGTCGGGCCGTCGGAGCCGAGCGCGATCGAGTCGTGGGAGAAGACCCAGGTCGAGTCGAGCTTCGTGAGCGCGGAGAGCCGGATGGCCCCGCGCATGTAGTCCGAGAACTGCAGGAACGTCGAGCCGTAGGGCCGCACGATCCCGCCGTGGGCGGCCAGGCCGTTGACGGCGCCGCCCATGCCGTGCTCGCGCACGCCCCAGAACACGTTGCGGTCGGGCTCGTCGGCGCTCTTGTACCGCGCGTCCTTCCCGCCGGGGAACTCGGTGTTGGTCGAGCCCGAGAGGTCGGCCGCGCCGCCGACCATGGTCGGCACGAAGTCCGAGAACGCGGCCATCGCCTCCTTGCCCGCCACCCGCGTGGCCAGGCCGTCCTTCGAGAACTCCAGGTACCTGAGCGCGTCGCCCGCACCGGGCAGCGGCTTGCCCTTCCAGCCGGCGTCCCACGCGGCGGCCGCCTCGGCGTCGCCCGCCTTCCACTCCTCGAGCGCCGCGGTCCACTGCTCGCGCAGCTCCGCCCCGCGCCGGCCGGCGGCGCCGAAGGTCTCATAGACCCCGTCGGGCACCAGGAACTTGGCCTCCGGATCCCAGCCCATGACCTCCTTGGTCAGGCGGACCTCCTCCTCGCCGAGCGCCGAGCCGTGGGCCTTGCTCGTCCCCTGCTTGTTGGGAGCGGGGTAGCCGATGATCGAGTGCACGTGGATCAGGGTCGGCTTGGCGCTCTCGGCCTGGCCCTGCTTGATCTGGGTCTCGAGCGCGTCGAGGTCGTTGGCGTCGCGGACCTCGAGCACCTGCCAGCCGTAGGCCTCGAAGCGCTTGGAGACGTCCTCGCGGTCGAAGCTCAGCGAGGTCGGGCCGTCCAGCGAGATGTCGTTGTCGTCGTAGAGGTAGATGAGCTTGCCGAGCCCGAGCTGGCCGGCCAGCGACGCCGCCTCGGAGGCGATGCCCTCCATCAGGTCGCCGTCGGAGACGATCGCGTAGGTGAAGTGGGACTGGCGCTCCTCCCCGAAGCGCTTGCGCAGGAACGCCTCGGCCATCGCGATCCCCACGCCGTTGGCGAAGCCCTGGCCGAGCGGGCCCGTGGTGACCTCGACCCCCGGCGTCACGTGCACGCGGTCGCGCTCGGGGTGGCCCGGAGTCAGCGAGCCCCACTGGCGGAAGTGCTTGAGCTCGTCCAGGGGGAGGTCGTAGCCCGAGAGGTGGAGCGCGCTGTAGAGGAGCATCGAGCCGTGCCCGGCGGAGAGCAGGAAGCGGTCGCGGTCCGGCCAGAGCGGATCCTGCGGGTCGTGCTTCATGATCCGCGCGTAGAGCAGGTAGGCCGCCGGGGCCATGCCCATCGGCAGCCCGGGATGGCCGTTGCCCGCCTCCTCGATGGCGTCCATGGAGAGCGTGCGGATGGTGTCGATGCAGAGCTGCTCGGCGGGTTCGGTCATGACCTCGGGGGGGCGTGTCGTGGGGCGGACGGTTAGCCTAGGACCCCATGTCCGACCCGGTGCACCTGCTCGTGGAGATCCCCAAGGGATCCCGCAACAAGTACGAGTGGGACGAGGAGCTGCAGGCGATCAAGCTCGATCGGTTCCTCTTCAGCTCGGTCGTCTACCCGACGGACTACGGCTTCATCCCGGAGACCGACGGCGAGGACGGCGACCCGCTCGACGCCATGTGCCTGGTGTCCGAGTCGACCTTCCCGGGCTGCATGATCCCGGTGAAGGTGATCGGGCTCTTCAAGATGCTCGACGACGGGGAGGTCGACGACAAGATCCTCTGCGTGCCGATGAGCGACCCCAACTGGGCGAAGGTCGACACGCTCGACGACGTCCCCGACCAGCTCAAGAGCGAGATCTCCCACTTCTTCGAGATCTACAAGATGCCCGAGGGGAAGGTCGTCAGGGTCGACGGCTGGTACCCGCGCGAGGACGCCCTCAGCGCGATCGCCGCTGCCCGGGAGCGCTTCCGGGCGCGCACCGGCGACGGTGCGGTCGGCGCCGACGCGTAGGCGGACGCCCCGGCTGGAGCCGTCGTCGCCTCAGCCCGCGAGCCGCCGGGCCTCCCCGCCCGGGGCGAGGCCGGGCTCGGACGCCGCGGCGCGGAGCTCGTACGCGGCCCGTGCCGCCGGGTCGGCGGTCGCGAGCACCTGATCGGCCTTCAGCACGCGCACGAGCCGCTCGCGCCCGCCACGCGGCAGGACCGCCATGACCTGCGTGAGGGCGCCGATCGACTTCGGGACGTAGACGTCGAAGCGGGGGACCTGGAGCACCTCGACGATGGCCGCGGCGACGTCCTCCGGCTCGACGTTCCTCACCCCGCGCGCCGCCTGGACGCCCGCGGCAAGCTCGGTGTTCACGAGGCCCGGCATCACGCAGGAGACCTCGACGGGCGTCTCGCGGAGCTCCGCGCGCAGCGCCTCGGAGACGCCGACGACGAAGTGCTTGGTCCCGCAGTAGGTCGCGCCGCCGGCGAAGCCGCCCTTGCCCGCCGAGCTCGCGATGTTGACGAGGTGGCCGTGCCCGCGGGCCACGAAGCGCGGCACGACGACCTTCATGCCGTGGAGGACCCCGTGGACGTTGATGTCGACCTGCCGGCGGGCGACGAGGTCGCTCTCCTCGAGGAAGGGGCCGAGCTGCATGATCCCCGCGTTGTTGACCAGCACGTCGAGCGGGCCGAGATCGGCTTCGGCGGCGTCGGCGAAGGCCTCGAAGGAGGCGCGGTCGGTGACGTCCAGCGCGTAGGCGCGCACGGCCGGCCCGAGCTCGGCGGCGGCGGCCTGCGTGGCGGCGAGGTCGAGGTCGCCGATCGCGACCCGCATGCCCTCGCGGACGAGGTGGCGCGCGGTCTCCCGGCCGATGCCGCGAGCGCCGCCGGTGATCGCGGCCACCCGGCCGGAGAGGATGCGGGGCGGCTCTTTGGCCATGGGACGGCTCCTGGGATCGTGAAGGTGACGCGTGCGTCACGATCCTACCTCGCCGTCCCGGCCGGGCGGCGCACCGGACCGCGGGCTGGTTCTACCCTGCGGCCATGGCCAGCCGTCAGCAGGAGAAGGAGCGCCGCCGCGCGGAACGGGAGGCGGCGGAGGCCGCGGCGGCCCGCCGCGCGGCCACCAAGGGGCGGCTGCAGCTGGCCCTCGGCGGCCTGGTCGCGGTCGTCGCGATCGCCGTCGCGGTCGTCCTCTTCGGCGGTGGCGGCTCCGACAGCGACGCCAAGTCGCTGGACGTGAGCGCGCAGCTCCCGCCCCAGAGGATCACGAACCTCCAGGACGCCGCACGGGCCGCGAGCTGCCGGGTGCAGACCTTCCCCTCGGAGGGTCGCGAGCACACCACGGCGAAGGTCGTCTACAAGACCAACCCGCCGACCTCGGGCAACCACAATCCCGAGTGGGCGCAGGACGGGCTCTACGACGCGGACAACCTGCCGCCGCTCGGGAAGCTCGTCCACACGCTCGAGCACGGCCGCATCGACATCCAGTACCGGCCGGGGACGCCGAAGGCCACCGTGGACAAGCTCGAGGCGCTCGGCTCCGAGCCGCTGCAGTTCGGCACGGACGGCTATCACGTGCTCGTCTTCCAGAACCCGACGGGGATGAAGCCGGAGGTCGCGGCGACGGCGTGGACCCACTCGCTGACCTGCCCGAAGATGGACGCGGGCGTCTACGACGCCGTGCGCGCGTTCCGCGCGGAGTACACCGACAAGGGCCCTGAGCTCATCCCCTGAGCAGCTGGGCGTAGAGCGCCCGGTGCGCCTGCGCGACCCGGCGCCAGGCGAAGCGCGTGGTCGCGGCTCCGGCCGCGGACCGCTCCAGCGCGGCGCGCGCCGCCGCGTCGCCCAGCAGGCGCTCGAGCTCCGCCCCCAGCGCCGCCGGGTCGCCGGGCGGCACGTGGGCGACCGCGTCGCCGAGCTCCGGGAAGCCGCCGACGTCGCTGACCAGGGTCGCCCGCCCGGCGCCGAGGGCGGTGAAGAGCACGCCGGAGCCCTCGATCTCGCGGTACGGCAGCACGACCACGTCGGCCCGCGCGAAGCACCAGGCCGCCTCGGCCTCCGTCACGAAGCGCGGGACGAGGCGGACGCCGGGCGGCAGCGGCGGCACCGGCATGCGCGGGGCACCGACGACCCACAGCTCCGCGTCCCCGCCGAGCCCCCGCCACGCCTCGAGCAGCACGTCGAGGCCCTTGTACGGGCGCAGCAGGCCGAAGGAGAGCGCGACGGGGCCGGCGCGCTCGGGGAGCTCGGGCGGGCGGGCCGGCGCGAGCGCGGCCAGGTGGGTGAAGGCGCCGTGCGGGATGAGGTGGAGCTTCGCGGCCGGCACGCCGAGCTCCCGCAGCCGGTCGCGGGAGTGCTCCGTATGGGCCACCACCGCGTCGACGCGGGCGTAGAGGCGCCGCTGGGCGGCGTGCTGGAAGCGGCGGGGCTCCCGCGGGAGGACGTCGTGCGCGGTGAGCACGAGGGGGCGCCCGCGCGGGAGCAGGTGCTGGTCGAGCTCCTGGAGCGGCAGCCATTGGAAGTGCAGCAGCTCGCCGCGGGCGCGCCGGCCGAGGCCCGCCATGCGCCACGGGTGGGCCGGTGTGGCCGCGAAGGCGTCCTCGCGCAGGGTGAAGCCCGGATCGGCCGCGGGGGTCTCGCCGTGGCGGAAGGGGCGGGTCAGGAGCTCGACCTCGAGCCCCTCGGCGGCGAGGGCGGAGCACAGCGCGCGGTCGTAAGGCGGGGTGAACGCGGCCGGGTCGACGACGGAGATGCGCACCGGGCGGGACACTAGTCGCGTGCCGGTCGAGCTCTCCTACTGCATCGTCAACACCGCCCAGCGCGAGCTGCTCGTGCGCTGCCTGGACGCGGTGGCCGCCGAACGGGCGGCGCTCACGGTCGAGACGGAGGTGCTCGTGCTCGACAACTGCTCGGGGGACGGGTCGGCCGGCGCGGCCCGCCGCCACCCCGCCACCGATGCGGTCATCGCGCTCGAGGCGCGGCGCGGGAAGGGGGAGAACGACACGCTGCTGCTGCAGCGTGCGCGCGGCCGGTTCTGCCTGCTGCTCAACGAGGACTCCGAGCTGCGGCCCGGGGCGAGCGCGGCGCTGCTCGCCGCCCTGGAGGCCGAGCCGCGGGCGGGCGCGGCGGGGGCCGCGCTCTTCCGCCCGGACGGCTCGCGCCAGCCGAGCGCCTGGCGCTTCCCGACGCCGGGAACGGCGCTGGCCGCGGCCGTCGCGCTCCACCGGCGGCTCACCGTGCAGTCCGGCGGCGACGAGGTCCACCCGGTCGACTGGGCGCAGTCGGCGGCGCTGCTCGTGCGCCGCGAGGCCGCGGCGGAGATCGACTTCTTCGACCCGCTCTTCTTCGTCTACTCCGACGAGGTGGACTTCTGCCGGCGGCTCAGGGACGCGGGCTGGAGCACCCTCTTCGTCCCGGCCGCGGAGGCGGTCCACCACGAGCAGCTCTCCACGGGGACCGTGCCCGATCAGCGCATCGTCGAGCTCTCCCGCAACCGCGACCGCTACATGCGCAAGCACCACTCGGCGGCCGCCGCCTGGGCGGTGCGCTGGCTCACGGCCTGGACCTACGCGGTGCGCTCCCTGGTGGCCGTCGTGCTCCCGGGGCACGAACCGCGCCGCTACTGGCGCCACGTGACGGCCACGCTGCGCCCCGCCCGAGGCGAGGGCCTGCGCGAAGCAGCGCTCGACCACAACACGGGCGGCCCGCGCCTCTGACGGCAGCCCGCCGGGCCAAAGGTGCCAGGCACCTTTCGCCCGCGGCGGGTCAACGGTGCCTGGCACCTTTGGCCCGCAGTACGCGCAGGACGAGCGCGCGCTCGGGTGGGGTGCTCAAGGGCAGGAGCGCGAGCGGGATGAGGGCGGTGAGGGCCGCGCGGGAGGCCAGTCCGCCCAGGCCGTCGGTCGGCAGCAGCAGCTCGCCGCCGACGGCGATCGAGCCGAGGACGGCGGCGATCGCGGCCATGCGGGCCCAGGCGAAGGGGACGACGAAGAGGCGCCGGGTGAGCAGGTGGATCGTCCCGAGCATCACCCCGTAGGCCGCGCAGAGCGCGACGCCCGCGCCGGCGATCCCGTACCGGTCGACGGCCGGAACGAGCACCGCGACGTTGACCGCGAGCCCGGCGAGGGCGGCAGGCGCGTTGCGGGTCGTGACCTTGGCCCGCCCGGCGATCGTCACGAAGACGAGGTAGAGGCCGTAGAGCGCCCAGCCCAGCGCCACCCAGGGCAGCGCCGCGTGAGCGTCGTCGTACCCGGGGGCGGCGAGCAGGCGCACCACCCAGCGCCCGAGCAGCGTCAGCGCCGCGACGGCACTCCCCACCACCAGCACGTACAGCGTCGTGACGGTCGCGTAGAGCCGGCGCGCCTCCTCGTCGTCGGCCACGGAGTAGACGAGCGGCGGCCACGCCGCCTGGAAGCCCCGGACCACGAGGATCACCGCCGTGGCGAGCTTCACCCCGACCGCGTACACCCCGGCCGCGCGCGGCGACTCCGCGCGGAGCAGATAGGCGCGGTCGATGACGTTGAGCGCGAAGACCGCGGCCTCCGCCGGGACGGTGGGTGCGCCGAAGCGCACCATGGCGTCGAGGCCACGCGGGCGGATCGGGCGGACGCGCCCGCCCTGATCGGCCCAGAGCGCGAGGAGCACCACGGTGGAGGCGGCGTAGTTGCCGAGCACGTAGCCGCGGGCGCCCTGGTCGAGGACGACGACGAGGAGCACGGTGAGCGTGACCGTGAGCACCACGTTGGCGAGGCTCGCCCGCACGTAGGCGGCGCGCCGCTCCTCGACCCGCAGCAGCGCGTAGGCCACCTCGAGGTTCGTGAAGGCCCACAGCCCGAGCAGGCCACAGGCCATGAGCGTCGCGTCGCGCCGATCGAGCAGGAGCTCGCTCAGCGGCCCCGCCAGCGCGAGCCCGACCAGGGCGGCGAAGGTCGTGGTCGCCACGACGATCGTCACCGTGGTGCGCGCGAGGCGCTCGCGCCGCGCGGCGTCCTCGTCGTCGAACCAGAAGCGCACGAACGCCTCCGCGATCCCGACCCGGAGAACGATCGAGGTCAGGATGATGAACGTGAGCAGCGTCTCCGCGTAGCCGTAGTCGGCCCGGCTCAGCGAGCGGGTGTAGAGCGGGAGCGTCCCGACGGCGAGCGCCGCGGCCGCGATCGACGGTGCCTGGTAGGCGATCGAGGACGCCAGCAGGCGCTTGAGCAGGGGACCCACGCGGCGCGGACGCTACCGCCGCGGCCCCCGAGGGCCGCTCCAGCGCGGGCTAGGGTCCCCAGCGCCCGTGGCCCCGCTCTGCCTGCTCCTGCTGCCCCGTGCGCTCGACGCGTTCATCCTCCGCGACCAGGCGGAGGACCTGCTGCGGGCCCCGGGCGTCGTGGCGGTCGAGCCGGGCCGGGTGCGCTACGGGGCCTGGGGCCGGATGCCTCAGGCGGTGGGCGCGCGGCTCGCGAGCGCCGTGGCCCGGCGGCTGCTGGCCGGCGTGGACGGGACCCCGCGGGCGGTCGTGATCTTCCACCCGCTCCAGCTGCCCGTGGCCGAGGCGGTCATGGCGAGGACCGGGGCGGAGCTCTGGTACGGCCGGTGGGACCGCTACGAGCGCGCCTACGACGCGGCGCCCGCGCTGCGCGAGCGGCTCGAGGCGCTGCACACGCGCGCGGCGGAGCGCTCGGCGCTGACCTTCGCCGCCTCGGGGGAGCTCCAGCGCCTCGAGCGGTCCGCGGGCCGGGAGGCGGCGCTCGTGCCGCTCGCGGCCGACCGCTTCCCCGCGCCCGACCCGGCGGGCACGGTGGTGGCGGTCTCACTCGGACACCTCGGCCACCGGGTCGACTGGGGGCTCGTGCGCGGGGTGGCGGAGGTCCTGGGCGACGACCTCGTGCTGCTGCTGGTCGGCGCCGCCCACCCCGAGGAGCTCACCGGAGACGCCGACTTCGCGGCCTGCCGCGCGCTGCCGCAGCTCGTCTGGCTCGGGGAGCGCTCCGACGCCGAGGCCTCCCGCCTGATCGCCTGCGCCGACGTGGGGGTCGTCCCCTTCCGGGTGGAGCCGTTCAACGACGCCGGGCTCCCCTACCGGATCCTCAAGTACGCCCGGCTGGGACGCCGCACGGTCTCCCCGCCGCTGGCCGGGGTGCGCACGTGGGCCCGCGCGGTGGACGAGGCCGACGGCCCGGCCGCCTTCGCCGCCGCGCTGCGCGCGCAGGCGGGGCGGCGCGCCGCGCCCGATCCGGAGCTGCGCGCGTGGGCGCTCGCCCAGACGGCGGAGGCGCAGGACGCGCCGCTCTGGGCCCGGCTCGCCGAGCTCGGGATCGCGACGCAGCCGCCGGGCTAGCGGCAGCGATCCTCGGCCAGCAGGAAGCCGTGCAGCACCGGGAAGCGCGGGGCGGCCGGCGGCACGTCGAAGCGGTTCGAGACGCCGGCGGCGCGGCCGAAGCGCTTGACCGCCTTCTCATCGCCGACCACGAAGAGCGCCGTCCCGCGCGCGCCCGCGCCGATCTGCGAGCGGGCGCGCACGTCGGCCTCCGGCGCGTCGAGCTCGAAGCGCAGGTCGGGCACCAGGCGGTAGGTCGGCAGGGTGACGGGGCGGCACTCGCGCACCCGGGGGTCCGCCGCCGTCGCGACCACCGCGTCGTGCGTGCGGTGGATGAAGCGCAGCTCGCGCGCGAGCGCGGCGAAGGAGCCCGCCTTGAGCACGAGGAACGCCGCGCCGAGCGCGCCGGCCGCGATCGCCCCGCGCCGCCAGCGATCGCGCAGCGGGCCCGGGCCGAGCGTCGTGAAGCCGAGCCACGCCCACCCCGCGAGGAGGCAGAGCGCCACGGCGGGCACGGTGAGGTAGCGCGGCAGGATCGACAGCCCGCCGAGCCCGGTGCCCACGAAGGTCACCGTGCCGGCGCCGAAGAGCGCGAGCGGGACGTGCAGCGCGCCCAGCCGCGCGCGCTCGCGCCAGGCGAGCACCGCACCGAGCAGCGCCGCGGCGAACACGGGCGGGCGGGCGGTGTCGGCGAGGAAGGAGACGAAGCTCCGCGGGACGTGGGCGATGCCGCGCTCGCGCCCGAGCTCGTCGGCCAACGTGCTCGTCGCGTGGAGCGAGTAGAGCGGATCCCCGGTGATCAGGAGGTCACTCAGCGCCCACACGACCGGCGCCACGAGCGCCAGCGCCAGCAGGTCCACCCGCGCGCGATGCACGAAAGGTGCCTGGTTCCTTTTGTGCATCCGGTCGCGGCGCATCGACGGTGCCTGACACCTTTCGTGCGGGGGGTCGCGAGGCGCTCGGGGGGCTGCGTGCGCGCGACGGAGCCAGTGGGCGCCGGCCAGGACCCAGGCCTCGGGGCGGAGCAGACCGGCCACCGCGAGGGTGGCGCCGACGGCGCGGCCGCGGCCGGGACGCTCCGCCTCCAGCGCGGCGGCCACGAGGACGAGCGCGAGGAACGGCACGTCGACGTACCCCCGCGCGGCGTAGAGCAGGAACGCGAAGCTCGAACCGGTGAAGAGCGCCGCCCCCAGGCCGGGACCCGCGCCGAAGCACGCACGGCCGACCCGGTAGGTCGCCGCGATCAGCACCACGAGCGACAGGACGCAGACGACCACGAGCGCACGGTCCGCGGCACCCCCGAACACCAGGTCGAGGCCGGCGCAGAGGACCACGAACAGCGGGTGCTGCGTCGGCGCCGCGTAGGCCTCGAGGTGCGGCAGGTGGCCGGCAAGCAGCTCCCGTCCCCACCCCAGGTGGACGTAGGAGTCGTAGTTGGGGTAGGTCGGCACGGCGAGCGCGAAGGCGAGCGCCGCGAGCAGCAGGGCGGCGAGCGCGGCGCGCTCCCGTCGCGGGCTCACGACGTCGCGGGCGCGCGCCGCACCCGGGCGGGCGCCGCCACCGCGCGCGCCGGCGCGAGCGCCGTTCCCACGGCCAGCAGCGCCCAGGTCAGCGGGTCCTCCAGGAAGGCCGCGTAGAGCAGGGTGTGGACCAGCAGCGCGGCGAACGCCGCGAGCACGTACCCCCGGACCGGATCGGCCCGGACCCCCCGCCCGAGCCGCCAGAACGCGGCCGCCAGCAGCGCCAGGTAGGCCAGCAGCCCGGGCACCCCCTGCTCGGCCGCGACGGTCATCGGGATCGTGTGCGACGCGGAGGTCGCCTGCAGCTGGCTGGCCGTCTCCTCCCGCCGGTAGGCCCGGGAGAACGACCCCGACCCCCAGCCGACGACGGGCCGCTGCCCGACCAGGCGCACCCCGCCGGCCAGCAGGTCGTAGCGCCCGCTCGTGGCGTCGTCGAGCCCCGCGCCGCTGCCGGCGTCGAGGTTGATCGCCCCCGGGGCCAGCAGCACCACCGCGGCGCCGGCCACCGCCAGCGCGCCCACCACCCCCGCCGCGAGCCGCGGATCCCACCGCAGCGCCGCGAGGATCGCGAGCCCGACGACCAGCGCGCTGAACGAGGACTGCGAGAAGGTCAGCACGAGCCCCGCCCACAGCACCGCGAGCACCACGGCGGTGCCGGCGACCACTCGCGGCCGCCCCGTCCAGACCAGCAGGGTCGCCAGCCCGAGCATGACCAGGGCGAGGAAGCGCCCGTAGATGTTCGGGTCGAAGAAGAGCGAGTTGACCCGGAAGTAGTCCTCGAACTGGTTGGAGGAGATGACCTTCGGGTTGAGCAGCAGCGTGCGCGTCGCGTACTCGACGAAGCCGATCGCGACGAAGGCGAGCGCGAGCGCGACCAGCACGCCGAGGCACTGCAGGAGCAGCCGCCGCGACCAGGCGACCGAGCGCGTCAGCACCACGAAGAGCAGCGTGAACGGCGCGTAGAAGAAGACGACCGCCTCGATCGCCTTGTCGACGTCGTCCGAGTAGCTCGCCTGCACCGCGTAGAGCACGAGCACGACGGCGAGCGCGCGCTCGAGCCACGGGTCCCCCGCGGGCGACGGGGGCCCGGGCGCCCTCCGCAGCCGCGGCCAGGCGTAGGCGACCACCCCGCCCCCGACCACGAGGTAGAGCGGCACCAGCAGGTTCGCCGTGCTGCCCCCGACGGCGATCGGGATGCGGAACGGCAGCGCGCCGACCGCGGCCAGCGGCAGCGCCGCCGGCCTGCGCAGGAAGAGCACGCCCAGCGCCGCGACGGCGCCCACCCCGCCCACCACCGCCGCGACGAGCACGGACGGCCGGTCCCCCAGCGCCCGGAAGGCGCTCGTGTCGGCGATGTGGAGGACGAGCAGCACCGGGGTGAGCAGCGCCGCGGCGACCACGCACGCGTCGCGGCGGCGCGCATGCTGCGGTCCCAGGGCGAGGCCCGCCGCGAGCAGCGCGGCCAGGACGATCAGCCCGGCGATCATCCCGGCCCCTGCCCGCGCGCGAGCAGCGCCCACAGCCGGTTCAGCAGCGCTGCGCTCCCCGCCCGCGTTCGCAGGCGCGCGGCGAAGTCCGGCAGCCCCGTGCGCACGACGAGCCCGCGGCCGACCCGCGCGGCGACGACCACCCGGCGCCCGCCGTCGCTCACGGCGTCGGCCACCACCGCTGCGCCGCTCTCCCCGCCCGTCGGCTCGTAGCGCTCGACGCCCGGCAGGACGCCCTCGTCGCCCGCGAAGAGGTCGATGCGGTCCTCGGCGACCGTCAGCGACGTCGGCCCGCGCTGCAGCGGCTCGAGGAGCGCGCCGAACAGGTCGGCGCGGGTCGGGGTGGTCGGGCGCACGAGCCGCTTGGGCTGGAGGTCGACCTGCCGCCGCAAGCTGTCCGTGCCGAGCGAGACGACCGTCCCGCCGGCCCGGGCGAAGCGCCGCAGGCGGGCGCCGAGGGCAGCCGGCAGCCAGCGGGTGTCCCCGGGCAGCAGCACCCCCCGGAAGTCGTCGAGCGCCGGGCCCTGGCCGCGGGCGAGCGCGAGGTCCGTCGTGAGGTCGTACCGCCGGCGCGTCCGGTCGAGGAACGCCAGCACCGGCGCCTCGTGCGAGGCGAAGCCGGTGGGGAGCCCGTCGCCCGCCAGGATCCGGTCGGCCCGGACCCCGACCCCCGCCTCGAGCGTGTTCGCCCGCCCGTCGCCGTCGTCGTCGAGCGCGTTGCGCCCCTGCCAGGTCATCCACGGCAGCACCACGAGCACCCGCCCCACCGGGACGTTCGCCTGGACGACGATCGGGACCTGCGCGCGGTGGGTGCGCGTGCGCACCTCGAGCAGGTAGGTGCCGGTCCGGTCCGGGACCCGGAGCGGCAGCCGGGCGCCCGTGAGCGCCGCGCCGCGCGTGCGGGCCAGCACCGCCGGGCTGCCGACCCGCCGCAGCGACCAGCGCCAGCGCTCCCCCCGGGCGTCGACCAGCACGTCGGTCACCGTCCCGGCGATCACCGGCGCCGACGGCGGCTGGAGCCCGAGGTAGCGCACGGTGATGCCGCCGCGCCCGGGCAGTCGGCGACCGTACTGGAGCAGCGGCACGCGGGCGCGCAGCGGCACCGACGCGCCGATGTTGCCGGCGCTGTCACGGCTCTCCACCACCGCGAGGTACGTCCCGGCGTGCGCGCGCCGCCCGGCCACGGTGCCGTCCCACCTCCAGCTCGTGGCCTCGTCGCCCAGGGTCCGCCCGGACCCGGCGACCGCGACGGGAGCCGCACCGTCGGTCCGCCAGATCGTCACCTCCTTGTGCCGGCCGGGCGCGTCGAAGTTCACGCTGACCGGCCGCCCGTCGCGCTCGGGCAGGAACTCGGGCGTCGGGCGGGTCTCCGGGCCGATGCCGGTCACGCGGACCTTCGGGGGGGGCGTGTCGAGGCGCACCGACCGCGCGCCGAAGATCGAGCGCCCCTGGCGACGCAGCACCACCCGCGCGCGGTAGGTTCCGTCCGGCAGCCGCCGCCCCGCGTCGTCGCGCCCGTCCCACGGGAGGTCGATCGCCCGGTAGGCGCGCATCCGCCGGCGGCGCGCCAGCGCGCGCACCGCGTCGCCGTCGGCGTCGAGGACGTCGACGTCGACGACGTCCGGCTCCTTGAGCAGGAAGGTGAACTTCGTGCGGTCGAGGCGCCCGTCGGAGTTCGGCGAGAAGAGCGGGATGACGTGGAACCGCTGCACCACCGTCGGCGCGTTCTTGAGCCGCTGGGCGACGAAGAACGCGCCGAAGGTGGCGGCCACGAGGGTCGCGAAGACCACCCGGGCGAGGGTGCTCACAGCGGGACGAGGGCGCCGTTGGGTACGGGCCACTCGTGGAACGTGTCGAGCCCGCGGATGTGGCTGTGGGCCTGCGCGGCGCGGATCACGCCGCGATGGCAGACGACGAGCGCCGGGAGCGCCTGCTCCTGCGTGACGGCCACCAGGCCGTCGACGACGCGCTCCATGAAGTCCTCGAGGCGCTCCCCGCCCGGGAAGCGCCAGTCCGCGCCCGCGCGCAGGTAGGCGGCCCAGCCCGCGGGATCCTCCGCCTCCACGTCGGCCTTGAGCCGGTCGGTCCAGTCGCCCGTGTCGTGCTCGGCGAAGCGCGCGTCGGGCCGCGGGAGGAGGCCGAGCGCCGCTCCGACCACGTCGGCCGTCTGGCGCGCGCGGCGCAGCGGCGAGCACCACAGCGCCGCGAAGCCGTGGCCCCGCGCCACCTCCGCGAGCTCCCCCGCCTGGGCCAGGCCGACGGCGTCGAGCGGCACCTCGCCCGCCCCCTGGAAGCGCCCCTCGGCGTTGTAGGCCGTCTGCCCGTGACGGGCCATGGAGATCACGGACGGCTAGCCGTTCGCCTTGTCGGCGCCGATCTGGACGATCACGTCGGCGCCGCTGCCCTGGACGGCGATGGCGCGCGGGGCGGCCACGACGTTCGCGGCGGCCACGTCGAGCTTCCGGGCGACGGCGCTCGCACCGCGCTTCTTGCCCTGCGCGTAGAACACCTGGGTGGTCGCCGCCGTGTTCACCGCGGCGTTGCCGGTGCCCGTCGAGGTGTAGCCGACGGTCTCGAGGGTCTTGTTCACCTCGGCCGCGATGCCGTTCTGCTGCGTGCCGTTGAGCACGAAGACGGAGTAGTCGCCGGGCCGCACGGGCGGCGTCGCGGCCTTCCTCGCGGTGGAGCTCGAGGGCTCGACGAACTCCTTGCCCGTGCTCGTGGAGGAGCGGGTCGCCGCCGTGCCCGGCTCGTCGTCCCCGCCGAGCCGGCTGACGAGCAGGACGGCGGCCGCGACGGCGACGAGCGCCGCGGCGGCGAGGCCCAGCGTCCGCCCCCGCCGGCGCCCGCCGCCGTCCGCCACCGGCGTGGCCACCGACCCGGCCGCGGCGTCCAAGCGGCGGCGGGGCGGCACGCCGCCCGGACTGACCTGCCGCAGCGGCACGGGGCTGTCGTCGGTCGGCGGGCCGACCGGCCCGATCGGCATCGGCGCGGCGACGGACGGAACCGCGTCGGGCGGCGGTGCGGCGGGCTGGACGACGGGGAGCGCCTGCGTCTCCTGTCCCGCGCCCGGCGGGACGCCGTTCGCGGGTGCCGCGGGTGCGCCGGCGCCGGCTCCCGGAGCCGGCGGCGGGGCGGCGGCGACGGCCGCGCCCGGGGGGACCGCCGCCGCGGCACCACCGGCGGCGGTCGCCGCCGCGGCCGGCCGGGCCGCACCCCCGGCCACCGTGGCCGGCGCCTGCGAGGGCGGGCGGCCCACCGCGGGCGCCGGCTGGGCCACCACACGGCGCTGCGCGCCGGCGGCCGCCGCCGCAGCCGCCTGCTCCTGCAGCTCGGCGGTCCGCTCGGGCGCCCGGCCCGCCCAGTCACGCAGGCGCTTGAGCTCGCGCGCCTGGCCGAAGTAGAGGAGCGAGAGCACGGCGAGGCCGAGGATCGACGCGAGGCCGGCGTAGGCCCCGGCGTCCTTGATCCGCTCGGACACCGAGAGGGCAGCGGTGACAGCCAGCATGAACGCGCGATTCTAGGCCGCGGGGCGGCCGGAGGCGCCCACCCGCGGGGCGCCCGGCGGGCGGCCCGCGCCCCTCAGACCGACGCCGCCGGCGGGGCGTGGTCCGGCGCGCTGCGCACGGACGACAGCTCCGAGACCTTCGCGGCGAGCCCGGCCGCGTCGCCCTCGAGCACCAGCAGCGCGATCTGGTCGAACATCTCGGCGACGACGTCGGGGTCCAGCGCGGCCCGCTCCGCGCGCGAGATCTTCTCGGCCTGCGTGGCCACCACCCGCTCGTACGGGTTGAAGAGCGCCTCGTCGAGCTTCTCCCCGTGCCGCCGGCCGATCACCTCGATCGCGATGTCCTCCTCGGCCCGCAGGCCGGAGAGCTCGATCATCGCCTTCGCGAGGTCGAGGATCCGGACGGGCTCGCCCATGTCGAGCACGAAGACCTCGCCGCCCACGCCGAGGTTTCCCGCCCGGATGATCAGCTGCACCGCCTCCGGGATCGTCATGAAGTAGCGCTGCATGCGCTCGTCGGTGATCGTCACCGGGCCGCCGCGGGCGATCTGGCGGCGGAAGATCGGGACCACCGAGCCGCTCGAGCCGAGGACGTTGCCGAACCGCACGGCCGCGTAGCGGGTGCCCGCCCAGCGCCGCCCCGCCTCCTCGATCGCGAACTCGGCCAGCGCCTTGGAGGCGCCCATGACCGTCGCGGGCTCCACCGCCTTGTCGGTGGAGACCAGCAGGAAGCGCTCCACCTGGAACTCCCCGGCGATGCGCGCGAGGCCGCGCGTGGCCAGCGCGTTGTTGCGGACCGCCTCCACGGGGTTGAGCTCCATGAGGCCGACGTGCTTGTAGGCGGCCGCGTGGAAGACGACGGACGGGCGCTGCTCGGCGAACACCTCCCGCATGCGCTCGCCCTCCTTGCAGTCGGCCAGGACCGCGGTGAGCATGCTCGGGTGGACGTGGCGGTCGTCCTCGAGCTCGCGCTGGATATCGAAGAGGTGCTCCTCGGCGTGGTCGACCAGCACGATCCGCCCCGGCCCGACCCGGGCGATCTGCCGGCAGAGCTCCGAGCCGATCGAGCCGCCCGCGCCGGTGACCATGACGACCTTGCCCTGCAGCCACCGCCCGACGCGGTCGACGTCCATGAGCACCGGCTCACGGCCCAGCACGTCCTCCACCTGCACCTCGCGCACCTGGCGCACGACGTTCGGCCCGCCCTGCAGGAGCTCGAAGACCGTCGGCAGCGTGCGGACCGGGATGCCGCGCTCCCGGCAGGCGCGCACCACCGCGGAGCGCAGGGTGCCGGGCGCCGAGGGGATCGCGATCGTGACCTCGTCGGGCTCCACCTCGTCGAGGATCCCGCTGAGCTCCCGCGTGGTGCCGAGCACCCGCACGCCGTCCACGCGCTGGCGGCGCTTGAGCGGGTCGTCGTCGACGAAGCCGACCGGCTTGAGGCCGAGCTCCGGGTTGCGCATCACCTCGCGCAGCACGAGCCGCCCGCCGTCCCCGGCGCCCACGATGAGCAGCCGCCGCGCGTCCGCCTTCGCGCGGAAGCCGCGCAGCGGGCGCTCGTAGACCGCGTGGGCGACGAACCGCGCGCCGCCGACGAGGAAGAGCGCGATCAGGAAGAAGAAGGCGAGCACGCCGGGCGGCACCGAGACGGTGACGTCGCCGCCGACCCGCGAGGGCTGGGTGACCGGGTGGACGATGACGGCGTAGGCGGCCATCGCCAGGGTGGAGACGATGAGGGCCTGGACGATGAGCACGTAGTCGCGCTGGCCCGTGTAGCGCCACCACTTCTGGTAGAGCCGGAACGCCACGAAGATCACGGCGCTCATCGCGACCACCGGCCCGAGGCTCGCCCGCATCAGGTCCTCGTAGCGGGGCGGGATGTCCGTGTCGAAGCGCAGGCGGTAGGCCAGCAGCACCGACACGGCGACCAGGCAGGCGTCGATGAGGAGCTGCGGCAGCGAGTGCCGGTGCAGCGGGGAGGCCGCGCGCTTCACGGACCCGGAGTCTAGGGAGCCGCGGGGCGGCGGACGCCCCTAGCCCGGCAGGCGCTCGGGGAAGCGCGGGAGCCCGTCGTCGGGGATCGGCTCCCAGGGCGCGGCGTAGGCGACGAACTGCCGCGCCTGCGGGCGGACGCCCGGGTCGCCCTCGATCGCGCCGAGCCGCACCACCCGCACCTCGCCCGTGTCGTGGTCGCGGGCCAGGAGCCCCGAGCCGCAGTCGGCGCAGAAGACCTTCTCCAGGCCGTTCCCCGCCCACCAGCCGCGCAGGCGGTCCTCGCCGCGCGTGAGCTCCAGGGAGCCCGGCTCGATCCGCGCCGAGGCCGGCGCGGCGGTGCCCGAGCGGTGCTGGCAGCGCGTGCAGTGGCAGTAGGCCGCGGACCTCAGCGGGGCGGAGAGCGCGAAGGCCACCGCGCCGCAGCCGCAGCCGCCCCGGAGCACGGGTTCGCTCACGCCACGTCCCTGAGCCCCGGGCCGACGTGCGGGCGCACGTTGCGCGCCGTCACCTCGACGTGGCAGTGCGGGCAGGCGAGCACCGGGGTCATCTCGTGGCCGCACGGCTCGTGCTCGAGGGTGACGGGCGGACCGCCGGGCGCGGGCTCGTGCTTGTCGCCCCAGGCCATCATGGCGACCACGACGGGGTAGAGGTCGCGGCCGCGCTCGGTCAGCCGGTACTCGAAGCGCGCGGGCCGCTCGGAGTACTGGCGGCGGTCGAGGATCCCGTGCGCCACGAGCTTGCCCAGGCGGTCGGAGAGGATGTTGCGCGCGATCCCCAGGTCGCGCTGGATGTGGTCGAAGCGGCGCACGCCGAGGAACGCCTCGCGCAGGATGAGCACGCTCCAGCGCTCCCCGACGACCTCGAGCGTCCTGGCCACCGAGCAGGACCACGGGTGGGCGGCGATTCCGGGCACGGCGCCGAGGCTATCGGCGCGACGTGCGATCCGCCACCGGGGCGCTCAGGAGCTCCACCAGGAGCCGCGGATCGCGCCGGACGCGCGCGGTGGCGGCGTCCGTGCGCTTCTCGAGCACCAGCTCCTCCGCGTGCTCGAGGCGCCGCAGCCGGCCCTCGGCCACCAGCCGCTCGTCGACGGCGCCGAGGCGGCCCTCGAAGGTCGTCCAGACCGGGGTGCCGAGCGCGACCGCCTCGCGGTTCATCGTGCCCCCCGCCGAGACGACCAGGTCGGCGTAGGCGATGAGCGACTGCGCGTCGACCGCCTGCTCGGGGACGACGAAGCCGCGGCCGAGGAGCTCCGCGCGCTGCGCGGCGATCCGGGGCAGGACGACGACCTGCCGGCCCTCCAGGCGCTCGAGCAGCGCGGTGAAGAGCGGGGTCTCGAAGCGGTGGTACAGGGAGACGGCCGGCGGTGTGCGCACCACCGCGAGCGGCTCGGCGCGATCGAGGCCGAGCTCGCCGAGGACCGCGGGGTCGGGCTCGAAGTCGTGGAGGTAGTACTCCTCCTTCAGGCCGGGGTAGCGGCCGAGCTTGCCGGTGGCGCCGTAGCGGGCCAGGCGGTCGACCGGGATGGCGTCGGGCACGACCACGGCCCGCGCCAGGCGGCAGTTGACGGTGTGCTGCACCGTCGCCCACTCGTAGTCGAACATCGTCGAGCACGGGATGCGCAGGAGCCGGGCGGCGACCGTGACGTCGTTGGAGCCGTGGCCCAGCGCGAGGTCGAAGCGTCGGCCGCGGGCCCAGCGGGCCAGCGCGAGGGAGCGGTCCGCCAGGCCGAGCGCCTTCGCCCCGAGCCGCTCCCCCCGGTGGCGGCCGATCACCGTGTGGGCCAGCCCGAAGCGCTCGGCCAGCCCGACGGTCTGCGCGAAGTCGCGGACGGTCAGCTCCACCTCGTGGCCCTCGGCGCGCAGCGCGGCGATCACGGGCCGCAGCACCAGCACGTGCGGCGAGTTCGTGAGGTCGACCCAGACGCGCATCAGGCGCGCAGGTCGCGCACGGCGGCCACGACCTCCTCGACCTGCTCGCGGCTGATCGCCGCCGACATGGGCAGCGCCAGGTGGGTCCGGGCGGCCTCGGCGGTGCCCGGGAGCACCGTGGCGCCGTGCTCGGCGGCGAAGACGGGCTGCTGGTGGACCGGGACGCGGTAGTAGCCCGAGGCGCCGATGCCGCGCTTCCCCAGCGCCGCCGCCAGCGCGTCGGGCTCCGGGACGCGGACGACGTAGAGGCCCCAGGCCGGCCGGGCGCCGGCCGTCGGCTCGGGCAGCGCGGCGTGCGCGCCGAGCCCCGCCTGCGCGTACCAGCCGCCCGCGGCGCGGCGGTGGTCGGCCCAGCGGTCGAGGTGCGGCAGCTGGACGCGGAGCATCGCGGCCTGCAGCTCGTCCAGGCGCGAGTTGTAGCCGACCTCGGTGTAGGTGACCTTGTCCTGCGAGCCGTGGAAGCGCAGGACGCGGACGCGCTCGGCCAGGGCCCCGTCGGAGGTGGTGACCGCGCCGCCGTCGCCGAAGGCCCCGAGGTTCTTGCTCGGGTAGAAGGAGAAGGTCCCGACCGCCCCGAGGCTCCCGGGGCGCTCGCCGCCCGCGGCGAGCGAGCCGCTGGCCTGCGCGACGTCCTCGACCACGGGCAGGCCGAGCTGCTGCCCGATCTCGCGCACGGGCGCGAGGTTGCCGAAGAGGTGCACGGCGATGACCGCCCGGGTGCGCGGCGTGAGCGCGGCGCGCACGCTCTCGAGCGTCACGCAGCTCGTCGCGGGGTCCACGTCGCAGAAGACGGGCCGGGCGCCGGTCGGCGGGATCGCCTCGGCGCTCGCGTAGTAGGTGAAGGAGGGCACGATGACCTCGTCGCCCGGGCCGACGCCGAGCGCGCGCAGCGCGATGGTGATCGCCTCGGTGCCGTTGGCGACGCCGACGGCGTGCGCCGCTCCGGTGTACGCCGCCCACTCCTCCTCGAAGGCCGCGACCTGCGGGCCGAGGATCCAGCGCCCGCCGGCCAGGCACTCCTCGAAGGCGGCGCGGAAGGCGGGCCGGAGCGCCTCCTGCGGGGTGGATGGGTCGAAGAGCGGCACCGCCATGGCCGGACGCACCGTACCGCCGGCCCCGGAGCCGGTGGCTACCGTCATGGCGTGCTCGCGTTCCTGGCCGCCCTGCTCGTCAACGCCTCCGTGACGGACAAGCTCGCCGACGTCGCGACCCGGGTGGTGGGCGACCTCGGGCTCCCCGGGATCTTCCTGCTGATGGTGCCCGAGTCCGCCTGCATCCCGATCCCCTCGGAGGTCACGATGCTCTTCGCGGGCTTCAACGTCTCCGACGGTGCCTACCCGCTGGTGGCCGCCGTGCTCGTCGGCACCGTCGGGAACCTCGTTGGCTCCTGGATCGCCTACGCGGTCGGCTTCCGGGGCCGGGAGGAGCTGCTCGAGAAGCACGGGCGCAAGCTGCACATCACGCCGGCGCAGCTGGCCTGGGCGGACCGCTGGTTCGCGCGCTACGGCTCGGCGGCCGTCTTCTTCGCGCGGATGCTGCCGGTGATCCGGACCTTCATCTCGCTGCCCGCCGGCGCCGCGCGCATGCCGCTGGCCCGCTTCAGCGTGCTGACGTTCCTGGGGGCGCTGCCCTGGAACCTCGCCCTCGTGCTCGCCGGGCGCTCCGCGCGCGACAACTGGACGGACATCAAGGACAAGCTGCACTACGTGGACTACGCGGTGGTGGCCGTCGTGCTGGTGGGGGCGCTCGTGCTCGCCGTCCGCGCCGCGCGCCGTCCGCCGGCCTCGGCGGCGCCCGCGGTCGAGCGCCCGGACCCCGCGTAGGCTCCGTCCATCCGGCCCGAGGACGCCCTCCCGCTCCCCCACGCGCTCGCCCTCGGGCTGCTCCACGGGCCGGCGGAGCTGCTGCCCGTGTCGAGCTCCGGCCACGTCACGCTGATCCCGTGGCTGGCCGGCTGGCCCTACGCGGCGCTCGATCCCGAGCTGCGCAAGGCGTTCGAGGTCGCGCTCCACGCCGGCACCGCGGCGGCGCTGCTCATCGCGCTGCGCGGCGAGGTCGGCGAGGCGGCGCGCGGCTTCGACCGCCGGCGGGCCACGCTCGTGGCGCTCTCGTGCCTGCCGCCGGCCGTCGCCGGCCTCCTGCTGGAGCGGCCCATCGAGCGCCGGCTCGGCTCGCCCCGCTCCATCGCCGTGGGCCTGCTGCTGGGGAGCGCGGCGATGGTCCTCGCCGACACCCACCCGGGCCATCGGTGCCAGGCACCTTTCGCCCGCGCGGGCCGGGGGTGCCTGGCACCGTTGGCCCGGAGGCGGCGGGCGGACGCCGGGGCGCTCGACGGGCTGGTGCTGGGTCTCGCCCAGGCGTGCGCGCTGGTCCCGGGCGCGTCGCGCAACGGCATGACGCTCGCGGCGGCGCGAGCGCGCGGCTTCGGGCGCGAGGACGCCAACGCGCTCTCCCGGCACGTCGCGCTGCCGATCATCGTCGGCGCCTCGGTGCTGAAGGGGACGCGGCTGGCCCGGCGCGGCCTGTCGCCCGCGATGGGCGTGCGCTTCGCCGTCGGGACGGCGGCCTCCTTCTGCTCGACGCTCGGCTCCACCTGGCTCATCCGCCAGGTCGAACGCGACCGCTCGCTCGCGCCGTACGCGGCCTATCGTGCCGCGCTGGCCCTGATCGTGCTCACGCGGGAGTAGC
>CAXSFZ010000021.1:0-21559 GCA_964236905.1 uncultured Solirubrobacteraceae bacterium | reverse complement strand
CGCCAGGTACGGTCGTCCGGCATGCCGAGCACGCGAGCAGCGCGGCGGAACGCACGAGGGGCGAGCGCGTTGATCACGTCAGTCGCGCTGACCGTCGCCTCGTTCGCCTTCTTCAACAGCGGGGCGCGGACCGTCTCCACCTGCGAGCGCCACGGCTCCGGCGGATCCGGGACGTTGTCGTGGTGGCGACCGGGGGCGGTGTGCGGAGGTGGATATCCGGGGGTCGCCTCGGCGGTGCACCTCAACACGACCTTCCTCGTCGAGCCCGCAGTGCTGCTCCTGCTCGCCGTCTTCGTCTGGGCGGTGCAGGCCGCGCGCGACTCGTCGCGGGTGCGAGCTGAACTTCCGGACCGGTGTTCCGGGATGGGCGAAGGCCAGTGACGGACGTGCCGCCGCGACGTCTTCGGCGTGACTGGCCGGTGCTCTTCGTCGGCGTCGCGCTGGCGTCGGTGGGCCTGGCGGTGCTCCGCCTCACCTTCCCGGACGGCGTGCCCCACGCGGAAGTTCCGGGCAACATCGACGGCTGCGGAGGACCATGCGCCCCCGCGCTCGACACCGCGGCCTGGCTCGGACTGGCCCTGGCCGTCCTCTCGGTCGTCACCGGGTCGGTCGCCGTCGCCTACGGCGTGCGCCGGCGGCGACCCCGAAGCGATCCTGATGTGCAAACGGAGCCGCCGCCGCGGGACGTGGGAGCATGAGGGCCGATGAGTGACGCCTACGCCGCCGCCGGTGTCGACACGAACCGGGCCGAGGCGGGGGTGGAGGCGCTGGTCGGCGTGCTCAAGACGATCGAGCTCGGGCGGCCGAGCGCGTCGGTCCTGTCGAGCGGCCACTACGCCAGCGTGCTGCGGGTCGCGCCCAACCTCGGCATCGCCTTCTCCACCGACGGCGTCGGATCCAAGCTGGTGCTCGCCGAGCAGGCCGACCGCCTGGAGACCGTGGGCATCGACTGCATCGCCATGAACGTCAACGACATCGTCTGCGTCGGCGCCGAGCCCCTGGCGCTCGTGGACTACCTGGCCGTCGAGCAGGCCGACCCCGTCGCGCTGGCCCGCATCGCCCAGGGGCTCAAGGTGGGCGCCCAGGCCGCAGGCATCGAGATCCCGGGCGGCGAGCTCGCGGTGCTCCCCGAGCTCATCCGCGGCCACCCCTCCCCGCACGGCTTCGACCTCTGCGGGACCGCCTTCGGCACGGTCGCCCTCGACGCGCTCGTCACGGGCGCTGACGCCGCGCCGGGCCAGGCGCTCGTGGGCCTGCCCTCCAGCGGCTGCCACTCCAACGGCTACACCCTCGCCCGCCGCGCGGTGCTCGAGCAGGGCGGGCACGGCCTGGACGACACGCCGCCCGAGCTCGGCGGCGCCTCGGTGGCCGACGTGCTGCTCGAGCCGACGACGATCTACGTCCGGGCGATCGTGGAGCTGCTGCGCTCCGACGTGCCGGTCTGCGGCCTCGCCCACATCACCGGCGGCGGGCTGACCAACCTGCTGCGCCTGGGCGGCGACCGGCTGGGCTGGAGCATCGAGGCGCCACTGCCCGTCCCGCCCGTCTTCGCGCTCATCGCCCGTGGCGGGGGCGTCGGCGCCGCCGAGATGTGGGAGGTCTTCAACATGGGGTGCGGCTTCGTCGCCGTGGTGCCCGACGAGCGGGCCGAGGACGCCGTGGCGCTCCTCGGCGCCCACCACCCGGGCACCGCCCGGATCGGCACGGTGACCGACGCGGCCGGGACGGTCACCGTGCCGTCGCTCGGGCTGCGCTACTAGCGGAGCGCCGGCGTCACCGCGGGCCCGGCGTCTCGCCCTCCGAGGCACCCTCGTCCTCGCCGGCGAAGCCGCGGTCGTCCGCGGGCTCGTCGCCGTGCGGATCGTGGTGGTGCTCCTCGTCGGCCGGGTGGGCGTCCCAGGCGTCCGGGTCGAGGTCGGGGCGCGCGACGGTCTCGTCGGCCGCCCCCAGCTCCGTGCCGCTCAGCCCGCCGGTCCCGCCGCCCTGCCCGACCTGCGGCTCCTGCTCGCTCTCGCTCATGGGGCGGGACCTACCCCTCCACGCGCGCCTTGAACTCGGCGGGGCGCCCGTTGACCAGCACCTCGCGGATCCTCCCCTCCACCGGGCCGCGGATCAGCATCCCGAGCACGCGGCCCGGGTCCCCGTCGAGGGTGTAGGTCACCCGGGTGCGCTCCGGCCCGAGCTCCTCGAGCTCCCACGCCCCGTCGAGCCGCTTGAGGTCCCCCTTCTCCTGGCTCCAGGAGACCCGGTGCGGCTCGGCGTAGGAGAAGCGGACCCGCGTCGTGACGTCCTTGACCTTCGCGTCCGCCGTCGTCTCGCAGACCAGCGGGCGACCCTGGCCGTCCGCTTCGAGCACCCTCATGCTCTTCATGCCCGCCTGCCACTCGGGCGCGCTCGCCACGTCCGCGGCCAGCGCCCAGCAGGCCGCGATGGGCGCGTCGACCTCGATGCTCTTCGACCCTCCGAGATTCGCCATGGGCCGAGCCTAACCCCGAGCGCCGGCGGGGACGGACGGGCCGCCCCTTGACGCCCGGCCCCTTTAGACTGCCGGCCGTGGCGCCAGCCTGACGGAAGCGACCGGACGGCTCGGCACGAGCTCGTCGGCCCGGGAGGCCGGCGGCGAGACCAGGAGGAGGTTGAGAAACCATGGACGGCGACGTGACCGGGCCAGACCGCCTGCGCTGGGGACTCCTCGCCGCGGGTGCGATCGCGGCCGAGTTCGCCGAGGGCGTCCGGGAGTCCGAGACCGGCGTGGTGCACGCGATCGCCAGCCGCGATCTCCGACGCGCCGAGGCGTTCGCGGCCGCGCACGGGGTCCCGGTCTCCTACGGCAGCTACGAGGAACTCCTGGCGGATCCCGCGGTCGACGCGGTGTACGTGGCGACGCCGCACCCCTTCCACGCGCAGTGGGCGATCCGCGCGGCCGACGCGGGCAAGCACCTCCTCTGCGAGAAGCCGATCGGGCTCGACGAGGCCGACGCACGGGCCATCGTCGAGGCCGCGCGCCGGAACGACGTCTTCCTGATGGAGGGCTTCATGTACCGCGTCCACCCGCAGACCCTCAAGGTCATCGAGCTGCTCGAGCAGGGAGCGATCGGACGGGTCCGCCTGATCGACCTCGCGTTCAGCTTCGGCCCCGAGCTCGACGCCTCCGAGCGCCTGTTCAGCCACGACCTGGGCGGCGGTGCCATCCTCGACATCGGGTGCTACCTGACGTCCTTCGCGCGCCTGGTGGCCGCGCAGGCGACCGGCCGGACCTCCGTCGAGCCGATGGAGATCGCCGCGGTCGGATACGTCGATCCCGACGATCGCGTCGACCACTTCGCGCTCGCCTCGCTGCGGTTCCCGGGCGAGGTCTTCGCGCAGCTCAGCTGCAGCATCCGCCAGACCCAGGAGCAGCGGCTTCGCCTCTACGGGGACGTCGGCGTGCTCTCGGTCGCCGCCCCGAGCTGGTGCACCTGGATGCCCGAGCACCAGACCGTGGGCGCCTCGACGATCGTGGTCGACCGCGCGGGCGAGAGCACGGAGACGATCGAGGTCTCCGCGCCGCGCTCGCTCTACGCCTACGAGGCCGACCACGTCGCCGCGCAGCTCGCGCGGGGTCAGTCCCCGGCGCTGAGCTGGGCCGACTCGATCGAGAACATGAGGACCCTTGATCGCTGGCGGGCCGCGATCGGCCTGGCCTACGGGCGGGAGCCCGGCGAGGAGGGCTGAGGCCGGTCTCGTCCTCCCGAGGTCGGCCTCGCCGCGCGCGGGGCCGCGGCCCCGCGCCTCAAGCAGGCGGCGCGAACAGGGCCCGCAGGTGGTGGTTCAGGAACGTGTCGGACGGATCGAGGGCGGCGCGGAGCTCCCGGAAGCGCTCGTGTCCCGGATGGGCCGCCGCCGCACGCTCGAAGTCCATCGAGTGGTTCTTCCCCCAGTGGGGAACTCCGCCGTGCCCTCGCAGGATCTCCTCGAAGTCGAGCAGGAGCGGCCGGTGGTCACTCGAGATGTGGGTGGTGACCGAGATGGCCGCCTTGGGCGCGCCGGAGAACGGACTGAGCAGCAGGTCGTCGGCGGCGATGAACCGGACGTCGATGGGCAGGATCTCCGACGAGTAGCGCTTGGCCGCCAGGGCGCGCACCTCGCGGACCGCGGACTTGGCCGCGTCCAACGGCACCATGAACTCGATCTCCATCCAGGTCGGCTCGTGGCGGTAGACGAGGATGCGGTTCATCCGATCCCGCCGTTCCGCGACGCCCAGCTCACCCTCCGGCTCCTTCGGGGAGCGCGCGTCGCGGACGACCGCGCAGCAGATCTCCTCGGCGCCCTCCGGCATCGCCGGGGTCTGGTAGCGGAGCAGATCGCAGGAGATCGCGTTCGGGAAGTAGAAGAAGGAGAAGTGACGATGGGCCGACAGGAGCTCGTCCCAGCGCTCCAGCATCTCGTCGAAGTCCATGAAGAGCGTCTGCTCGTAGAGGTCATAGGCGGGGACCACGTCCAGCGTCAGCTCCGTGATCACCCCGAGCAGGCCCAGGGACAGCGCCGCGGCCCGGAGCAGCTCGGGATCCTCGTCCCGGGAGACGTCCAGGAGCTCACCCGTCGCGGTGACGAGGCGCAGCCCCCGGACCGACGCCGACATGCACCTCAGGTCGAGGCCCGTGCCGTGGACGCCCGTCGAGATCGCCCCACCGACGGTGATCGCGTCGGTCTCGCCGAGGTTCCGCAGGGCGACCCTCGCGGCCCAGAGCGGGTCGAAGACGTCGGCGAGCAGGCCGCCGGGCGAGACCGTCGCGGACATCGCCGAGGCGTCCACGCGTGGAGCCGACCCCATCCGACTGAGGTCGAGCAGGAGCCCGTCCGTCGCCACGAGGGGCGTGACGGAGTGTCCCGCGCCGGCCACGCGCACCGGGATCCCGGCGGACGAGGCGCCTGCCACCAGCTCCTGCAGGTCGGCCTCGGTCTCCGGGGCCGCGTGGCGCGCCGTGGGACAGCCGACGTTGCCGAAGACGTTCGTCCACGTCCCCGCGGGTGTCTCGAGCATCCGCTCCTCCTCTCCTCCGTACGCCCCGAGGCCGCGACGTCAGTCGGCGGCGCGCGCCGCCCCGGGAGCCAGCCACCCGGTACGGAAGTTGTAGTTGTCGACCGGGCCCGCGGGGGTCGTCTTGAGGCCGCGGACCTTGTCCGAGTAGGCGTCCACCCAGTTCTGCCACGCCGGGACGATGTAGCCGCCCTCGTCGAACTGCTGCTTCTGCACGGCCAGCCACTTGTCCTTGGCCGTCGCCTGATCCTGGTCGCCCAGGGCGTCGAAGAGCAGGGTGTTCGGCGTGGTCGGCCAGTGCGTCGAGTTGAAGTACTGCGAGCCGAACAGCGACATGTAGATGATCGGCATCGACTGGATGTTCCCGATGAACCCGTCGGTGGAGAACGTCCGCTCGACCACGCCTCCGCCGGGCGCGGCGTCGGTGTAGTAGACCGACGAGTCCACGGTCCTCAGCTGCACGTCGAGCCCCGCCGCCTTGGCCTGCTGCTTGAAGACGGTCGCGAGGGCGTTCTGCCCCGGGACGGTGTCCGCCGAGTAGAGCGTGACCGGCGCCCGATCTGCGCCTGCCTGCTTGAGGAGCGACGACGCGCGCTCGGGGTCGTGGTCGCGCTTCAGGCTGTCGGCGAAGTACTGGTAGGTGTTGCCCAGCAGGTCGTTGCCCACGGTGGCGTAGCCGTTGTAGACGTCATCGACGATGGCCGGGCGGTCGACGAGCAGCTTGACGGCCTCCCGGACCCGCTTGTCGTTGAACGGCGGCTTGTCGATCCGGAACCCGAGCGTGCAGCCACCGGGCCCGTGCTGGTTGCCGAGGACCAAGCGCGACGCGTTCGCCGCCGCGAGGGCCTGCGGGACGGTCGGAGCCACGTCGAGCTGCCCGCCGAGGAGGGCGTTCAGCCGGGCGGTCTCCCGAGTGAAGCTCGAGTCGAAGATCAGCTTGTCGAGGTAGGGCTGGCCCTCGATCCAGTAGTTCTCGTTGCGGGTGAAGACGCTCCGCTTGCCGGCGTCGAAGGACTCCAGCCTGAAGGGGCCGGTGCCGGGGGCGTTGCTGAAGTCCTTCGTCCCGTCCTGCACGACGTAGAGGTTCGACATGTTCGTGAGGTAGGAGAACTGCGCGATGGGGTGCAGCAGCGGGACCTTGACCGTCAGGCGATCGAGCTTCCGGACGCCCTTGAAGTCGACGACCGCCGCCACGAGCGTGGTCGCGTAGTTCTTGGAGGAGGCCCAGCTGGACTTGATCGTGTAGACGACGTCGTCGGCGGTGAACGGCTTGCCGTCGTGCCAGGTGACGCCGTCGCGCAGCTTGATCGTCCAGACCGTGGCGTCCGCGTTGGGCTCCGCGTGGACGGCGAGGGCGGGAGCGACCACGCCTCCCGAGATCGGGAAGAACAGGGGGTCGTAGAGGTTCTGGGTGCGGACGTAGTCGGGGATGACGTAGGTCTGCGGGACCGCGATCGTCTCGGCGGTGCCGCCGGGCTGCCCGAGCCCGACGACCATGGTGCCGCCGCGCACCGGCGTGCCGCCGGCCGGACCCGCCGAGAGCCGCGGGGCCTTGGCGTCGGCGGAGCCGGAGCCGCACGCCGACAGGAGCGTCCCGGCCCCGGACAAGGCCAGGGCCCCGCCCGCGGCGCCTTGATCACCTGCCTGCGGGTGACGTCGCCTGAGTCTCCGGCCATCGGCATGCAGTCCTCCCGGAAGGGGCTCGAGGGATCGCCGGAGTCGGTCAGACCCTCGCGCCCCGGATGCTCTGACGCCAACATCTAGTGCACGCGACCCGAGAATGTCAACTGTCGTCGGTTTGGTCGCGAACCTTCGGATTCTGAGATTTGCCGCGGGACACGCGGGGGCGCCGGGGGCGCGCCGCGGACCGTGGCGCGGGACGGGGGCGGCCCGAGCCGGTGGCCGAGCGTCCAGCCGGCGATCCCGATTCTGGGGAGGCGACGGGTCAACGCATGTCGCGCGAGCCGGCAGAAGTCTGGGGATGCGGCTGAGCCTGGCGCGTTCCGATGCCTGGTGTGCCGACCCCGACACCGGATCTGAGACCAATGACCGCCACCGCCACCGCCACCCCCGCCGCCGGCCACCGCCCCTCCCACGCCGAGGTCCTCGCCCTGTGGCAGGAGTACCGCCGCGACGGCGATCCCGCCCTCCGCGACCGCCTCGTCCTGACCTTCGCGCCGCTGGTCAAGTACGTCGTCTACAAGAAGATCCGCGAGATGCCCGCCCGCTGCGAGGTGGACGACTTCATCTCCTGCGGCCTGGAGGCGCTCATCCAGTCGATCGATCGCTACGACCCGGCGAAGGGCGCCACCCTCGAGCAGTACGCCTGGACGCGCGTCCACGGCGCCGTCCTCGACGAGCTGCGCCGCCAGGACTGGGCTCCGCGCTCCGTGCGCCGCTGGGAGCGCGACATGGAGCGCGCCACCGAGGCGTTCACCGCACTCCACGGGCGCGGGCCGACCACGAGCGAGCTCGCCGACGCGCTGGCCATCACCCCGGCCGAGCTGCGCCGTCACCGCGCGGAGGTCTCGCGCTCGGACGTCACGTCGCTGAACACGCTGGTGGCGGGCGACGACGAGACCACGATCGAGCGCATCGACGCCCTCGCCTCGGGCGACGCGAGCGCCGACCCCGCGGCGCGCCGCGAGCTCGGCGAGGCCAAGGAGAAGTTCCGCGCCGCCTTCGGGCTGCTCTCGCGGCGGGAGCGCGAGGTCGCGACGCTCCTCTACGTCGGCAACCTCACCCTGAGGGAGATCGGGACGATCCTCGGCGTCAGCGAGTCGCGCGTCTGCCAGATCCACGGCGGCCTGAAGCGCGCGCTGCGCCGGTCGCTGGACGCCGAGGCCGGCCTCTTCCAGGCCGTCGCGTAGCGCCGCGCCGGCGAGCCGCGGGGCGACCCGGCGGGCGGGGGCGGCGACGTTCGAACGGCACCGGTGCCGCCGCGGGCCCCCAGGCACCACAATGGCCCGGTGAGCTCCACCGTCGGCACCCTGCTCGCCGGCCGCTACCGACTCGACGCGCAGATCGGGTCGGGCGGGATGTCGATGGTCTTCCGCGCCTTCGACACCGTCCTGGAGCGCCAGGTCGCCATCAAGACCCTGCGCAGCGACGGTGCGGCCGACGGGGACCAGCTCGAGCGCTTCCGCCGCGAGGCGCGCGCCGTGGCCCAGCTCAACCACCCGCACGTGGTCGGCGTGATCGACGCCGGCGACGACGGCCGGGGCGGCGCGTTCATCGTGCTCGAGTACGTCGAGGGCGAGACCCTGAAGGATCGCATCCGGCGCCACGGGCGCCTGCCGGTCTCCGAGGCGATCGCCTACGCCATCGAGATCGCGCGCGCGCTCGGGGCGGCCCACGCCGCCGGGATCGTCCACCGCGACGTCAAGCCGCAGAACGTCCTGATCGACGAGGAGGGCTCGGCCAAGGTCACCGACTTCGGCATCGCCCAGACGCTCGACCAGGACGGCCTGACCGCCGACGGCCGCGTGCTCGGCACCACCGACTACGTCGCCCCGGAGCAGGCGCTCGGCCACGTCGTCACGGGGCAGTCGGACCTCTACTCGCTCGGCATCGTGCTCTTCGAGATGCTCACCGGCGACGTCCCCTTCACCGGCGAGAACCAGGTGGCCGTCGCCATGAAGCACGTCCGCGAGGCGCTGCCGGACGTCCAGGTGCGGCGGCCGGAGGTCTCGAGCGCGCTGGCGGCGATCGTGGACCGCGCGACCGCGAAGGAGCTGCCGGAGCGCTACGCCTCCGACGCCGAGCTCTGCGCCGACCTCGAGGACGTGCTGGCGATCGAGATCGCTCGCAGCGGCGAGGCGGCCGGCGAGGCGACCGCCGTGCTGCGGACGCTCCCGCCGCGTGCCGCGCGGCGGGTGCCGGGGCGCGTGCGCCACCCCGGCCGCTTCGCGTTCATCCCGCTCGCGCTCGCCGTGGTCGCGGTGGTCCTGGTCGCCACGCTCGGCCATCAGGCGCAGCGCGGCACGGGCACGCCCAAGCCCCGCCCGGGCGCCGTGGCGCCGAAGGGGGCGAAGGGCGTCCCGCTCAAGCAGTCCGGCGCCGGCGACTACGACCCCAAGGGCACGCCGACCCAGTCCGAGCACAGCGACCAGGCCAAGCGGATCGTCGACCGCGACCCGAACACGGCGTGGAGCACGGAGAACTACCAGCCGGGCGCCCTCGAGCAGAAGGGCGGCGTGGGCGTCTACGTCGACGCCGCGCCGTCCGCCGCGGCCGTGCGCATCGACGTGGACACGAAGACGCCGGGCTGGCGCGGACAGGTCTACGGGGCGACGGGCGCGAGCCCGCCCAAGGCCCTCACCGGCTGGACGCCGCTCACGGACATCGGCCGCGCGAAGCGCTCCAACGAGCTGCCGCTCGACGGCACCCGCTACCGCTGGTTCCTCGTCTGGATCCAGCGGCTGCCGCCGGGGAAGCAGTCCGTGGAGATCTCCGAGGTCTCCCTGGTGCAGCGCGGCTAGAAGCGGTGCGCCGCCTCGGTCGCGGCGCGGGCGACGGCGATCCGGCAGAGCTCGTCGAGCACCGTGGGGTAGTCGAGGCCGGAGTGGCCCCAGAGCGCGCCGTAGACGCTCGTGGCCGTCTGCCCCGGCATCGTGTTGAGCTCGTTGAGCAGCACCTGCTCCCCGGCCACGAAGAAGTCCGCCCGGGCCAGGCCGGAGCAGCCGGCGGCGGTGAAGGCCCGCGCGGCGAGCGCGGCCACCCGGGCGGCGGCGGGCGCCGAGATGCCGGCCGGGACCCGCAGCTCCATCCCGCCCGGCTCGTACTTGGCGGCGTAGTCGTACCACTCGCTCGCGATGCGGATCTCCCCCGGGACGCTCACCCGCGGCGCCTCGGTGGGCCCGAGCACCGAGCACTCGATCTCCAGCGCCCCGGCGGGGGCGCTGGCCTCGACGATCGCCCGCGGGTCGTGCGCCCAGGCCTCCGCGAGCGCCGCGTCGAGCCCGGCGGGCGTGGCGACCTTCACGATGCCGACGGACGAGCCGAGCCGGGCCGGCTTGACCCAGAGCGGCAGGGCGAGGTCGCGCACGTCCGGGGCGGGCCGGCCGACGAGCGCCTGCCGGTAGTCGACCTGCGCCAGCCCGACCGCGGCCATCAGGTCCTTGAACACCAGCTTGTCGAGGCAGGCCGCGCTGGCGAGCACCCCCGAGCCGACGTAGGCCACGCCGAGCAGCTCGAGGAGCCCCTGGACCGTGCCGTCCTCCCCGAAGGGGCCGTGCAGCACCGGGAAGGCGACGTCGCAGCCGAGCAGTCCGCGGCCCGGCCGGAGCGCGAGCTCGTCGCCCTCGCTCCACCACGTGCCGTCGCGGGCGAGGTCGACCGCGACGACCGTGTGGCCGGCCGCGGCCAGGCCCTCCCGCACCGCCCGCGCCGAGGCGAGCGAGACCTCGTGCTCGGAGGAGCGCCCCCCGCCCAGCACCGCGACCCTCACGGCCCCGTCGCCCCGGTCGCGCCCCCCGGCAGGAGCTGCGAGTCGTCGAAGGTCCCGACCGTGATCGTCACCGTCGACCCCTTCTTCGCCTTGCCGCCCGCCGGGTCCTGGGCCAGCACCTGGCCGTCCTCGTCGGGGTCCTCGGTCTCCCGCTGGCTGCGCGAGACCTCGAAGCCGGCGTCGGCCAGCGTGGTGGCCGCCTGGGCGGCGTCGGTGCCGGTCACGTCGGGCACCGGCACCTCGTCGGGCGCCTTGGCCACCGTGAGGGTCACCGGGGTGCCCTCCGTCCGCGTCGTCCCCCCGGCCGGGTCCTGCCGCACGACCGTGCCCGGCTCCACGTCGTCGCGCACCTGCTCGTCGACCTCGACCTCGAAGCCCGCGTCGCGGAGCGCCGCGGCGGCGTCCTCGCGCGACTGGCGCAGGACGTCGGGGACCTCGGCCGACGGCGGGCCGGAGGAGACGGTCAGCGTCACGACCTCGCCGCGCTCGAGCCGCTGCCCGCCGTCCGGCGAGGTGGAGACGACCCGGTTGCGGCCGATGTCCGGGTCGGTCCGCTGGAGCTCCTCGACCCGGTAGCCGAGCTTCTCGAGCCGGGCCCGGGCCGCCCGCCTGCCCTGGCCGACGAGGTCGGGGACCGTCGCCTCGCCGGGTCCCGAGGAGACCGTCAGCGTGATCGTCTCGCCCTTGTCGACCTCCGTCCCGCCCGCCGGGTTCTGGCCGATGACCGTCCCCGCCTCGTCGTTCGCGCGCTTCTCGACCACCTCGGTGTCGAAGCCGCGGTTGCGCAGGGTGACCTCCGCCTCGGCGCGCGGGGCGCCGAGCACCGAGGGGACCTTCGACCCGCCGCCCGAGGTGAGCAGGAGCACGCCGACGAGCGCGGCCACGGCCACGAGCGCGAGCGCGAGCGCGATCGGCCACCACCGCCGGGTGGGCGCGCGCGGCGGCGGGTCGGCGAGCGGCGCGTCCGGGAAGGCGTAGGAGCCCGTGTCCGCCGCGGCGAACGCCCCGACGCCGGGCGGCGGGGGCAGCGGCAGGGGCGGGGCGCCGTTGCGGGCGGAGGGGCCCGCGTCGCCCAGGCCGCGGCGCGCCGCCAGCAGCGCGGCGGTGAACTCGTCGGCGTCGGCGAAGCGGCGCGCCGGCTCCTTCTCGAGCGCCCGCAGGACGACGCGCTCGAGCTCCGGCGTCACCGCCGGGGTGAGGACGCTGGGGCGCGGCGGCGCCTCGGAGACCTGCTTGAGCGCGATGGCCACCGCCGAGTCGCCCTGGAAGGGCACGCGCCCGGTCAGCAGCTCGAAGAGCAGGACGCCGATCGAGTAGAGGTCCGACTGCGCGCTGACCGGCAGCCCCTGCGCCTGCTCGGGTGCGAGGTACTGGGCCGTCCCCATGATGGACCCGGTCTGCGTCATGTCCGACGCGCCGGCCCGGGCGATGCCGAAGTCGGTGACCTTCGCGTCGTCCTGCGCGTCGACGATGACGTTGTGAGGCTTGAAGTCCCGGTGGATGATGCCGCGCTTGTGCGCGAAGCGCGCGGCGCGGAGGACCTGCACGGTCAGGTCGATCGCCCGCGCCGGTGGGAGCGGGCCCTCCTGGGTGACGATGGTCTTGAGCGTGCGCCCGTCGACGAACTCCATCGCGATGAACGCCGTGCCGTCGTGCTCCCCGCGGTCGTAGACGGCGACGACGTTCTGGTGCTGCAGGCCGGCCGCGCTCGAGGCCTCGCGCCGGAAGCGCTCGAGGAACTCCTCGTCCTCGGCGAAGCGCGGGTGCAGCACCTTGAGCGCCACCCGCCGCCCGAGCTGGAGATCCTGCGCGCAGTAGACCTCGGCCATCCCGCCCGTGCCGAGCCGGTGCTCGACCGCGTAGCGGCCGTCGACGATCGTGCCGCTCTCGATCGCGCTCACGACGTCGCCCCCGGGCGCCCGGGGCTCACGAGCCGGCCCGCAGCAGCGTCGTCATCACGTCGCGGGCGATCGGCGCGGCGACCACGCCGCCGAACCCCGGCACGTCCTGCACGTTCACGGCGATCGCCACCGTCGGGTGCCGGCTCGGGGCGAACGCGATGAACCAGGCGTCGTTGACCTCCTTGCCGAACTGGGTCTCGGCGGTGCCGGTCTTCCCGGCGACCTGCACGCCGGGGATCTGCGCCGCGGTCCCGGTCCCGCGGGTGACGACGGCCTCCATCATCGTGCGCACCTGCGCGGCGGAGTCCTCCGACATCACCCGGCTCTGGACCGCGGGCTCGATGCGCTCGACGGTGCGGCCGTCGCGGTCGAGGATGCGGTCGGTCAGGTGCGGCTTCATGAGCTTCCCCCCGTTGGCGACCGCCGCCGCGACCTGGGCCATCTGGAGCGTGGTGACGCTGAGCTTGTCCTGGCCGATCCCGAGCCGCCCGACGTCGACGAAGCGGCTCGTGGTCGGTAGCAGCACGCCCTTCCGGACCTCGCCGGAGGAGCTCATCGCGTCGCGCGGGTAGTCGAGCTCGGGCTTGGACTCGAAGCCGAAGCGCCGCAGGTACGTCCGCATCGTCGCCTTCCCGAGCTCCTCGGCGACGCCCGCGAAGGCGGTGTTCACCGACTTGGCCATGGCGGTGACCAGGTCGATCTGGCCGAAGCTCTCGTTGAAGTCGTTCTTCAGCGGCACGCCGGAGATGACGGCGCCGTTGGTGCCGTCCACCCGCGAGTCGAGGCGGTACCGCCCCGAGTCGATCGCCGCCGTGGCGGTGACCACCTTCATCGTCGAGCCCGGCGCCTCGCCGAACTGGAGCGCGCGGTTGACGAGCGGCTTGTCCTCCTCGTCGCGGTTCAGCCGGCCGAGGCTCTGCGCGCCGCGGACGGCGTCGGGGTCGTAGCCCGGGGTGGAGACCATGACCCGCACCGCGCCCGTGCGCGGGTCGAGCGCGACCGCGGAGCCGCTCCGGCCGGCCTGCTGGATGAGCCGGGTCGCCTGGCGCTGGGCGTCGGGGTCGAGGTTCGTGCGGATGTCCTCCCCCTCGCGCCGCTTCCCCGTCAGCTGGTCGAAGACCGTGGTGAGCCCGTTCTTGCGCCCGCTCAGCGGGTCGTTGCGGAACTTCTCGAGCTCCGTCTGGTTCAGCCCCGCCCGGGAGTAGCCCACGGGGTGGCCGAAGAGCGCGCCCTGCGGGTAGGTGCGGGAGTAGACGCCGTCGCGACCCCGCACGGACCGGGCGATGACGCCGCCGTCGGCATCGCGGATCACCCCGCGCGGGATCTTCAGGCCGCGCAGGAGCTCCCGCTGGTTCTTGTCGTTGTCCGCGAGCGCGTCGGCGCGCACCACCGTCCACCACGTCGTCGAGCCGGCCAGGCCGGCGAAGAGCACGAGCACCACGACGAACAGGCGGGTGATCGGCCGGTTCACGCCTCCCTCCGGGCCCGGTCGGAGACGAGCAGCAGGAGGGCCAGCAGGATGAAGTTGGCCATCACCGAGGAGCCGCCGTAGGAGACGAACGGGAGCGTGACGCCGGTGAGCGGGATGAGCTTCGTGACCCCGCCGACGATGACGAACACCTGCAGGGCGAAGACGCTCGTGAGGCCGGCCGCCAGCAGCTTGGAGAACGAGTCGCGCGCGAGCATCGCCACCTTGAAGCCGCGCTGCACGACCAGCAGGTAGACGAGCAGCAGCGCGAGGCCGCCGGCGAGGCCGAGCTCGTTGACCACCACCGCGTAGATGAAGTCGGTCTGCGGCGCGGGCAGCAGCGAGCCGCCGTTCGGCAGGTCGAGCACGGACTGCCCGAACCCCTGCCCGAGCACCCCGCCGTCGCCCTGCGCGAAGAGGGACTGCGCCAGCTGGTAGCTGCCGCCGAGCTTCCCGTAGAGGTCCGGGTCGAACGGGTCGCGGTAGGCCGCCACGCGGTTCTCGATCGTCGGCCGCACGTGGTCGAGCACCCAGGCGCCCGCGGCGAAGAGCCCGAGCCCGATCACCGGGAACGACAGCCGGCTCGTGGCGACGTAGAGGATGGCCAGGAACCCGCCGTAGAACATGATCGACGAGCCGATGTCCTGGATGAAGAAGAGCAGCAGCATCGCCCCGCCCCAGATCGCGAGAACCGGCCCGAAGTGCTTGAGCGGCGGCAGGGTGACGAAGAGGACCCGGCGCGCTCCAAGGACGAGCACCTGCCGGGTGTCGCGCAGGTAGCTGGCCAGGAAGACGACGATGGCGATCTTGGCGAACTCGGCGGGCTGCACGGAGAGCGAGCCGACGCGGATCGACAGGTAGGCCCCGTTCTGCGGGCTGAAGGCGCGCGGCAGCACCAGCAGCACGATCCCACCGAGGGCGATGAGATAGCGGTAGCGCTCGAGCACCCGGTAGTCCGGCAACCCGACGATCGTCGCCGCGAAGAGGCAGAGGCCGATCACGAACCACTGCGCCTGCTGGCGCGCGAGGCCGTCGTCGATGCGGTAGATCATCACCAGGCCGAAGCAGGCGAGGACCGCCACGAGCGGGAAGAGGTACGGGTCCGCGTGCTTCAGGCGCACCCGGATCACGAGGTGCCCGAGCACGCACAGGCCGAGGAAGATCCCCCCGTAGGTCAGCGAGGCGTCGCGCAACCGGTTCTGCCCGCCCACGCCCGTCAGCGAGTCCCGCGAGAGGAAGACCGCGAGGAAGCCGGCGGTGACGAGCAGGCCGGCCGGGATGAGCGCGAAGAGCTCGCGGGTGCGCGCGCTCACCCGGCCTCCTGGCCCTGCAGGGTGCCGAGCTCGATCTGGCGGACCAGGTCCTCGCCGTCCTCCCGCGAGCGCAGCTCGTGGGAGCCGACCGTCCGGCGCACGGGCCCGCCGAGCTCCCGGGTCGGGACGCCCGAGACGAAGTTCGACGTGTAGAGCGGCACCCCGGCCGGCAGGTCGTAGGGCAGGCCGCGGTAGAGGGTGACGAAGCCGTCGTCGTCGGTCCCGACGAAGTAGACGCTCTGGCTCGCGATGAACGCGGCGAGCAGCACGGGAAGGCCGAAGACGGTGAGGAACCCGAGGGTGCGCAGCGCGCGGATGCGGCGGCTCCGGGCGCCGCGGCGGGCCCGGCGCCCGGCCCTCCGCCCCGGCGCGGGCGGTCCCAGCGGCAGGCGGCGGGCCACGGGCGCGTCCCCGCGCGGGTCCTCCGCTCGGCCGGCCGGGTGCGGCGCCCCGGTGCCGGCCCGCTCGGCGGCGAGGGCGGCCCGCACCTCGTCGGCGCCCCGCTCGCTCCCCACCGCCGTCGGCTCCTCGGCGACGGCCCGGGTCACCTCCTCCACCCGGAAGAGCACCACGGTGATGTTGTCCCGGCCGCCCGCCGCGTTCGCGGCCGCCACGAGCGCCCGCCCGGTCGCCGCCAGCGGGCGGCGGGCCAGCAGCAGCTCCGCGACGCGGGCCTCGCGCACCATGTCGGTGAGCCCGTCGGAGCAGATGAGGTAGAGGTCGCCGGCCTGGGCACGCCAGGTGAAGTGGTCCGTGAGGACCTCGGAGAACGCGCCGACGATCCGCGTCACGATCGACCGCTGCGGATGGTCCTCCGCCTCCTCCTCGGTCAGCCGACCCTCCTGGATGAGGTCCTGCACGAGCGAGTGGTCACGGGTCACGCGCGTGAGCTGCCCGCCGCGCAGGCAGTAGAGGCGCGAGTCGCCCACGTGGGCGATCGCGAGCTCCTCGTCGTCCACCCAGGCGGTGGTCATCGTCGTGCCCATCCCCGAGGTGCGCGGGTCGGCCACCGCGTGGTCGTGGATCCGCGCGTTGGCGTCCACGACCAGCCCCGCGAGCCGCTCCTCGGCCGGCGCCGGCCCGTCCGGCAGCCCGCGCTCGAGGACGTCCACCGCGATCTGCGCGGCGACCTCGCCCGCCGGGCCGCCGCCCATCCCGTCGGCGACCCCGAAGAGCGGCGCCCGCGCGAACCAGCGGTCCTCGTTCTGCTCGCGGTGACGCCCCGTGTCGGTGACGTGGGCGGCCTCGGCGACGCGGAGCACCTCAGCGCTCCAGGTAGGTGAACTCGGAGTCGCCGATGCGCACGCGGTCGCCCGGGTGCAGCGGCTGCGGCCCGCCGAGCAGCTCCTCGTTGAGGTAGGTGCCGTTCGTCGAGCCGAGATCCTCGAGCACCACGGCGCCGGCCTGGCGCACGAGGCGCGCGTGCTGGGCGGAGGCGAAGGGATCCTCCAGGCGGATCTCCGCCCTGTCGCCGCGCCCGAGCACCGCGCCCTCGCCGACCTCGTACTCCATGCCCGCGGTATGGCCGGGCGCCCGCTCGACCACGAGCCGGGGGTCGAGCCCGACGTCATCGCCCCGGCCGCCGCCCACCGCGGCGTGCAGGCCGGTCGCGTCGCCGGGGGCGCTCGCTCCCAGGGCGACCTGCCCGCGCGGGTCGTTGGCGCGCCGCAGGTCCTTCATCGCCGAGCGGGCGATCCACAGCAGGAAGAGGTAGAGGACGGCGAGGAAGCCGAACTTCAGCGCCACCGCGACCGGATCGAGGGCCACTCACTCCACCTCGAAGGCGACGGCGACCGTGCCGAGCTCGAGCCGGTCGCCGGGCGCCAGCGGGACCGTGCCGGTCGCGGGGCGGCCGTTGACCCGCACGCCGTTCGTGGAGCCGAGGTCGGCCACCGTCCACCCGGCCGCGACCGGGCGGATCTCGGCGTGGCGGCGTGAGACGTTCGTGTCCCCGAGGACCACCTCGCACTCGCGCGAGCGCCCGAGCACCCCGCCCTCCGGCGGCAGCGGCAGCCGCTTGCCCTCGGCGACCACGAAGGCCCGGCCGCGGCGCACGCGGTGCTCGGCACCCAGCGGCTCCTGGATGCGCTCGGCGCTCGAGTGGACCATCGTGCGGCCGTGCTGGGCCTGCTCGACGGCCCCCGAGTCGGCCGCCGGGCGGACCAGGCGCGCCTGCAGGCCGAACTCGCCGAGCCCGAGCCGCTCGTCGACCTCCCACCCGATCGTGGGCCGCGCCACGAGCGCGTAGCGCTCCGCGCGCGCGTGCTCGAGCAGGTGGGCGGCCAGCTCGTCGCCCACCTCGGCCTCCATGCCGGCGTAGCGCTCGCGGTCCTGCGGGGAGAGCCAGACCACGTACTCGTTGGGCACGTAGGTGCGCTGGAGGGAGACCGTGCGGTGCTCGTCCATCTCGCGGGCCAGCTTGCGCGCCAGCTCGACGGGCCGCACCGCGGCGGGGAAGACGCGGCCGAAGGTCCCCTCGACGAGGCCGGCGATCCTGCTCTCGAGGTTGCGCAGCACGTTCATGGGGAGGCCGGACCGTCGCCGCCCATCGTACGGCGCGCGCCCCCGGAACGCCCCGACCGCATCACAGGGGCCTGACCCCTTTCATGCGCGCGGGCCGCCGGCGGCGCGGGCGGCGAGGGCCAGGACGCCGGCGGCGACCGCGCTCGGGACGAGGTGCGCGGGGGGCGGAGCGCCGGCGGCGGCGCACGCCACCTCCGTGCCCGCCGCCACCCCCGCGCTCCAGGCCGCGGCGGCGACGAGGTCGGCGGCGGCGGCGCGGCCGCGGACCCACCAGGGGAGCAGCAGCGCGCCGAGCGCCCAGGCGCCGGCGAGCGCCAGGCCGCCGTGGGTCACGAGCGGCGCCAGGGCATCGGCGACGGCGCGGGAGGGCGAGCCCTCCCAGGCCGGACGGGCCGCGGTGGCCGGAGCGACCCCGAGCACGAGCGCACGCCGGGCCGCCGGCTCGGCGAGCAGGAGCCACCAAGCCCCGAGGACGCCCAGGCCCGCGCGCTGGTGCCAGCGCCGCGCCTGGCCGGCGACGGCGACCCAGGCGCCCGGGACGGCCGCCGCGCCGAGCGCCAGCGCCAGCCCGGGGGCGCTCCACCACCCGGGCCCCGCGCGGCGCACGAGGAGCGGCACGGGCGCGAGCGCGACCGCGACCAGCACCGCCAGCCCCGGCGCCGCGGCCGCGAGCCAGCCCACGAGCCCGGCGGCCACCACGAGCCAGCCGAGACGCGGGAGCGCGAGGGTGAGCGCCGCGGCGGCCGCCGCCCCCACGGCCGGCGCCAGCGGCGGCGCGGGGCCGAGCAGCGCGAGCCCCGCGCCCGCCAGCCCCGCCGCCCCGAGCGCCGCGCTCCCGCGCACCCCGAGCCGGCGCGCGCGCGTCGCGGGCTCCACCACCGCCACGTCCTGCGCGAGGCGCCCCGCGCGGGTGAGCGGCTCGAGCGGCCCCGGCTCCACGGTCCCCGCCTCGTCGCCGACCGCGGGCCGGGCGGCCTTCAGCGCCCGCTTGAGCTCGGCGAGCGTCCCGCGCTGCTCGGGATGGGGACGCACGGCGACGTCGATCGCCTCGCACAGCGCGAGGGGGAGGTCGCGGCGCAGCCGCCCGAGCGCCGGCAGCCGCTCCCCCACCCGGCGGATCGTCGAGGCGGGCGTGCGCCCGCGGACCGGGTTGACGCCGCTGAGCGCCTCGTAGAGCACGAGGGCCAGCGCGTAGAGGTCGACGGACCAGGTGGCGGCGCGACCCTCCGCCTGCTCGGGCGCCATGTAGGCGAGGGTCCCGACGATGTCGCCCGTGCGGGTGAGGGCGTCGTCGTCGAGGAGCCGGGCGATCCCGAAGTCCGTGAGCTTCGCGGCGCCCCCGTCGTCGGGGACCATGACGTTCGCGGGCTTCACGTCGCGGTGGACGACGCCGCGCTGGTGCGCGTGGGCGAGCGCGTCGCAGAGCACGGCGCCGATGCGCAGGACGTCGCGGTCGGAGAGCAGGCCCTCCGCCATGAGGCGCTGCAGGGTCCGCCCCCGCACGAGCTCGGAGACGAGGTAGACGGCGTCCTCGTCCCGTCCGGACTCGTGCAGCGCCACGATCCCGGGGTGGGCGAGCCGCGCCGCCGCCCGGGCCTCCCGCTCCGCCCGGCGACCGACGTCGGGGTCGGCGACCGCGATGCGCTTGACGGCGACCGCCCGCTCGAGCTTCTCGTCGTGCGCCAGCCAGACCGTCCCCATGCCGCCCGCGCCGAGCCGACGCGAGAGCCGGTAGCGGCCGAGCACGAGCGCGTCGGCCTCGTGCGCGGGGGGAGCCGTGGAGTCCACCGCCTCGTGGTTCGGCGCGCGGCCGACGGCGCCTCCCCGCGGCAAGGCAGGAAGCGGTGCGCTGGCACCGAACTTGCACGGACCGCGCAGACGTCGGGGGGCGTGGTCATACTCCATCCCGCACCGTTGCAGGCGATTCGCATGTCCTTCTTCGACGACGACGAGCCCATCCGCGCCAGCCGCACACGCCCGGCCCGGCCCCGCACCCCCGCCCCGGCGGGCTCGCGGGCGATCGGCGGAGGCGGTGGGAGCCGCCGGCCCCCCTCCGGCGGGCGGCCGGACCCGGCGACCGTCCGCCAGCGCCAGATCGTGCTGGCGGCCGTCGCGCTCGTCGCCTTCATCCTCCTCGTGCTCCTCGTCTCCTCCTGTCGCAGCAGCCGCCGCGAGAACGCGCTGAAGGAGTACAACCGCTCCGTCACCGAGCTGGCCGCCGACTCCGACGGCGTCGGCCGGTCCTTCTTCAGCGCCCTCGACGCCGCCTCGTCCGGCACCGACGTCGACGTGCGGGTCAACCAGCTGCGGCTCACGGCCGACGAGCTCGTCAAGCGCGCCGACGCGCTCGATCCGCGCGACGAGCTCGACCGCGCCCAGGGCTCGCTCCAGCTCGCGCTCAACCTCCGCGCCCAGGGCCTGCGGAAGATCGCGGACAAGCTGCCGGGGGCGCTCGTGGCCGGCCGCGCCAACGCCCAGTCCGT
Source organism: uncultured Solirubrobacteraceae bacterium (assembly GCA_964236905.1). GTDB lineage: Bacteria > Actinomycetota > Thermoleophilia > Solirubrobacterales > Solirubrobacteraceae > Paraconexibacter. Next base: position 1,402 of record CAXSFZ010000021.1, on the reverse strand, counting down.
GGAGACCGCCCTCAGCCAGATCGCCGGGCAGATGGAGCAGTTCCTCGCCTCCGACGTCATCTGGTCGCAGCGGACGAAGCCGTACATCACCGACGCCCTCGCGGACGCCGGGGTGAAGGGGCAGAACGTTCGCGACTCGCGCTTCCTGCGCAACCTCGGGTGGCTCGACCCCAACCAGGTGGCCGAGCGGCTCGGGGCCCAGCGCGCGGGCGGCGGCCAGGGCGCTGACCCGAACCCGGCGCCCGGCCTGCACGGGCACGCGCTCACGAGCGTCTCCGCCGGGAGCACCACGCTGCAGCCGGCGCCGGCGCCGAACCGCGTCTCCCGCGTCGCGCCCTCGTTCACCGTCAAGCTCGCCAACGGCGGCGACTCCGACGAGCGGGAGGTCGTCGTCCGGGCCACGGTCGAGGCCAACGGCCGCTCGACGAGGCGGCGGAAGACCATCGCGCAGACCACGGCGAAGGGCGACGCCACGGTCACCATCCCGCTCGGCGGCAACGCGCCGGCCGGCACGGCCACCCTCACCGTGAGCATCGACAAGGTGCCCGGCGAGGACAAGGTCGACAACAACAAGCAGACCTACCTGATCAACTTCGTCGCGTAGCGGATCTACCCTTGCCGCCGTGGCCGACCTGACCTCCACCGCAGGCCTCGTGGCCCTCGGCGCCGGCGCCGTGGCGGTCCTCGCGCTCGTCGTCGCGGTGACGGCGGCCGTCGGCCTCCGGCGGCTGCGCGCCGACCAGCGCCGGGTGCTCGGCGAGCACGGCGACGCCGACCTGGTCGCCCACGCCGCCGGGCTCCACCGGGACTTCCAGGCTCTCCACGACTACGTGCAGGACGTCGCCGCCGGGCTCGACGCGCGCTTGGCGGGAGCGGAGGAGCGCCTCGAGGGCGCGGTCACCCACCGGGCGCTCGTGCGCTACGACGCCTACAACGAGATGTCCGGCCAGCAGTCGACGACGATCGCGCTGCTCGACGCGGCGCGCTCGGGGATCGTGCTGAGCTCGATCGCTCACCGCGACCAGGCGCGGCTCTACGCCAAGCAGGTGGTGGCGGGCGTCGCCGACCTCCGGCTCTCGCCGGAGGAGGAGGAGGCGCTGCGGCTGGCCACCGAACGGCCGGCGTCGCCGGCACCGCCGGCCGGCCGGACCGCGCGGGCCGGGGGTGCCAGGCACCGTTGGCCCGGAGGCGACTGATGCGCGTCGGCTACCTGGGCCCCGAGGGCACGAACTCCCACGAGGCGCTGCTCAGCGCCGAGCTGGCTCCGGGCGCGACCCCGGTGGCGCTGGCCTCGAACCACGACGTCGTCCTCGCGGTCCAGGACGGCCGGGTCGACCGGGCGCTCGCGCCGCTCGAGAACTCCGTCGAGGGCGGGGTCAACGCGACGCTCGACGCGCTGACC
>CAXSFZ010000020.1:29901-53438 GCA_964236905.1 uncultured Solirubrobacteraceae bacterium | reverse complement strand
GATCGACCGCGAGCGCTGCATCCTCTGCTACCGCTGCGTGCGCTTCTCGCAGGAGCTCGCGGAGGACTACCAGCTCGTCCTGCACGAGCGCGGGGCCGCGACCTTCGTCGGGACGTTCGACGGCCACCCCTACGTCGCGCCGTTCTCCGGCAACATCATCGAGCTGTGCCCCGTCGGGGCCCTGACCTCCCGGCCCTACCGCTTCCGGGCGCGGCCCTGGGACATCGAGAACGCCGGCTCGGTCTGCACGCTCTGCCCCGCACAGTGCAACGTCGCCTTCACCGTCCGCGACGACCGGGTGCTCCGGGTGGTCGCGCGGGAGAACGACGCGGTCGACGACGGGTGGCTCTGCGACAAGGGGCGCTTCGCGTACCAGTCCGTCCACGTCGACGAGCGCATCACCGCACCCATGGTCCGCGACGGCGGCGTCCTGCGCGAGGTCCCCTGGGACCGCGCGCTCGAGGAGGCGAAGCTCGCGCTCGCCAAGGCGGGCGGCCGCGTCGCCGGCCTGGCCGGCGGGGAGAGCACGAACGAGGAGGGCTTCCTCCTCCAGCGGCTCGTGCGCGACGTGCACGGCTCGCCGCACCTGGCCACCGCGGGCTCCGAGGTGCCGCGCGAGCAGCTCCTCGCCCTGGGCGACCCGGCGCTGCAGGCGACGGTCACCGACCTCGAGTTCGCCCACACGGTCCTCGTGCTCGGCACGGAGCCCGTCGACGACGCGCCGATCCTCGACCTGCGGCTGCGCAAGGGCGTGCGGCGCCACCGCGTGCAGCTCGCCGTCGCGACCCCCCGGCCCTCGTCGCTCGACCCGAACGCCGTCGCATCGCTGCGCTACGCGCCCGGGGCCGAGGCGGCCTTCCTCGCCGCGCTGAGCGCCGCGTTCTTCGGCGGCGACGTCGAGACCCCCGCGCAGGCGGCCGGCGCCGAGGCGGGCGAGATCACCGAGCTCGCGCGCCTGCTGCGCACGAGCGGCGGCGAGGAGCCCGGGGACGTCGTCGTGCTCTACGGCGAGCGGATCCTCGCGGGCGGCGAGGCCGTGACCGCGCCGCTGCTCAAGCTGGCCGGCGCCCTCGGCCTCCGGGGGCGCGCCGGCGCCGGGCTCCTCGGCGTGCCGACCGCCACGAACGGCCGCGGCCTGCGCGAGGCCGGCGTCCTGCCCGACGCCGGCCCCGGCCTGACGCCGCTGAGCGGGCCACCGGTGCCAGGCACCGACGGCCCGCCCGGGCCAGGGGTGCCTGGCACCGGTGGCCCGGCGGCGATCGCCGAGGCGGCGGTCGCGGGCGAGGTGACGGTGCTCTACCTCCTGCACACCGATCCGCTGCGCGACCAGCCGCAGCGCGCGATCTGGGAGCGCGCGCTCGAGCAGGCCACGCACGTCATCGCGCACGCGGGCTTCCTCACCGAGGCGATCCGCGACCACGCCACCGTCGTCTTCCCCGCGGAGTCCTACGCGGAGAAGGAGGGGACGGTCGTCCATCCCGAGGGCCGCCTCCAGCGCCTGCGCCCGGCCATCGGCCGACCCGCCGGCGTGCGGGCGGAGTGGCAGGTGCTCGACGAGCTCGCGCAGGCCGCGGGCGCGCCGGCCGGCGTGTGGACCGTCCACTCGGCCACCCAGCAGCTGCTCGACGCCGTGCCGTTCTACGCCGGGCTGACCGTGGACACCATCGGCCCCAAGGGGCTGCCCTGGTGGGAGGACGCCGCGCGCGCCGCCGCCTGGCCCGCCCCGCAGGCCCAGCTCCCCGCAGGGCCCGCGACGCCCGCCGGCTCCGGCCCCGCCGCGCCCGCCTACGAGGCTGCCGCCACCCCGAATGGCCAGCTGCGGCTCGGCACGTTCAAGTCGATCTGGGCCGCTCCCGAGGTCGAGGCCTCGCCCGCCCTGAAGTTCCTGCACCCGCAGCAGCGCGTCGAGCTCGCGCCGGCCGACGCCGAGCACCTCGGCATCCGCCACGGCGATCGGGTGCTGGTCGGCCCGGACGGCGGCGCGGTCGAGGCGGTCGCGGTGCTGCGCAACGGGTCTCCCGTGGGTTCCGCGTTCCTGCAGTCCGGCATCCCGGTGGGCGCCGCGAACTCCCTGGCGGGCCCGCTCGTCGAGATCCGGAAGCTGGTGCGGGCATGAGCGTCCTCGGCGTGGTCGACTACTACGAGCCCTGGTGGATCCAGATCATCAAGGCGATCGTGATCTTCGCGGTCGGCCTGCAGATCGTCCCCATCGTGCTGCTCGGTGAGCGCAAGCTGCTCGGGCGCTTCCAGGGCCGCCCGGGCCCGAACCGCGTGGGGCCGTTCGGGCTCCTCCAGCCCCTGGCCGACATCGGCAAGCTCGCCTTCAAGGCGGACTTCCGCCCACGCACGTCGATCGGCTGGCTCTTCGCGATCGCGCCGATCATCTCGATCCTCACCGCGGCGGCCGCGTTCAGCCTGATCCCGTTCGGCGACTCCGTGGACATCTTCGGCACGCAGGTCGGCCTCTACGGCGTCGACGTCTCCATCGGGCCCCTGTACCTCTTCGCCTTCGGCGCGGTCGCCTTCTACGGGATCATGCTCGGCGGCTGGGCGAGCGGCTCGAAGTACTCGTTCCTCGGGGCGATGCGCGCCGCCGCGCAGCTCATCTCCTACGAGGTCTCCCAGGGGCTCGCGCTCGTCGGCGTGATCATGACCGCGGGTAGCCTCTCGCTGACGGAGATCGTCAAGGCGCAGGAGGGCATGTGGTACGTCGTGCCCCAGTTCGTCGGCTTCCTGATCTTCCTGACCGCCGGGTTCGCGGAGACCAACCGCGCGCCGTTCGACCTCGTGGAGGCCGACGCCGAGCTCGTCGGCGGCTACAACACCGAGTACGGCGGGGCGCGCTTCGCCTCCTACTTCTTCGCCGAGTACCTGAACATCCTGGTGGTCGCGGGCATCACCACCACGGTCTTCCTAGGGGGCTGGATGCTCCCGTTCGGGATCGACCCGCCGACCTGGGTGGATCCGTTCGTGGTCCTCGCGAAGATGATCGGCTTCGTCTTCTTCTTCATCTGGATCCGCGCGACGCTCCCGCGGCTGCGCTACGACCAGCTCATGAGCTTCGGCTGGAAGATCCTCCTGCCGCTGGCCACCCTCAACGCCCTCGTCACGGCGATCATCGTCGTGCTCCACGACAACGGGACGATCTGATGAGCAGCACCACCGACTGGCGGCCCGAGGCCGACCAGGTCATCGTCGTCCGCGCCCCGAAGCCCGGCGGCGCCGGCGGCGCCTACCGCATCTTCGGCGAGACCCTGCGCGGCCTCAAGACGACGTTCGTCAACGCCACCAAGGGCGTCGACACCATCGCCTACCCCGAGCACAAGGTCCCGGTCTACCCGCGCTTCCGCGGGCGCCACCGGCTCCACCGCTTCGAGGACACGGGCCTCGAGAAGTGCGTCGGCTGCTCGCTCTGCGCGGCGGCCTGCCCGGCCGACTGCATCCGCGTGGTCGCGGCGGAGAACACGCCGGAGCACCGGGTGAGCGCCGGGGAGCGGTACGCCTCGGTCTACGAGATCAACCTCTCGCGCTGCATCTTCTGCGGCTACTGCGAGGTCGCCTGCCCGTTCGACGCGATCACCATGGGCAACGACTACGAGATGAGCGACTACCACCGCTCCGACCTCGTGTTCACGAAGGAGATGCTCCTCGCCGAGCCGCTCGAGCGCAGCCCGATCCGCGCCGAGGGCGAGTAGCGCGCCTCAGCCGGCGGGAACGCCGAGGACGGCGAGCAGGGCGCCGACGACCGTGGGGTCGAACTGCGTCCCGGCGGCGGCGCGGAGCTCCCGGACGGCCTCGGCGACCGGCCGGGCGGCGCCGTAGGGGCGGTCGGTCGTGATCGCGTCGAACGCGTCGCAGGCCAGCACGATGCGCGAGCCGAGCGGGATATCGGCGCCGGCACGCCCGTCGGGATAGCCGCCGCCGTCCCAGCGCTCGTGGCTCGAGCGGACGAGCGTGGCGACCTCGCGCAGGGCCGGGGCGGCCAGGAGGATCCGCTCGCCGACGACCGTGTGCTGGCGCATGATCGCCCACTCGCCCTCGTCGAGCGTCCCCGCCTTGTCGAGGATGCTGTCCGGCACGGCCACCTTGCCGATGTCGTGCATCCGGGCGGCCAGCGTCACGTGCTCGACGGCCGCCGCGGTCAGCCCGAGCTCGACGGCGACCCGCCGCGCGAGCGCCGCGACCTCCTGGACGTGCTTGTCGAGCTCGGGTTCGCGCTCGCGCAGGACGCTGACGAGCACGTCCTGCGCCTGACGCCCCGAGGCGTCCGTACGGCCGCTCTTGCGGCGGTAGAGGCGCTCGTCGGCGGTCTGCATCGCCTGCTCGACGGTGAGCGGCTGGGCGTCGAGGCGCACCATGCCGTAGGAGGTCGAGACACGGAAGCCCTCCCCCTCCTCCCCGAGCGCGTCCGCGGCGAGGATCACCGCGCCCTCGTCGCCCACGAGCACGCAGAACTCATCGCCGCCCAGGCGGTAGGCGACGCCGTCGTGCTCGGCCACCACGGCTGCGAGCTTGCCGCCCAGGCGGGCCAGCAGCGCGTCGCCCGCGGGGTGCCCGAACGCGTCGTTGTAGAGCTTGAAGCCGTCCAGGTCGAACATCGCGAGCACCGGCGGGCCGTCGCCCGCCACCGCCGCGCGCAGGTCCTCGACGAGCTGGCGGCGGTTCGCGATGCCGGTCAGGGCGTCGAGCATGGCCTGCTGGGCCAGGCTCCCCTGCAGGGCCAGCGAGGCGCGCAGGGCGGCGCGGAGCTGCAGCTCGGCGCGCAGGCCGGCCGTCAGGTCCTCGAGCAGCGCGAGCTCCTTGTCGCTCCAGATGCGAGGAACGGTGTCGATGACGCAGAACGAGCCGAGCACCTCACCGTCCAGGGTGGTGACGGGCTGCCCGGCGTAGGCCTGCACCCCGAAGTCGGGGATCGCCAGGTTGTCCTGCACGAGCGGGTCGTGCTCGGCGTCGGTCACCACGAGCGGGGCGCGCCGGGCCACCACGTGCTGGCAGAACGAGTGCGAGAGCGGCGTCTCCCCGGCCTCGGCGTACGCGGCCGGCAGGCCGATCTGGCTCTTGAACACCTGCCGCCCGCGATCGACCAGGCTCAGCAGGGCGACCGGCGCGTCGAGCAGATCACCCGCCAGGCGCGTCCAGCGGTCCAGGGACGGGTCGTCGCCCTGCTCCAGCAGCTCGGATTCCGCGAGCGCGGCCAGCCGCTCGGGGTCGGTGACGTAGGGGTGTGGCGGGCGCGGATGGCACGTCGACGGCATACCCCGTCCATCGACGCCGTGGAGCTCGGGGTTGAGACGCAGGTGCGGAGATCGAACCTCCGCGCCCGGGCGGCCCATGCCGGGCGGCGCGGCATGGTGCACTTCGTGACAGGTTTGTGTGACAGCGGACGTCGGAGGCGGTACCACGGGGCGCGGGGCATAGACTCCGCGCTGCCCATGGCCGAGGTCCTCTTCTTCCTCGTCGCCGCCTTCGCCCTCGCGGGCGCCGTCGGGACGGTCGCGCTGCCCAACCCGTTCTACTCGGTGCTGGCGCTGGTCTGCCACCTCCTCGGGCTGGCGCTGCTCTTCCTGCTGCTGCGCGCGGAGTTCGTCGCGGCCGCCCAGGTGGTCGTCTACGCCGGGGCGGTGATGGTCCTCTACATGTTCGTCGTCGCCTACGTCGGCGGCACGGAGATGCCGCTCGGGCCCGGCGGCACCCGCTCCCTGCGCATCGGCTCCTACATCTTCGGGACGGTGCTCTTCGTCGAGCTCGCCATCGCGATCCTCGGCACGGGCCTCAAGGCGCTCGGGACCGAGGGCGTCGGCATCGGCCCGGACGGCGTCGCCCGCGCGGGCGACCCGGCGTACGGCACGCCGGAGCAGATCGGCCAGCTGCTGCTCACGAAGTTCCTGCTGCCCTTCGAGGTCGCCTCGTTCCTCCTGCTGATCGCGGCGGTCGGCGCGGTCACGCTCGCCCGGCGCCGCGGGGGCCTGCACGACGGCGAGGAGCAGCGCATCACGCCGCTCGACCTGGTGCGGCCCGTGTCGACCGGCACCATGGCCGAGGCGGTCGGGACGCGGACGAACGCGACGACCCGCGAGCGCACCGGCCTCGGGGCCGGAGCCGAGGCCGGGGCGCGCGCGGCCGCCGGCGTGGATCCCGCCGCGGTCGGCACGGGCGCCGGCAGCGCCCGCGCGGAGGACCGCTAGATGGACATCCGGTGGTACCTCGTCGTGTCGGCGCTCATCTTCTCGATCGGCGCCGGCGGGGTGCTCACCCGGCGCAACCCGCTCGTGATCCTGCTGTGCCTGGAGCTGATGCTGAACGCGGCGAACCTCGCGCTCATCGCCTTCTCGCGCCTGTACGGCAACGGCGACGGCGAGATCTTCGCGATCGTCGTCATGGTGGTGGCGGCCTGCGAGGTCTGCATCGGGCTCGGCGTCATCGTGGCGATGTACCGCCGGCGCCTGCCCATCGACGTCGACGAGCTCCGCGAGCTCCAGGGCTAGGGGGCCCTCGCCATGCAGACCACCGCCTGGCTCGTCCTGGGACTCCCGCTCGCGGGCGCGGTCCTCATCGGCCTGCTCTCCCAGCACGTCCCCCACAAGCTGCTCGGCTACCTCGGGACCCTCGCGATCGGCGGGGCGTTCGTCGCCGCGGTCCTGACCCTCCTCTCGCTGCAGGACCGCGACGAGGGAGCCCGCCAGGTCGTCTACTCGGCGTGGGACTACGCGAGCAGCTCGGGCGTCGACGCCCGGCTCTCGATCCTCGTGGATCCCCTGAGCGTCCTGATGATCCTCGTGGTCACCGGCGTCTCGACGCTGATCCACCTCTACTCCGTGGCCTACATGGAGAGCGACGAGGGCTACGCGCGCTTCTTCGCCTACCTGAACTTCTTCGTCTTCTCCATGCTGCTGCTGGTCCTCGCGGGGAACTTCCTGCTGCTCATCGCGGGCTGGGCCTTCGTCGGCGCGGCCTCCTACCTGCTCATCTCCTTCTGGTACCGCCGCACGACGGCGACCCGGGCGGGCATCAAGGCCTTCGTGATCAACGTCGTCGGCGACGTCGGGCTCGTGCTCGGGACCTACTTCCTCTTCAAGCACTCCGGCACGCTCGACTTCCTCGGGACCTTCGACTCGGTCCCGCAGGACTTCGCGGGCGCGCAGGGCGACCTCACCGCGGGCTGCCTGCTGCTCCTGGTCGGGGCCTTCGCCAAGAGCGCGCAGATCCCGCTGCACACCTGGCTGCCGGACGCCATGGAGGGGCCGACGCCGGTCTCCGCGCTCATCCACGCGGCGACGATGGTGACCGCCGGCGTCTACCTCATCGCCCGCATGCACCCGCTCTTCGAGCACGCGCCCGCCGCGGCCGCCGTCGGCGCGATCGTCGGCGCGGTCACGCTGCTCGTGGCCGGGACGATCGCGATCGTCGTCACGGACCTGAAGCGCGTGATCGCCTACTCCACGATGTCCCAGATCGGCTACATGATCATGGCGGTGAGCGCCGGCGCCTACGTCGCCGGGCTGTTCCATCTCATGACGCACGCCTTCTTCAAGGCGCTGCTCTTCATGGCCGCGGGCTCGGTCATCGGCGCGATGGGCGGCGTGCAGGACCTGGACCGCATGGGCGGGTTCCGCAGGGCGATGCCGTTCACGTTCTTCTGCATGTGCGTCGGCGGCCTGGCGCTCGCGGGCGTGCCGCCGTTCTCCGGCTTCTTCTCGAAGGACGAGATCCTGCTCGACCTCGGTGCGCAGGGCGGCTGGCACTGGGCGCTCTACGTCGCCGGGTACCTCGGCGCGCTCCTCACCGCCGTCTACACCTGGCGCATGATCTTCCGCGCGTTCTTCGGCACCCCGGTGCCCGAGGCGCAGGAGCTGCTCGACGGCCACCTGCACCACCCGACCGAGCACCTGAACCCGGCGACGGGCGAGACGGAGGACACCGGCGTCGGCTTCCCGGGCGCCGAGCACCACATCGCCGAGCAGGCGCCGGCCATGCGCGGGGCGATGGGGCTGCTTGCGCTGCTGGCGATCGTCGGGGGCTTCCTGCAGATCCCGAAGGTCACCCACGGCCTCGACTCGTTCCTCGACCCCACCTTCGCCGACTCCACGCGGCACATCGACCCGAGCGACGGCCTGCTCGTCTTCGGGCTCGTGCTCGGGGCGGTGCTCGGCCTGGCCGGGATCGCGATCGCCTACCGCGTGTGGGTGCAGCGGCCGGGGACGAGCGCGAGGCTCCTCGAGCGGCTGCGCCCGCTCCACGCGCTCTTCTCCCACAAGTGGTACTTCGACGAGCTCATCGAGCTGCTAGTGGTGCGGCCCTCCGCCTGGTTCGGCCGCTTCGGGCAGCAGACCTTCGAGCGGATCTTCGTGAACGGCACGCTGGTCGGCGGCACCACGGGGATCGTCCGGGCCGGCTCGGCCGCGGTGCGCGCCGTGCAGTCGGGCTACCTGCGCTCCTACGCCGCGCTCCTGCTCGTCGGGCTGGCCGTGGTCGGCTTCTACTTCCTCCTCCAGTCGTGACCCTCCACCTCTCCTTCCTGCTGTGGCTGCCCGGGGTGGCCGGCGTGCTCGGGCTCCTGCTGCCCGGCCGCGTGACGGCCCGGCTGCTGGCGCTGCTCGGCTCGGGCGCGGCGCTCGGCTACGCGATCGCCGCCGTGGTCGACTTCGACCGGGGCGCCGACGGGCTGCAGTACGTCACCGACGAGACCTGGATCCGCACGCTCGGGATCCACTACAAGCTGGGCCTCGACGGGATCAACCTCTTCCTCGTGCTGCTGTGCACGCTGCTCTTCACCGCCTCGATCCTGTGGGCGGCCGGGCGGACCTGGGAGCGCGACCGGCTCTTCTTCTTCCACATGGGCCTCGGGCAGACCGCCGTGCTCGGCGCGCTGCTGGCGCAGGACCTCGCGCTCTTCGTCGCCTTCTTCGACCTCATGCTGATCCCGTTCTTCTTCCTGACCGGGATCTGGGGGCCGGCGGCCACCCGGGTCGGGGCGGTCACGAAGCTCGTGATCTACACGCTGGTCGGCTCGCTGCTCATGCTGAGCGGGGCCATCGCCACCGCGGTCCTCGCCGCCCAGCAGCACGGCACGGACATCTCCTTCGCGCTGAGCGACCTGCAGCGGCTGCGGCTCGGCACGGGCTCGCAGGAGTGGATCTTCCTCCTCTTCGCCGCGGCGTTCATCGTCAAGATGCCGCTGTTCCCGGTGCACGGCTGGATGCCCGACGGGTACCGCAACATGCCGCTCCCGGTCCTGGCCGTCTTCTCCGGGGTGCTCTCGAAGGTCGCCGCCTACGGCTTCCTGCGGATCGCGCTGCCGCTCTTCCCCGACGCCGCAGCGCACTTCCAGAACCTCATGCTGGTGATCGCGCTGGCCTCCATCCTCTACGGGTCGGCCATGGCGTTCACCACGACCGAGACGCGGCTCGTGCTCGGCTACTCCTCGATCGCGCAGCTCGGCTTCATCGTGCTCGGGATCTTCGCCCTGAACGACCGCGGGGCGCAGGGGGCGGTCCTGCAGTCCTTCAACCACGGGCTCGTGGTGGCTCCCGCGTTCTTCATCGTCGCACTGGTCAGCGCCCGGGCCGGGGGCTCGGAGGACCTGCGCGACCTCGGCGGCGTGGCGCTGCGGGCGCCGGTGCTGACGGTGCTGTTCCTGATCGTCGCCCTGGCGAACCTCGCGATCCCGGGCTCCGCGAACTTCGTGGGCGAGTTCTACATCCTGCTCGGCGTCTTTGACGACAAGGTCGTCTTCGCGATCATCGCCTTCGCGGGCGTCGCGCTGGCCAGCGTCTACACGCTGCGGCTGTTCATCCGCGCCATGCACAACCGCGTCGGGCCGCACGTGCGCTCGAGCGACCTGAGCGTCTCCGACGGCGTCGTCCTGGTCCCGCTCGTGCTCGTGATCCTGGCCCTCGCCCTCTACCCGCAGCTGCCGCTCGAGAAGGGGGAGCGTGGGGTGCGCGCCTCGGTCGCGGCGGCGCGCGAGGTCAGGCACCCGCCGCCGCCGATCGCCGCCGCGGCGGCGACGCCGGCCGCGGGGCAGACCACCGCGGCCGGCCAGGCGGTCCAGATCGACCCGAGCACCGGCCAGCCCGTCGGGTCGCCGACCGCGGGGGCCACCGCGACCCCGGCGCCCCAGGAGGCTCCCACGCCATGAACGACGCGAAGCTCCACGGGCCGCACATCGACTGGGCGGGGGTCTCGCCGCTCGTCGCGCTGCTGGCGGGTGCCGTCGTCGTGCTGCTCGCCGGGCTGCTGCGCAGCCGCGTCGCCCGCGAGCACGGCGTCCCGCTGCTCTCCTTCACCGCGCTCGCCACCTCGCTCGGGCTGACGATCTGGCAGCTGGACTCCTCCAAGTCGCTCGTGGCCGGGGCGCTGGAGATCGACGGGCTGGGGACGGTGCTCAACCTGCTCTTCGTCGGCGCCGGGATGGCCACCGTGCTGCTCTCCTGGCGGGCGCTCGCGCCGCGCGAGTCGGCCCACGGGGAGTTCCACGCGCTCCTGCTCACCTCCGTGTCCGGGATGCTGGTGCTCTCCTGGTCGACGAACCTCGTGACGGTCTTCCTCGGCCTCGAGCTCCTGTCGATCCCCCTCTATGTGCTGTGCGCGACCGAGATGCGGCGCGCGACCTCGCTGGAGGCCGGCCTGAAGTACCTCGTGGTCGGCTCGCTGGGATCGGCGGTGTTCCTCTACGGGCTGGCGCTCATCTACGGGGCGACGGGGTCGACCGACTTCTCCGGGATCGCCGCGGCGCTCGACGAGACCGGGCTGGCCCACGACGTGCTCATGCTCACCGGCATCGCGCTCTGCGTCGTCGGGCTGGGCTTCAAGGCGTCGGTCGCGCCGTTCCACCAGTGGACGCCGGACGTCTACGAGGGCGCGCCGTCGCCGGTCACCGCGTTCATGGCGGTCGCGACCAAGGCCGCGGCGTTCGGGGTCTTCCTGCGCCTCTTCGACGTCGCGCTGATCGACGCCTCGACCTCGTGGGCGCCGGCGCTCGCCGCGCTCGCGACCCTCACCATCATCGTGGGCAACGTCGGCGCGCTCGGCCAGTCCTCGCTCAAGCGGATGCTCGCCTACTCCTCGGTGGCCCAGGCGGGGTACATGCTCGCCGGCGTGGTCGTGAGCTCGGCGCTGGGGGTGCGGGCGACGGTCTTCTACCTCGCGGTCTACCTCCTCATGAACCTGGCGGCGTTCGCGGTGATCATCGCCCGGGAGCGCGAGACCGACCTCGGGGACGACATCGCCGCCGTGCAGGGGATCGGCGCGACGCGGCCGGTGCTCGCCTGGCCGATGACCATCGCGATGCTCTCGCTGGCCGGGATCCCCGCCACGGGCGGGTTCATCGGGAAGTTCTTCCTCATCGACGCCACCGTCGATGGCCACTACGCCTGGCTCGGCGTGGTCATCGTCGTCGGATCGATGATCTCGCTGGCCTACTACCTGCGGGTGATCGCGGCGATGTGGATGCGCGACCAGCCCGCGGGGGCGCTCACGGGGAGCGTGCGGGTGCCGGCCGGGCCGCGGCCGGCGCTGGCCGGCGGCTCCCCCGAGGCCGATGCGGAAGGCGGGTCGTTCGTGCTCGGCGGCGACGTCGGGGCGAGCGGTTCCGGCTCGGTGGTCCTCGGGCAGGGGGCGACGGACGGCGGAGACGCGGGATCGGTCGCCCTGGGCGAGGGAGCCGGTGCCCGTCGCGCCCACTGGGAGGTCGTCGCGGTGGCCGTGCTCTGCGGGGTGCTGAGCGTCGCGGCCGGCGTCGTCCCGCAGCCGCTGTTCGACCTCGTGCAGCGCTGCGGCGAGGCGTTCACCAACCTCGTCTAACGGCCCGTCCTGGGAGGATCGCGGGATGCGCATCTCCGCCAAGGCCGACTACGCGGTGCGCGCTGCCGTGCACCTGGCCACCGCGAGCGACGGCCGGCCGATCAAGGGCGACGCCATCGCGACCGCCCAGGCGATCCCGCTCAAGTTCCTCGAGAACATCCTGGCCGACCTGCGCCACGCCTGCCTCGTGCGCTCCCAGCGAGGCTCGGAGGGCGGCTACTGGCTCGTCGGGGCACCGGCCGACGTCTCGGTGGCCGACGTCATCCGCGCCGTCGAGGGCCCCATGGCCTCCATCCGCGGCCAGCGCCCGGAGGACGTCCCCTACGCCGGCTCCGCCGAGGCCCTGCAGCAGGTGTGGATCGCCGTCCGGGCGAGCCTCCGCGCGGTGCTCGAGACCACGACGCTCGCCGATGTCGCGAGCCGTGCGCTCCCCGAGCACGTGCGTGCTCTGGCGAGCGCACCCGACGCCTGGGTCAGCGGCGCCGCGCGCACCCGGGATGGCGCCGGTGCGCCGCCGCCGGCCAGCTGACCCTGCCGTCGAGGCGTCCGCGTCCCATCGACGCCGTTCGGATCGCAGCCCGCGCACCGGGCCCCAATCCGAACGCCACCGTCGCGACGGGCGATCCAGCCCGCGTCGTTCGGATCCCAGCCCGCTCACCGGGCCTCAATCCGAACGCCACCGTCGCGGAGGGCGCCGCGCCGCTCCCGTCTCCGCCGTCCGCCACGCCCGCCCCCGCCCGCCGCGCGGCGGGCGGGCCTCAGGCCGCGGCTCGCGCCGGCGTGGCGCCCTCGGCGCGGACGAAGACGACGTCGCCGGCCCGGAGCTCGAGGGCGTCGGCCTCCTGGCGGGTGAGCTGCGCGTGAACCGGCGCCGAGCCGTCGGCGAGGTCGAGCTCGACGCGGACCTCAAAGCCGAGGTGGACGACGCGCTGGACCTGGGCCTCGTGGGAGCCCTCGACGGGCTCGAGGCGCAGCCGGAGGTCGTGGGGGCGCACACGATCCTCGCCGACCTCGGCCACCTCGCCGAGGAAGCCCATGACGAAGTCGTTGGCCGGCTCGTCGTAGAGCTGCCGCGGCGTCCCGTCCTGGACGATGCGGCCGCCGTCGAGGACGGCGATGCGGTCCGAGACGTCCAGCGCCTCCTCTTGATCGTGGGTGACGAGCACCGTGGTGACGTGCACCTCCTCGTGCAGCCGCCGCAGCCAGGAGCGCAGCTCCGCGCGGACCTTGGCGTCCAGGGCGCCGAACGGCTCGTCGAGCAGCAGCACGCGCGGCTCCACCGCCAGCGCGCGCGCGAGGGCCATGCGCTGGCGCTGGCCGCCGGAGAGCTGCGAGGGGTAGCGATCCTGGTAGCCCGCCAGGCCGACGACACCGAGCAGCTCGTCCACCTTGGCGCGGACCTCGGCCTTCGGCCGCTTGCGGATGCGCGGCCCGAAGGCGACGTTGTCACGGACGCTCATGTGCTTGAAGGCGGCGTAGTGCTGGAAGACGAAGCCGATCTCGCGCTGCTGCGGGGACTTGTGGGTGACGTCCACGCCGTCGATCACGACGCTCCCGGCCTCGGGGTGCTCGAGCCCCGCGATGCAGCGCAGCAGCGTCGACTTGCCCGAGCCCGACGGCCCGAGCAGCGAGGTGAGCGAGCCCGGCTCGACCCGGAGGGACACGTCGTCCAGGGCGAGGAACCCCGGCTGCCGCGTCCCGGCCGAGGAGCGCGGGCCGGGATAGTGCTTCACGATGCCGGTGACGTCGATCATGCGGAGCCTTCCTTGCGGGGCTTGAGACGGGTCATCGCGAGGAGCGTGACCAGCGCGATGAGGGCCAGGAGCGCGGAGGCCGCGTACGCGCCTGCCACGTCGAAGTTGCCGAAGCGCTGCTCGACGAGCAGCGTGAGGGTCTGCGTCTCGCCGGCGACCTTCCCGGAGACGACGCTGACCGCGCCGAACTCGCCGATCGAGCGGGCGACGGAGAGCACGACACCGTAGGCGACGCCGTAGCGGATCGCGGGCAGCGTGATCCGCCAGAACGCCTGCCAGCGCGAGGCGCCGAGCGTCGCGGCGGCCTGCTCCTGCTCCTCGCCGACCTCGCGCAGCACGGGGGTGACCTCGCGCACGACGAAGGGCAGGGAGACGAAGACCGTGGCCAGGATCATCCCGGGCACCGCGAAGACGACCTGGAACGGCAGGTGGAGCCAGCCCTCGCGACCGTAGGTGAGCACCAGCGCCAGGCCGATCACCACCGGCGAGATCGCGAACGGCAGGTCGATCAGCGCCTCGAGCAGGAACTTCCCGCGGAAGCGGCCGCGGGCCAGGACCAGCGCGGCGAGGACGCCGAGCACGGTGTTCAGCGGGACCGCGATCGCGGCGATCTCGAGCGTCAGCCAGAACGCGCTCACCGCGGCGGGGGTCGTCACCGAGTCGAGGACCGGGCCGATCCCGTGCTCGAAGGTCCGGTAGAAGACCAGGCCCACCGGCACGATGAGCAGCACGGCCAGGTACGCGAGGACGACGATGCGGCTAGTGCGCACGGTGGGCACCTCCGAGGCGCTCGAGCAGGCGGATGCCGATGAGCACCGCGAGCGAGATCGCCAGCAGCACGACGGCCACGGCCGCCGCTCCGCCGACGTTGTCGCTCTCCACCTGCGAGTAGATGTAGACCGAGGAGACCTGGGTGTCGAAGGCGCGGTTGCCGCTGATGAGCACCACCGAGCCGAACTCGCCGACGGCGCGGGCGAAGCTCAGGGCGGCACCGCTCAGGATGGCCGGCACGAGGTTGGGCAGCACGATCCGCAGGAAGGTCGTGCGGCTCGAGGCGCCGAGCGACACGGCTGCCTCCTCCATCTCGCGGTCGAGCTCCATCACCACGGGCTGGACGGCGCGCACGACGAACGGGAGGGTCACGAACATCAGCGCCATGAGCACCGCCGGCCGCTTGTAGGCCAGGTCGATCCCCAGCGGCGAGTTCGGCCCGTAGAGCGCCAGCAGCGTGATGCCGGCGACGATGGTCGGCAGCGCGAACGGGAGGTCGATCAGCGCGTTGACGAAGCGCTTGCCGGGGAACCGGTCGCGGACCAGCACCCAGGCGGTCAGCGTCCCGAAGGCGGCGTTCAGCGCGGCGACGAGCAGGGAGACCACGACGGTGAACTCCAGCGCGCTGCGCGCCGCGCGATTGCTCACCGCCGTCCAGAAGTCGGTGTCGGCGGCCTTGAGCAGCACCGCCGCGAGCGGCAGCAGCACGATGACCGACAGCCACAGGACCGTCAGCCCCGCGCCGAGCGGGCCCGGGGCGGCGGACGCGGAGCCGCGCGGGCGCCGGGCGCGGGGGGCGCCCGGGACCTGCAGCGGCGGCGCGGGCGGGGCGCTCGGCGCCGCCGCGGCGGGTACGGCGCTACTTGGCAGTGGAGACCCCCGCGTCCTGCTCGATCTTCGCGATCTCGCCCTTCTCCGGGTCGAAGTACTCGTCGTTGACCTTCGACCAGCCGCCGAACTTCTCGATGGTGAACTCGCCGGCCACCTCGGGGAACTTGGAGGCGTTGGCGGCGAGCACGGAGGCGTCCACCGGCCGGTAGCCCCAGTCGGCGAAGCTCTGCTGCCCGGGCTTCGAGAGCGCGTAGTCCACGAACGCCTTGGCCTGCGGCGGCGCGCTCTTGGTCACCGCGATGGGGTTCTCGATCTTGATCGTGCCGTCCGAGGGGATGACGTAGTCGACATCCTGCCCCTTCTTCTGGGCGGTGATCGCCTCGTTCTCGTAGGAGAGCGCGACATCGCCCTCGCCCTGCAGGAAGGTCTGGAGCGACTCGCGGCCCGACTTGTCCTGCACCTTCACGTGCTTGGTCAGGAGCGTGCGCACGTAGGGCAGGCCCTTGGCGCCGACCGCGGCCATGAGGTTCCACTTCGCACCGCCCGAGGTGAACGGGTTCGGCGTGAGGACCTCCGTGTCGCCCTTGATCAGGTCGTCCCACGACTTGATCCCCTTGGGGTTGCCCTTGCGCACGACGAAGACGACGTCCGAGGTGGACACGAAGCCCTTGGTCGGCGTGGAGGCCCAGCCGGCGTCCACGAGGCCGGCGTCCACGAGCTTGTCGACGTCGGGCTGCAGGGAGAAGGCCACCACGTCGGCCTTGAGGCCGCCCGCCACCGCTCGGCTCTGCTCACCCGAGGCGCCGTAGGACGCCTTGACGCCGGTGCCCGCGCCGGCGCTCGTCTTCGCGAAGGCCGGGATCACCTGGTCGTAGACGACCTGTGGCGTGGAGTACGCGACGAGCGAGAGGCTCGCGCCCTTGGCGCCGGAGGAGGAGGCGGTGGTGGCACCGCCTCCTCCGCTCGTGTCGTCCGCGCCACCGCAGCCAGCCACCGTGAGGGCGGTGGCGAGCAGGGCGAGTGGGGTCTTCCAGTGGCGCATGCGTCTCCGAGATCAAAGGGGTCGAATCCAGTCGGGATTGATCAGAATACACGTCTGCCCACCAGATCGGTCGAGAACGCGTGCCGGGGGCTCCGCCGGGGCGGCCGGTAGGGTCACCGACCCGCATGCGCTACCCCGACGACCAGCTCAGCCCCGCGGAGCGGGAGCGCCTGGCTCCGTACGTGACGGCGCTGGACGGGCCGGTGTTCGCGCTCATCAACCTGCCCGAGACGGTGAAGGGCGCCCTCTTCGCCCGCTACTCGCGGTACCCCGGGACGCTGCGACGGCTGCTGCTCGACGAGTTCGCGGACTCGCTCGACGCCGGGGCGCAGCCCGTCGTGGCCGGCACCGGGTCACGGGCCGAGCAGCTCTACGAACGCATCTTCCTCGGCTACGGGGACGACTCGGTGGCGCAGCTCGGCGGCGCCCACGTCGCCTGCGAGTGGACCTCCAACGTCCTGACCAAGGTGCTCCAGCGCCCCCGCCTCGGCGCCTACCTCGAGCAGTCGACGCGCTACATCGCCTACGACGGCGAGGTCCCGGGGCTGGGCTATCGCTACTTCCGCGATCCCGAGCTCGGCCCGGGCTACGAGCAGGCGATGGACGCCATCTTCGGGATCTACGCCGAGGCGCTGCCGCGGGTGCGCGCCTGGGTGGAGGCGAGCTTCCCCGGGGATCCGGGGGCCCCGCGCGAGCGGGCGGTCACGGCCAAGGCGCTCGACCTGCTGCGGGGCCTGCTGCCCGCCGCCTCGCTGTCCCACATGGGGATCTACGCGACGGGGCAGACCTACGAGCAGCTGATCCTGCACCTGTTCGCCCATCCGCTCCCCGAGGCGCGCGAGTGCGGCCGGCGCATCCTCGAGGCGCTGCAGGCCGTCATGCCGAGCTTCGTCGCCCGCGTCCCGCGCGCCGACCGCGGCGGCGCCTGGGTCGACTACCTCACCGAGCGCGATCACGCGGCCGACGCCTGGGTCGCCCGCCTCGGGCTCGACCGGCCGGCCGACGCGCCCGACGACCGCCCGAGCGTGCGGCTGCTGCACGTCGAGGGGGACGAGGACGCGCTGCTCGCGGCGCTGCTCTTCGAGGCGGCCGGCGTCTCGGAGGAGGCGACGAGCGCGCGGCTGTCGGCCCTCTCCGCGGACGAGCGCGCCGAGCTGCTCGGCGACCTGGTCGGGGCCCGCGCGAACCGTCGCCACCGGCCGGGCCGGGGCTTCGAGGCGCTCCGCTACCGCTTCGAGGTCGTCTCCGACTACGGCGCCTTCCGCGACCTCCAGCGCCATCGGATGCTGACCGTCCAGTGGCAGCGGCTCTCCCCGGAGCTGGGCGCGGGCGTTCCCGAGGAGGTCGACCTGGCGGGGTGCGGCGAGGGCTACCGCCGCGCGGTGGAGCTCTCCGAGCGGGAGTACCGGCGGCTCGTGAGCGCGGGCCACGACCGCCGGGTGGCGAGCTACGCGCTCTGCCTCGGCTTCCGGATCCGCTACGTGCTCGACCTCAACGCCCGCGCGGCGATGCAGCTCATCGAGCTGCGCTCGGGCCGCGAGGGCCACCCCTCCTACCGGGCCGTCGCGCAGGAGATGCATCGTCAGATCGCGGCGGTCCACCCCGCGGTCGCGGCGACGATGACCCACGTCGACACGAGCGCCGAGCCGCGACTGGAGCGCATCCTCAGCGAGATGCGCACCCACGCCCAGCGCGGCGGCGCCCGGACGGGGTGAGCCGGGACCGGCGCCGGTGGCCGGCGCGGCGCCCGCTCGGCGCCGAGTGCCGGATCACCCGCAGACGGTGGGGGCGATCCGGCACTCGGCGAGGGAGCCGGGGCGTGCGAGCAGGAACGCCTGCATCTGCGGCGAAAGCTGCGCTGATGGCACGGGCGGAGCGCGGCTGGGAGGCCGTCGAGCTGGTGGGGCCCGGCAGCGAGCTGCAGCTGACGCTCGACGGCCGCGCCGTCCCGCACGTCGAGGTCGTCGCCGGACACGAGCGCCGGAGCCCGGGGCCGGCCGAGCGGCGTCATCATGCCCCGGGTGATCCGGCCGCCGACCGCGCGTGAGATCCCCACGCTGCGGCGCATCGAGCGCGAGGCGGGTGCGGCGTTCGTTGCCGTCGGCCTGCCGGAGGTCGCGGCGGACGAGCCGCCGCCCCTCGTGCACCTCGAGGCCTTCCGCGTGGCCGGGCGCGCGTGGGTCTCGGTCGACGACCGCGACCGCCCCGTGGGCTATCTCGTCGCGCTCGTGGTCGACGGCCGCGCCCACGTAGAGCAGGTGAGCGTCTCCCCGGCCCACCGCGGCGAGCGGCGGGGCGCGGCCCTCCTCGACGGCCTCGCGGGCTGGGCGCGCGAGCGAGGCCTCGCGGAGCTCGGGCTCACCACCTTCCGCGACGTCGCCTGGAACGCGCCGTACTACGCCCGCCTCGGCTTCCGCGTGCTGGACGCCCCCGGGCCGGAGCTCGCCGCGCTGATCGCCGAGGAGGGCCGGGCGCTCCCGCCGCGCGCGCCGCGCGTGGCGATGGTCCGGCCCGTGTGAGGCCCCAGGAGGCGACCCCGGGGGGCGAGCCACTCCATGGGCAGCCCGGCGTGCGGTGCTGGCGCGGCAGCTCCGCGGCGTCGGCCCGGCGCGGCGGGCGCAGCACGACGCGCGCGCCGCGCAGCTCCACCGGCGCGGCCGGCCGAGCCCCCGGGTCCGGCTCACGCCGGGTCGGCTCAGGAGGCCAGCGCACCGATCACCTCCCGCCACCACGAGCGCTCCGCGTCGTCGCCCGCGCGCCCGAGGCGACGCCGGGCGGCCTGCTGGACGGCCTGGGCGGAGCCCGCGGCGACCGTGGTGCCGACGTAGGCGAAGCGCCCATCGGCCAGCACCACGACGCTCCCCGGCTTGTCCCGGCGGGTGCGCAGGCGCTCGGCCACCGCCACGGGTCCCACGTGGTCGGGGCGCGACGCGTCGCCGTCGAGCTCCCGCCACGGGCGCTCGGAGAAGATGAGCGAGCGCCGCGCCGGCCGGGGGCGGGGCACGCTCTCGAGCGGCCCGGAGCGCCAGCGCTCCAGGAGCGCGCGGAACTCGAGCGCGACCTCCTGGCGCACCAGCACGTGGAGCCGGTCGCCGGCGAGGATCGTCGTCGAGCCGCGCGGCGGGATCGCCTCCTCCCCCCGGATGACGAGGTTGAGCAGGGCGGCACGCGGCATCCCGAGCTCCCGGACCAGGCGCCCGACGGCGGCGTCGCCCGGGCGCACGCCGAACTCGATGACCTCGGCCCCGAGCCGCCGGGTGGACTCCTGGTCGGTGAGCACCGCCGGGAGCGCCGCCTCGTTCGTCGTCACCCCGAGCCGCGCCGCGACCCACTCGAACGTCGTGCCCTGCACCACGGTGGAGACGAGCACCGCGAAGAAGACGATGTTGAAGAACAGCAGGCTGTCCGGGACCTTCTCGATGAGCGGGAAGGTCGCGAGCACCACCGGGACACCGCCGCGCAGCCCGGCCCACGAGAGCGCGACGGTCTCCCGGGCCGTGAAGCGCGCGCCGAGCGTGCCGACCACGACCCCGATCGGGCGCGCCACGGCGAGCAGCAGCGCGGTGATCGCAAGGCCCTCGAGCGCCACGCCGGGCAGCTGGCTCGGGAAGACGAGCAGGCCGAGCGCGACGAAGAGGACGATCTGGGCGACCCAGGCCAGGCCGTCGTGGAAGGTCTGGACCGTCCGCGCCGCCGGCGAGGTGGTCGAGCCGATGGCCAGGCCCGTCAGGTAGACCGCGAGGAACCCCGAGCCGTGGAGCACCTGGCCGGCGCCGAAGGCGGTGGCGGCGGCGGCCAGCGAGGCGACGGGGTAGAGCCCGGCGGTCGAGAGCTTGACGTTGCGCAGCGCCCAGGCCGCCGCCTGCCCCACGCCGACGCCCACCGCGGCGCCGATGCCCATCTCGAGGACGAACTCGCCGAGCAGGTTCCCCACGCCGTAGTCCGGCCGCTCGATCCAGTCGATGAAGCCGAGCACCAGGAGCACGGCGACGGGGTCGTTCATGCCCGCCTCGCCCTCGAGCGTGTGCGCCAGGCGCCGGCGCAGCGTGGAGCCGCGGAGGATCGAGAAGACCGCGGCGCCGTCGGTGCAGGCGAGGATCGAACCGAGCAGGAAGCCCTCCAGCAGGGTGATGTGGAGGATCGCCGCGGCGCCCGCGCCCGTGACGAGCGCCGTGACGAGGGTCCCGACGGTCGCGAGCCCCAGCGCCGGGCGCAGCACGGAGCGGATCGGGCCCCAGCCCGAGGCCAGGCCCCCCTCGAAGAGGATGAGGGCGAGTGAGACGATCCCGACGTCACGGGCCCGCGCGTAGTCCGAGAAGTCGATGAGCCCGATGCCCTCGCTGCCGGCCAGCATCCCGATCGCGAGGACGAGCAGCAGCCCGGGGACCCGCAGGCGCCCGGCCAGCTGGGAGGCGAGCAGCGCCACGACGAGGAGGAGACCGGAGGCGAGGAGGAGCCGGCCGTCGTCCACTGCGGGACATCCTGACGGACGTGTCGCGTCGCCGCTCACCGACCCGGGATGTTTGCGTCGGGGGCGGCAGACCGGGCATGCTGCTGCTTCGCGATGCCGTCCACCGCCCGCCGACCGCCCGTCCGCCCGTCGGCCCAGACCCTCCTGCGGCGGCGGCTCGTGGCTCTCGGCCTCCTCGTCCTCGCCGTCTACCTGCTGGTGCGGCTCGTCGGCGCGCTAGGCGGCGGCGGGCCGGAGAGCTCGGCAGCCTCCGCCACGAGGTCGAGCACGGCCGCCGACGCACCGCCGCGACCCAAGGCGACGCAGCTGCCGGGAGGCGGCCGGCGGATCTTCCCCGACCGGCGGGTCGTCGCCTTCTACGGCAACCCCGCCGACGACGAGCTCGGCGCGCTCGGCATCGGGAAGCCGGACGCCGCCGTCGCGCGCCTGGTGCGGATCGGGCGCGGCTACGCACGCCGGACGCGCCCGGTGCTCCCATGCCTCGAGCTGATCACCACGGTGGCCGCCGGCGCCCCCGGCGACGACGGCAAGTACCGCCTCCGAACACCGGCCAAGGTGATCGATCGCTACCTGCGCGCCGCGCGCCGCGCCAAGGCCCTCCTCGTGCTCGACATCCAGCCCGGGCTGGCCACGTTCCCGCAGGAGGTCCGGAGGCTGAAGCGGTGGCTCGTGCAGCCGGACGTCGGGCTCGCGCTCGACCCCGAGTGGCGCCTGCAGCCCGGGCAGGTCCCGGGGCGGGTGATCGGCTCGGTGAGCGCCGCGGAGGTCAACGCGGTGAGCATCGACCTGGCCGCGCTCGTCCGGGAGCGCAACCTGCCCGAGAAGCTCTTCGTGATCCACCAGTTCACGAACGACATGGTCCGCGACAAGCAGCGGGTGGCGATCCGCCCCGGCCTCGCGACGGTCTTCAACGTCGACGGCTTCGGCGCGCCGGCCAACAAGATCGGCAAGTACCGCAGCTTCAGCCACTCCGCGCCGCCGGGCGCGCACAACGGCTTCAAGCTCTTCTTCGAGGAGGACGTCAACCGCCTGGGCGCCGCCGCGGTGATGCGCCTGCAGCCGCGCCCGGACCTCATCGTCTACGAGTAGGGCGGGCGGCCGCCTCCTCGGCCTGGCGCAGCTCGATGCGGCGGATCTTGCCGGTGAGCGTCTTGGGGAGCTCGTCCACGAACGCGATCCGCCGGGGGTAGGCGTAGGCGCTCAGGCGGCCGCGGACGTGCGCGGAGATCTCCTGGGACAGCGCGTCGGAGGGCTCGTGCCCGGCGGCCAGGACGATGAAGGCCTTGACCACGTGGCCCCGGCGCTCGTCGGGCGAGGCGACGGCCGCCGCCTCGGCGACGGCGGGATGCTCGAGGCAGGCGCTCTCCACCTCGAACGGGCCGATCCGGTAGCCCGCGGCGATGATCAGGTCGTCCGCCCGGCCCTCGTACCAGTAGTAGCCGTCGGCGTCGGCGCTGGCCGCGTCGCCCGTGTGGAACCACGTCCCGCCGAAGACGCGCTCGGACTCCTCCGGCCGGTTCCAGTACCCCAGCGGATAGTGCGGGTTCGAGCGCGCGCGCAGGCAGATCTCGCCGCGCTCCCCCGGGTCGCGCACGGGCTGCTCGTCCTCGTCGAGGATCGCCATCTCCCAGCCCGGCGTCGGCTTGCCCATCGAGCCCTCGCGCACGGGGAAGAGCCCCGGGGAGTTCGCGACCATCGGGTAGCTCTCGGTCATCCCGTAGTAGTCGAGCACCGTGACGCCGTACTGCCGGCGGAACCAGCGGATCGCCTCCGGGTTCAGCGGCTCGCCGGCGCTGCACACCATCCGGAAGGCCTGCGGGAACTCCCGGCCGGCGTCGGTGATCGACATCATCGAGCGCATCGCCGTCGGCGTCGTGAAGACGTTCGTCACCCCGTGGCGCGAGAGGAAGTCGAGCTGCCCGCGCGGGTCGAAGCCCGCCTCGCGCTGGAGCACGCACTGCACCGCCCCGAGCCGCCAGGGGCCGAGCAGCGGCGCGATGCCCGCCGCCCAGGCCCACTCGCCCATGCCGTGGAAGCGCTCGCCGTCGCGCACGTCGTGCGACCAGGTGAACTCGGTGTGGGCGAGCAGGTAGCGGTGCGCGTGGACGATGCCCTTCGCGGTGCCGGTCGTGCCGCTCGTGTAGTAGAGCTGCGCCGGGTCATCGGCGCTCGTCGCCTCCAGGATGGTCTCGGTCGGCGCCCCGGCGAGGAGCTCCGGGTCGAGCACGAGCACGCGCTCGGTCCGGTCGGCGAACCGGGGCGCGTTGGCCGCGTCGGTGACGATCACGGCCGGGGTCGCGTCGTCGAGCCGGTAGCCGATCCCGTCGTCGCCGTAGAGGACGCTCATCGACAGCAGGAGCGCCCCGAGCTTCCAGGTGCCGAAGAAGACCGCGGCGGTCTCGGGCGTCGGCGGCAGGATCACCGCGACCCGGTCGCCGCGCGCCACCCCGGCCTCGCGCAGCACGTGCGCGGCCTGGTTGGCGAGGTCCTGCAGCTCGCCCCAGGTGACGTCCCGGCGCGCGCCGTCCCACCGCTCCCAGAGCATCGCCGGCTTCTCGCGCGGGTGCTTGTCGCAGACGTCCGCGGCGATGTTGTACTGCGCCGGAACCTCCCAGCGGAACTCGGCGCGGGCCTTCTCGTAGTCCATGGCCCATGGTCGCCCGCGGCGGCCGCCCCGCGCAAGGGGCGACCGCCGGGGGCACGCCGGCTACCGGTGGCCGGCCTTCGGGGCCGCCCTCGGGAGCCGGTGGACCGACGCGCGCTTCTGCACGACGCCACCCGTGCTCCGGGCGGAGATCGTGAGGCGGAATCCGCGGGTCCGGAGCGCCTTGCGCGTCCGCGCGCTGAGCCGGAACGTCCGGGTGGT
>CAXSFZ010000020.1:0-29891 GCA_964236905.1 uncultured Solirubrobacteraceae bacterium | reverse complement strand
GTGGTCGTGCGGCCCGCCCTGAGCGTCACCACCCGGGAGGTGGCGACCGCCCTTCCGGCCTTGAGCGCGCGGACCGCGCCCTTGCACGTGCCCTGCGTCCCCGCGCAGCGAAGCGTGACGGTCACCTTCCGGCGCTGCTTGTCCACCTTGACCGAGCGGATCGCGAACTTGGTGCGAACCGCCTTGGTCGGGATCGAGCCGGGCGTCGCGACCCCGCCGGTCACGGTCCCGCCCGGTCCGCCGCCGCCACCGGGGATGCCGCCGGGGATGCCCGCGAAGCCGCCGAGGCCGGGGACGCCGCCCGGGACGCCGGTGGGTGCGCTGCCGCCGAGCGCCGCGCCGAGGGGCGTGAGCACGTCGGCCAGGGGGGCGGGGACACCGGGCGTGAGCGCGAGCGCACGCAGAAGGGTCCCGACCGGGGCCAGGGCGGTCGACTTCCCCGCGTCGACCGCGGCGATGAGCGCGTCGAGCGACGCCTGCTGCGCGGCCGGCAGCTGCGGCCGGACGGCGTTCAGCAGGGCCACGACCGGCTGCAGCTGCGCGACTGTCGGCGTCCGGCCCGGATGCGCGAGCACCTGCGCCAGCAGGCCCGTCAGCCCGCTCAGGTCGGTCGGCAGCCCGGTCAGGCCGCCGGCCGACCCGGCCCCGAGGGCGGTGCCGAGCTGGTCGAGCAGCGTGGAGAGCGGGACGGGGACGCCCGGGGTCGCAGCGAGCGATCGGAGCAGGAGCCCGACGGGCGCGAGCGCGGCCGGGTTGCCGGCTTGCAACGCCGCGATGAGCGACGCCAGGGCCGCCTGCTGATCCGTCGGGAGCTGGGGCTGGATCCCGGCGAGCAGCGTGATGAGCGGCTGGAGCTGCGCCGCGCTCGGGGCGGGCGTGGTGGGGAGCAGGCCGAGCAGCGTCGTCAGGCCGGCGAGGTTCGTCGGCAGGCCGCTCAACCCGCCGGAGGCGCCGAGCGAGGCCGCGATCGGGGTGAGCTGGGCGGAGAGCGCGCCCGGCACCCCGGGCGTCGCGGCGAGCTGCTGCAGGAGCTCGCCGAGCCGTGCGAGCTCCGAGGAGGAGGCGCCTCCCGCCGTGAGGTCGGCGGCGAGCTGCGCGATCTCGCTCTGCTGTGCGGGCGGCAGCTGCGGGCTCACGGACCGCAGCAGCCCGCCGAGGACCGCGATCTGCGCCGGGTTCAGCGAGGCGCCGGCCGTGAGCGACGCGCTGATCCCGACGAGATCCGGCGAGCTCGTGATCGTGACCACCGGCGCCCCGGGGGACGGGAGCGGCAGCG
Source organism: uncultured Solirubrobacteraceae bacterium (assembly GCA_964236905.1). GTDB lineage: Bacteria > Actinomycetota > Thermoleophilia > Solirubrobacterales > Solirubrobacteraceae > Paraconexibacter. The sequence continues at coordinate 28,615 of CAXSFZ010000020.1, read as the reverse complement.
CGGGCAGGAGGCCCGACGGCAGCATCACGAGCGTACTCGTGCCGCCGGAGGCAGCCGCCGGGGCGGCGAGCGCCGGGGCTGGGAGAGCCGCCACGGCGGCCGTGGTCAGGAGGACGATGGGGAGGTTATGTGAAGAAAGTGACATGTGAAGCCGTTCGTCGGCGTTCGGAGTCCCCTCGCGCGTTCTGGACGTTCGGACTACACACTTTTGGTGCCAAGTTTCGCCATCGGACCACGCGCTCCTGGGACCCGGTCCCGTCAAGTGCCGCGGCACCTCGCGCTCTCCCGGAGCGTCGGCGCGGCCTGCGAGGATGACCGGGATGGCCGCCGTCCCCCGACCCTCCGCGAGCGGCGAGCACGCCGGCACCGAGGAGGTCGAGCTCTACCAGCGCACCTACACGACGCTGCTGCGCTCCAGCGGGGAGACGCGGCTGCGCATCCTCGAGTCCGGGCACCGCGCGATGCAGAGCTCGCTGCACCCCTTGGCGGCCTCCGACGAGCTCGATCTCGGCGCCTTCCTCTACGCCACCCAGCGGCTCCCGGTCGGCATCGGCCAGACGCGGGTGGTCGTGATGGGTCAGGAGGCCGAGCTCTTCGAGCGCGCGGGCATCGGGCCGCTGCGCGAGTGGCCGACCGTCGAGGCGGCCGCCCGGCGGCGGCGCTGGTTCGAGGGGCCGGACGGCACCTGGGCCGTCCTGCTGGCCAGCGCGTCGGACCTCGACGACCTCATCCCGACGCTGGTCGCGTACCAGATCGAGTGGAACAAGCTGCGCCGCCGGCTGCGTGGCGTCGGCTGGCCGCGGGCCCAGGGCCTGCCGGGAGCCGAGGAGTGCGCGCGGGTGCTCGGCGGCGCGGCCGACGACTGGACCCGGCTGCAGGAGGTCTGGGGCACCACGTACGCGGCGCGGCTCGGGGACGTCGCCGAGCGCGCGCTCTCGCTGCGGGTGCGGATGCTCGGCGGCTCGCAGGTGGGCTACGCGCGCATGACCCGCCGCTGGTGGGCGCCGGTGCGCGCGCGGCTCGCCCACGAGCACCTGCGCGACGCACCGATGTACGTCGTCTCGAGCAACACCCACTCGCTCGTGAACCTCGTGAGCGGTGACGCGAAGCTCCAGGAGCAGGAGATCGTCGGCTGGGTCGACGCGGAGGGGCCCGCGGACCTGCGGGCCGAGCTCGCGATGTTCCGCTCGGGCGCCTCCCAGGGCTCTTGGGAGAACTTCCTCTACTTCGCCGTGAAGGACTTCTACGCGGCCGGCGCGGACGACGGCGCGCGGCGGGAGGCCGAGCAGGCCGTGGGCATCACCCACCTCGGCTCCCGCACCGCGCTGCGGGTCGCGGCACAGGTCCTCCCCCTCAGCAAGCTCGACCCGGCACGCTTCGACGCGCGGCTCGGTGCGGTCGACCGCGCGCGCCTGGCCGCCTCGGAGGCGGTGGTGGTGAATGTCGACTACCCGCTCGGGGTCGCCGCCTACAACATCCTGCGGGAGATCACCGAGGATCGCGACACGCTGCGCGGCGTCTACGTCCTGGGCAAGGCGGCGACGCTGAACGCCGACGTGGGCGACGTGATGCTCTCCAACGTCGTCTTCGACGAGCACTCGCAGACGACGTACTGGCTCGACAACGCCTTCGGCATCGAGGACATCACGCCCTACCTGCGCTTCGGCTCGGGCCTCGACAACCAGCGCGCGGTGACCGTGAAGTCGACGTTCCTGCAGAACCGCGGCTACCTCGACCGCTACTACCGCGAGGCGTTCACCGTGGTGGAGATGGAGGCGGGGCCGTACTGCAACGCCATCTACGAGCTCACCGACCCGGACCGCTTTCCCGTGGGCGAGCAGGTGAACTTCAGCAAGCTGCCCGTGGACTTCGGCATCATCCACTACGCATCGGACACGCCCTACACCCAGGCCCGCACGCTCGGCGCGCGGGGACTCAGCTACTACGGCATGGACTCCACCTACGCCTCGTCGATCGCGATCCTCCGGCGCATCCTGCGGCAGGAGGGCGCGCTCGTGCGTGATGGGGCGGACGGCGGGGTAGAGGAGACGCGATGAGCACCCCGGCCCAACGTGAGCAGGCCAAGCGCGAGGAGAAGCTCGAGTCGATGAAGGAGCAGATCGAGGACGGCTCCCTCACGGTGCGGCAGATGACCGACGAGGAGAAGGCGAAGTTCGCGCCGAAGAACCCGCCGAAGGAGCCGCGCGCACCGCGGCGCCGCCGGCCGCCGCGCTGAGCCCCGGGGCTCCGCGACGTCCACCCGGGTGACGAGCCCGGCGGCGGCGGCGACGTGCCGCGCCAGGCCGGCAGCCGGCGCGGCCGGCGCAGGGCGGGGTGCGACGATGGCCCCGTGAGCGATGCGCCCTCGCCGCGGCCCTCGCCCGCGCCCCGGCCGGAGCCTGCGCGGCGGCCGGAGCCTGCGCAACGGCCGGAGCCTGCGCAACGGCCGGAGCCCGCGCAACGGCCGGAGCCTGCGCCCTCTTCCCGCCCGCCGCCCGCGCGGCGGCTGGACGACGCGGCGTTCCTCCTCTTCGCGCTGGAGGCGCTGCGGTGGGCGCTTCCCCTCGCGATCGGCGTCCCGGTCGTGGCCGGCGAGCTCGACGGGCTGCCCGGTGCGCTGCGGAGCCTCGCCACCGTCGCGGCGCTGCTCGCCGCGCTGGTCGGGGTCCTCGTCGTGCCGGGGCTGCGCGTGCGGCGCTGGCGCTGGGAGGTGCGCCCGGAGGAGGTGGACCTCCGCCACGGCGCCTTCACCGAGGTGCGGACGATCGTCCCCATGTCGCGGGTGCAGCACGTCGACGTGCGCCGGACCCTCCTGGCCCGGCAGGCCGGTGCCGCCGATCTCGTGATCCACACGGCCGCCGGCGAGACGACGATCCCGATGCTCGCGGAGGCCGCTGCCGTGGAGGTCCGCGACCGGATCGCGGATCTCGCACGGGCGCCCGATGAGCTCTGACCCCGAGCTCGCCGCGACGTTCCTCGCGCCCCGCAGGCTGCACGTGGCGGCGGCGGTCGCCGGGGCGCTGGCGGCGCTGCGCGGGCTCGCGCTCCCGCTCGTCGCGGCGCTCTTCCTGGGCGGCGGCAGCGGTGGGCTCGGGAGCGCGCTCGCCTACGGCGTGCTCGGCGCGGCGGCCTCCCTCGCGATCGGCGTCGTGAGCTGGCGCACGACCAGCTATCGGCTCTCCGCGAACGCCCTGCACCTGCGCAGCGGCGCGTTCTCGCCCGACGACACCGTGGTGCCCGTCGCCCGGATCCAGGCGCTCGACACGGTGCAGAGCCCGCTCCAGCGCCTGTTCGGTGTCGTGGAGCTCCACGTGCAGACGCCGGGCGGCGGGGCGCGCGGGGAGCTCGTGCTGCGCGCGATCGCGCCCCGCGACGCCCGGGCGCTGCGCGCCGCGCTCGGCCACCCTGAGCCGGAGCGGCGCGGCCCCGTGCGCCGGCTGGGCCTCGGCGCGCTCGTGGTCGCGGCGCTCACCGCGCCGCAGTTCGGCGTCGTGCTCCCCATCGTCGGCGCGATCTTCGCCGGCGCCGACGACCTGTTCGGGAACGTGGTGGACCAGGACGTCCTCCGCCGGCTCGAGAGCCCACGGGAGGTCGTGCTCGACCTCGCGCTGGTGGTCGGCGCGGCGCTCCTGCTCTCGTTCCTCGGCGCGCTCGTGGCCTTCGCCGGCTTCGAGGTCGAACGCGACGGCGACCGGCTGCGCATCCGCCGGGGGCTGCTGCAGCGCCGGACGGCGACCCTGCCCGTCGCCCGCGTGGACGGGGTCGCGGTGGTCGAGGGGCTCCTGCGCGCGCCGTTCGGCCTCGCGACCGTCCGCCTGGAGACCGCGGGGTACCGTCGGGAGCAGGCGGCCGCGCGGACGCTCTTCCCGCTCGTGCGCACCCGCGACGTGCCGGCGCTGCTGGCCGACCTCGTCCCCGGCCTCGACGCGAGCCCGCCCGTGCTCGGCCGGCCGCCGCGACGGAGCCTCCGGCGCTACCTGGTGCCCCCGGGGCTGGCTGCGGGCGGGCTCGGGCTGGCGGCCGTGCTGGCCGTCGGCCTGGCCGACGGCGGCGGCGCGGCGCCTGCGGGCGGGCACGGCTGGCTGTGGGGCCTCGCGGCGGCGCTCGGCCTGTGCGGTGCGCTCGTCGGGCTGCTCGACTTCCGGGCGGCCGGGCTGCACCTCGCGCCGGATCGGGTCGTGCTCCGGACGCGCCGGGGGACGGCGCGGACGACCCTCGTCGCCCGGCGCCTGCGGCTGCAGGAGACGAGTGTCCGCCGCAACGTGCTGCAGCGGCGCGCCGGCCTGGCGACCTTCGGCCTCGCGCTCGGCTCGGGCCGGCGCGGCGCGGTCCGTCACCTCGAGGCGGTCGACGCGGACGCGGCGCTCGACGCGCTGCGCTGAGGCGCGGCGACCTCCGACGCGCCCCCCGCGCCCGACCGGAGCGAGCGCACACACCGATCTGTCACGAACCTGTCACTATGTTTGGTACAAGCGTGTCGATCGACACGTCGCCACAACCCAGGAGAGCTTCACCGTGCGTCCCTTCACCAGCCTCATCACCCGCGCCCTGCAGTACCGGCCCGTCGAGCAGCCCCGCACCCACGTGCACCTGGGCGCCCACGGCTCCTACGTCTGCGACGTCCCGGGCTGCTGCATCCCCGCCCTGGGCCCCTACGACCGCTGATCACCGCGCGGGCCAACGGTGCCAGGCACCGTTGGCCCGCGGCACCGCCCTCTAGTCCTCGGCGGGCACTGCCCCGGCCTTGATCTGCTCCTCGAGGCGGGCCATCACGTCGGGGTCGCGCAGCGTGGTGACGTCGCCGAGAGCCCGGCCCTCGGCCACGTCGCGCAGGAGCCGGCGCATGATCTTGCCCGAGCGGGTCTTGGGGAGGTCGTCGCTCCAGATGATGCGCTTGGGCCGGGCGAGCTTGCCGATCCGCCGGGCGACGTGCTCGCGCAGCTCGGCCTGCAGCTCGTCGCTCCCCTCGAGCGTCCCCTCCAGCGTCACGAAGGCCGCGATGGACTGGCCCGTGTCCTCGTCGGCCTGCCCGATGACCGCTGCCTCGGCCACCTTCGGGTGGGCGACGATCGCGCTCTCCACCTCGGCCGTCGAGAGCCGGTGCCCGGAGACGTTGATCACGTCGTCCACCCGCCCGATGACCGACACGTAGCCCTCCTCGTCCTGCTTGGCCGCGTCGCCGACGAAGTACGTGCCCTCCCCGAACCGCGACCAGTAGGTCTCCTCGTAGCGGTCCGGGTCGCGGTAGAGCGTGCGGAGCATCGCCGGCCACGGCTCCGTGATCGCGAGCAGCCCCTGCTCCCCGGCCGCCACCGGCGCGCCCTCCTGATCGAGGACCCGCACCGCGACGCCCGGCAGCGGCGTTCCGGCCACGCCCGGCTTCGCGTCCTGCGCGCCCGGAAGCGTGGTGACCATGATCGCGCCCGTCTCGGTCTGCCACCAGGTGTCGACGATCGGGCAGCGCTCGTGGCCGACGACCTTGTGGTACCAGAGCCAGGCCTTCGGGTTGATCGGCTCGCCGACCGTCCCGAGCAGCCGCAGCGAGGAGAGGTCCTGCGCGTCGGGGAACTCCGCTCCCCACTTCACGCAGGCGCGGATCGCCGTGGGCGCGGTGTAGAAGGTGGTGACGCCGTAGCGCTCCACGAGCTCCCACCAGATGCCCTTGTGCGGGTAGTCGGGGGCGCCCTCGTACATCACGCTCGTCGCGCCGTTGGCCAGCGGCCCGTAGACCATGTAGGAGTGGCCGGTGATCCAGCCGATGTCCGCCGTGCAGAAGTAGACGTCCTCCTCGGGCCGCAGGTCGAACACCTCGCGGAACGTCCAGGCGGTCTGGGTCAGGTAGCCGCCCGAGCTGTGGAGGATGCCCTTGGGCTTGGCCGTCGAGCCGCTCGAGTAGAGGATGAAGAGCGGCTGCTCGGCTGGCAGCGGCTCGGCCGGGCAGACCGCGTCGGCCGCCGCCATCGCCTCGTCGAGCCACACGTCGCGGCCTGCGCTCATCGGCGCCTCGTCGCCCGTGTGGCGCACGACGAAGATCGTCTCGAGCGCGGGAAGCGGCTCCTCCTCGAGCACGGCGTCGAGCGCCTGCTTGATCGGCGCCGTCCTCCCCTTCCGCCGCGCCCCGTCGATCGTGACGAGCGCCTTGGCCTCGGAGAACTGCATCCGCTCGCGCACCGAGCCGGGCGAGAACCCCCCGAAGACCACGTTGTGCGGCGCGCCGATCCGCGCGCAGGCGAGCATCGCTACGACCGCCTCGGGGATCATCGGCAGGAAGATCCCGACCACGTCGCCCGGCCCGATCCCGCGGGCCTTGAGCGCGTTGGCGAGGCGCTGGGTGTCGGCCAGGAGCTCGGCGTAGGTGACGTCGCGCTCCTCGCCCTCCTCGCCACGCCAGTGGAACGCGACCCGGTCGCCCCGGCCCGCCTCCACGTGGCGGTCCAGGCAGTTGTGCGAGACGTTCAGCGTGCCGTCGGCGAACCATTCGTAGAACGGCGCCCGGCTGTCGTCGAGGGCCACCGTCGGCTCCTGCGCCCAGTCGAGGACCTCCCGCGCCTGCGCCAGCCACCAGGCCGGGGCGTCCTCCCCGGGTGCGTCGTGGAGCGCCGAGTCCGTCACCCGCGCTGCGGCGGCGAACGCCTCGGGCGGCGGGAAGCGCTCCTGCTCCAGGAGGTGGCCGAGCTCGGCCTCGAGGTCGGGGGAGTCGCTGAGGTCGCTCATGGCCAGATCATGCCCGACGCCGCGGGGCGCGACCACGCCCGGGTCGAGCAGCCGCCTAGTCGTGCTGGAGCCGGGCGAGGACGTCGATGATCGCCCTCCCCGGCGCCCAGGCCTTCGCCACGATCCTCGACACGCGCTTCTCGGACGGCGCCCGGGATGATGTACGAGGGCCCCGGCGATCTCGGCGTCGTGCGCCCGGGCCGCGATGAGCTCGAGCACCTCACGCTCCTGCGGGCTCAGCGCGTCTGAACGCGGAGGCCGCCTCGGGCCCGGTCGCCTCGACGAGCGCACGCGCTCCTCAAGCACTGCGCTCCGCCCCGCCGGCCACCGGGCCAAAGGTGCCTGGCACGTTTGGCCCATGGGCCAAAGGTGCCTGGCACCTTTGGCCCGGGTCCCGGCGTCCCTACCGGCGCTTGCGCTTGCGCTTCTTGGAGACCGGGTGAGGCGGGGTGCGCTCCGCGTCGTCCTCCCGCACGGCCACCGAGCCGGAGCGCGCCGCGGGCTTCCGCTCATCGTCCGGCGGCGACGGCGCGGGGCCGGCACCCTCCGCGCGCCGGGCGGGCCGGCGCTCGCGCAGCTCCTGCTGGCTCGGCCAGGCGACCGCGGTGCCCGTCACCCAGGCCGGCGGCGTGGTGCGCAGCCGGCCGAGGAACAGGAGGCCGAGGAACAGCAGCCAGAACGACTGGATCAGCGCGGACGGCCCGAAGAGCGCCGGCAGGATGGGCAGGACGCCGACGATGCCGCCGAGGATGCCCATGAAGCGGGTGAGCAGGCCGACCTTCATCGCGTAGAGGGCGATGAAGACCGTCGCGACCGCGGTCGCGAGCTGGCCGACGCCGACGAACACCTGGGCCACCGCGACCCCGCTCCCCGTGCGCAGGGCGTCGTGGGCGGCGAGCGTCGAGAACCGCCCGTCGCCGATGTAGCCATGAGCGCCGTGGACGACGCTGGCGGTGGAGATGAGCGGGCCGATCCCGTAGAGGACCGGGCCGATGAGCGCCGCGTAGAGGACGAGCCGCGAGGTCTCCGGCCGGCGGGCCTTCAACGCGCGGAACAGGTAGCCGAGGACGAAGGCGACCAGGACGGTCCCGACGGTGGCCAGGGCGGTCGTGGCCAGCAGCTCGACGGCGTGGTCGTCGAACCAGCGCGCGGACTCCGTGAGCAGCCCCCGCTGGCCGCCGGCCAGGGGCTGGCCGAGCGCGTCCCGGAACCCGTCGGTGAGCAGGACGTCGGGGGAGTCGTCGAACGACAGCACCGAGTACAGGAAGCTCGCCAGCAGCAGGGCGGCCGCCGCGAGGGCCGCGGCGGCGGCGCGCGGGCGCTGGGCGGCCTCCCAGGCCAGCGCCTCCTGCGGGCCGGCGCCCTCCGCGATGGCCGCCATCAGGCGCGCCCGCCCCCCGGCGGCCCGGCGGCGACCCGGGGCGGCCCGGGCTCCGCGGCCACCCGGCGGGCGGGGACGTAGCTCTCGGGGGTCCCGCGGTCGACCCAGCGCGAGAACCGGTCGCCGACGATGAGCAGGACGTTCAGGCCGGGCTCGGCGACCCGCAGGCCGGACTCGATGCGCCGGCGCCACACGAGCTGGTTCGGGGACGGCGCCACGCCCCGGATCCTAGCCGCGGGCACCCGCCGGGCGGTGCGGCCGGGCGCGGCCGCCGGCCGGGGGGTTGCGCTCCCGTGCCCCCGATTCCGGGACGCGGGAGCGCAACCCCGAGCCGGAGCCGCGGCGGGTCGGCACGCGCGTCCGCCCTCAGCGCGCCGCGGCCTCGGCGACGGGGTCGCCGTCGCGCACCCGGTCGGCCGCCGGCAGCAGCGCCGCCAGCGCGTCGGCGGCCGCGACGACGTGCGCCGGCGCCCGCGGCCGGGTGAGCACGACGGCGGGAGCGGCGATCGCCCGCAGCTCGCGGCGGGTGACCGCCCAGCTGGCCAGTCCGGCGTAGTCGGCGAAGAAGCCGCGGGCGTCGGCGGCGGCGCGCGCGGCGCGCTCGGGCCCGGCCCCGGGGCCGAGCCAGGCGGCGATCGCGGCGGGGCGGCCGCCCGCGCGCAGTGCCGCCTCGAGCGCGGAGCGCTGCTCGGCCAGCGCCCGGGTCGCCGTGGGGACGAAGGCGAAGAGCGGCGTGTCGGCGAGCACGAGGCCGGCGACGAGCTCCGGGTGGCGCTTGGCGGCGTCGAGCGCGATCAGCGCCCCGAAGCCGTCCCCGAGCAGCAGCGCGGGGGCCGCCCCGAGCGCGCGCACGAGCGCGGCGAGGTCCTCGGCCTGCTCCTGCACGGTCGTCGCCGCGTAGCCCTCCGGCGCCGTCGAGGCGCCGTACCCCCGCCGCGCGTAGGCGATCGCCCGGCCGCCGAGCCTGCGGAGATCCACCGCGTCCGCGTCGCCCGCCAGGTCGTGGACGCTCACCACGGGCCGGCCCGCGCCCGCCTCCCGCACCGCGAGCGCGGCTCCTGCGACCTCGAGGTGCGACGGCGGCACCGGGCCAGCCTACGGACCCGGCGGCGCTCAGCGGAGCAGCCGGAAGGGCAGTGTCGCGAGCCGCAGGGGCAGGGTGAACGACGGGCGGCCGATGAGGTCGCCGCTCGCCACGCCCTTGCCCGCCGCCGAGAAGAGCGCGGAGGTGTTCGAGCCCGCCCGCCGGCCCGACATGAAGTAGAAGTAGATCGCGCGCATGACGAGGTCCCCGGCCTGCTGGGAGTTCGTCCACAGGAGCTCGAGCGCCTTGGCCTCGGCCCCCACCGTCACCTCGGCCCGCGGGTTCTTCGCCATGCCGACGAGCGCCTCCGCGATGACGCTCGGGTGGTAGCCCTCGGGCGGCTGGCGTGGGCCGCGCTCCAGCGCGCTCGGGGTGTCGCGGTAGACCGGCGTGTCGATCGAGCCGGGGTGGATCATCGAGACGGTCACCTTGGAGCCCGACGCCTTCAGCTCGATCCGCAGCGCGTGGAGGAAGCCGCGCTCGGCCCACTTCGAGGAGGAGTAGGAGCTCCAGGTGGGCAGCGGCAGCTTGCTCATGAGCGAGCCGGTGGCCACGACGTGGCCGCCCGTGCGCTCCAGGGCGGGAAGCCCGGCGCGGACCGTGTTCACCACGCCGAGGAACGAGATCTCGATGACCCGGTCGAAATCCTCCTTGCGAACCGCGGAGAAGGGCCCCCAGATCGTCATCGCCGCGTTCGGGACCAGGATGTCGAGCCCGCCCCACTCCTCCTCGATCCGCGCGATCGCGGCGTCGAGCGCACCCTGGTCGGTCACGTCGAGCGGGAGCACGAGCGCCCGGCGCCCGTAGCGCCGAACCGCGGCGGCCGCCTGCTCCAGGCCGTCCACCGAGCGGGCGGAGACCGCCACGTCGCAGCCGTGCTTGGCGAACGCCTCGGCGGCGGCCAGCCCCACCCCGCTCGAGGCCCCGGTGATGTGCACGCGCTTGCCCTCGAGAGACGCCATGAGGACTGCCTGCCCGCGGCGAAGGCCGGGCTACCCGCTGGCTACCATCTGGGCATGGAAGGCTTCGGAGGACTGTTCGGCGACCCGGAAGAGCTCAACAAGCGGATGCAGGAGTTCGCCGAGTCGATGCAGGGCCAGCAGCGCGTGGCCGTCGCCGACAACGCGATCCAGCTCGCGGTGAACATGACCGTGGCGGCGATCAACCGCGTCAACGTGCAGGGCACGCCGGAGCAGCAGGGCGAGCAGATCCGCGCGGTGATGGCGGTCGTCTTCCCCGAGGCGGTCACCCTCGTGCGTGAGGCGCGCCAGGGGCTCTAGCCGGCTGGAAGGCCCGGCGAGTCGGCGCCGCTCGCTCGTCGCGGCGCGGCGACCGGCGGCGCCCTTCCCCAGCTCAGCCGTCGAGCGCGCCCGGCGGGAGCACCCAGCGCAGCGGCGCCGGCGCGCGCGAGGCCTCGCGCTCCGTGACCCGCTCGGCGTAGAGACCGGCCCCCTTGGCGGGCGCCGCGGCCTCCGGCGTGCCGCCCGCCCGCGTGATCCAGGCCTCGATGTCGGAGACGTCGGAGCCCTCGGCCAGCAGCGTGGCGCGCTCCACGGTCGCCCCGCCGTCGGAGCGACGCCGGGCGATGCGGGTGACCAGCTGGCGGATCTCGTCGTCGTCCATGTCGGAGCGAGCCTAGTCGTCCTCGTCCTCCAGGAGGATCAGTCCGGCCCCGGCGACCAGTGGGCCGAGGAGGCCGAGCGCGTCGGGCCAGGTCACGAGCGCGCCGCGCAGGCCGTCCACGCCCCCGAGGCCCTCCGTCTGGCAGTCGCGGAGCTCGAGCCGCGCGGCGCGCGCGCCACCGAACTCGGCCAGCCGGAGGTCGCAGCCCGTGAAGCGCACGTCCTGCAGGCGCGCCTCGGTGAGGTCGAGCTCGCGTAGCGCGCAGCCCTCGAAGACCACGCGTTCCAGTCGGGCGAAGCGCAGCGAGGCGAGGTCGATGCGGCAGTCGGTGAACCGGACGTCGCTCAGCGAGCCCTCCGGCAGCTGGAGCCCGGTGAGCCGGCAGCGCACGAAGGCGCAGCGCACGAGCTCGGCGTCGCGCAGCACCGTGTTGGCCAGGTCGGCGTCGGTCCAGGCGCGGTCGCGCCAGGGCTCCTCCTCCCCCGGGAGCGGCGGGCGCGGCGGCACGGGACGGCGCTGCCCGGCGCGTGGCCGGCTCACGCGGCCGCCGCGGCGCGCTCGGCCGCCCGAGCGTCCTTCCCCGCCGCGATCACCTCCTTGAAGGAGCGGAACTTGAAGATCGTGACCACGGCCACGAAGCCGACCGTCAGCGAGAACGCGGCGATCGCGATCTGCTGACCGACGGAGTAGGCCGCGATCGTCGCGCCGCTCGCGGTCCCCGCGAAGACCTTGACGAGGAACGCCTGCTGGACGCCCGCGCCGCCGGGCGTGAAGGGCAGCGCGCTGGCCACCGCGTTGACGCCGAGCACGAGCAGCACGTTCTTGACCGAGCCGCCGACGTTGAACGCGTCGAGCAGGAACCAGAACGCCGTGAAGCGGAAGAGCCAGCCGGCGAACTGGACCGCGAAGACCTCGCGGAGGTATCGGCGCCGGTCCCGGAGAATCGTGAGGCCTTGGCGGACGCGCCCCCAGAACGCCTTGACGCGCGCGCTCAGCAGCGCGAAGGCGGCCAGGCCGCCGACCCCCAGCAGCGTGACCAGGAACAGCGTGAAGCGCAGGTTCCCTGCGAAGAACGAGAGGTCGAAGGCGCCGACGTCGGCCCACTCCGGGGGCGTCGGGAAGACCCCCTGCGTGAACGCGAAGAGCAGGACGGGGATGCCGATCGCGACGTCGTAGCCCGCCTCCACGAAGAAGGCCGCGCCGATCGCCGGGTAGCTCGAGCTCGGGATGCTCGTCCGGGTGAGGAACGCCTTCATGACGTCGCCGCCACGGGCCGGGATGACGTTGTTGAAGCCGTAGGCGGCCAGGTAGGCGCCCCAGATGCGCCGGAAGGCGATGCGCTCGGCGGGGTAGGCCGCGCGCAGGACGTGGAAGTAGGCCCGCGCGCGGAGGGTCAGGTAGATCCCGAAGCAGGCGAGGCCGAGCACCAGCGGGACCGGATGGATCTTCGCGAGGTTGGCGGCGAAGTCGCCCACGGCGTCGAAGAAGCTCCCGATGTCGTCGAGGACCGACGCGCTCACCCGCGGCACGTCGCCGAGGCTAGTCCACCTCCGGACCGTGTAGGTGGCGCGGACCGCCTGGGTACGCGAGCTGCACCAACGCCATCAGGAGGTTCCACGTGAGCACCACCGAAGCCAAGCCCGCCGACGTCGAGAGCCAGCCGCACCTCGAGCCGACCTCACGGGAGATCCAGCGGTTCGACCAGCTGCGCGAGCTGCCGATCGGCCTGGACGCGGCCGTTCGCGCCGAGCACGCCGCGCGCCTGAACGTGATCCTGGCCAACACCCGCATCCTGCACGACCTCTACAAGAAGTCGCACTGGAACATGCGCGGGCACACCTTCTACCAGCTGCACCTGCTGATGGACGAGCACGCGAAGGGCCAGTACGCGCTGATCGACCAGCTCGCCGAGCGCGTGCAGACGCTGGGGGCGATCGCCGTCGGCGACCCGCGCCACGTCGCGGAGATCACCACGGTGGAGCGCGCGCCCGACGGCGCCGAGGACATCCCGAACGTGCTGACGCGCCTCTTGGACGCGCACGAGCAGATCGTCGTCGCCTCCCGTGAGCTGGCCGATGACGCCGGCGAGGCGAAGGACACCACCACGGAGGACCTCCTCTCCTCCGCGGTCACCCCGGTCAACGAGCTGCAGATCTGGTTCGTGGCCGAACACCTCGTCGAGACGCCGCTCGTTGACTCCTGACCGGGCCAAACGTGCCAGGCACCGTTGGCCCACCGGCGGGCGGGCGAAAGGTGCCAGGCACCTTTGGGTCGCGGGCTCAGCCTGCGTCGGCGGGCTGGGTGACGCGATGGGCGTCGCCGAACGCGGTCTCCGGCACGCCGTAGGCCTCCGTGAGCAGGCTCGCGTGCGGCCGCAGCGCGGCGCAGAGCGCGTTGACCGCCTTGATCGTCGCCTTCGAGCGGGTCGAGGAGAGCCGGCCGTGCTCCTGGTACCAGCCGCGCTCCGCCTCGACGACCGAGAGCGCGTAGAGCCCGCAGAGCTTGTCGAGGACCCCGCGCAGCGCGGGGTCCTCGCAGCGCTCGACCCGCGCGGCGAAGGCCTCGAGCAGGAGGTGGTCGATGTGCGCGCGCGCGACGGCGACGACGTGGTCCTGACTGTCGAGCAGCACCTCGAAGGGATCCGTGCCCGCGTCCAGGCCACCCTTCAACCGCCGCGCCGCGCCGCTCAGGATGTGGTCGGCGCGCCAGCGCAGCAGCTCGCGCTGCGTCTCGCGGGCGAACAGGTCGGCCTCCTCGGCGCGCCCGGGCAGCAGGTCGTCGGCCAGTCGGGTGAGGACCTCGCTGACGCCCGTCCTCTCGGTCACCGTCGCCCACGTCCGTCCGACGAAGAACGACGCGAGGCCGAGCGGGTCCAGGTCCCCGAAGTGGATCCGGTAGTCCGTCAGGAGGTTCTTGGCCGCAAGCTGGAGCAGGACCGTGTTGTCGCCCTCGAACGTCGTGAAGACGTCCGTGTCGGCCTTCAGCGCCGCGAAGCGGTTCGCGCGCAGGTAGCCGGCGCCGCCACAGGCCTCCCGGCACTCCTGAATCGCGTGGGTGGCGTGGGCGGTGGCCACCGCCTTCATGCCCGCCGCCTTGGTCTCGAGCCGGCGGCGATGGCGCTCGGAGGCGTCCTGGCCGGAGAAGATCGCGTCGAGCTCGTCCACCATGCCCTCCTGGGCGCAGTGCAGCGCGTAGCTCTTGGCGATGTCCGGCAGCAGGCGGCGCTGGTGCGTCCGGTAGTCCATGAGCACCACCTCCCGCTCGCCGGGAGGACCGAACTGGCGCCGGGTCTCGGCGTGGCGGACGGCGATGGCCTGCGCGACCTTCGTCGCGTTGATCGCCGCGCCGCAGACGCTCACCCGTCCCTGGATGAGCGTCCCGACCATCGTGAAGAAGCGCTTGCTCGGGTTCTCGATCGGGCTCGCGTAGGCGCCCTGCGCGTCGACCGTCGCGTAGCGGTCCAGCAGCGCGTCGCGCGGCACGCGGACCCGGTCGAACCAGATCAGGCCGTTGTCGACGCCGTCGAGGCCGAGCTTCTGCCCGCAGTCCTCGATCCGGACGCCGGGCAGCACCGCCCCGTCCTCGTCGCGCAGCGGCACGACGAAGGCGTGCACGCCGTGGTGCTCGCCGCGGGTCTCGAGCTGGGCGAAGACCGCCGCGATCCGCCCGTCGCGCGCGGCGTTCCCGATCCACTCCTTGCGCGCGCTCTCGGTCGGGGTGTCGATGACCCACTCGTCGGTGCCCGGGTCCAGGCGCGCGGTGGTCTCCAGCGCCTGGACGTTGGACCCGTGCCCGGTCTCGGTCATCGCGAAGCAGCCCGGCAGCGCGAACGAGATGGTGTCCGCGAGGTAGGCGCGGTGGTGGCGCTCCGTGCCGAGGTGGAGCAGCGCCCCGCCCCACAACCCGAACTGCACGCCGCACTTGACCAGCAGGGAGAGGTCGCCCATCGCCAGCGTCTCGAACGCGGCGACGGAGGCGCCGACGTCCCCGCCGCCGCCGTAGGCCACGGGGAAGCCCAGGCCGGTGCCCCCGGCCGCCGCCAGCTCGCGAGCCCAGTCGAGCACGACCGCGCGGTGCTCGGCCATCTCGAGGTCCGGCCGCGGCACGTGTGCGGGATCGGCCAGCCAGGTGCGGACGACGTCGCGGGCCTCGAAGCGCGGGCCGTCGAGCCAGCGCTGCAGGCGCTCGCGGGCATCGGGGCCGCTCAGCGGCTCGGCGGGGTGCGGCGTGAGGGCCACGGTGTGCCTCGGCTCCTCGCCCGAGCTCCGAGGCTAGACCCCGAGGGCCGCGTGGACCTCGGGGTCGGCGAGCGAGGCGGCGCGCAGGTGGACGCCGGAAGGGAGCTCGCCGTCCGGGAAGTACGGGACGCCGATGACGAACAGCCCCGCGGCCAGCGCCGAGGTCGCGCCGGGCGGGGAGTCCTCGAGGCCGGCGCACCGGGACGGCTCGGCGCCGAGCGCGGCGGCGGCGGCCAGGTAGAGGTCCGGGGCCGGCTTGGGGCGCGCGACGTCGCTCGCGCTCACGACCACGCCGAACGGCGAGGCGTCGCCCGCCAGCCCGGCGCCGGCCAGCACGCGCTCGACGAACGGGCGCGGCGAGTTCGAGGCCAGGCCGAGCGGGACGCCGGCCGCGGCGAGCTTCGCGAGGAGCTCGAGCGCTCCGGGCCGCGGGCCGACCCCCCCTCGCACCTCCTCCATCACGAGCCCGTCGAGCTCGTGCAGGAGCGCAGGCCCCTCGCCGGGCCGCTCGAGCATCTGCTCGAGCTTCGCCTCCGCGACGGAGCCGGAGGAGCCGATGAGCTGGCGCTTGTGCGCGTCGGTCCACTCCCGGTCGCGGCGCGCGAAGAGCGTGACCTCCGCCCGGGTCCACGCCTCCTCCGTGTCGAGCAGCAGGCCGTCGTTGTCGAAGATCACGGCGGCGAAGGGCGGCATGACCGGGCCATGCTGGCAGACCGGGCCGCAGCCACGTGTCACGCCGGGCGGCTCTGGGAACACTGAGGCGTGCCGTGCGGGGGCGCGGCCCCCGACCGCCCTGACATGCCGCCGCTCCTCAGCCCCATCGACCTCGCCGCGGCCGCCGAGATCTTCCGCGACGGCGAGGAGCCGCGCCGCGCGCTCTGCCTCGCCCTGGTGCGCGTCCTGCGCGCCGACACGGTGGCGCTCTGGGAGCTGCGCGACGGGATGCTCGAGCTCACCGCCACCGGGGCGAACATGCCGGCGATCGCCGCTCCGGTGGCACCCGGCCCGGGCTCGGCGGCGGGGCGCGCGGTGGCCGGCGGCCTGCGGTTCTTCACCGCGGACGCGCCGCACGAGCCGGACGCGGACGCCCGGCTCGTGCGGCAGCTCGGCCTGCGCTCGCTCCTGTCCGAGCCGATCCGCACGGGCGCGACGGTCACGGGCGCCATCGTCGTCGGCTGGCGACGGATCGTCACGCCACCCGACGAGCTGACCTCGGCCCTGGTCGCGCTCATGGTGACGCAGGCGGCGACGGCCATGGACCGCGCCGACCTCGCCGACCGGTTGAGCCACGAGGCGCTCACCGACCCGCTGACCGGGCTCTGGAACCGTCGCGGGCTCGCCCGCGAACTCGACCGGGAGCTGGCGCGCGCGACCCGGCGCAGCGCCCCGCTCGCCGTCGCGCTCATGGACCTCGACCAGTTCAAGGCCTTCAACGACGAGCACGGCCACGCGGAGGGCGACCAACTGCTCGTGCGCGCCGCGCGGGCCTGGACGGCTCGCGTCCGCGTGCAGGACGCGCTGGCCCGTTGGGGCGGCGAGGAGTTCGTCCTGCTGCTCCCGGACTGCCCGCCGTCGCTCGCGCTCGAGGTGGCCGAGCGTGTGCGCGTCGCCACCCCGGGCGACCAGACCGCCTCGGTCGGGCTCGCGACCTGGGACGGGCAGGAGCCCGCCGAGGCGCTGCTGGCCCGCGCCGACGCCGCGCTCTACGCCGCCAAGGAGGCCGGGCGCGACCGCGCGTTGGCCGGCTGAGGCGCGGGCCGGCTGAGGCGCGGGCCGAGCGGCGCCCGACCCTCCGCCGCGGGCCGCGCGCCTCAGCCGCCGGCGCGCTCGGCCCAGACCCCGGCGAGGTGCACCACCACGGCCGCGGCGGCGGCCATCTCCTGCAGCGAGGCCCACTCGCGCACCGAGTGGTATTCGTGGCCGCCCGTGAAGAGGTTCGGGGTCGGGAGCCCGCGGGCCGACATGATCGAGCCGTCGGTGCCACCGCGGATGGGCGTGCGCAGCGGCTCGATGCCCTCCCGCCGGATCGCCTCGGCCGCCGCCTCGGTCACCTCGGGCACCGCGTCGAGGTGAACGCGCATGTTGCGGTACTGCTCGCGCACCTCGACCTCGAGCCGCGCGCGCGGCTCGTCGGCCACCACCTCCTCGCCCAGCCGCCGGGCCAGGGCCACGTGCGCCTCCAGCCGCTCCTCGTCGAAGTCGCGGGCGATCAGCCCGACGCTCGCCTCGGTCCCCGTCGCGGTCACGTCGGTGACGTGGAGGAAGCCCTCGCGCCCCTGGGTCGCCTCCGGCGTGAGCTCCGGCGGCAGGGCGGCGAGGAACCGCCCGGCCAGCCGCGCCGCGTTCACGAGGATGCCCTTGGCGGTGCCCGGGTGGACGTCCACGCCGGTGAAGCGGAGCACGACCCGGTCGGCCGAGAACGTCTCGTCCTGCAGCTCGCCGACCAGGCTGCCGTCGAGCGTGTAGGCGCAGCGCGCGCCGAACCCGTCGATGTCGAAGCGCGTGGCGCCGTCGCCGATCTCCTCGTCAGGGCCGAAGGCGACCTTGAGCGTCGGGCGCGGGAGCTCCGGGTGGGCGGCCAGGTGCGCGATCGCGCTCACCACCTCCGCCACCCCCGCCTTGTCGTCGGCGCCCAGCAGCGTGTCGCCGCTCGAGGTCACGACGTCGTGGCCGACGCAGTCGCGCAGCGCCGGCATCCGCGCCGGGTCGAGCGTCGTCCCGCCGCGCGGCAGCTCGAGCACGCCGCCGTCGTAGCCCGGGTGCACCACCGGCTCCACCCCCGCGCCCGGCGCGTCGGGAGAGACGTCCACGTGGGCGCTCAGGCCGATCACGTCCGCGCCCTCGACGGTGGCCGCGAGCGTCCCGTAGACGAAGCCGGTGTCGGCGAGCTCGACCTCCAGGCCCAGCTCGCGCAGCTCGTCGGCCAGCATGCGCGCGAGCTCCCACTGCCCCGGCGTGCTCGGGCGCTCGGCGCTCGAGGGGTCCGACTGGGTGTCCACCCGCGCGTAGCGGACGAAGCGCTCGAGCAGCCCGGGCGCGAGCGCCTCGGCGAGGGGGGAGGTGTAGGTGCTCATGGGTCGGCCACCCGTCGGTTGAGGAAGGTGCCCGCCAGGGCGAGCACGAGGAGCAGGAAGAGCAGGAGCGCCGCGGCCGCGACCTGCGGCGCCGGCGTGAAGAAGGCGCGCTGGTACCCGGCCGCCGCGCTGGCCTCACCCGAGAGCGTCTGCTCGAGGCCGAGCGCGTGGCCGCTGCCGACGAGGCCCCAGCGCGAGTACGTCAGGTAGGAGAGCACCTGCACGGGCGCCGGCATGACGCCCGCGGGGATGATCGCCCCGGCGAACAGGAGCTGCGGGATCAGCAGCAGCGGGACCGCCGAGCTCGCCTGGTCGGCGCTCCGCGCGCGGGCCGAGAGCGTCAGCCCGACCCCGATCGAGGTCCAGGCGACGAGCACGCAGAGGCCCAGCACCGTGAGGTACGTGCCCGCGCCCGCGTGGAGCGGCTGGAGGACCACGGTGATGGAGAAGAGCAGGGCGACCTGCACCACGGCGAGTGCGAAGAGCACGAGCACCTTCGCGGCGAGGTAGGCGTCCAGGCGGACGCCCGCCGCCGCCTCGCGCTCGAGGATCACCCGCTCCTTGGCCACCTCGCGGCAGGAGGAGGTGGTGCCGAGCCAGACGCTGCCCGTCACCAGCAGGAAGCTCAGCAGCACCGCGTAGAACGAGGCGAGGGAGCTCGAGCCCAGCACGTCGCGTGGGAGCACGAGGCCGATGCACAGCGCGATCACCGGCGCCTGCAGGAGCGTGGTGCGCAGCGTGCGGCCCTCGCGCAGCAGGCAGCGCACATCGCGTGCGGCGAGCACGCCGGCCTGACGGCCGAAGGAGCCGACCACCAGCGTGCGCTCCCGCGCCGGCGCCGCCGGGAGCGGCACCGGGGCCTCGCCGTCCTCCGGGGATCCGACGTCGAGCGCGTCGTAGATCCGGTCGAAGTCCGGCACGCGGAAGTGCCCGAGCGCCCCGCCCGGCGGGCCGGCGAAGCGCAGCCGGCCCCCCGGGCCCATGACCGCCACGGTGTCGCAGGAGGCGAGCGAGCTCGTGGCGTGGGTCGCCACCACCACGCCACGCCCCTGGTCGGCGATCCGCCGCAGCGTCGCCATCAGGACGCGCTCGAGGCCCGGGTCGAGCCCGCTGGCCGGCTCGTCGAGCAGCAGCACGGCCGGGCGGGCGATGAGCTCCACCGCGCACGCCGCGCGCCTGCGCTCGCCGTGGGAGAGCGCGCCGACGCGCGTCCCGGCCCGCTCGAGGAGGCGCAGCTCGGCGAGCACCTCCTCGACGCGCCGCGCACGCTCCGCCGCCGGCACGTCCACGGGCAGCCGCAGCCGCGCGGTGTAGCCGAGCGCCTCGCGGACGGTCAGCTGCGGGTGCACCGTGTCGCCGACGGGCAGGTAGCCGACCTCGGTCGAGCGCGCCGAGACGCTGTCCGCGCCGAGCCGGACCACGCCCGTGCCCGGGTCCAGGACGCCCGCCAGGGCCCGCAGGAGCGTCGTCTTGCCCGAGCCGCTCGGGCCGATGAGGGCCACGAGCTCCCCCGGACCGACCGCGAGGCTCGTCGGGTGCAGGAGCCGGCGCCCGTCCACGTCGACCCCGACCGCCTCGGCCCGCAGGACCTCCGTGGCGGGCGCGCCGGGCGGCATCGGCCGAACGCTAGTGGAGCTCGTCGGCTCCGGGCGCGACGGGCGCAGGCCGTCGGGTGCGCGAGGTCTTATGCCCTTGCTTCGCCGCGGGCGCCGTGGTAGTTGTTCGCCAGCAGCGAACAGGTATCGAGATATGTCTTCTACGAACGCACATTCGGACGTCCCGCCCACCCCGCCGGTCGACGCCGCCGCCACCGGGGAGCGCGTGCGGCGGCTGCGCATCCAGGCCGGTCAGGGCGTGCGGGAGCTGGCCCGCGAGATCGGGATCTCCGCCTCGTCCCTGTCCGCGCTGGAGAACAGCCGCGGCGGCACCTCCCTGCGCCGCCTGCAGCAGGTGGCCGAGCACTTCGGCCTGCACGTCACCGACCTGCTCGCCGAGGCGCCGACCGTCGAGCACGTCCTGGACGCGGGCCCGGAGATCATCCGCGGGCTCTCCAGCGGCGTCCCGGGCGTGCAGCGCGGCGACGGCGTCCTCTACCAGCTCGTCGGGCGCAGCGGCCCCCACCACCAGCTGCAGCCCTACCTCATCTCCTTCGAGCCGAGCGGGACCTACGAGAAGGACCCGATCGCCCACCCCGGTGAGGAGTTCGCCTACGTCCTCTTCGGCGAGGTCGAGCTGCTCCTGGGCGCGGACGTGCACCGCCTGGCCCAGGGCGACGCGGCCCGCTTCAACCCCGACGTCCCCCACTCCTTCCGCAACGCCTCCACGACGGGGATGGCGCTGCTCATCGGCTGCGCGACGCCGCCGTGGTGAGCCCGGCCCGCCGAGCACCGCATCCACGTTCCCCCACCGCGTAGAGGAGTCGAGCCCATGAGCACCACCGAGCGCCATGCCGGTCCGCAGGACGACGACGAGATCGAGGGCTTCGGCTACAAGCAGCAGTTGCAGCGGACCATCGGCGCGTTCTCGTCGTTCGCCGTCGGCTTCTCGTTCATCTCGATCACGAGCGGGATCTTCACCACCTTCGCCTTCCTGCTCAGCACGTCCGGTCCGCGCGGGCTGTGGCTCTGGGTGCTCGTGGGGGCCGGCCAGCTGACCGTCACGCTGGTCTACGGGCAGCTCGCAGCGCGCATCCCGTTGTCGGGCACCTCGTACCAGTGGGCGTCGCGCTTAGCCAATCCCAAAGTCGGATGGGCCTTCGGGTGGTTGTCCTACGCGTTCCTGGCCGTCGTGGTGGTGGCGGTCAACTTCGGCTTCATCTCGCAGGCGTTCATGCCGCTCTTCGGCATCGCGCCGAGCACCTCCACCACGCAGTGGCTGGTGCTCGGCGCCGGCGCGCTGGAGGCCTCGGTGATCATCCTCTCGACGCGGCTGACCTCCTCGATCAACTCGGCCGCGGTCGCGACCGAGGTCATCGGCATCGTCGGGTTGACGATCGCCCTGCTGATCGCCGCGGCCGTCAGCGGGAAGGGCAGCGTCTCCAACCTCACCTCCGCGGGCACCGCCGCCGGGGCCCACGGCTACTACAGCTATAACGGTCCGTTCATGCTCGGCCTGCTGCTCGGTGCCTTCACCATCGTCGGCTTCGAGGCGTCGGCGAACCTCGCCGAGGAGACCGAGGAGCCACGACGCGTCGTCCCCAAGGCGATGATCCGGGCGACCCTCGGCTCGACCGTGGTCGGGCTCGGCTTCCTCATCGCCCTGACGGTCGCGATGCCCGACGTGAAGGCCGTCAGCGGCAGCGCGACCCCGGTCACCGAGATCATGTCGGCGCAGCTCGGCTCGACGTTCGAGAAGTTCTTCCTCGTCTTCGCGGTGGTCTCGCTGTTCGCCAACGCCCTCGTCATCATGCTGAGCGGCTCGCGGATGGTCTACGCCATGGCCCGAGACGGGAGGTTCCCCGGCCACCAGGTCCTCTCCCGCGTCGCACCGGGGTCGCGGACGCCGATCTGGTCGACCGTGCTGATCTTCGTCGGGCTGGCGGCGATCACCTTCGCGGTCGGCGGCAACGCGGATTCGCTCGCCACCCTGTTCACCGCGGCCACCATCCTGCCCGCGCTGATCTACCTCGCGACCGTGGTGCTCTTCCTGGCGGTCCGCAGCTCCTTCCGCGACATCCCCGGGCTGTTCAGCCTCGGGCGCTGGCAGGTGCCCGTCGCGGCGCTGAGCGTCGTCTGGCTCGTCTTCGAGCTGACCGTGCTCGTCCTTCCCGGCCAGTTCCGGGACGCGGTGAAGGTCGTCGGGCTGTTCCTGGCGGTCGGCGCGGTCATCTTCGTCGGCTACCTCCTGCTGGCCCCGGACGTCCTGCGTCGCGAACCGCGCTCGCCGCGCGTCGGTGCCCCCGCCGTGGGTCAGGAGTAGCCGTGGGCCTCGTCAGCGATCAGGTGGTCGTCGTCACGGGCGCGGCGGCCGGCATCGGGCGCGCGATCGCGCTCGAGCTGGCCCGGGAGGGAGCGGCGGTGCTCGCCGCCGACGTGAGCGAGCAGGGCCTGGCCGAGACGGCCGGGCTTGCGGACGGCGGCCTGTCGACCCGGGTGGTCGACGTCTCCTCGCCGGCCGACGTGGAGGCGCTCGTCGCGGAGGCCGTCGCGCGGCACGGGCGCCTGACGGCGATCGTCAACAACGCCGGCATCTCCCTCCCCGGCGACGTCGCGAGCGCGACGGTCGAGGAGTTCGACCGCACGATGGCGATCAACGTGCGCGGTCCCTTCCTCGGCTGCAAGTTCGCCGTGCCGCACCTCCTGGCCGCCGGCGGCGGGTCCATCGTCAACGTCGGCTCGATCAACTCCGTCGCCGCCGAACCGCAGCTGACGACGTACTGCACGAGCAAGGGCGCGGTGCTGATGCTCACGAAGTCCGTCGCCCTCGACTACGCGGCCCGCGGGATCCGCTGCAACTGCATCTGCCCCGGCTTCGTGGACACGCAGATCAACATCCCGCACGCGGACCGCCTGAGCGAGCTGCACCTGGACGAGCGCCTCGAGTCCTTCCAGCCGATCGGCCGCGCCATCGAGCCCCGGGAGATCGCGCGCGCCGCCGTCTTCCTCGTCTCGGACGCCTCGACCGCCATCACCGGCAGCGCGTTCGTGGTCGACGGCGGCGTGACCGCGAAGGCCTGAGGACCGGCGTGACGCAGCCTACGCGCCCACCCGGGTCCGGTCCGGTGGATCCAGGCGGCCTGGTGACCCCGGCCGTCATCGTCGACCGGGCGCGCCTGCAGGAGAACATCGACCGCATGGCGGCCCGGGCGCGACGCGCGGGCGTCGCGCTGCGACCGCACGCCAAGACGCACAAGTCCCTGGACGTGGCGGAGCTGCAGCGCGGGGCGGGGGCGACGGGGATCACGACCGCCACGGTCGCCGAGGCCGAGGCCCTGGCCTCCGGCGGCTTCGACGACCTGACCGTGGCCTACCCGCCGGTCGGCGGCTGGCGGATCGACCGCCTGCTCGCCCTGGCGCGGCGCGTGCGCCTGCAGGTCGCGCTCGCCGACGTGGAGGCCGCGCGGCACCTGAACGCCCTCTGCCGTGCGAGCGGGACCCAGATCGGATGGCTGTGGGAGGTCGACTCGGGAGCCCGGCGGATCGGCACGACGCCCGGGCGGGCGACGGCCGAGCTCGTCGCCCCGCTGAGCGAGGAGCTGCGGCACGCGACGTTCGCCGGGCTCTTCACGTTCGCCGGCCACGCGTACCAGGCCCGCACGCAGCAGGAGCTGTCCGAGATCGCCGCCTTCGAGCAGCACGCCGTCGCCGAGACGGCGGAGGCGCTCGACCGGCTCGGCGTCGAGGTCTCGACGCTGAGCATCGGATCCACGCCGACCGCGCACTTCGTCGACGCGGCCGGCCCGCTGGACGCGCGCTACGAGATCCGCCCCGGCAACTACGTGTTCTACGACGCCACCCAGGTGGCCCTCGGGGTGGCCGGGCTCGAGCAGTGCGCGCTGAGCGTGCTCGCGACGGTCGTGGCGCGGCCGGCCGCCGACCGCGTCATCCTCGACGCCGGATCCAAGGCGCTGGCGGCCGAGCGGATGACCGATCGCACAGTCGGCTTCGGCCTCGTCGAGGGACATCCGGAGCTCCGCATCGAGCGCCTCTTCGAAGAGCACGGGATCGCGATCTCCGATCGCGACATCGAGCTGCCGGTGGGTGCACTCGTGCGGGTGGTGCCGAACCACGCCTGCGCCACGGTGAACCTCCACACCACCCTCAACGTCCTCGAGGACGGAGCACTGGTCGACCGCTGGACCGTCTCGGCCCGGGGGTGGAGCTGAGGCAGCCCGGGCCGGCGGCCCGGACCAGGCGAGGCGAGGCGGGCCGGCCGACGGCCGCCGCCCCTCAGGCGGCTGCGAGCTCGTCCAGCGCGGCGAGCACCACGTCGTCGTGGGTCTTCGGCGAGACCTTCGGGATGACGCTCCGCACCACCCCGTCCGGACCGATGACGAACGTCGCCCGCAGGTTGCCCCAGTAGGTCTTGCCGTACATCGACTTCTCCGCCCAGACGCCGTAGCGCTCCGCCACGGCGTGGTCGGCGTCGGCCAGCAGGGTGAAGCCCATGTCGTGCTTCGCGTGGAACCTCTTCACCTTCTGCACCGGGTCGGGCGAGACCCCGAGCACCACCGCGTCGCGCGCCGCGTACTCCTCGGCGTGGTCGCGCACCGAGCAGGCCTGCGTCGTGCAGCCGGGGGTGTCTGCCTTGGGGTAGAAGTAGACCACGACGGTCTTCCCGGCACCGGTGAGCTCCGTCAGCGAGACGTCGTCGCCGTCCTGGTCGGGGAGGGTGAAGTCAGGGGCGGGGGTGCCGGTCTCGAGCATGCCCGTCAAGCTACCGAGTGCCTCGCGGCCGCACACCGACAGCCTGATCAGGGCGCCCAGAGACCGGAGAGGAGGACCGCCGCAAGTCGATCTCCGAACGAGATCGTTCCGGCGCCGGTCTGGAGCAGCACGCCTGCCTCGAACCGGGCGCCGAGCTCGTTCTTATGGTCTCGTCGATCGCCGCCGGCGTCTCGAGGGCGGCTACGAATCCGGCCGGATCCGTAGTGGCGGCGGCGCGAACGGCCTGATCGTCGAGCGTGAGGACACGGGGTGACCTCTGAGGTCGGAGAGCCCTACGCCTCCCCGGCCTGGTCATCAAGAGCGAAGTCCGGCGCCATCGTTCCGACTCGAGAGAGTAGGGGAGTCGATGGCTCGCCGGCGACGGACGACCCCGGCCGCGCCGAGACCGCTGTGTCGCAGCGCGTTGCTAGGCGCGCCACGGCTGTCGCACCGAAGCGACGGCGTCCGTTTCTTGGCTTCGGGGTGCGGCGGCCAAGTTGAGTTGTACGCCCCGCTCAAGATCCAAGCGGACGACGGACGCTCTTGGGATCCCCGTCCACATCGATAGAGCGCTTGGATCCCGTCGTCGGGATCCAAGTCAAACCGGTCTAGACTTGGAATATGGACGTCGCGCGCTTGTCTGAGTCTCCCATCGGTTTCGTGACGCCGATCTCGGGCACCGATCCGGTGACTGGCCGAGAGTTCAGCCATTTCGCCTACGTGCCGGCAGCGTTACCAGTCGAGATCGAGCTCAAGTCGGCGACTTGGAACCGGGTTACGAGCGCCGAGGCAGCGCTCGGACGTCTCGATCAGGTGGCGCGGCAGTTCCCGCGGCCGGCGTTGTTGCGCCAGCCGTCTCTGCGTCGTGAAGCTCAGAGCACCAGCGCGCTTGAGGGAACCTACGCCCCGATCGAGACCGTCTTCGCGTCAGATCCCACCGACGGTCGGCAGTCGATGGAACTACGCGAGGTCTTCAACTACGTCGCGGCCGCGGAGCACGGGTTCGATTGGGTGACCGAACGACCCATCACGGCGTCGCTCATCGCGTCACTTCAGAGGACCCTCGTCACTGGAACGCCAGGCGAACGCTACGACGCGGGCAAGGTGCGCGAACGGCAGGTCTTCGTCGGCTCGCGCGGCCGACCGATCGAAGAGTCTCGGTTCGTACCGCCACCACCGGGCGACCAACTGGACGCTGGTCTTGCGAACTGGGTGGCATGGGTTCGGTCACCGCCACACGACCTGCCGTGCGTCGTTCGCGCAGCCCTGGCTCATTACCAGTTCGAAACGCTTCACCCGTTCTTCGATGGGAACGGCAGGATCGGCCGTCTCCTGATCGCCATGTCTCTCAAGCGGGAAGGCGTTCTACGCGAGCCGATCCTCGTGGTCTCCCCTTGGTTCGAGGCTCGTCGGGACGCTTATCAGGATGGGCTCCTAGATCTGAGCTGCACCGGCGATTGGGACGCCTGGGTGCGCTTCTTCGCAGAAGGCGTTGAAGCGTCCGCAGACACCACTAGGAAGCGTGTGGAACTGTTGTTCGAGTGGCGCGAGCAGGTCCTCGAACAGGTGCGCGAGGCAAACATCAGCGGCGTGGGGGAGCGAGTCGCGGGAGAGCTCATCGGCTCGCCGTTCGTACGTGCTCCTGCGATCGCTCGGGCCCATTCGGTAACGCACGCCGGAGCGATGCTCGCCCTTCGCCGCCTAGCGGATCTGGGTGTCCTGCGAGAGCGAAGGATCGGGGGAGGAGTCAGCTTCGTGGCGGACCGCGCCCTCGAGCTACTTCAGATCTGACGCGGGAGAACCGTCAACTCCGGAACGCGGCCGCTGAACGAGCGGTCGGTTCAGGCGCGACTGCGGCCGCCGGAGCACCACCGCGAGTAGCTACTGCTGCTTTACGTCGGTGTTCATGACCGGGCCCATCAACGGCGGGCGCGTCCTGACCGTGGTGCTCAACCCGGATGCGCCCGACGACGGCGCCTGGCATGTTCGCACTGCGTGGCCTGCGAGCCCGGCGCAGACCGGCCGCTACCAACGCGACCGCTGAGCGCGCATCAGGTAGCCATGGCGAACGACGACGAGATCACTTCCGAGGAGCTCGACGACCTTCTCGGCGACTCTCCCACCCTGGACGTGGAACGGACGGAAGGGGGAGTCCGAGCTTCGGCTCACGGTCGTGGTCGACGCGGAGTTGCGCTCCGGGCCGGCGCTCACGCCGCCTAGGACACTGTCGCTTTACCTTGGCGTGTCGGCTTTTGGGGCAGACGTACACAGCCACCGGCTTTCCTCTGAGCGCGGAGAGGATCATCTGCTCCCCGTCCTGGTTGGGCAGTGTAAAATCAGCGGCGGCGGCGGCCGGTGTCGAGCACGCTGTAGAAGTTGTGCACTGTCACACGGTGCCCGTCGCCCATGGCGTGCTCGACCTCTGGCCACCGACGGCGCGACGACCGGCGCCGGCATCCCGCGCAGTCCGCCGCACCCGGGACGCTCACGGTCCTCTCGGACACCCGGCTGGTCGTGCCACGTCAGGCGGGCTGGCCGGCCGCGAGCGCCCGCACGGCCTCGGTGGTGAGGGCCTGGCCGCCGATCGCCCAGTCACCGCTCCTGACCTCGTCGATGACGCACCAGGTGACACCGCGCATGCTCTCGCCTTCGACGCTGACCATCGCGTCGGTGAGCCGCTCGGAGATCTGCGTCTTCTGCTCGGCGTTGAAGACGCCTTCGATGACCTTGACGTTGATGAAGGGCATGTGCTTCTCCTCGTTCGGTGGGGGAGCCACCAGTCGACCAGTCGGGCGTGTGACCGCGCGTGTGATCAGGCGACGGCGGGGAGCACGAGGTGCAGCGCCGGGTTGTCGATGGCCTCGCTGAGCAGACGGACGGCGTCGCGGGCGAACCGATCGCCGAGGTCCCACCGGTGCAGCGCCGCGCGCACGACGAGCTCGCGCATGTCGCCGCGACCGGCGATCTGCTCGAGCACGGCGACATGCTCGTGCGCCTCCGACGCCCCCTCGACGATCTCGAGGCCGATCAGGGCGTCGAGGCAGTGGGCGTGGATCCAGACGTAGGGATCGGCCACGCGCACCGCGCGAGTGACCGCGTCCCGCAGGCAGGCCAACGCCCGCCCGCGCTCACCGGCCGCCTCGTGCGCCAGCCCCCGGGCTCGGGCGCACAGCGCCTCCCAGCACGGATCGCCGAGACGGCAGCCGAGCGAGAAGGCCTGGTCGAGCATGGCCACCGCCTCGTCATGGTGGTCCTGGCGCAGCGCCACCTCCGCCCTGAGCGCCTCGGGGAAGGGCCGGAACGCGATCCACCTCTCGCGGCCCACCAGCACCAGCGCGTCGTCGAGCGCCTCCACGGCTTCCGGCAATTGCCCTCGAAGCAGGAGCGCGCGGCCGAGGACCGCCTGCGACCACGCCGCCTGACGGAGATCTCCGCACTCCCGTGCGCTCGCCACCGACTCGCTGAGCAAGGCGATCGACGCCTCGTAATGGGCCCGGTCGGAAAGCGCCATCCCTCGCACGCCGAGCACGGCGGCGCGCTCCTTGGCGCTCTGCGCCGACGCCTGGGCTTCAAGCAGCCACCTCCCGGCCGACACCGACCGCCCCGCCTGCACTTCGACGAAGCCGAGCTCGCGGGAAGCCTTGGTGGCGACGGAGCGGTCGCCTGCCTCCTGCGCGAGTGCGAGCGCCTCGCGGAGCACCGCCGCGCCTTCCTCGTCCCGCCCGCGAACGGCGTGCACCAAGGCCGTGCCGAGCGCGGCAAGCGCCTCTGCGAGCACCACGGGATCCTCGACGGCGCGGGCCTCGGCGCACGCCAGGCGCAGGCAGGCGATGCCGGGCTCCACGGCTCCGGCGTCCAGAGCGGCACGCCCCGCCTCGAGCTGGCCGAGAGCAGCGGCCCGATCGCCGACCGCCGGGACGCTTCCGGGATCGTCCGCCGCCCGCCGCACCCGGGCATCGGGCGCTCGCCCGAGCTCCCGCCGGAACAGCACCTCGCAGGCGTTGGCGTGGTGGCGCGCGGCACCGAGCTGCCCAGCCCGTGCGAGACACCGCACGAGCAGCTCATGAGCGCTGTCGACGAAGGTCACGTCGGTAGAAGTGGTGTAGGTCGGTCGCCGCGGGCGGGCTGAGGTTCAG
>CAXSFZ010000019.1:0-55440 GCA_964236905.1 uncultured Solirubrobacteraceae bacterium | reverse complement strand
CGCCGCGGCGGCGGCCTCGGCGTGGCCGCGATCTGCTCGGGCGGCGGGCAGGGCGACGCGCTCATCCTGAGGGTCCATGGCTGAGCCGGGCGCGAGCGCCGGATCACCCCCACCAGGTGAGGGCGATCCGGCACTCGCCGTCAGAGCGGGCCAGGGCGCGGCCTTCTTCGACCTCGACAAGACGCTCATGGCCGGCTCGTCGGGCCTGCACTGGGCGCGCGCGGCGCGGCAGGCGGGGCTGCTCAGCCGCCGCCAGATGGCCCGCTACGGCTGGCAGAACGTGCGCTTCCGCCTGCAGGGCTCGACCGACGCGGGCACCGACCGGGTCGTCGCGGAGGTCTCCGACATGATCCGGGGGCGCCGCGTCGTCGACTTCCAGCGGATGACGCCGAAGGTGCTGGCCGGCGTGCTCCCGCGGCTCTACCCCCAGATGCTCGACACCGCCTACGCCCACCAGGACGCCGGCCGGCCGGTCTACATCGTCACCGCGGCCTCGCAGGAGATGGCGGCCATGATGGCGCACGTGCTGGCCTTCGACGGGGCGATCGGCGCCCGCTCCGAGGTGATCGACGGCGTGTACACCGGCCGGCCGGGCGGCCCGTTCACCTACCGCGAGGGCAAGGCCAGCGAGCTGCGCCGCCTGGCCGCCGAGGAGCGCCTCGACCTCGGGGCGAGCTACGCCTACTCCGACTCGGAGTCCGACCTGCCGATGCTCCGCGCCGTCGGCCATCCCGTGGCGGTCAACCCGGACGCGGAGCTCGCCAAGGTCGCCCGGCAGGAGGGCTGGAGCACCATGCGCTTCGACCGCCTCGGCCGCCGGCTGCGCGGCGCCGCCGCGATCCTCGCCGCGGCGCTGGTCGGCACGGCGGGGCGCTCGGTCGCCGCCCGGCGCATCCGCTGAACGCGCGGCCGGCCGCCTCGCGGGCGGGCCCGCCGCCGGTACCCTTGCGCCGTCCCGTCGTCCCCGAGCGCGCTGGAGCCCCGCATGTCGACCGCCGTACCCACGACCCACGAGGAGTGGCGTGCCGCCTACGGTCTCGCGCCGGAGCGCGCGGTGCCGTTCACGACGCTGTCCGGGGAGGACGTCGCGCCGTTGTACACGGCGGCGGACCTGCCGGGGGAGGAGGCGATCGGGGTACCGGGGCAGTTCCCGTTCACGCGGGGGGTGTACCCGTCGATGTACCGGGGGCGGCTCTTCACCATGCGGCAGTTCGCGGGGTTCGGGACGGCGGAGGAGACCAACGCGCGCTTCCGATACCTGCTCGAGCACGGGCAGACCGGCCTGTCGACGGCCTTCGACATGCCCTCGCTGATGGGCCATGACTCCGACGCGGCGCTCTCGCTGGGGGAGGTGGGCCGCGAGGGGGTGGCGATCGACACGGTCGAGGACATGGAGACGCTGTTCGCCGGGATCGATCTGGGGGCGGTGAGCGTGTCGATGACGATCAACGCGCCGGCGGCGATCATGTTGGCGTTCTACGTGGTGGCGGCCGAGCGCCAGGGCGTGGGGCCGGAGCGGCTGAACGGGACGATCCAGGCGGACATCCTCAAGGAGTACATCGCCCAGAAGGAGTGGTGCTTCCCGATCGACGACGCGATGCGGCTGCTCGGGGACATGATCGAGTACTCCACCCGGGAGATGCCGCGCTTCAACTCGGTGTCGATCTCGGGGTACCACATCCGGGAGGCGGGCTCGACGGCGGCGCAGGAGCTGGCGTTCACGCTGAAGAACGGGCTGACCTACGTGGAGCAGGCCGTCGCCCGCGGCCTCGACGTGGACGCGTTCGCGCCGCGCCTGTCGTTCTTCTTCAACGCGCAGATCGACTTCTTCGAGGAGATCGCGAAGTACCGCGCGGCGCGGCGCATCTGGGCGCGGGAGCTGCGCGACACGTTCGGCGCGAAGGATCCGAAGTCGTGGCTCATGCGCTTCCACACGCAGACCGCGGGGGTCTCGCTGACCGCGCAGCAGCCGCTCAACAACATCGTGCGGACGGCGATCGAGGCGCTGGCGGGGGTGCTCGGGGGGACCCAGTCGCTGCACACGAACTCCTACGACGAGGCGCTCGCGCTGCCGACCGAGGAGGCGGTGCGCATCGCGCTGCGCACCCAGCAGATCATCGCGCACGAGACCGGGGTGACCAACACGATCGATCCGCTGGGCGGCGCGTACGCGGTGGAGGCGATGACCGACGCGATCGAGGCCCGCGCCTACGAGTACTTCGCGAAGATCGACGAGCTCGGCGGCATGGTGCAGGCCGTGAAGCTGAACTACCCGCAGCGGGAGATCGCCGACGCGAGCTACCGGCTGCAGAGCGAGATCGACGCCGGCGAGCGCGTCGTGGTCGGCGTCAACCGCTACACCGAGGGCGACGGGGCGGCGACCCCGATCCTCAAGATCGATCCCGCGCTGGAGGGCAAGCAGATCGCGCGGCTGCAGGCCGTCAAGGGCGCCCGCGACGCCGCCAGGGTCGAACGGTGCCTGCGCGCCGTCAAGCAGGCCGCCGCCGACCCCCACCACAACCTCATGGGCCCGCTCCTGGACGCCGCCCGCGCCCACGCCTCCGAGGGCGAGCTCGTCACCGCCCTCCAGGACGTCTGGGGCTCCTTCACCGAGACCCCCGTCTTCTAGGCCCCGCGGGCCCCGGCGGCTCAGCGGCGCACCCCGCGCGGCACGGGGCGCCGCGGCGCGCCGGGCTGGGTGTCGGCCTTGCTCCGAGGAGCGGGCCGCAGGCAGGGGGCGGGCTTCATGCGCGAAGCCTCGCGGGCGCCGGCGGGCTCCGCCATCGACCGCCGGGAGCAGCTCCGGGCGCTCGCGGGGGACCGCCCGGAGGGGTGCTCGCCCGGCGGCTCCTCGAGCGGCCGCGTCCCGGAGGGGGCCGTCGGCCTCGCGCGCGCGGGCACGACGTCTCCCGGACCCCTCGCGGCCTATGCTTCCCGCCCGTGGCCACCGCGCAGAGGAAGATCCGGGTCGTCGTCGCGAAGCCCGGCCTCGACGGCCACGACCGCGGCGCCAAGATCATCGCCCGGGCCCTCCGCGACGCCGGCATGGAGGTCATCTACACCGGCCTGCACCAGACGCCGGAGCAGATCGTGGCGACCGTCATCCAGGAGGACGCCGACGCCGTCGGCCTGTCCATCCTCTCCGGAGCCCACATGACGCTCGTCCCCCGCATCGTCGCGCTGCTCGCCGAGCAGGAGATCCACGACGTCGTGGTGACCGTCGGCGGCACGATCCCGTCCGACGACATCCCCGAGCTCAAGCGGCTCGGGGTCGCCGAGGTCTTCACGCCCGGCGCCCCCACCCGGTCGATCATCGAGTTCATCCAGGGCGCCGTGCACCATCCGTAGAACCGAGCCGGCGCGCGGGCCGGAGCCGATCCGCCGCGCCCGATTGACCCGTCAGTCAACCCCCGAGCTACACTCCGAACCCCGTTCCCCAGGAGGACCCGAATGAAGATCTGCGTGCTGGTCAAAGAGGTGCCGGACGCCGCCGTCACGAAGCGCATCGACCCGGGGACGGGCCGCATGGACCGCTCCGGCGAGAAGAACCTGAACCCCTACGACACGCACGCCATCGAGGCGGCCATGCAGCTCAAGGAGGGCGGGGAGCTCGAGGTGGAGGAGATCGTCGCCGTCACCATGGGTCCCGAGTCGGCGGTCCGCGCGCTGCACAAGGCGGTCTCGCTCGGCGCCGACCGCTCCGTCCACCTGTCCGACCCCGTGCTTGCCGGCTCCGACGTCGCCGCCACGGGCTACGCGCTCGCCTCGGCGATCAAGGGCGAGTCGCCCGACCTCGTGCTCCTCGGCCAGCAGAGCGACGACGGCGAGTGCTACGCCATCGGCGCCGTGGTGGCCGAGCACCTCGGAATGCCGTCGCTCACCCAGGTCGTGAAGATGGACGTGGAGGGCGAGGGCGTGCGCTGCGAGCGCCAGGCCGAGTACGGCTACGACACGATCCAGGTCAGCTTCCCGGCGGTCATCTCCGTCGGCGACGCGATCAACGAGCCGCGCTACCCCTCGCTCAAGGCGATCATGGGCGCGAAGAAGAAGCCGCTGGCGACGCTCGCGGTCGCCGACGCTGGCATCGACGCGTCGATGGTGGGCGCGGAGGGCTCGCAGGTCGACTGCGGCGAGTTCAAGGCCCCGCCGCAGAAGGCCGCGGGGCTGGTCATCGAGGACGAGGACACCAACGAGACCGTCGACAAGATCGTCGCCTGGCTCGACGAGAGGAAGCTGATCTGATGGCGGACATCCTGGTCTACGCGCTGCACTACGAGGGCGCGTTCAACAAGAACTCCCTCGGGGCGATCTCCGAGGCCGCGCGGCTCGCGGGGGAGATCGGCGGGCAGGCCCACGCGGTCGTCGTCGGCGAGGGCATCTCCGACGAGCTCGCCGCCTCCCTGGGCGAGTACGGCGCGGCCAAGGTCTTCAAGGCCGAGGGGCCCGAGGGGCTCGCGCAGCCGGTGATCGACGTCATGGCCGAGGTCATCGCGGAGCAGGGCATCCAGTACGCCATCTTCGGCGGCGGCCTGCTCGGCTTCGAGGTCGGGGCGGGGCTCGCGGCGCGCCTCCACGCCGGCGTGACGATGGAGGCCACGGGGGTCAACGTGCAGGACGGCAGGCTCGTCGCCGAGCGGCCCATCCTGGGCGACTCCGCGATCTCGCAGTCGCACTACAAGGACAAGGGCATCATCATCGGTCGCCTCAACGCGTTCGAGGCGAAGGCCACCGGCGGGAGCGCCGAGGTCGTCGCGGTGAGCGTGGAGCCGTCGGCCCAGGCGGCGCAGGCGAGCATCGTCTCGCGCGGCGAGCAGCGCGGCGCCGACGTGGACATCGAGGGCGCGGGCACGCTCGTGGCCGGCGGCCGCGGCCTCGGCAACGCCGAGGGGTTCGACCTCCTGCAGGAGCTCGCCAAGGCCTTCGGCGGCAGCACCGCCGTGGCCGCCACGCGCGCCGTGGTCGACGCGGGCTGGTACCCCTACGCGGGCCAGATCGGCCAGACGGGCAAGACCGTCGCGCCGAAGCTCTACCTCGCGGCCGGCATCTCGGGGGCCATCCAGCACAAGGTCGGCATGCAGTCCTCGGAGAACATCGTGGCGATCAACAAGGACGCGAACGCCCCGATCTTCGAGTTCTCCGACCTCGGGATCGTCGGCGACCTGAACAAGATCGTCCCGAAGCTCACCGAGGCGATCGCCGCCAAGCGCGGCGCCTAGCACCCACCCGCCCCGACGGAGAGGACCGCACCATGGCCGCGACCAACGGAGCCCACGCGAGCGTCCCCGCCGCGTTTCCGCCCCCGGTGGACTCCCAGCGGGAGTTCATCAAGCGCGAGCTCGACCCCGAGGACGAGCGGATCGAGGTCGGGGTGGCGATCGTGGGCGGCGGGACCGCGGGCCTCGCCTGCGCCACCCGGCTGCTCCAGCTGCTGGGCGAGGACCCCGAGCTGCTGGAGCGGCTCGGCGAGGTCCCCGTCGCGGTGATCGAGAAGGCCAAGAGCTGCGGCGGGCACAACCTGTCCGGCGCGGTCATGCGGCCGGGCCCGCTCGAGGAGCTCCTGCCCGAGCTCTCGAGGGAGGCCTGGCGCCAGGCCGGCTTCGCCTTCGGCGAGGTCACCAAGGAGGGCGTGTACATGCTCCCCTCCTCCAAGACCTCGGTGCGGATCCCCACCCCGCCGCCGTTCAAGAACCACGGCGCGGAGGTCATCTCCGTCGCCGCGCTGTGCCGCTACCTCGCCGCGCAGGCCGAGGAGGCCGGTGCCTACGTCCTCACGGAGACGGCGGCCACCGAGCTGCTGGTCACCGACGGCCGCGTCCAGGGCATCCGCTCGGGCGACAAGGGCCGCGGCAGGGACGGCGCCGAGCAGGGCAACTTCGAGCCCGGCGCGGACATCACCGCCCAGGCCACGGTCCTCGCCGAGGGCTGCTGGGGCCACCTGACCGGCGGCGCCATCAAGGAGTTCGGCCTGGCCGAGGGCCGCGAGCCCCAGAACTGGGAGCTCGGGGTCAAGGAGGTCTGGAAGGTCGCCAAGCCGCTCGACCGCGTCATCCACACGATCGGGCCGTGGCCCCTGAAGCTCAACACGAAGTACCACCACACGGGCGGCTCGTGGATCTACCCCATGAAGAACGAGAAGACCGGCGAGGACATGGTCTCCATCGGCTTCGTCGTCGACCTCGACTACGCCGACGCCACGACGTCCTGCCACGACCTGCTGCAGGAGTTCAAGCTCCATCCGCTCGTGCGCCGGATCCTCGAGGGCGGCGAGCGCGTCGGCTGGGGCGCCAAGGCGCTGCCCGGCGGCGGCTACTGGTCGATGCCGAAGCTCTCCATGCCGGGCGCGGTGCTCGTCGGGGACGCCGGTGGCATGGTCAACACGACCGCGCTCAAGGGCATCCACTACGCGATCAAGGCGGGGATGATCGCCGCGGAGAACATCTTCCACGCTCTCAAGCGCGGCGAGTCGAGCCTCGAGCACTACGAGGCGGACATCGAGGCCTCGCTCGTCGGCCGGGAGCTCTGGGAGGTCCGCAACACGCGCCAGCCGCTCGCGCAGCAGGGCCTCGTCAAGGGCGGCCCGAAGACGAACGTCCTCATCGCGACCAAGGGCCGCTTCCCCGGCGGCCGCATCCCGATGAAGGGCTCGGACGAGACGCCGCTGTTCCTCGGCAAGACGAAGGACGGCTACCCCAAGCCCGACGGCAAGTACACCTTCGACAAGCTCTCCTCGGTCTTCATCACGGGCAACGCGACCCGGGACGACGCGCCGAACCACATCCGGGTGCAGAGGCACGTGCCGCGGGTCATCGCGGAGGGGTGGCGCTGGATGTGCCCGGCGGGCGTCTATGAGATCTCCGACGAGCAGCTCGCGGCGACGGAGGGCCGGCCCGAGGCGCCCGTCGACGTGATCGTCAACTACACCAACTGCGTGCAGTGCGGCGCGATCACCGCCAAGGGCGGGCGCCTGACGACCCCCGAGGGCGGCGACGGGCCGCTCTACCAGCTGACCTGACCGCTTCCTCTCGCGTCAGCCGAGGCGGTCCAGGGCGGCGAGGACGTCGTCCTGCAGGGCCTCGAACCGGAGCGCCGCCGGCGGCTCGAGGGTCCGGGCGCCGGCGGTGTAGCCGCCGGGCCAGTCCGGGGCGCTCGCGGCGTGGGCGACGCGGTGCCCGCCCGAGGCGACCTCCCCCGGCGCGCCGGCGGAGGCGAGCTTCGTCCTCACCCAGCCGGGGTCCACGGCGCCCACGCGGAGGTGCGGGAGCCGCCGCGCCCAGCCCAGGGCGAGCACGACGTCGAGCGCCTTGCTGTCGGCGTAGGCGCGGCGGGGGTCGCTCGCCGCGCCGAGCGCGTCCGGCCGCACGTGGCCCGAGCCGGCCATGCCGCTCCCGAGGAACACGAGCCGCTCGCCGACGCGGTCGGCCACCAGCCGGGTGAGCGCGTGGGCCGCCAGCGCGTTGACCGCGAAGGTCAGCTCGTGCCCCTGGGCGCTGGCCGGCGCGTCGGCGGCCACCCAGACGCCGGCGTTGTGGACCAGGACGTCGACCGGACCGAGCGCGTCGGCCAGGCTCCGGACCTCCTCGAGATCGGCGAGGTCGCCGACGACGAGCTCCGCATCGCCCAGCGCCGCGAGCTCCTCGACCACGGGCCGTCCGCGCTCCTCGCTGCGGGCGTGGAGGATCACCCGGTGGCCCTCCCGGAGGAGGAGACCGGCGGCGGCGCGCCCGATGCCGTCGGTGGAGCCGGTGATGCAGACGGTGCTCATGGGCCGAGGGTAGGCGGGTCCGGACCGCGGCGGGTGGCGGCTCGACCCGGCCCGGTCCGGCGGGCCGCCGCGGGCACGGCGCCCGCGCAACCAACCGCGGCCCCGGGGGTTCCTGGCGACGCATGCGCCCCCTCGTCCTCGCCGTCCCGCTGCTCCTCGCCGCCGCCTGCCTCGCGCCGGGGCCGGCGCAGGCGTCGGCCCCGGCGCTCGGCGCGCGGCTCACGGGCTGCGAGGTGGGGGCCCTGGCCGGCCAGCGCGGAGCCGACTTCGAGGCCTCGATGCCGGCCGTCCCGGGCGCGTCCGCGCTCGCCATGCGCTTCGAGCTCGAGCGGCGACGCGGCGCCGGCGCCTGGCGCCCCGTCGCCGGCGTCCCGGGCTTCGCGCGCTACGAGCGCTCGAGCGCCGGGGCGGCCGGGTTCGTCTACGCCAAGCGCGTCGAGCGCCTGGTGCCGGGCTCGAGCTACCGGGTCCTCGTGCGCTTCCGCTGGAGCGACGCCGCCGGCGTCGTGCGGCGCCGGGCCACCCGGCGCAGCCCGGGCTGCCCGCAGCCCGAGCTCCGGCCCGACCTCGGCGTCGTCGGGATCTCCACCGGGGACCCGTCGGGCGACGGGCGCGCCCGCTACGTGGTGCAGGTCCGCAACGCCGGCCCGACCGCCGTGGCGGGGCCCGTGCCCGTCAGCCTGCGCGTGGGCGCGGTCCTGCTGCCCGCCGGGGCGCTCGCCGGCCTGGCTCCGGGAGCGCTCGGCTCCGTGACCCTGGAGGGTCCGGCCTGCCGGCCGGGCGAGCGGCTCGTGGCGGTCGTCGACCCGCGGGACGACGTCGAGGAGGCCGGCGAGCGCGACAACGCGCGCACGGTCGCCTGCCCGGGCTGAGCGGCCGGCGCGCAGGGTGCGAAGAGCTACCATGACGGGCGCCATGAAGACCGACATCCACCCCACCTACGTCGAGGCGCAGGTCACCTGCACCTGCGGCAACCAGTTCACGACGCGCTCCACGCAGGAGACCATCAACGTCGAGATCTGCTCGAACTGCCACCCGTTCTACACCGGCCGTCAGAAGCTCGTCGACACGGGCGGTCGCGTCGAGCGCTTCAAGCGCCGCGCGGCCCGCAAGGCCGGGTAGCGCCGCTCGCCATGGCCGGCGGCGCGGACGCCCTCGTCGGCGGCCAGGCCGTCGTCGAGGGCGTCATGGTGAAGGGAGCCGCCCGCTGGGCGGTCGCCGTCCGTGTCCCGACCCGCCAGCAGCGCATCGACCACCCGCGCGGCCTGCCGCGGGACGTCGCGGCGCTCGGCCGGATCGAGGTCGTCCAGGAGCCCGTCCGGTCGCTCCTGCGCCGCCACCGGGGGCTGCGGCTCCCGGTGCTGCGCGGCGTCGTCACGCTCGCCGAGTCGCTGCGCATCGGCTTCCGCGCGCTCAACGTCTCGGTCGACAGGACCATGGGCGACGAGGACCGCGAGCTGCCGCCCGGCGCCTGGCTCCTCGCGCTCGTCGCGGGCGTCGGCCTCGCCGTCGGGCTCTTCTTCGTCCTGCCCCTGGCCCTGACCTCGCTGGTCACCGACCGGCTGGGCTCCCCGGTCCTCTTCGGGCTGCTCGAGGGCGCGATCCGCACCGCGCTGTTCGTCGGCTACCTCGTCGCCCTCACCCGCCTGGACCACCTGCGGCGCCTGTTCGAGTACCACGGCGCGGAGCACAAGGCGATCGCCTGCCACGAGGCGGGGCTGGCGCTCACCCCCGAGCGCGCGCAGCGCTGCTCGCGCCTGCACCCGCGCTGCGGCACGAGCTTCATGCTCGTGGTGATGGTGGTCGCGGTCGGGGTGCTCGCCCCCGTCGGCCTCCCCTCCTGGTGGGTGCTCGTCCTCTCGCGCGTGCTCGGCATCCCGCTGGTCGCCGGGCTCTCCTTCGAGCTGATCGCGGCGACCGCGGCCCACCGCGACGCGTGGTGGGCGCGCGCGGCCGTCTGGCCCGGGCTCCAGCTGCAGCGGCTCACCACGCGCGAGCCGGACCGCCACCAGCTCGAGGTGGCCCTCGCGGCGCTCGGTGCGGTGCTCGCCGCGCCGGCGCCGCAGGCGGCCACGCCGGCCGCCGCCGTCGCCTAGCGTCGGCGGCGTGCCGCCCGGCGGCACGGCCGGGGGCGCGCGGCCCTCCGCTCCCGGCACGGGCTAGCCTCGACGGCCGGATGATCGAGCAGCTGGTCGAGCAGATCGAGGCCCGCTTCGCGGAGCTCGGTCGCCTCCTGACGGACCCCGAGGTGATCGCCGATCGCCGGCGCTACGCCGAGGTCGGTCGCGAGTACGCCCACCTCGAGCCGGGCGCGAAGCTCGCCGAGCAGTGGCGGCGGACCCGGGACGACGTGGAGGGCGCCCGCGAGCTCCTGGCCGAGGCCGAGGACGGCGAGGTCCGCGAGATGCTCGGCGCCGCGGTGGCCCGCCGGGAGGAGCTCGAGGAGGAGCTGCGCCTGGCCATGGTCGAGCGCGACCCCAACGACGAGAAGAACGTGATCCTGGAGGTCCAGGGCGGCGCGGGGGGCGACGAGGCGGCGCTCTGGGCCGGCGACGTCTCGCGGATGCTCACGCGCTACGCCGAGCGGCGCGGCTTCGCCACCGAGACCATGGACGCCGGGGAGGGCAAGTACACCTTCGCGGTCAAGGGGGACGGGGCCTACTCCGTCTTCAAGTACGAGGGCGGCACCCACCGGGTGCAGCGCGTGCCCGCCACGGAGTCCCAGGGCCGCATCCACACCTCCACGGCGACCGTCGCGGTGCTGCCCGAGGTCGAGGACGTGGAGGTCGACGTCCAGCAGTCCGACCTGCAGATCGACGTCTACCGCTCCGGCGGGCCGGGCGGCCAGTCGGTCAACACCACCGATTCGGCGGTGCGGATCACCCACCGCCCGACGGGGATCGTGGTGGCGATGCAGGAC
Source organism: uncultured Solirubrobacteraceae bacterium (assembly GCA_964236905.1). Taxonomy (GTDB): domain Bacteria; phylum Actinomycetota; class Thermoleophilia; order Solirubrobacterales; family Solirubrobacteraceae; genus Paraconexibacter. The sequence continues at coordinate 44,758 of CAXSFZ010000019.1, read as the reverse complement.
GAGAAGAGCCAGCTGCAGAACCGCGAGAAGGCGATGCGGATCCTCCGCGCGCGGATCTTCGAGGCGGCGCTGGCCGAGCAGCAGGCGGCGCTCGGGGCCGAGCGGCGCGCCCAGGTCGGCACGGGCGATCGCGCGGAGAAGATCCGGACGTACAACTACGGCGAGCGGCGGGTCACCGACCACCGGATCAAGCTCACCGCCCACAACCTCGACGACGTGCTCGCGGGCGACCTGGCGGAGTTCACCGGCGCGCTGCAGAACGACGAGAAGCGCCGCCGGCTCGAGGAGCAGGCGGCGAGCGCGTAGGTGGGCCCCTTCACGGGCGTCCCCGTCGGCGAGGCGCTCGCCTCGGCCCGCATCGCGCTCCAGGGGGCCGGGGTGGCGACGCCGGCGCTGGACGCCGAGGTGCTGCTCGGGCACGTGCTGGGGCTCGACCGCACGCAGCTCTTCCTCGCCCGGGAGGAGCCGGTGGAGGGCTCGGCGGTCCGCGCCTTCCAGCTCGCCGTGCGGCGCCGCGCCGTGGAGCGGGTGCCGGTCGCCTACCTGACCGGGAGCAAGGGCTTCCGCCACCTGGAGCTGCGGGTTGACCCGCGCGTGCTCATCCCGCGGCCCGACACCGAGGCGCTCGTCGAGTGGGCGGTGCAAGCGCTGCCGCGCGCGGCGCGCGTCGTCGACGTCGGGACGGGCAGCGGCGCCATCGCCCTGGCGCTCAAGGACGAGCGGCCCGACCTCGAGGTGCTCGCCACCGACGTCTCCCCCGACGCGCTGGCGGTGGCCCGGGCGAACGCGGAGCGGCTCGGGCTCGACGTCGCCTTCGCCGAGGGCGACCTGCTCGCCGGCCTGGCCGCGGACGCCGTCCTCGCCAACCCGCCCTACGTCGAGACGGGCGCCGCCCTGGAGCCCGAGCTGACCGAGCACGAGCCGGCGCTCGCGCTCTTCGCGGGTCCGGACGGGCTCGACGTCCTCCGTCGCCTCGTCCCGGCGATCCTCGCGAGCGGCGCGCGGGTGGCTGGGCTCGAGGTGGGCGCCACCCAGGCCGCCGCGGTCCGGGCGCTCTGGTCCGCGGGCTGGGAGACCGACGTCGGCCGCGATCTCGCGGGCCGCGACCGGGTGGTGAGCGCGTGGCGCGCCTGACCGCCCGCGACGCCGGGACCTTCGAGCGGTGCATGGCCGTGGAGGGCGTGGCGGTCTTCCCGGCCGACACGGTCTACGGGCTCGCCTGCGAACCCGACTCGAAGGAGGGCGCCCGACGCCTCTACGCGCTGAAGCGGCGGCGGCCGGACCAGCCCGCCGCCGTCCTCTTCTTCCAGCCGTCGCTCGCGCTCGCCGCCCTGCCGGAGCTCGGTCCGCGGACGCGGGACGCGCTGCTGGCGCTCCTGCCCGGCCCGGTGACGCTCCTGCTGCCGAACCCCGCGGCGCGGTACCCGCTGGCCTGCGGTCCGCAGGGCGCGGTGCTCGGCCTGCGGGTGCCCGCCCTCCCGCCGGCCCTCGCCGCGCTCGGCGCGGTGCGCTGGCCCGTGCTCCAGTCCAGCGCCAACCTGAGCGGCCGGCCCGAGGCGCGGCGCCTCCGGGACGTGGACGCCGGGATCCGCGCCGGCGCGGACCTGCTGCTCGACGGCGGGGAGCTCCCCGGCGTGGCCTCGACGATCGTCGACCTGACGGGCTATGAGGAGCTGGGCGCCTGGAGCGTCGTGCGCGAGGGCGCGGTCCCCACCGCCGCGCTCGCCGCCCGCCTCTGAGGATGCCATGGTCCGCCCGAGGCCCTAGCATCGACGGGGTCGGCGCGACTGGCGCGAGGGTGGAGCGATACACCACCGGGGAGCGACCGACGCAGCACCACGCCGCAGCGCCTGGGCACGCCCTGAGACCATCGCCCGAGGAGGCGCCATGTCGGACCTGAGCCCGGACTACTTCAACCGCCCGCTGGCCGAGGTCGATCCCGAGATCGCCGAGGTCCTCGCGCTCGAGCTCGACCGCCAGCAGCGGACGCTCGAGATGATCGCCAGCGAGAACTTCGTGCCGCAGGCGGTGCTCGAGGCGCAGGGCTCCGTCCTCACGAACAAGTACGCCGAGGGGTACCCCGGCAAGCGCTATTACGGCGGCTGCGAGCACGTCGACGTGGCCGAGCAGCTGGCGATCGACCGGGCCAAGGCGCTGTTCGGGGCCGAGCACGCCAACGTGCAGCCGCACTCCGGCGCGCAGGCCAACACCGCGGCCTTCCACGCGCTCCTGACCCCCGGGGACACCATCATGGGCCTCGCGCTGGCCCACGGCGGCCACCTCACCCACGGCATGAGGCTCAACGTGTCGGGGCGCCTCTACGACATCGCGCCCTACGAGGTGGACCGCGAGAGCTCGCTGATCGACATGGACGCGGTGGCGGCGATCGCGCGCGAGCGCCGCCCGCGGATGATCATCGCCGGCTGGTCGGCCTACCCCCGCCGGCTCGACTTCGCGCGCTTCCGCGAGATCGCCGACGAGGTCGGCGCGCTGCTCATGGTGGACATGGCCCACTTCGCGGGCCTGGTCGCGGCGGGGCTGCACCCCTCGCCCGTGCCCTACGCCGACGTGGTCACCACCACCGTGCACAAGACGCTGGGCGGCCCGCGCTCGGGGATCATCCTGTGCCGCGAGGAGCACGCGAAGAAGATCAACTCCGCGGTCTTCCCCGGCCAGCAGGGCGGTCCGCTCGAGCACGTCATCGCCGCCAAGGCGGTCGCGCTGAAGATCGCCACGAGCCCCCTGTTCGTCGAGCGCCAGGAGCGCACGATCGCCGGCGCGCAGGCCGTGGCCGCCGAGCTCGTGGGGGCCGGGCACGGCGTGGACGTGCTCACCGGCGGCACCGACGTGCACCTCGCCCTGGTCGACCTGCGCGCCTCCGAGCTCGACGGCCAGCAGGCCGAGGACCGCCTCCACGAGATCGGCATCACGGTCAACCGCAACGCCGTGCCCTTCGACCCGCGCCCGCCGATGGTCACGAGCGGCCTGCGCGCCGGGACTCCGGCCCTGGCCACCCGGGGGCTCGCCGTCGAGGACTTCCACGAGGTCGGGCGGATCATGGCCACCGCGCTCACCCCCGCCTTCGCCGCCGAGAAGGCCGAGCTGGCCGAGCGCGTCAGCGCCCTCGCCGACCGCCACCCCCTCTACGAGCATCTGAGCGCCGGCGCGGCGGTGTGAGCGCCGGGCCCGCCGGGGCCCGGCGTAGAGTCGAGCACGATGACCGAGCGCGAGGCCGTCTACGCGTTCCTCGTGGCCTTCGCGGTCGCCGCGCTGCTGACGCCGCTGACGGCGCGCCTGGCGCGGCGCGTCGGGGCGGTCGACCAGCCGCGCGAGCGCGGGCTGAGCAAGCAGGAGACGCCGCTGCTGGGCGGCCTGGCCATGCTCGGCGCGGTGCTGGTCGCCTCCGCGCTCGTGCTCGACTTCGGGCCCATCGTGGGGGACCGCTTCCGCGGCATCCTGGCCGGCGCGGTGCTGATCGCGGTCGTCGGGGCGTTCGACGACCGCTTCGACCTCACCCCCGGCGTCAAGCTCGTCGGCCAGGTGGTGGCCGCCGTCATCCCGGTGCAGGCCGGGGTGGAGGTCACCAACATCACCCTGCCGCTGATCGGCGCCCAGCAGCTCGGCGGCGCCGGTGCGCCGCTCACCGTCCTCGGCCTCGTGCTCGTCATGAACGTCGTGAACCTGTCCGACGGGATCGACGGCCTGGCCGCCGGGGTCTGCGCGATCGCGGCGATCACCTTCGCGATCATCGCCTTCGACCTCGACCGCGGGCACGCCGCGGTGCTCGCCGCGTTGACCGCCGGCGCCGCGCTCGGGTTCCTCGTCCACAACTTCCACCCCGCCAGCGTCTTCATGGGCGACTGCGGCTCGAACCTCCTCGGGCTGCTGCTCGGCTGCATCGCCGTGGAGGGGGCCGTCAAGACCCAGGTCGTCCTGGCCCTCGTCTTCCCGCTCGTGGTGCTGGCGGTGCCGTTCGTCGACACGACCTTCGTCGTCCTCAAGCGCCTGAAGTACCGGCGCAAGCCGTGGGAGGCGGACGCCAACCACTTCCACCACCGCTTCAGCCGGATCGGCTTCTCGCAGCGCCGCACCGTGCTCTACCTCTACGCCTGGACGCTGCTGCTCGGCGGGCTGGCGGTCGCGCTGCGGTTCGTCGACTACTCCGACGGCGGTCACCTGCGCCTCGGCGGCTCGCTGATCTTGGGGGCCTTCGCGCTCGTGGTCCTCGCCGCCAGCGCCTACCTGGTCTACGTCCTCGAGATCCTGAAGTTCCGCCGGCTCGACGCCATGCGCCTGCGCCGAGGGCGGCCCGAGGTCAGCGAGCGGGAGATCGACGAGGACGTCGCGGAGCGGCTGGGCACGGGTGAGTTCGAGTCGGTGCGCCCCGACGGGTGGTGAGCGCCGGGGCCGGCTTGTTGGTTTGCAACGCGAGCACTACGGTGCCGAGGACACCCGCGCGCCGCGGACCGACCAGACGACGAGAGGGTGGAGCGATGCATCGATCGAGCGGGGGACCCGCCGGCAGCGCAGGACGTCCTTGAGCGCCGGGCCGCCGCTGGTCGTCGCCCGCGTGGTGGCCAAGCTCGACCGCGGCGGGGCCCAGCTCTCGCTCCTGCGGGTCGCGCGGAGCCTCGCCGGGCGCGGCGTCCGGACGCGACTGCTCGCCGCCCACGCGACGCCGGCGGGGCTCGCGCTGGCGCGGGAGCACGGCTTCGAGCCCGAGGTCGACGGCCGCGCAGGGGAGCTGCAGTGGACCCCGGAGCCCGGCTTCGCGGAGTGGCTCGCGCCACGCCTCGTGGGCGCGGACGTCGTCCACGCCCACATGTTCGGCGCGTGGTGGGCGGCGGCGGGGGCGGTGGCCGAGCGGCAGCCGCTCGTCGCCTCCGAGCACAACTCCTACCACTGGCCCGGGCCGGCCCACTCCCGGGCGCTGCGCGAGGCGCTGCCGCGGGTCGACCGCTTCTTCGCGCACGGCCCGGGGGCCAGGGCCACCCTGCTCGCCGCCGGCGTGGCCCCCGAGCGACTGCGCGCCGGCCTCTCGCCGGTGGCCGGGATGCACGCCGCGGCGGAGCCGGGCCAGCCGGCCGGCCGGATCGTCTTCGCGGGGCGCTTCGACCCTGACAAGGGCCCCGACGTGCTGCTCGACGCCGTCGCGCTGCTCGCCGCGAGTGTGCCGGTGACGATGCTCGGGGCCGGGCGCCTGGAACGGCAGCTGCGGGCGCAGCGCGCCCGCCTCGGCCTGGAGCGGCGGGTCGCGATGCCCGGGTGGTCCCGGGCGCCGGAGCGGGTGATCGCCGGTGCCGGCGTGCTGGTGATCCCATCCCGCGAGGAGTCGTTCTCGCAGACCGCGGTGCTCGGGATGGGGCTCGGCGTCCCCGTCGTGGGGACGGACGTCGACGGCTTCCCGGAGACGCTCGGGGACCGGCGCGGCGTCGTCGTCCCGCCCGGGGATCCGCAGGCGCTCGCGGCCGCGATCGACGCGGTCCTCGCCGGGCGCCTGCGCGTCGACCGTGCGGGCGCACGGCGGTTCGCCCGGGCCTTCGCCCCCGAGCGCGTCGCCGACGTCTACGAGGACGCCTACCGGAGCCTCGCCGCGGCCCCGAGCGACGCCGAGCCGGTCGCGGCGTGAGCCAGGACTTCGTCACCCGGCCCGGTCCGGCCGACCTCCACGCCTGGCCGGTGCTCCGCCCGCTGCTCGACGGGCGCCCGTACCTCCCGTTCTCCTCCGGGGCGATGCGGGCCAGCGCCCTCGTGCACCTCTGCAACCTCGTCGTGCACCGGCGGCCCGCAACGCTCGTCGAGTGCGGCTCGGGCGTGAGCACCGTCGTCCTCGCGCGGCTCCTGGCCGAGCGGGGCACGGGACGGCTCACGGCGCTCGAGCACGACCCCGCGTGGGCGCAGGAGGTGGAGCAGTCGCTCGCGCGGGAGGGCCTCGGCGAGCTGGCGCGGGTCGTCCGCGCGCCGCTCGAGCAGGGCTGGTACGCCGCGGCGGGCGTCGCGGAGCTCCCCTCGGCGATCGACCTGCTCGTGGTCGACGGGCCGCCGGCTGACACCCCGGCGCTCGCCGAGGCCCGCCATCCCGCGCTCGGCGTCCTCGCCGCGCGCCTCGGGCCGGGGTCGATCGTGGTGCTCGACGACGCCGGCCGGCCGGGCGAGCAGGCGGTGCTCGCGCGTTGGGAGGCTGAGACGGCCTGGCGCTTCACCTGCCTGGCCGACGAGGGGATCGCCGTCGCTCAGGCGCCGTAGATCGACCGCAGCCAGATGCCGTTGAGCGCCGCGACGAGCTCCTCGCGGTCGACCGGGGCGCCCTGGACCATCTGCTGGTAGAAGGTCCGCTCGGTCATCCAGGTCAGCGCGAAGGCCGTCGCTCCGGCCGGCATGGACGGGGCGTGGCCCGTCCGCTGCGCGGCCTCGATGCGCGCGGTCGTCGCGTCCGCGAAGCGCTGCAGGAGCCCCCGCCAGAAGACGGCGATCTCCTCGTCGTAGGTGGAGACCTCGACGATCGCGCGCAGCAGCGGACCGTGCTCGGCGTAGAGCACGGCGATCGCCGCCAGGGCCGAGGACATCTGGTCCTCGGGCGCGCGCCCGTCGCCCGAGAACCAGGCGTCCGCCTGGCCGTAGAGCTGCCCGGTCACGTCCTCGGCGAGCCGCATCAGCAGCTCGCGCTTGTCCTTGAAGTAGAAGTAGAACGCCGTGCGGGAGATGCCCGCGGCCGTCGCGATGCGCTCGATCTTGAGCTCCGCGAAGGAGCCGCTCGTGCCGAGCAGCTCCTCCGTCGCCGCCAGGACGGCCCGCTGGACCTGCTCGCGCTTGGCGGTGCCGGGCTGGGCCGAGGCCATGGGTCGACCCTAGTCGATCGACATGCTGTCAACGGGCCACGGCCGGCCTTGCCCGGAGGTCGGGGCGCTGGTAGGTTCACCGGCGAAGGACGCCTTCGGTTCGCCGGAGGAGGACTCCCATGACGCTCGCGCTCCTCGCCCACATCCGCCTGACCCCGCCGTTCGGTTCGCCGAATGTCGTTCACGCGATGTCGGCCCCGCTCGCGTCCTAGGACTCCATCGCAGGAGCACCAGGGCCCGGGCCACCGCCCGCCGGTCCCGGAGCCCTCGCACGTGCAGTGGCTCTCCCGCCCGGTGGCGGTGGTCCGGCCGACCACCACACCACCTCAGCCAGGAGATCCACCACATGCACACCCTGCTCCACACCGAGTACGCCCGCGTGCGTGCCGCGGCTCCGCGCCGGCGCTCCGCGGCCGACGGCCACGCCGCCGCGTGGCCCAAGGCGCCACCCGGGCGCGTGCGGCGCGCCGTCGCCCACGCCCTCGGCGCGGCCGCGGGCCGCGTCGACCGTGACGTCGCCCGGCGCGCCGTCGCCTGAGGGACGGGATGGGAGGGGCGTCGAGCCCTCCCATCCTCCTTCGCCCGGTGCGACCCCTAGCCTCTTCCCGCCATGGACGTCAGCCGCCTCAGCACCGCTTCGCCGTTCACCACGAAGGACGGCTCGGAGATCCGCGAGCTCGTGCACCCGACGTGGACCGCGGCGCACAACCAGAGCCTCGCGGAGGCGACCGTGCCGCCCGGCGGCGCCACCACGGCCCACTACCACCCGCGCTCCGAGGAGCTCTACTTCTTCACGCACGGGGCCGGGCGGATGCGCCTCGGGGAGGAGGAGCGCGAGGTCGCCGCGGGCGACTGCGTGGTGATCCCCCCGGGGGTGCCGCACAAGCTCCTCAACCCGGGCCCGGAGCCGCTGCGCGTGCTGTGCTGCTGCGCCCCGGCCTACAGCCACGACGACACGGTGCTGACCGAGCCGGAGCCGGCGTGAGCCGCACCCCTGGGGCGCTGCTGGCGGCGCTCCTCGTGCTGGCGGCGCTCCTCGTGCCCGCGCGCGGCATCGCGGCGACCCCCACGCGCCTGCCGGCCATCGGCATCGCCGACCAGAAGCCCGAGATGTTCTCCGACCCGGCGTTCGCGGCGCTCGGCGCCCGGCGCGCGCGCCTCGTCGTCCCCTGGGACGCCATGGACGGCGGCTTCCAGCTCACCGAGCTCGTCACCTGGATGGCCGCGGCCCGGGCCGCCCACGTCACGCCGCTCGTGACCTTCGGCCACTCGCGCCGCCCGGGGCGCGAGGAGCGCCGCCCGACCGCGGCCGCGTTCCAGCGTCAGTTCCGCCGGTTCCGGGCGGCCTTCCCCTGGGTGCACGAGTTCGTCACCTGGAACGAGCCCAACCACTGCAGCCAGCCGCTCTGCCACCGGCCCGAGCTGGCCGCGGCCTACTTCGACGCGCTCACCCGCGCCTGCCCGCGGTGCACGATCCTCGGCGCCGAGGTGCTCGACCAGCCCGGCATGGTCGCCTGGGTGCGCCGCTTCCGCGCGGCGGCCGCGCACGAGCCGCGCGCCTGGGGGCTGCACAACTACCTCGACGCCAATCGCTTTCGCACCTCCGGCACGCGCGCCCTGCTGCACGCCACCCGCGGCCAGGTCTGGTTCACGGAGACGGGCGGCATCGTGCACCGCGCCAACCGCGTGAAGATCCCGTTCGAGGAGAGCGTCTCGCACGCCGCCCGCGCGACGCGCTGGCTCTTCGACCGGCTCGTCCCGCTCTCGCCGCGCATCCGCCGCGTCTACCTGTACCACTGGAACCCGGCGGGCCCCGACGACAGCTGGGACTCCGCGCTCCTGGACGCCAGGGGCCGCCCGCGCGAGGCCTACCGCGTGGTGCTCGCGCGGGTCGTGCGGGCGCGCGCGGCGGCGGCGCGCGCGGCGGCGGCGCGCGCGGCGGCGGCCCGGGCCACCGCCAACTCGAGGTAGCGCAGACCCGCCGCGCGCCAGGGGGACGGCCATCCGCCACCGGACCACCATCGCCGTCGTCTCCGACACCCACCTCCCGCGCGGGCGGCGGGAGCTGCCGGCGCGCTGCCTGGAGCTCCTGCGCGCGGCCGACCTGATCCTCCACGCGGGCGACCTCGTGACCCCGGCGGTGCTCGACGCGCTCGAGGCGCTCGGGCCGCCGGTCCACGCCGTCGCGGGCAACGTCGACGTCCCCGCGCTCCACGCGCGGCTCCCGGCGCAGGCCGTCGTCGAGGTGGCCGCGGTGCGGATCGGCCTCGTGCACGACGCGGGCGCCGCCGCCGGGCGGCTCGCGCGGATGCGGCGGCGCTTCGACGGGGTGGACGCCGTCGTCTTCGGCCATTCGCACATCCCGCTGCACGAGACGGAGCTCGTGGCCGGGAGCCCCTTCCAGCTCTTCAACCCGGGCTCGCCGACCGACCGCCGTCGCCAGCCGCATCACACGATGGGGCTGGCCCGCGTCGAGGGGAACCGGCTCGGCTTCGAGCACGTCCGCCTCTGACGCCGCGACGCAGCGGTCCGTCGGGTCCCCGGGTTGTCACGAAGTCCGCACAAAGTCGGGCTCGGGCGCTATGCTCACCGCACTCTCACCGCGCCGGGACGGGTCCCTCGCCCACCCCGGCCCCGCAGCATTCGCGCCCCGCCGCTAGGCTGGCGCCGCCCGCATGCCCGACGCCGATCGCCACCGCCACCGAGACACCCCTGCCGCCGGGCGGGGTGCGTGCGCGTGGCGCTTCCGCCGGGCCACCGCGCCGCGGCGCGAGCCGGTGCTCGCCGTCGCGTTCCGCCGTGCCCGCCCCTGCGACCGCGCGCCGGGCCGGCGCGTCGGCGACTGACGCGCGCCCGCCGCAGTGAGCGCCCTCAAGCACGCCGACCTCGTGGTCCTCGTCCTCGCGCTGCCCGTGTTCCTCGTGGCCGCGCTGCCGCTCGCGGGCTACGCGACCGGCGCCGTGGCCTGGCTCGCGCAGAAGGCGATCAAGGTGTGGGCCGAGCGCCGCGCGCTCGCCATCGCCCGCCGCTCGGCCGGCGGCGAGCGCCGCAGCGACGCGGAGGCGATCGCCGACATGCGCCGGGTCGCCGGCCTGACCGCGGGGTCGCTGATCGGTCGCGGCTGGCTGTGCGCGCTGCTGATCTTCGCCGGGTACTTCCTCGCGGGGCAGGACGACGACGTCGGGCTGGCGGCGGCGATCCTGGTCATCGTCTGCTTCACCGCCTCCTTCGTCGTCACCCTGACGCTGCGCCCCTTCACCGCCACCACCACCCCGTCGAACGAGCTCCCCTCATGAGAACCCGCCTGGCCGCCGCCGCCCTGCTGCCCGCCGCCGCGCTCCTCGCCCTGCCCCACGCGGCGCTCGCGATCGACGTCAACGAGGACTACAAGCCGCAGAACGAGTTCAAGCTCGACCCGTGGATCAACCTTCCGGGGCCGCTCGACATCAACAAGGCCGTCTTCTACCTCTTCGTCGCCACGGCGCTGACCGTCGGCCTCTTCCTCTACGTGGCCAACCGGATGGAGGCCCGGCCCAACCGGATCCAGACGGTCGTCGAGACGGCCTACGTCGCCATGCGCGACAACATCGCGGGCGGCAACATGGACCGGCGGATGGCCGCGAAGTGGTTCCCGTTCATCGCCGCGCTCTTCCTCTTCATCTGGTTCTCGAACATGATCGGGTACCTCCCGCTGCCGACCAACACCGAGCACAAGGTGGACCTCGGCTTCATCAGGGTCCCGAGCCTCGCGCTCTACGCCGCGACGGCCAACCTGTCGGTGCCGCTCGTGCTCACGGTGATGGTGTGGATCGCCTACCACGTCGAGGGCTTCCGGGCCAAGGGCGTCGGCGGCTTCTACCGCGGCCTCGTCCCCAAGGGGGTCGAGGGCTTCGCCAAGGGCCCGATCTTCCTCATCGAGGTCATCTCCGACTTCGTGCGGCTCGTCTCGCTCAGCGTGCGGCTCTTCGCCAACGTGCTGGCCGGCCACCTGCTGATCCTGTTCATGGGCGGCGGCCTCGTGATCCTGCTGAACCTCGCCCTGGCCGGGTCGTTCGTCCTCGGCCTCGTGACGCTGCCGCTCGCGGTGGCCTTCTTCCTCTTCGAGATCGGCCTCGTGGCCACGCTGCAGGCCTTCATCTTCTCGACGCTCACGGCCATCTACCTCGGCGGCGCCGTCGCCGAGGAGCACTAGCCGCTCCCCTCTTCCCCGCCAACCGAACCAGCGCTTCCAAGGAGACGCAACCGTGGACCTCTCCCTCATCACCACCCTCGCCCAGAATCAGGTCACCCCGGAGATCGCGGGGGAGTACGGCCGCAAGGCCGGCAAGGCGATCGCCCTGGGCATCGGCGCCGGCCTCGGCACGATCGGCCCCGGCGTCGGCGTCGGCTACATCTTCGGCAAGGTCATCGAGTCGGTGACCCGCCAGCCCGAGATGCGCGACGAGATCACCTCGATCCAGTGGCTCGGCTTCGCCCTCACCGAGGCGATCGTGTTCTACGCGTTCATCTTCGGCCTCATCGCGTTCTTCCTCGGCTAGATGCTGAACGGGGTCACCAGCGCGGCCGGGCTCGTCCTGGCCCAGGCCAGCGGGGACGAGGAGGAGAGCTCGAACTTCCTCGTCGCTCCGAACCTCGGCGTGATGATCTGGACGGTCATCGCCTTCCTGATCGCGCTCTACATCCTCCGGAGGTTCGCCTTCCCGCGCATCACGGAGGCGCTCGACAAGCGCCAGCGGGCGATCGAGGAGTCGATCGACACGGCGGCGCGCACCAAGGCCGAGGCCGACGAGCTGCTCGCGGAGTACCGCGAGCGCCTCCGCGAGGCCCGCACGCAGGCCGAGGAGATCGTGACCCGCGCCCGGAACGCCGGCGCGGCGACCGAGCGCGACTCGGCGGCCGCCGCGAAGGCGCGGGGCGAGGAGCTGATGGAGCAGGCGCGCCGGGACATCGAGGCCGAGACGCGGCGGGCCATCGGCGAGATCCGCTCGGAGGTGGCCGACCTCACCGTCGCGGCGACGGAGAAGGTCACCCGCAAGACGCTGAGCGCCGAGGACCAGAAGCGCCTCGTGGAGGAGGCGCTCGACGAGCTCGACTTCACCGCGCTCAGCGGGGAGCGCCGGTAACGATGGAGGAGATCGCCCGCGTCTACGCCCGCTCCCTCTTCGAGGTGGCGCAGGAGGGCGAGAAGGTCGACGTGGTCCGCGAGCAGCTCGGGCAGTTCGCGGAGGCCCTCGGGGGCAACCGCGAGCTGACCACCTTCTTCTTCTCCCCGTACTTCTCCACCCAGGAGAAGAAGGACGGCCTCGGCGGCATGCTCGACGGCGCCGAGCCCATCGTGCAGAACTTCCTCGAGCTGCTCGTCGAGAAGCACCGCATGCCGGCGATCTTCCGCCTCAGGAGCGAGTACGACCGGCTCTGGGAGGAGGAGAACAAGCTGCTCCCCGTCGAGATCACCTCCGCGATCGAGCTCGACGCGGCGACCGTCGAGCGCATCGGCCGGGAGATCGGCGAGCAGACCGGCCGCCGGGTCGACCTCGCCGCCACCGTCGATCCCGACGTGCTCGGCGGCCTCGTCCTGCGCGTCGGCAACTCCATCCTCGACGCCTCCATCCGCACCCGCCTGGAGCACCTGCGCACGCAGGTCGCCCGGTCCTGACGAACCACCCCACCCGGGAGCCATCACCCCATGCAGATCAAGCCTGATGAGATCACCTCCATCCTCAAGAGCCGCATCGAGGGCCTCGACGCGGGCCAGGCCGAGCTGACCGAGGTGGGCACGGTGCTGTCCATCGCCGACGGCATCGCGCGCATCCACGGGCTCGAGAACGCCATGTCGTTCGAGATGCTCGACCTGCCCCACGGCGTCACCGGGCTCGCGCTGAACCTCGAGTCCGACAACGTCGGCGCGGTGCTCTTCGGCGAGTGGGAGAAGGTTGTCGAGGGCGACACCGTCAAGCGCACGGGCCGCCTGCTCGAGATCCCCGTCGGGGAGAACCTGCTCGGCCGCATCGTCTCGCCGCTCGGCCAGCCGCTCGACGGCAAGGGCCCGGTGGAGGAGGCCGAGATGCGCCCCGCCGAGTTCAAGGCGCCGGGCATCGTGCAGCGCCAGTCGGTCAAGGAGCCGATGCAGACTGGCATCAAGGCCGTCGACGCCATGATCCCGATCGGCCGCGGCCAGCGCGAGCTCATCATCGGCGACCGCCAGACGGGCAAGACGACGATCGCGATCGACACGATCATCAACAACAAGGACTCGGGCGTCGTGTCGGTCTACGTCGCGATCGGCCAGCGCATGGCCACCGTGGTCGGGATCGCCCAGACCCTCGCCGACGCCGGCGCGCTCGACTCGACCATCATCGTCGCCGCCTCGGCCGACGAGGCCGCGCCGATCAAGTTCATGGCGCCCTACGCGGGTGCCGCGATGGCCGAGTACTTCCTCTACAAGGGCGGCCACGCGCTCGTCGTCTACGACGACCTCACCAAGCACGCCTACGCCTACCGGCAGATGTCGCTGCTGCTGCGTCGCCCGCCGGGGCGCGAGGCCTACCCCGGCGACGTCTTCTACCTCCACTCCCGCCTGCTCGAGCGCGCGGTGAAGCTCTCCGACGCGCTCGGCGGCGGCTCCATGACCGCGCTGCCGATCATCGAGACGCAGGCCGGCGACGTCGCGGCCTACATCCCGACCAACGTCATCTCGATCACCGACGGGCAGATCTTCCTCGAGCCCAAGCTGTTCTTCTCGGGCGTGCGCCCGGCGATCAACGTCGGGATCTCGGTCTCGCGGGTGGGCGGCTCGGCGCAGATCGGCCCGATGAAGAAAGTCGCGGGCCGCCTGAAGCTCGAGCTCTCGCAGTACCGCGACCTCGAGGCCTTCGCGCAGTTCGGCTCCGACCTCGACGCGGACACGCAGAAGACGCTGGCCCGCGGCGAGCGGCTGGTCAAGATGCTCAACCAGGGCGAGCGCGCGCCGCTGCCCGTCGAGCTCCAGGTCGCGCAGGTCTACGCGGCCACCAACGGCTACCTCGACCGCGTCGACGTCGACCGGGTCGTGGAGTTCAACGAGCAGCTGACCTCGCGGCTGCGCTCCGAGAGCGGCGACCTGCTCGAGAAGATCGCCGGCGGCGACTGGTCCGACGGCACGCAGGACGCCCTCAAGGACCAGGTCGCGACCTTCGCGGACGACTTCGGCTACGACCTCGACGAGGAGGGCCTGCCGAGCGAGGACGGCGACGCCGAGCCGACGGGCGACCGCGACCGGGACCGCGCCGCGGACGCGACGGACGCCCGGCAGCCGGTCGCGGAGGACGGCGGTGCCGACGCCGACGCCACGCCGGAGCCCGTCGCGGGGGGTTCGGTCGCGCTGTGAGCCAGAAGGACGTCCAGAACCGGATCGGCTCGGTCAAGAACATCCAGAAGATCACGCGGGCCATGGAGATGGTCGCCGCCGCGCGCCTGCGCCGTGCCGAGCAGCGCATCACGAGCCTGCGGCCCTACGCCGGCGCGATCCGCCGGATGACGCGCCAGGCGGCCGAGGCGGCGGGCGGCGAGGTCGGCTCCCAGCCGATCCTGGCCGAGCGCGAGCGGATCGAGACGGTGGGCATCCTGCTCGTGACCGGGGACCGGGGCCTCGCGGGCGCCTTCAACTCGCAGATCCTGCGCGCGGGCATCCGGCGCGCGGTCGAGCACGAGGGGGAGGGCCGCCAGGTCGTCTTCTTCGCCTCGGGCCGGCGCGGCGTCTCGTCGCTGCGCTTCCGCGGCCGCGAGCCCCGCGGGGAGTACACGGGCTTCACCGACCGCCCCGCCTACGCCGACGCGCGCGGCATCGCCGAGGACCTCATGACGGCCTACGTCGACGGCGACGTCGACCGGGTCGAGGTCTTCTACAACGGCTACATCTCGCCGCTCTCGCAGGTCGTGCGCGACGAGGTGCTGCTCCCGCTCCAGGAGGCCTCGGTGCTCGAGGGGACCGAGGAGGACACCGCGGGCAACGCCGAGGAGCAGCCCGAGAGCGGGCACCACGCGCTCGTGGAGTACGAGCCCGACCCCGCGGAGATCCTGCAGCGCCTCGTCCCGGACTACGTGGAGATCTCGATCTACCGGGCGCTGCTCGAGTCCACCGCCTCCGAGCACGGCGCGCGCATGACCGCGATGCGCAACGCCTCGGAGAACGCCGGCGAGGTCATCGAGGACCTCACCCTGGAGATGAACCGCGCCCGCCAGGCCGAGATCACCTCCGAAATCGTCGAAGTCGTCGCGGGCGCCGAGTCGCTCGTCTAGGAGAACCCATGGCCGTCACCGACACGAACACCACCGACACCGCCGACGAGGGCACCCGCAACGTCGGGCGCATCGAGGAGATCACCGGCGTCGTCATCGAGGCCGTCTTCCCGGACTCCCTGCCGGAGATCAACTGGGCGATCACGATCGACCGGGAGGACCGGGACCCGCTGGTCGTCGAGGTGCAGCAGCACCTGGGCGACGACCGCGTCCGCGGCGTGGCGATGGACTCCACCGACGGCCTGGCCCGCGGCATGGAGTGCGTGGACACCGGCGGGCCGATCACCGTGCCGGTCGGCGACGTGACCCTCGGGCGCATCTTCAACGTGCTCGGCGAGGTGATCGACGAGGGCGAGGCGATCGAGGTCAAGGAGCGCTGGGCGATCCACCGCCCCGCTCCCAACGTCGAGGACCTGATCCCGACGAACGAGATGTTCGAGACGGGGATCAAGGTCATCGACCTCCTCGCGCCGTACGCCAAGGGCGGCAAGGTCGGCCTGTTCGGCGGCGCGGGCGTCGGCAAGACGGTCCTCATCCAGGAGCTGATCCACAACCTGGCCTCCGAGCACGGCGGGCTCTCGGCGTTCTGCGGGGTGGGTGAGCGCTCGCGCGAGGGCAACGACCTCTGGGTCGAGATGACCGAGTCCGGCGTCATCGACAAGACGATGCTCGTCTTCGGCCAGATGAACGAGCCGCCCGGCGCGCGCATGCGCGTCGCGCTCACCGGCCTGACCATGGCGGAGTACTTCCGCGACCAGGGCGGCCAGGACGTGCTGCTCTTCATCGACAACATCTTCCGCTTCGTCCAGGCCGGCTCGGAGGTCTCCGCGCTGATGGGTCGGATGCCCTCCCAGGTCGGCTACCAGCCGACGCTCGAGACCGAGATGGGGCAGCTGCAGGAGCGCATCACCTCGACCCGGAACGGCTCGGTCACCTCCGTGCAGGCGATCTACGTCCCCGCCGACGACCTGACCGACCCGGCGCCCGCCTCGGTCTTCGCGCACCTCAACGCGACCACGACGCTCTCCCGGGCGATCTCCGAGAAGGGGATCTACCCCGCGGTGGATCCGCTCGATTCGAGCTCGACGATCCTCAAGCCGGACATCCTCGGCGAGGAGCACTTCACGGTGGCCAACCGCGTCAAGGAGATCCTGCAGCGCTACAAGGAGCTCCAGGACATCATCGCCATCCTCGGGATCGACGAGCTCTCCGACGAGGACAAGATCACGGTCCAGCGCGCGCGCAAGGTCGAGCGCTTCCTCTCCCAGCCGTTCAACGTCGCCGAGCAGTTCACCGGCACCCCCGGCCAGTACGTGCCGATCGCCGAGACGGTGCGCTCCTTCAAGGAGGTCATCGACGGCGAGCACGACGACGTGCCGGAGTCCGCGTTCTTCCTGAAGGGCTCGATCGACGACGTCGTCGAGGCCGCGAAGAAGTCGTCCTAGCGGATGCCGTCGACGTTCAAGTGCGAGGTGCTCACCCCGGAGGGGGAGCTCTTCAACGACGAGGTCGAGATGGTCTCCACCCGCACCGAGGTGGGCTCCATCGGCATCCGTGCGCATCACCAGCCGCTGCTCGGCATGCTCACCCCGACCGAGCTGCGCCTCTACAAGTCGGGCTCCGAGGTCGTGCGCCTGGCGCAGGGCGAGGGCTACGTGCAGGTCTCGCCCGAGGGCGTGCTCCTGCTCGTCGAGGAGGCCCACGAGGTCGGCGACCTGGACGTCGCCGACCTGCGCGAGAAGGTCCGCCGCGCCGACGACGCGATCGCCGAGGCCGACGACGGCTCGGAGGCCGAGCGGCGCGCGCGCCGCGACAAGCGCCGGGCCGAGGCGTTCCTCGAGGTGGCCGGCGAGGGCGCCGCCGGCTGAGGGGCGCCGGGGCGCGGACCGCGCCCCGCGACCCGGCGGGTCCGTCAGGCCGCGGCGACGTCGACGGTCATCGGGTGCGTCGCGGAGCCCGAGAGGGCCGTTGCGGTCGTCAGGCGGCCGGGTCGGCCCTCCCGCGCGCGCGCCCCGAGTGCACGACGGCGACAGGGCCGATGCGGTAGCACCGCAGCCGCTTCGGCCCTCTCGGCCGGCCCTGCGGGCGCCTGAGCCGACGGCACGATCTTCAGCCCCGGAGCCAGCCGGGCGCGCACGAGCGTCGCGAGCGGACGGGCAGGCGTCTTCGCGTCGAGCGCGCGCGGATGAGCACGGACGCGTGCGTCCTCGTTCGGGCGGCGAGTCGTCCGAGGGGCTCCTCTACGCTGTGCGGCCGATGGACGAGTGCGCCCTGGCCGAGCGGCTGATGAGCTACGACACCTCGCAGCCCGAGCAGATCAGGGCGGCGGCGAGCTTCGTCGGCGGGTGGCTCGAGCGCGACGGGGAGATCGCGGTGCGCACCGCCGAGCACAACGGGCTCCCCGTGCTGACCGCGGAGGTCGGGCCCGCCGCGGGCCCGTGCGTCGTGCTGCACGGCCACCTCGACGTCGTGCCCGCCTACCCCGCCCAGTTCACGCCCCGGCGCGAGGGGGACAGGCTCGTCGGCCGCGGCGCCTACGACATGAAGGGCGCGCTGGCGGCGATGCTCTGCGCGCTCAAGGACGTCGCCGACCAGGACGCCGTGCGGGTCAAGCTCGTCTGCGTGCCCGACGAGGAGAGCGAGGACGTCGAGGACCGCTCGACCGACCGCCTCGTCGCCGAGGGGCTGCGGGCCGACTTCGCCATCACGGGCGAGCCGACCGACCTGCACATCGGCGTGCAGGCCAAGGGGGTGCTCGCCCTGCGCGTCGAGGTCGCGGGCACCGCCGCCCACGGTTCCACGCCGTGGCTCGGCGACAACGCGATCCTGAAGGCCCACGACACCTTCCGCCGCATCGAGACGCTGCCGTTCTCGCGCGAGTCCTCCGACCTCTTCGACCGGCCGTCGGTCAACCTGTCCCGCATCGAGGGCGGCGACGCGTTCAACAAGGTGCCCGACCGCTGCTGGATGGACGTCGACATCCGCTTCCTGCCGGGTCAGGATCCCGGGGAGGTGCTCGCGCAGGTCCGCGCGCTCGGCGACGTGGAGATCCTCAAGGTCTTCACCCGGGCACCGGCGATGGTCTCCCGGTCGAACCCGTTCGTCCAGGCGCTGCGCGACGGGGTGAGCCGCTCGGTCGAGGGCGAGGCGCTCTCCGTGGGGCGCGACGGCGCCTCGGACGCGATCTCCTTCCTCGAGGCGGGAATCCCGGCCGTCGAGTTCGGCCCCACCGGCGGCGGCCACCACGGGCCCGAGGAGTGGGTCTCGATCAGCTCGCTGGCCGCCTACCGCGCGGCCCTCGGCGACTTCGTCCGGGCGCTGCCCGCCCGCCTCGGCCGCCGCGGGGACGGGCCCTTCCTGGAGGCGGTGTGAGCCCGGAGCCGCCGCCCCCGCGGCTCGCGGGTCGCCTCGTGCTCCGCGCGCTGCTCGGCGGCGTCCTGGTCGTGCTGCTCACGAGCGCCGCGGTGGCCTCGGCGGTGCTGCTGCAGGTCGACGACATCGCGGAGAAGGGCTTCCGGCAGGTGGCCCCGGCGACGTTCGAGCCGGGCGTCATCGACGCGCCGAAGCCGGGGGAGCCGCAGACGCTGCTCATCGTCGGGACCGACCGCCGCTACGGCGAGACGCGGGGGGACGCTCGCTCGGACACCATGATGCTCGTGCGGCTGGACCCGAAGCAGGAGGCCACGGCGGTCCTCAACGTCCCCCGCGACCTCGTCGTGCAGATCCCGGGACGGGGCCTCGCGAAGATCAACGAGGCCTACCAGCTCGGCGGGCTGAGCCTCGCGACCCAGACGATCAAGGCGACGCTCGGCCTGACGAAGGTCAACCACGCGATGGCCGTCGACTTCAAGGGCTTCCGGCACGTGGTCGACACGCTCGGCTGCATCTACACCGACGTCGACCGCCACTACTTCAACGACCGCGGCGGCCCGGGCGGGTACGCGACGATCGACGTCAAGGAGGGCTACCAGCGCCTCTGCGGCCGCCGGGCGCTCGAGTACGTCCGCTACCGCCACGGGGACTCGGACTTCGTGCGGGCCTCGCGCCAGCAGACGTTCCTGCGCAACGCGAAGGACCAGGTCGGGACGAGCGCGCTGATCGACAACGCCGACGAGCTCATCAGGATCTTCGGGCGCTCCACGCAGGCCGACCCGTCGCTGCAGAAGTCCAAGCAGGTCTTCCGGCTCGTGGAGCAGGCCGTGCTGTCGGCGGGCAAGCCGGTGCGCCAGATCCGCTTTCCGGGCGAGCTCCAGCTCGACGAGACCGAGGGCGGCCTGGGCTCCTACGTGACGGCCTCGCCGTTCGCCCTCGAGCAGACCCGGCAGCGCTTCCTGGCCGCCACCCGGGGCACCGAGCGGGTCGCGCGCCCGAAGGTGGTGCGCGAGGGCGCCGCCCGCGCCCGCAGGGGCCGGCGCACCACCGACGCCGACTTCGGCCTCGTCGACGCGGGCCGGCAGGGCGAGGAGATCATGGCCGCGGTGCCGAAGAAGGAGCGCGTGCGCTTCCCGATGTACTTCCCGGCCGCCCTGAGCCGCCGCGGGCGCTGGACCGGCTCGCCGCCGCAGCCGCGCACGTACCAGCTCAGCGACCTGAACGGCAAGGCGCACGGGGCCTACCGGCTCGTCTTCACCCAGGACGAGGTCAACGGCGACTACTACGGCGTCCAGGGGACCTCGTGGCGCAACCCGCCGATCCTCGCCCACGGCGGCAAGCGCCTGCGCCTGCGCGGGCGCACCTACCGGCTCTTCTACGACGCCAAGAAGCTCCGCATCGTCGCCTGGCGCACCCCGCACGCGACCTACTGGGTCTCCAACACGCTGGGGCTCGCGCTCTCGAACACCGAGATGCTCGGCATCGCCCGGTCGCTGACCCGCGCCCGGGCCTGAGCCCCGCGGTCCGACCATGGCCCCCGCCCAGCCCGACCACCGTCCGCCGCGCCTCGCCCTGGGGCTCTACAAGCGCTTCCTGCTCGCCGCCGTGGTGATCGTGCTGAGCACGACGGCGGCGGTGTCCACCGCGGCGCTCCTGGAGTTCAAGGACAACATCACGCTCTTCACCCGGAACTCGGCGCCGATCCCCGGCATCGACGAGGAGAACGTCCTCGACGACGTCAAGGCGGGCGGCCCGCAGACCATCGCGATCCTCGGCTCCGACCGCCGCTACGTCGACATCAAGGCCAAGGCGCCGGCGCGCTCGGACACCATCATCCTCCTGCGCCTGGACCCCGGCCGGGGCGCGACGGCGGTGATGTCGCTGCCACGCGACCTGCGCGTCGACATCCCCGGCTACGGGCGCCGCAAGATCAACGAGGCCTACGCCGACGGCGGGCCGACGCTCACCGTCAAGACGGTGCGGCGCCTCCTGCGGATCCCGATCAACCACGTGGTCAACGTGAACTTCGGCGGCTTCCAGAGCGCGGTCAACCGCCTGGGCTGCGTCTACGCCGACGTGGACCGCCGCTACTTCAACGACAACGACCCGCCGGCGGGCGGCGGTGGCGACTACGCGGTGATCAACGTCCTCGCGGGCTATCAGAAGCTGTGCGGCAAGCGGGCGCTGCAGTACGTCCGCTACCGCCACTTCGACAACGACATCGTCCGGGGCGCGCGCCAGCAGGACTTCCTGCGCCAGGCCAAGGCGCAGATCGGGATCTCCAAGCTCTTCGCCGACCGCAAGAAGCTCATCGAGATCTTCGGGCGCTCGACCCAGACGGACATCCGCGGCACCGGGGCGATCCTCCGCCTGCTCAAGCTCGGGGTGGAGTCGGCCAAGAACCCGATCCGGGAGGTGCAGATCAGCGATCTCGAGGAGGACGGCGCCGACCTGGTCGCCCCCCAGTCCGCGATCGACCAGGCCGTCAGCGACTTCCTCTCGGCTCGGGACTCCAAGGGCCCGCGCACGGACCCGGCCGACACGAGCGTGGCCAAGTCGAGCACGGCCAAGTCGAGCACGGCCAAGCCGCGTGCCCGGCGGCCGTCGCGCAAGGCGCGCGCCGGCCTGGCTCCCGGCCTCATCGAGAACCGCCGGCAGGCCGAGGACCAGGCGGTCCCGCTGGACGCCAAGCTCAACTTCCCGGTCTACTTCCCGCGTGTCGCGGTGGCCGGCTCCAGCCTGCGGCCCGCCGACCACCGGAGCTACAGCCTGCGCGACCGTGGGGGACGCCTGCACCGGGCTTACCGCATGGTGGTCAACGTCTCGGGGACGGGGCAGAACTACGGCGTCGAGGGCATGGACTGGAAGGCGCCGCCGATCCTCGACGGCACCTCGCAGAAGCGCCGGGTGGGCCGGCGCACCTTCGAGCTCTTCAGGGACGGCGACCGGGTGCGCCTGGTGGCCTGGCGCACCGGCCAGGCGGTCTACTGGGTCTCGAACACCCTGCTGCAGACGCTCACCGAGCGGCAGATGCTCGGCCTGGCGGCCGGGCTGACGCGCGTCGGCGCCCGGTAGCCTCCCGCGCTCCATGCGCGCACCCAAGGAGACCATCGGCGTCGTCGGGACGGGGTACGTCGGGCTCGTCACGGCGGCCGGCTTCGCCGAGCTCGGCCACGACGTCCACTGCGTCGACATCGACGCCGGCAAGGTCGCGCGCCTGGAGGCCGGCGAGATCCCGATCTACGAGCCGGGCCTGGCCGAGATGGTCGCGCGCAACCGCGAGCGGCTGCGGTTCTCCACCCGGATCGCCGACGCGCTCGAGGCCGCGCGGCTGCTCTTCGTCGCCGTGGGCACGCCGCCGACGTACTCCGGGGACGCCGACCTCTCCGCCGTCCACGCCGTGGTCGGCTCCATGCCCGCCTCCGACGAGCACGCGCTCGTGATGAAGTCGACGGTGCCCGTCGGCACCGGCCGCAGCATCAAGCGACTCTTCGAGGAGCAGGGCAAGCCCGGCTTCCGCTACGTCTCCTGCCCGGAGTTCCTCAAGGAGGGCTCGGCGATCGGCGACTTCCTGCGTCCCGACCGCGTCGTCGTCGGCGACGACGGCGACTGGGCGGGCGACGCCGTCGTCGACCTCTACCGGCCGCTCCTGGGCGCCGAGCACGGCGGCGAGGGCCCGGGGGCGCTCGTGCGCACCGACATCGCCTCCGCGGAGATGGTGAAGCTCGCGGCCAACGCGTTCCTGGCCACGAAGATCTCCTTCATCAACGAGATCGCCAACGTCTGCGAGGAGACCGGCGCCGACGTGGTCGAGGTGGCCCTCGGCATGGGCCTCGACGACCGCATCGGGCCGAAGTTCCTGCAGGCGGGGGTCGGGTTCGGCGGGTCGTGCTTCCCCAAGGACGTCACCGGCCTCAAGCAGCTGGCCGGGAACTCGGGGTACCACTTCCAGCTGCTCAACGCCGTGCTCGAGGTCAACGAGCTGCAGAAGCGGCGGGTGATCGGCAAGCTGCACAAGCACCTCGGCGGCACGCTGGTGGGCAAGCGGATCACGCTGCTCGGGCTCGCGTTCAAGCCCGACACCGACGACATGCGCGAGGCGACCTCGCTGGTCCTGACGGCGCGGATGCAGGCGGCCGGCGCCAACGTCACGGCGTTCGACCCGGTCGCCGAGGAGGAGGCGCGCAGGCTCCTGCGCGGCGTGGCGTTCGCCGGCAGCGCGCTGGAGGCCGTCGCCGACGCCGACGCGGTGGTGCTCGTCACGGAGTGGCGGGAGTTCAAGGAGCTCGACTGGTCCGCGGTCGCCGCCGCGATGGCGGGCACCACCGTCATCGACGGGCGCAACGCGCTCGACGCCGCCGCGGTGCGGGCCGCGGGGCTCGTCTACGAGGGCATCGGGCGGCCCTGATGCAGGCCGTGATCCTCGTCGGCGGCGAGGGCACCCGCCTGCGGCCGCTGACCTCCGGCACGCCGAAGCCGATCGTCACCCTCGTCGACCGGCCGTTCATGGCCTACATGCTCGAGTGGCTGGCCGGCCACGGCGTCGAGGACGTGATCATGTCCTGCGGCTTCCTGGCCACGAAGGTCAAGGCGGTCCTCGGGGACGGGTCGGACTACGGGGTCCGGCTGCGCTTCGTCGAGGAGCCCGAGCCGCGCGGCACCGCCGGTGCGCTCAAGTACGCCGGGGAGCTGCTCGACGAGCGCTTCCTGATGCTCAACGGCGACGTGCTCACCGACTTCGACGTCACGGCCCAGCTCGCCCAGCACGCGGCGACGGGCGCGACGGCGACGCTCGGACTCGTCCCGGTCGCCGACCCGACGCAGTACGGGCTCGTGCTCACGCGGGAGGACGGTGCGGTCACCGGGTTCCTGGAGAAGCCGGGCCGTGACAAGCTCGAGGGCATCACCGAGTACCTGATCTCCGCCGGGGTCTACGTCCTCGAGCGCTCGGTCCTCGACCGCATCGCGCCGGACCGGAACGTCTCCATCGAGACGGTGGTCTGGCCGCAGCTCGTGGGCGACGGCCTCTTCGCCTTCGCCTCGCGCGGGCGCTACTGGATGGACATCGGGACCCCCGACCGCTACCTCGAGGGCACCGCGGACATCCTGCTCGGGAACGTGCAGACGCGGGTCGCCGAGCGGCTGGACGTGCGCGGGCGCTCGCTGGCCGAGGGCGCGGCGGCCCCGGGCGCGGTCATCGTCGGGGCGGTGATCGCCGAGGAGGGCGTGCGCATCGGCGCGGGGGCGCGCATCGTCGGGCCGACGGTCCTGGCCCGCGGGGTCAGCATCGGCGCGGGCGCGGTGGTCGAGCGCTCGGTGGTCCTCGACGGGACGCGGATCGCGGCGGGCGCCTTCGTCTCCGACGCGATCCTCGCGCCCGGCGTGAGCGTCGGCGAGCGCACGGTCGTCCAGGGCCAGGCGGTGCTCGGCGAGGGCGTGGCGGTCGGCGCCGACTGCGAGCTGACCCACGGCGTGCGCATCTTCCCGGGCACGACGCTCCCGGACGGCGGCGTGCGCTTCTAGCGCTCCGCTCCGCACGCCCCGCCCGCACCCCGGGCCTGCCAGACTGCGGCCGCATGAGCACGAGCGAGGGGCTGGCGGAGGGGGTGCTCGACCGCGAGGCGATCGCGGCGAGCGACCCGACCGACCAGCTCACGGACGTCCTGGCCCTCCCGGAGCACCTGCGCGACGCGCTGTGGAAGACGGAGTCGGCGGGGCTCGGGACCTGGGACTCGCCCGGCGGCCTCGTGGTCGCGGGCATGGGCGCCAGCGCCATCGGCGGCACGATCGCCGCGGCGGCGCTGGGCGACCACGCCTCGCGGCCCATCCTGCTCGCCCGCGCCTACGGCCTCCCGCCCTGGACGACCCCGGACACCACCGTGCTCTGCGCCTCCTACTCGGGGGAGACGGAGGAGACGCTCGCCTGCTTCGAGGCGGCCGGCGCGCTCGGCGCCCGGCGCGTGGTGGTGACCACCGGCGGGGCGCTGGCCGACGAGGCGCGGGCCGAGGGCGTGCCCGTGATCCCGGTGGCCGGCGGCCTGCGCCCCGCGACCGCGGTGGGCTACATGGTCGTCGCGGCCCTGGAGACCGCCGCGGCCTGCGGCGCCGGCCCGCGCCTGACCTCCGAGCTCGACGTCGCCGCCGAGCATCTCGAGGAGCTCGTGGTCGAGTGGGGGCCCGAGGGCGCCGAGGACGGGGCGCTCAAGCGCCTGGCCCGCGAGCTCCAGGGCTCCGTGGTCAACGTCTCGGGCGCGGGGATCGCCACGGCGATCGCGCACCGCTGGAAGGCGCAGCTCAACCGGCAGGCGCGCGTTCCGGCCTGGGCCTCCGAGCTCCCGGACGCCGACCACTTCGAGCTCGCCGGCTGGGAGGGCGCCGAGCGCCTCGGGCGCTTCGCCGCGGTCTTCCTCGACGACTGCGACACCCATCCGCGGGTGCAGACCCGGATCCGGCTGACGCGCGACCTGGTGGCGACGCACGCGGCGAGCACGCACGTCCTGCGCTCGCGCGGCACCACGGCCGTGGAGCGGGCGCTGTCGCTCGTGCTCGCGGGCGACCTCACCTCGCTCTACCTCGCCTGCCTGCGGGGGGTCGACCCGGCGGGGGAGAGCGACGTCGACCGGTTGAAGGCCGCGCTGCCCGACTGAGCGACCCGTCACCCACGACCGTGAGCGGCGCCCGGCGGCGGCCCCGGGCGACCCCGAGACGCCACGCGGTCCGCGGGGCAACCTTGACACGACGATGGTAAGGTTGGGCGGCATGGACGCGCTCACGATCCACGAGGCCGCGCGCACCACCGGCTGGTCGGCGCGCATGCTGCGCTACGTGGAGCGCGCGGGGCTGATCGAGCCGCGGCGCTCGTCCGCGGGCTACCGCCTCTACGGCCCGGGGGAGCTGCAGCGCCTGCGCACCCTGCGCGAGCTGCTGGAGGCTCGCTCCGTGAGCCTCACGGAGGTCGGCTTCGCGCTGCGGCTGCGCCGCGACCGCGAGCTGAGCGCCGCGCTCTCCGGCTGGTTCGACGCGCAGCCGGCCCGTCCCGTCGAGGTCCCGGCCGCCGACTGGCTGCACTGGGAGCAGGACAAGCACCAGAAGCTGCTCGCCGCGGCCGCGCGGCACGCCACCCAACGCATGGAGACCACATGACCACCGCCTCACCCACGCAGGACTTCAAGGTCGCCGACCTCTCGCTGGCCGCCTTCGGGCGCAAGGAGATCGAGATCGCCGAGGTCGAGATGCCCGGCCTCATGGCCCTGCGGGAGGAGTTCGGCCCGACGCAGCCGCTGAAGGGCGCCCGGATCATGGGCTCCCTGCACATGACGATCCAGACCGCGGTGCTGATCGAGACGCTCACCGCGCTCGGCGCCGAGGTCCGCTGGGTCTCCTGCAACATCTTCTCCACCCAGGACCACGCGGCCGCGGCGGTCGCCGTCGGCCCCGGCGGCACGCCGGAGGAGCCGCAGGGCGTGCCGGTCTTCGCCTGGAAGGGCGAGACGCTCGAGGAGTACTGGTGGTGCACGAAGCAGGCGCTCATGTGGCCCGGCTCGCCCAGCGGCGGCCCGAACATGATCCTCGACGACGGCGGCGACTCGACGATGCTCGTCCACAAGGGCAAGGAGTTCGAGACGGCCGGCGCGGTGCCGGATCCGTCCACGGGCGGCTCGGAGGAGTTCGAGGTCTTCCTGCAGCTCCTGACCGACTCGCTGGCCGAAGACCCGAACCGCTGGACGCAGATCGCCGACGGCGTCCTCGGGGTGACCGAGGAGACCACCACCGGCGTCATGCGCCTCTACGAGATGGCCCGCGACGGCAGGCTGCTCTTCCCGGCCATCAACGTCAACGACTCGGTCACGAAGTCGAAGTTCGACAACCTCTACGGCTGCCGCCACTCGCTGGTGGACGGGCTCAACCGCGCCGTCGACGTGATGATCGCCGGCAAGGTCTGCGTCGTCTTCGGCTACGGGGACGTCGGCAAGGGCTGCGCCGCCTCGCTCAAGGGCCAGGGCGCCCGGGTGATCATCACCGAGATCGACCCGATCTGCGCGCTGCAGGCCGCGATGGAGGGCTACCAGGTCACGACCCTCGAGGAGGTCGTCGAGACGGCGGACATCTTCATCACCGCGACGGGCAACAAGGACATCCTCATGGCCGAGCACCTCGGCCGCATGAAGCACAACGCCGTCGTGGCGAACATCGGCCACTTCGACAACGAGATCGACGTCGCGGGCCTCGCCCGCACCGAGGGCATCCAGCGCATCAACATCAAGCCGCAGGTCGACGAGTGGAAGTTCACCGACGGCCACTCGATCATCCTGCTCTCCGAGGGGCGGCTGATGAACCTCGGCAACGCGACGGGCCACCCGTCGTTCGTCATGTCCTCCTCGTTCACGAACCAGACGATCGCCCAGATCGAGCTGTTCGGGAAGGTCGAGGAGTACGAGAAGCAGGTCTACGTGCTCCCGAAGCACCTCGACGAGAAGGTCGCCCGGCTCCACCTCGACGCGCTCGGCGTGAAGCTCACGCCGATCTCCCCCGAGCAGGCCAAGTACATCGGCGTCCCGGTCGAGGGCCCCTACAAGAGCGACCACTACCGCTACTAGGACCCTGCGCATCGAAGGGGCCTGACCCCTTCGATGCGTTCGTGGCGATGAGCACGAACGTGACAGCCGCGGCGGGCGCCGACCGCATCGCCTGGGCCGAGACCCAGATGCCGGTCCTGCGCTCGCTGCGCGAGCGCTTCGCGGCGGAGCGGCCGCTGGCCGGGATCGCGGTCGCGGCCTGCCTGCACGTCACCGCGGAGACGGCGTGCCTGGTCCGCGCGCTCGTGGCCGGCGGTGCGTCGGTCGGGCTCTGCGCGGCGAACCCGTTCTCCACCCAGGACGAGGTCGTCGCCGCGCTCAGAGGGGAGGCCGGGGTGAGCGTGCTCGCGGCCCGCGGCGAGGGCCCCGACGACTACGCGGCGCACGTGGCCCAGCTCGTCGCGGGGCGCCCGCAGGTGACGCTGGACGACGGCGCCGACCTGCTCGGCGTCGCCCACGCACTCGGGGGCGAGGGGGTCGACGAGCTCCTGGGGGGCACCGAGGAGACGAGGCCCGGCCTGCTGCGGCTGCGGGCGCTGGAGGCCGAGGGGCGGCTCGGCTGCCCCGTCATCGCGGTCAACGAGGCACGCACGGAGCGCCTCTTCAACGACCACTACGGCACGGGCCAGTCGACCTGGGACGGGATCCTCCGGGCCACGAACCTCCTGCTCGCCGGGCGGACGGTGGTCGTCCTCGGCTACGGGTGGACCGGGAAGGGCGTCGCGGTGCGGGCCAAGGGCGCGGGTGCGCAGGTCATCGTCTGCGAGGTCGACCCCATGCGCGCCCTCGAGGCGCGCATGGAGGGCTTCGAGGTGATGCCCGCGCTCTCGGCGGCCGAGCGCGGCCAGATCTTCGTGACCGTCACGGGCTCGCGCGCGGTGCTCGGCGCCGAGCACTTCGCCCGCATGGCCGACGGCGCGGTGCTGGCCAACGCCGGCCACTTCGACGTCGAGGTGGACCTGACGGCGCTGCGGGAGGCGGCGAGCGGCGGGGTGCGGCAGGCGCTCCCGCTCGTGGAGGAGCACGTGATGGCCGACGGCCGCCGGCTCAACCTGCTCGCCTCCGGCCGCGTGGTGAACCTCGCCGCCGGCCAGGGCCATCCCGCCGCGGTGATGGACATGAGCTTCGCCAACCAGGCGCTCGCCGCCGAGCACCTCGTCCGCGCCGCCACCGTCGGCCCTGCGCTCGGCGCCGGCGTCCACCCGGTGCCCGCGGCGATCGACGCGGAGGTCGCGCGGCTCAAGCTCGCCTCCCTCGGCGTGGAGATCGACCGCCCGAGCCCCGAGCAGCTCGCCTATCTCTCCGACTGGGCCTGACGCGCAGGCGGCTCCGGCCGCCCGAGCCGGGCCGGGCACGGTCGTGAGCGGGCGATGCACGCCGGCCGAGCGGCGCCTGGGTAGGGTCCGCGCCGTGGCCCCGACCGAGCATCCCGCCGTCTCCAAGCTGCGCGACGCTGGAGCGGGGGAGCCCGCGGTGCGCGCCTTCGCCCGCGCGGTGGAGCAGGTGGCCGGCGGTGCGTCGGGGCTGCTCCGCGAGGCCGAGCTCGAGCCCGTCGACGGCCTGCCCGACGCCGAGCAGCTCGCGCCGGCTCCACCGGAGGACATCCGCGCCGCGCTCGACCAGGCCGTCGTGGTCAAGCTGAACGGCGGACTGGGCACCAGCATGGGGCTGAGCGGGCCGAAGGCGCTGCTGCCGGTGAAGGAGGGCCGGACCTTCCTCGACATCATCGCCGAGCAGGTGCTGCACCTGCGCGGCGCGACCGGCGCGCGGCTGCCGCTCGTGCTCATGCACTCCTTCGCCACGCGGGAGCCATCGCTCACCGCGCTGGCCGCGCACCCCGGACTGGCCGACCAGGACGTGGCGCAGGACTTCCTCCAGGGCCGCGTGCCCAAGCTCCGCGCGGACGACCTCGCCCCGGCGGAGCACCCGGCCGCCCCCGAGCTCGAGTGGGCGCCTCCCGGCCACGGCGACCTCTACGCCTCGCTCGCCGGCTCCGGCATGCTCGAGGCGCTGCTCGCGGGCGGCTACCGCTGGGCCTTCGTCTCCAACGCCGACAACCTCGGCGCCGTCCTGGCCCCGGAGCTCGTGGCCTGGTTCGCGGCCTCGGGGGCGCCGTTCCTCATGGAGGTCGCCGACCGGTCGGCGAGCGACCGCAAGGGCGGTCACCTCGCGCGCCGCCGCGGCGGTGGCCTGGTCCTGCGCGAGTCGGCCCAGGTGGCCGACGAGGACGCGGAGGCCTTCCAGGACACCGCGACCCACCGGTTCTTCAACACGAACAACCTGTGGGTCGACCTACGGGCCCTCGACGCCGCCCTGGCCGCCTCGGGAGGCGCCCTCGACCTGCCGGTCATGGTCAACCGCAAGACGGTCGACCCGAAGGACGCGAGCTCGACCCCGGTCCTCCAGCTCGAGACCGCGATGGGCGCGGCGATCGACGTGTGGGAGGGCGCGCAGGCGATCCGGGTCCCGCGGGCGCGCTACGCGCCGGTCAAGACGACGAACGACCTGCTGGCCGTGCGCTCCGACGCCTTCGTCCTCACCGACGACGCACGCGTGCAGCTCGCCCCCGAGCGCGACAGCCGGCCGCCGGACGTCGACCTCGACCCGGGTCGCTTCAAGCTGGTCGACGCGTTCGAGGAGCGCTTCCCGGCCGGCCCGCCGTCCCTGCTGGCCTGCGAGCGCCTGGAGGTGCGGGGCGACGTCGGCTTCGGCGCCGGCGTGGTGGTGCGTGGCGTGGTCCGCGTCGAGCACGACGGCGAGGGCCGGCTGGAGCTCGCCGACGGGACCGTGCTCGAGGGCTAGAGCGACCGCGAGGGCGCGAGCTCAAGCCGTGCCGAAGCGCTCCGCGCGCTCGTCCTCCTTCTCGCTCTCGGCCAGCGCGCGCACGAAGAGGTAGGCCAGCGCGACGCCCATGACCACGGACTGCTCGACGGCCATGATCGCGCCGGCGACCGACTGGTCGTCGCCGGCGCTGAGGCCCCAGATGCGCGGGCCGTCGGCGTAGAAGGCGTAGAGCGCGTCCGGCGCGAAGGTGATCGCGATGCCGATGAACGACACGAGCAGCTTGGTCACCAGCATGTAGACGACGGGCCCGAACGGCCCGATCGAGATCCGGCTGCGGATGGGCGAGAGCAGGTGCCACCAGTAGAGGAGCCCCGCGTTGAGGAACATGACGTGCTCGAGGACATGGATGTTCGAGTTGCGCAGCGCGGCGTCGTAGAGGGCCGGCACGTGCCAGAAGGCCATGGTGGCCACGTAGAGCACGACGGCGAAGGCCGGGTGGGCCAGCACGCCGGCGTTCCGCTCGAGCACCTGCACACGGCGGGTCATCGGTCGCAGCAGCGTCTTGGTCAGCGAGAGCATGATCAGGATCGGCACGAGATCGAGGATCAGCACGTGCTGGACCATGTGCATGAGGAAGAGCTGCTCGCCGAGCCGGTCGACGGGGGAGACGAGCGCGAGCACCAGCACCGCCATCGCCCCGAGGAACGCCGCGAGCCGCCCGGCCCCCGCCGAGCGAGCGCCGGGTTCGGTGCGCACGGCGCGCCAGCGGCGCACGTAGAGCACGCTGAGCAGCGCCACCAGCGTGAGCGGCCCGGGAGCGAAGGTCCAGGAGGTGTCGGCGGCGGTGGCGAGGGCCACCCCTCGAGTCTCGCACCGCGGGCCCGCCCGGGCCTCACAGCGCCCGGGCGTAGGCCAGGGCCACGACACGACCGGCCCCCGCCGCCCTGAGCGCCCGCGCGCAGGCGTCGAGGGTCGCGCCCGTCGTGTGGACGTCGTCGACCAGCACGCAGGAGGCCGGCACGGTCGCGCCGCGGCGCAGGCGCACGTCGAGGCGGCCGGGCGCGAGGCGCTCGCCCCGGCTGGCCCCGCGCTGGCGGGACGCCGGACCCCTGCGCTCGAGACACGCCTCGAGCGGGGCGACCCCGCGGCCGGCGAGCCCCGCGGCGAGCAGCGCGGCCTGGTCGAAGCCGCGCGCGCGGGCGCGCGCCCCGGCGGTCGGCACCGGCACCAGGACCGGCGCCCGCCCGAGCAGCCAGCCCGGGGCCCGGGCCAGGGCGGCCACCATCGGCTCGGCCGCCCGCCGCGTCCGCCGCTCCTTGAGCGCGAGCACGAGCGCCGGCACCGGCCCCGCGTAGGCCACGGGGGCCCACGCCGCCGAGAACGCCGCGCCCGCGGCGGGACATCGGCGTGCCGGCGGCCCCGAGGCCTCAGCGGCCGCGCGACCCCGGCCGGCGTCGCCCGCGACGGCGCGCGGACGCCCGGCGCCCGGGAGGCCGGGCGCCGCCGCGCAGGCTCCGGGCAGCCCGCACCGCGGGCACCGCGTCGTCGGCAGCCAGGGCAGCGCCCGGCGGCAGGCGCCGCACAGGTCGGCGCCCGGGGCGCCGCAGGCCGCGCAGACGGGAGGGACGAGCAGGTCGAGGAGCGGGCGCATCCCGGACAGCCTCGCCCGGCTCCGCGTTCCCCGACAACACCGCTCTGCCACCTCTTCGCGCAGCAGCTGCGCAGCCGCTGCGCGGCGGACTCGGCTCGCGCCTCGCGCCGCCGGGGCCGCCCCGCCCGGAGCCCTCGGGCGCGCCCCGCCCGGGCGCTCGGGACTCCCCGGAGCGGCGGCGGCGGACCACTCGTCCAGCGGCGACCCCGGGTGGTTGACATCGTGTGACCGAGGCGTATGGTCGGCGGGGCAGACAGGTCCATCAGCCACCACGACGACGCACACTGGAGGCACTCGATGCAGATCGAGCTCAAGGGTCGCAACGTTCCGGTCACCGACGAACTGCGGGAGCACGTCCGCAAGCGGTTCGAGAAGGTCGACAGGCAGGTGAGCGCGGTGGCCCGGCTCGAGGTCGAGTTGTCCCGGGAGCGAAATCCGTCCGTCCCCGACAAGGAGCGCGTCGACGTGACGCTCTACCTGAAGGGCGCGACGCTGCGGGCGAGCGACAACTCGCGCGACCTGCGCCACGCCATCCACCTCTGCGAGCAGGAGCTGACCCGGCAGGTCAAGCGCCACTGCGACAAGCGGCGCAAGCGGCGGGAGTTCCGCCACCACGAGAGCTTCGGCGGCGAGGGCCTCACGGCGACCACCTGAGAGCCCTCGACGGGGGGTCCCGGAGCGGTCCTCGGACCGCTCCGGACCCCGCGCCGAACCCCCGCTCCAGCAGGGGGTCCACTGCTAGCCTCCGACCACATGGGGATCCTCGATCGCGCCCTCAACATGGGCGAGGCCAAGCAGTTCAAGTCCTACGAGAAGCGCGTCTCGTTGATCGCCGCCTTCGAGCCCGAGCTGGAGCTCGAGAACGACGAGGAGCTGCTCGAGCGCTTCACCGAGCTCAAGCGCCGCGTCCAGGAGGAGGGCCTCTCCCTCGACGACGCGCTCCCCGAGTCGTTCGCCTGCACGCGGGAGGCCTCCCGGCGCGTCATGGGCATGCGCCACTTCGACGTCCAGCTCATCGGCGGGATGGTCCTCCACGGCGGCAACATCGCCGAGATGAAGACCGGCGAGGGCAAGACCCTCACCGGCACCCTGGCCGTGGTGCTCAACGCGTTGAGCGGCAAGGGGGTCCACGTCGTCACGGTCAACGACTACCTCGCGCGCCGCGACGCGGAGTGGATGACGCCGATCTACGAGTTCCTCGGGCTCGAGGTCGGCGTGCTGCAGAACATGCAGGCCTACGAGGACAAGCAGGCCGCCTACGCCGCCGACATCACCTACGGCACCAACTCCGAGTTCGGCTTCGACTACCTGCGCGACAACATGGCGACGGACCTCACCGAGAAGGTCCAGCACGGCGGACGGTACGTCGCGGGCCCCGACGACGAGGAGGGCGAGGACGGCGGCGGGCGCCGCCCGCTGGCCACGCACAACTTCGCGGTGGTCGACGAGGTCGACAACATCCTCATCGACGAGGCGCGCACCCCGCTCATCATCTCCGGCGCGCCCGAGGCGGCCGGCGACATGTACGGGCAGTTCGCGAAGCTCGCGCCGAGCATGGTCCCCGGCAAGCGCCCGGACAACATGGACCCGCGGATGAAGAAGGAGTTCGTCGCGGACTTCGACTTCGAGTTCGACGAGAAGCACAAGACGGTCGCGGTCACCGAGCAGGGTGTCGCCAAGGCCGAGCGCTTCCTCGGCATCGAGCACCTCTACCGCGCGGAGAACGGCCCGCTGGTCAACCACCTCCACCAGGCGCTGAAGGCCCAGGCGCTCTACAAGCGCGACGTGGACTACGCCGTGGTGGACGGCGAGGTGATGATCATCGACGAGTTCACCGGCCGCATCATGGAGGGCCGCCGCTGGTCGGAGGGGCTGCACCAGGCCGTCGAGGCCAAGGAGGGGGTGCGCGTGCAGGAGGAGAACCAGACCATGGCGACGGTCACCCTCCAGAACTACTTCCGGATGTACGACAAGCTCAGCGGCATGACCGGCACCGCGCTCACCGAGGCGACCGAGTTCATGAAGATCTACAAGCTCGGCGTCGTCCAGGTCCCCACGAACCGCGACATGGTCCGCCAGGACAAGAACGACCAGGTCTACAAGACCCGGGACGGCAAGTGGTCGGCCGTCGTGCGGGAGATCCAGGCGCGTCACGCGGCGGGGCAGCCGGTGCTCGTGGGCACGATCTCCGTGGAGGTCTCCGAGCTCCTGGGCGCGCAGCTGGCCGAGGCCGGCGTGGCCCACACCGTCCTGAACGCGAAGCCCGAGTTCGCCGAGCGCGAGGGCGAGGTGGTCGCCGAGGCGGGTCAGCCCGGTGCGGTCACCATCGCGACGAACATGGCCGGCCGCGGCGTCGACATCAAGCTCGGCGGCAACGCGGAGCACCTCACCGAGGTGGAGCTCGCCAAGCTCGGGTACCAGCCGGACGACCCCGAGTACCAGGCCCAGTACGACAGCATCCTCCCGCGCATCACCGAGCGTGTCGAGGCCAACCGCGAGCAGGTCGTGGAGGCCGGCGGCCTCTTCATCGTCGGCACCGAGCGCCACGAGTCGCGCCGCATCGACAACCAGCTGCGCGGGCGCGCCGGGCGCCAGGGCGACCCGGGCGAGTCGCGCTTCTTCCTCTCCGCGGAGGACGACCTGGTGAGGCTCTTCGCCGGGGACCGCATCTACAAGATCCTCGACCGCCTCGGCGAGCACGACGAGGACGGCAACGAGCTGCCGATCGAGGCCGGGATCCTCTCCAAGCAGATCGAGAAGGCTCAGAAGAAGGTGGAGGAGCAGAACTTCCTCATCCGCAAGCGCGTCCTCGAGTACGACGACGTGATGAACGAGCAGCGCCGCATCGTCTACGAGTACCGCGACGGCGTGCTCGAGGGCCGGGACATGGGCGACACCGCCCGTGAGCAGGTCCACGACGTCGTGCGCCGGCTCGTCGACGAGTTCACCCCGGGTGACTACGTCGAGGAGTGGGACCTCGACGGCCTCTTCACCGCCGTCGACGACATCTGGCCCACCGCGGCCACGGCGGCGCAGGTCGTCGAGGAGTCGTGGTCGAGCGAGGAGCTGCGCCAGCGGCTCGGAGACGACGCGATCGCGCTGTACGACCAGCGCGAGGAGGAGCTCGGGGCCGAGCTCATGCGCGCGCTCGAGCGCTACCTCCTGCTGCAGATCATCGACCAGAAGTGGCGCGAGCACCTGTACGACATGGACTACCTGCGCGAGGGGATCCACCTCCGCGGGTTCGCGCAGATCGAGCCGATCATCGCGTACAAGAACGAGGCGTTCGACCTGTTCACCGACCTGATGAACTCCATCTGGTCCGACTTCGCCCGGATGATCTACCACGTGGAGGTCAACGTGGAGGAGGATCCGGGCGCCACGCCGCAGGAGGTGCTCCCGGCGCCCACCCGGAGCCCGTCCGGCAGCTCCACCGCGGCCGGCCGCGTCTCCTACTCCGGCGGCGCGGGGACCACGCAGCCCTCGGCGCTCGACCAGGCGGCCGCCGGCGGCCCCGCCGTGGCCGACCCCGGGGGCGCCTACGGCGACTACGACGACCCGGCCGCCGAGGCGGTCCCGGTGGTGCAGCAGCGGCGGGTGGACGACCACGAGACGCTCGGCCGCAACGAGGCGTGCTGGTGCGGCTCGGGCAGGAAGTTCAAGAAGTGCCACGGCCAGTGACCCGCCCCCCGAGGGGCTAGCCCCGCCGACTCGCGGTGGTCCCCTACGGCACCAGCCGGTCCGAGCGCGAGCTCATGGCCCGCGCGCTCGCGCTGCTGTTCGCCGCCGGCGGGGCCCTGGTGCTCGCGACGCTCCTGCTGCCGCACGCCGACGACGCGCAGGAGGTGGGGGTCGCGGTCCCGCCGCTGCTCGCCTTCGTGGTGTCGGGCCTGCTCGTCGCGTTCCGGGCGCGCGTCGGCCTCCTGCTCCTGCAGCTCACGCTCGTCGCGGGGAGCCTGCTCATCACGGGCTGCGTGCTCTACGGCGGCCGCGGCGCGTTCCTCTACCCGCCGCTCTACGTCCTGGTCTCGAGCTACGCGTTCTTCTTCTTCCGGCTGCGCGCCGCGGTGGGCCAGATCGCCGTCTCGGGCGGCCTCTACGCGCTCGTGCTGCTCACCACGGACGACACGCCGTTCGCGGCGGGCATGTGGCTCATGGTGCTCGGCACCATCGCGGTCGGCGGCGTGCTCGTCGGCCGGCTCGTCGCGGCGATCCGCGCCCAGGCGGCCGACGTCGCCGCGGTGTCGCAGATGCCGGGCGGCTCCGACGCGACGGCCGCGCTGCGGGCGACCTGCGACGGGGTCGCCGCCTCGCTGGGCGCCGACGTGGCGATCGCGCTCGAGCCGGCTCCCGACGGCGACGGGCTGACGGTCGCGGCGATGGCGGGTTCCGCCGAGGCCGGCCTGGTGTTCACGGGGGAGGGTGCGCGCCTCGCGCTCGAGCGGGCCTACCGTCGCGGCGAGCCCGCGCTCATCGAGGTCGACGCGGCGCCACGCGGGCTGCGCCGCCTGGAGGGCACGACGCTCGGGCTCGCCCAGCCCGTGCTGCGCGACAACGTCGCGGTCGCGGTGCTCGCCGTCGCCTGGACCGCGCCGCGCCGCAGCCTGCCGGGGCGCGCGCGCTCCGTGTGCCTCCTCTTCGCCTCCGAGGCGAGCGTCGCGCTGGACCGCGCGGAGGCGGCCGCGCAGGACCGCGAGCGTCGCGCGCTCGAGATCAACGACGGCATCGTGCAGGGGCTCGTGGTGGCGAAGTACTCCGCGCAGCGGGGCGACGTCGAGACGGCGGTGGTCGCGATCGACGACACGCTGGTCCGCGCGCGCGAGCTCATCTCCGACCAGCTGGCCGAGGTGGTGAGCGGTCGCGGGATCCGTCCGGGCGACCTCGCGCGCAGCGAGGCGGCCGGCGTGGGGCCGGCGCACCGGGTCAGCGGCTCCGCGCCGCCGCCTCCGCCAGCGTCGCGGCGTTGATCTCCACGCCGTCGCCCACCCGCGGCGGGTAGCCGCCGGCCAGGGTGATCGCCAGCGGGGCCGCGTGCTCCAGCGCGTGGTCGAGCACCAGCGCGTCCCGCGCGCGCAGGCCGGCCTTGGTGAGCGCGAGGCGGCCGAGCCCGTCCCCCTCCCAGGGGTCCGCGCCCGCGAGGTAGAGCACGACGTCGGGCGCGCCGAAGCGCCGGTCGGCCTCGTGCAGGGCCCGCTCGAGCCGAGTCAGGTACTCGGCGTCGCCCGTGCGCGCGGGCAGCTCGACGTCGAGGTCCGACGGGACGCGGGTGAAGGGGTAGTTGCGCTCGCACTGCACGCTCAGGGTGAAGGCCTCGGGATCGGGGCGGAGCAGCTCGGCCGTGCCGTCGCCCTGGTGGACGTCGCAGTCCACCACGAGCACGCGGCGCGCGAGGCCCTCCCGGCGGAGCTCGGTCGTCACCACCGCGAGGTCGTTGAACAGGCAGTACCCGCGGGCGCTCGCGCGACCGGCGTGGTGGGTGCCGCCGCCGAGCACCATCCCGACCCGGCGCCCGCCGAGCGCGTCGCGGGCCGCGTGCAGCGTGCCGAGGGTGCCGCGCCGCGCGCGCTCGACGAGCGCGGCCGACCACGGGAGGCCGAGGACCCGCGCCGCGCGACGGTCGAGCTCGCCGGTGCGCATGCGCTGCACGAAGGCGGCGTCGTGGACCCGCAGGAGCGCCTCCCAGGAGACCGGCCCGGGAACGTCGACCTCGTGGCCCTCGGCGAGCGCGTGGTCGCGCAGGAGCGCGTACTTGGCCAACGGGTACTTGTGGCCCGGCGGGAGGGGGAAGGCGAAGTCGGCGTGCGACCAGACGCGCATGGAGCGGGTACGGCCCGTGCCCGCGTCGCGACCTACGCCGAGCGCGAACTGCTGTCATTGTCATGGGGCGCCGGGCGGTCGAGGCCGAAGCCGGTGCTAGCCTGGACAGGAAAGTAGTGCGTAGGCGGTGGTGTGCCCGACTCGAGCACCGCTGACGCACGTGGCGCGGGGGCGTCGCACGGGTTACGGTCGCGGCTGGAAACGGAGGCAGGGCACACCCATGAAGGCGACGAGGACTTCCACCGGGCTCGAGCCGGGCGGCGCAGCGCAGACCGGTGGGGCGGCCCGGCGTCCCCGCACGGGGCGGCGGGGACTCGCGGCGGCGGCGCTCGCGACGCTCCTGGTCCTCGGGCTGGCCGACACGGCGCTGGCGACCACCGCGGACTTCACCGCCACGCCGTCGGCCCAGCGCGCCGGCGCCGCGGTGAGCTTCGAGGCGACCGCGACCGGGACCCCCGGGGCCGACGACGCCCCGGCGGCACCCATCGCCTCGCTCGTGTGGGACTTCGACGACGGCAGCCCGCTCGAAGGCGGCGGGACGGCCGCGAGCACGAGCCACGCCTTCGCGGCTCCCGGCACCTACCACGTGCGGTTGACGGCCACCGACGCCGACGGGGTCGCCGCGGCGGCGGAGCACCCCGTGACGGTGGTCGGCCCGCCGAGCGCCGCCTTCACCTGGACCCCGCCGGTCCCCACCGTCGGCCAGTCGGTGGCCTTCGACGGGTCGTCGTCGGCCGATCCCTTGGGGGTCGGCGCCTACGCCTGGGACTTCGGCGACGGGGGCACGGCGACGGGACCCACGCCGACGCACGCGTTCGCCACGACCGGTGACAAGACGGTGACCCTGACCACCTCGTCGTCCTTCGACCTGCTCGGCACGAAGACGACCCGCGTCGTGCACGTCGACCCGCGCCCCAACGTCCCGCCGTCCGCCGTGCTCACCTTCGCGCTCGTCGGCGCCGAGCGGGGTCAGGATGCCCATACGCCGGCGATCGGGCAGGACGTGAGCTTCGACGCGCAGCGCTCCGGGGATCCCGACGGCAGGATCGTCAGCTACGAGTGGGACATCGGCAGCGGGTTCACCGCCCCACGCGCGAGCGGCACGCTCACCGCGAGCTTCGCGAAGGCCGGCCTCAGGGTCGTCCGGGTGCGCGTGAGCGACGACCGTGGCGCGACGGCCGTCGACGAGGTCGACTTCCGGGTCGACTCCCCGCCCAAGGCCGCCTTCGCGTCCAGCCCCGCGGCGCCCAATCCCGGGCAGTCCGTCACGTTCACCTCAAAGGCGACCGACCCCGACGGCGACACCGACCTCAAGTCGCTCGCGTGGGACCTCGACGACGACGGGGACTACGACGACGGCTCGAAGGAGCAGGTCCAGGCGAGCTTCACGAAGCTCGGAGATCACACCGTGGGGCTGAAGGTCACCGACAAGGCGGGGGTGTCGGCCACCACGTTCAGCACGGTGACCGTGAAGGGGCAGCCCGTCTCGCCGACCAGCTCCGCGGCCCAGGGCACCCCGGGCCTCCCGGCGCCCGTCGTCGTGCGCACGTCCTCCGGGGACGCAGCCGGCTCGACGAGCTCACCCCCGCCGGCCTCCTCCCGCGTCCTCGGGGTCTCCGTCAGCGGCAGGGGCGCGCTCAAGCGGCTCGTCGGCGTGCGGGTGCAGATCGCGGGCAGCGTGTCCGCGGGCCGCACCCGGATCCGCCGGCTCAGGGTCAGCGCCCCCACGCGCTCCACCGTCGTCGCCCGCTGCCAGGGAGCCGGGTGCCCCAAGCGCTCCGCCAGCGTCGTCGTGCGCTCCAGCGGCCGGGTCAGCCTCACCACGATGCAGCGCTCCCTGCGCGCCGGCGCGCGGATCGTCATCCGCATCGCCAAGCGCGGCTACGTGACGCGGGAGGTCGTCTTCTCCATGCGCCGCACCCGCGCGCCGAGCCGCCGCGAGGGCTGCCGGCCTCCCGGCTCCAAGCGCGCCGGCGCCTGCTCGGTGGCCGCGTCGTGACCGCCGCGCGGACGAGCGCCGTCGCGTTGGCGTCGGTGGCGTGCTTCGCCGCGGCCTACGCGGGCGGGAGGCTGGTGCGTGATTCCGGTGGCGGGTCGGTCGAACCGTCGCTCGCGGCCGCCCATCGCGTCTCGGCCGGGGTCGCCGGGCTGGCGGAGGCCGCGCCGCTCCCCGGCCTCAAGGCGATGCCGGCGCGCGCTCCTGCGCCCGTCCGGCGGGCCCGCCGCGCGCGTCCGGCCCGCCGCGCGCAGTCCCCGTCGAGGACCGAGCCGCCGCCGGCCGACGTGGCCACCCAGCCCGCGCCCACGCCGGCACCGGTGGTCAGCTCGCCCGTCGTGTCCACGCCGGCCCCCGCTCCGGCGCCGGCCGCCACCGCGCCCCCCGCCGCTCCCACGGTCCAGGCCACGCCGCCGCCCCGCAAGCCCGCGCCCAAGCCACCCGTCGTGTTCTTCGACGACGACCAGTGATGACGCCCGCCCGCACCCAGGAGGCTCCCGCGGCCTCCCCTCCGCGTCCCGGCGAGAGCGTCGCGGGCTACCGGATCGAGCGCGTGCGCCCCGGCGAGGATCCGCGGTGGACGATGACCGACGCGACCGCGCCAGACGGCCGAGCGGTCCGGCTCGCCGTCTCCACCCGCGCGGCCGCCGAGCACGCGCAGGTGCGCGAGCGCGTGCGCCGGCTCGGGCGGCTGACCGAGATGGCGGAGCCGCCGCTGCTGGCGCCCATCGCCGCGGGGCGGTGCGACGAGCGCCTCTACGTGGTGCTCGCGCCGGACGACGAGCCGACGCTCGCCGACCGTCTGCGCGACGGGCCGCTCACCTGCGACGAGGCGGTCGGGCTGCTCACCCAGGTGGCCGACGGGCTCGAGACGCTACGGGCGGTCGGCCTGCCCGCCCGGATCCTGACGCCCCGGCAGATCGTGCTGCGGTCCGGCGAGCCGACGCGGGCGCTGCTCTCCGGCTACGCGTTCGGGCGCCCGCCGGCGCGCGCCTACGAGCGGCTCGGCACCGCCGAGCAGGCGGACTACCTGGCCCCGGAGGTGGCGGCCGGGGCGCCGGCGGACACGGCGGCCGCCGTCTACGCACTGGCCTGCGTCCTGGTGGAGTGCCTCAGCGGCCGCCCGCCGTTCCCGGAGGACCGTCCGCTGCTCGTGCTCCGCGCCCACGCGACCAAGCGCCCGCCGCGCGTCTCCTCGCTCGCGGACG
Organism: uncultured Solirubrobacteraceae bacterium; assembly: GCA_964236905.1. Lineage (GTDB taxonomy): Bacteria > Actinomycetota > Thermoleophilia > Solirubrobacterales > Solirubrobacteraceae > Paraconexibacter. The sequence continues at coordinate 4,238 of CAXSFZ010000019.1, read as the reverse complement.
TCCCGCCGGCGCTCGACGCGGTGGTCATCGCCGCCTTGAGCAAGCAGCCGGATCGGCGACCGCCGTCCGCGGTCGCGTTCATGCGGGCGGTGGGGCACGCCGCGGGCGCTCGTCGTCCGAGCCCCATGGCCTCGACCCTCGAGGAGGCCACCGTCGCCGCACCGGCGATCCCGCGGCGCGCGGCGCGGCGCCCTGCCCCTCCACGTGGCCGTCCGGCCGCGCCGTCGCCCGGCCCCCGCCGGCCGACGAGCGCCTCGCCCGCACCCCATCGGCCGGTTCCCGCCGCGCGCAGGCGTGCGGCCTGGCCGGTCACGAGCCGGACAAGCGTGGCGGTCGGCCTGGCCGCCCTGGCGGCGGCCACCGCCGGGTTCGCCGTCGCCGGCCTGCACGGAGGCCGTTCGGCGCCGCCGTCCGCCGCCTCGGCCTCCGTCTCGCCTGCGAACGCCGCCGGTGGCGCGCCCCGCGGCTACCTGCGCTCCCTGGACGGGACCCTGGCGCGGTTGAGCGCCGAGCGGGTGGACGGGCGGCACCGTCTTCAGCTCGCTCCGAGCGCCCGCGCCCAGATCAGCGCGGCTGTGGCTCTGGGCGAGACGTACCGCGAGGCCCAGCGGGCCCTGCCCCCCGCACCGGCGAGCCTCGGAGCGGCTCGCGCGCTGGCGACGGTGCTCAAGGCCACGGCCACGGACTACGACCGGTTGGCCTCCGCGGTCGAGCAGGGCGACCTCGTCGGCTACGAGGCGGTGAGCGACGAGCTCGTGCAGGACGAGCAGTCGCTGCAGCAGCAGCTGCACGCGCTGGCCTGAGGGCGCCGCGCTGCGGGCCGCTCGCGGGCGGAGCCCGCTCCGGCGGGGTCGGCGACGCCCGACGGGCGGCGCGAGGGCCGTTCCGGCCGCGGTGCGACCGCGTCGGCCCGCTCGCGCTCCGACGCCGGTCGGCGGCGGTGCCGGGGCGTTCCGCCCCGGGGTCAGAGGCGCGGGGCGCGGTGCGAGCGGGCGCCGCCCGGCAGGCGGTCGACGAGGCGTCCGAGCCGCTCGACCGTGCTCTCGAGGGGCTCGGCGAGGGAGATGGCGCGCTCGAGCAGCGGGAGGGCCTCCGCGACCTGGCCGCCGCGCAGCGCGACCTCGGCCGCGGTGACCTGGATCTCGCGCGCCTCCGCCATGATCTCCGAGGCGCGGTCGTCCACGCGGTCGGCCAGGTCGAGGATCGCCGCCGCGCGCAGGTCGATCCGCTCGCCCATGGCGATCGCCTCCCGGCCGCGCGCCTCGATCTCGCGCGCGATGGCGATCGCCTCGCCGAGCTGGAGCTCGATGGAGTCGGCACGATCCTGCAGCGTGCTGAGCCGGGGCCCGATGTCGCGCGCCGCCACCGCGATCTGGTGCACGTCCTCGAGGGCGCGCAGCGCCAGGCGCCCGGGGAGCAGGAGCGGGTTCACGGTGGCCCGAGGGTACCCTCGTCGGCGATGAGCGCCACCCCCGACGAGCTGCCGATCGCCCAGCGCCTCGCGGCCATCCGCGACGCCTGGGAGGCCAATCGCCTCGGCGTCGATGTCGACGCGCTGGCGGCCACGGTGGCCCAGCTCGAGGTCGAGATGCAGGACCCGGCCTTCTGGGACGACCCGGCCTCGGCGCAGAAGGTCTCGGCCGAGCACGCGCGGACGGCCCGCCGCCTGGAGCGCTTCCGCTCGCTCGAGGCCGACGTCGCGGACCTCGAGGGGCTCGCGGAGCTCGCGGCGGAGGACCCGGGGATCATGGCCGAGCTCTCGGGCTCGCTCGCCCCGATGGAGGCGCGGCTGGTCGAGCTCGAGGAGGAGCGCCTCTTCTCCGGCCACTACGACGGGGGCGACGCGCTCGTGACGGTCAACGCCGGGGCGGGTGGCACCGACGCGCAGGACTGGGCGGAGATGGTGCTGCGCATGGAGATGCGCTGGGCCGAGCGCCGTGGCTTCCGGGTGGAGCTGCTGGAGGCCTCCGACGGCGAGGAGGCGGGCATCAAGTCGGCGACGTTCCGGGCCAGCGGGGAGAACGCCTACGGGCTCTTCGGCGCCGAGAAGGGCGTGCACCGCCTGGTCCGCCTGAGCCCGTTCGACTCGGCCAACCGGCGCCAGACCTCGTTCGCCGGCCTCGAGGTGGCGCCGGTCATCGAGGACGCGGGCGAGGTCGAGATCAACGACGACGACCTGCGGGTGGACACCTACCGCGCCTCGGGAGCCGGGGGCCAGCACGTGAACAAGACCGACTCCGCCGTGCGCATCACCCACCTGCCGACGGGCGTCGTCGTCCAGTGCCAGAACGAGCGCTCGCAGTCGGCCAACCGGCTGACCGCGATGAAGATGCTCGCCTCGAAGCTCGTGGAGCGCCGCGAGCGCGAGCGCGAGGAGGCCATCGCCAAGGAGAAGGGTGCGGTGCAGGACGTGAACTTCGGCTCGCAGATCCGCTCCTACGTGCTGCACCCGTACACGATGGTCAAGGACCACCGGACCTCCTACGAGCTCGGCGACGCCACCCGGGTCCTCGACGGCGACCTCGACGGCTTCGTCCGGGCCGAGCTCCTGCGCGAGGCCGAGCGCCGCGCGAGCGCCGAGACGGCGCCCGGGGGCTAGGGGTGCCCTTCGGCTCCGAGCAGCCCAGCGCGCCCTACCTCGACGCCGTCGTGGCCTACGGCTTCCGCGGGCCGGGGCGCTTCCACGTCCCCGGCCACAAGGGCGGAGCGGCCGCCGACCCCGGCCTGCGCTTCGCCCTGGGCGACCGCGCGCTGGCCGTCGACGTCCCGCAGGACCTCCACGGGATCGACCTCGGCCCGAGCCCGACGGCCTACGAGCGCGCCGAGCGCCTGGCCGCCGACGCGCACGGCGCCGAGCGCACGTGGTTCCTGACCAACGGGGCCACGCAGGGCAACCACGCGCTCTGCCTGGCGTTGGCGCCGCTCGGGACCACGGTGGTCGCCCAGCGCAACTCGCACGCCTCGCTCGTCGACGGCCTGGTCCTGAGCGGGGGGATCCCGGCCTTCGTGGCCCCGGCCTACGACGGGGTCCTGGGGATGGCCCACGGGATCACGCCGGAGGCCCTGGGCGCCGTCCTGGCGGAGCACCCCGCCGCGCGCACCGTCTTCATGGTCTCCCCGACCTACTACGGGATGGTGGCCGACGTGGCCGGCTGCGCCGAGGTCGCCCACGCGCACGGGGCGGCGCTCGTGGTCGACCAGTCGTGGGGCCCGCACTTCGGCTTCCACCCCGACCTGCCGCGGGGCGCGCTCGCGCTCGGCGCGGACGCGGCCGTCACCTCGATCCACAAGCTCGCGGGCTCCTTGACCCAGAGCGCGATGCTGCACGTCGGAGCGGGCGGGCGGGTCGACGCCGCGACGGTCGACCGGATGCTGCGGCTCCTGCGCTCCACCTCGCCGAGCTCGCTGCTCATGGCCTCGCTCGACGCCACGCGCCGCCAGCTCGCCGTGCACGGTGAGGCGCTCATCCACGAGACGCTCGCGGCAGTCGCCCGTACGCGCGCGAAGCTCGCCGCGGTCCCCGGCCTCCGGCTGGTGGGGGAGGAGCAGGTCGGCCGCCCGGGGGTCGCGGACTGGGACCCGCTGCGGATCGTGCTCGACGTCACCGGCCTCGGCCGCACGGGCTATGAGGTCGCCGCCGCGCTGCGCAGCGCCTACGACGTCCAGCCCGAGCTGGCCACCCAGGCGACCCTGGTGCTCGTCGTCGGGATCGCCGAGGACGCCCAGGCGCTCGAGCGCGTCGCGGGCGACATCGACGAGACCGCCAAGCGGATCCGGCAGGGCGGCACCACCCAGCCGGTCATCGCGCCGCCCGTGGCGCGCACGCAGCCCATGACGACCTCGCCGCGCGAGGCGTTCCTCGGCCCGTCGGAGCTCCTCGCGGTCGACGCGGCGATCGGCCGCGTCTCCTGCGAGTCGATCGCGGGCTACCCGCCCGGCATCCCCGCCCTGCTGCCCGGCGAGGAGGTCACCGCGGAGACGGTGGCCTACCTGCGCGAGCTCGTGACGACGGGCGCGCGGCTCCACGGCGCGAGCGACCCGCGGTTCGAGCGGGTCACCGTGCTCGCGCGCTGAGGCGGCCGGGCGCCCGCGTTGGCGGGGCGCCGCGAAGCGCGTCGGCCGGGCGTCGGCCGGCGGACGCAGCGCCGGTGCACGAGCGCCGGTGACCAGTCGGGTCGGCGAATCGTGGGCGTGGGATGGGGGTTGTGGCGCGACGTTCGACGCCGGCGATCGGCGGT
>CAXSFZ010000018.1:23981-57456 GCA_964236905.1 uncultured Solirubrobacteraceae bacterium | reverse complement strand
GTCGTGCGGGCCCCCCCGCGGGGGGGGGGGGGGGGGGGGGGGGGGGGGCGGGGGGGGGGGGGGGGGGCGGGGGGGGGGGGGGGCGGGGGCGGTGGGGCGGCGGGGCGCGGGCGATGGGGCGGCGGGGCGCCTCGGGGGGCGGGCGCGGTGCGGCGAGACGCCGGGCGCCTCGTGGGGCGGGCGCGGTGCGCGGGACGCCGGCTGTTCGGAGTATGGCCCGCTCACCGGGCTGTGAACCGAACGGCAGCGCGTGGGGGAGTCGGGCGAGGGGGCGGAGGGCCGACGGGAGGCGGAGCACGGGGCGTTCGGAGTGCGGCCCGCTCAGCGGGCTGGGATCCGAACGGCAGCGCGTGGGGGACGGCGGGCCGGCGGAGCGGTGCGAGGGGGAGCGTGGCGGGCGGCGCGGCCGTTCGGAGCGCCAGGCGCGGCCTCCGCAGGCCGCTGCGCAGCTCCGCGGCTCGCTCGGTCGGCGCGGGCCTGGCCTGCCGAGCCCGCGCTCACGGGCCCGCTGCGCCTGCGGCCTGCCGCGCCCGCGCCCACGGGCCCGCTGCGCCCGCGCCCCCGCAGCGCCTCCGCACGCGGCGGCGGCCCGGCGGTCCCGCGACCCGGAGGCCGCGGCCGCGCCGGCCGGCCCGCCGCGCTCGCGCCGACGGCCCGGCCCCGCGGTGGCCTGCCGGCCCGCCGTGATCGCGGCCCCGCGCCGGCCTGCCGGCCCGCCGGGACCGGGCCCCGCGGTGCCCCGCCGGCCCGCCGTGACCGGGCCCCGCGGTGGCCCGCCGGCCCGCCGGCCCGCCGTGACCGGGCCCCGCGGTGGCCCGGCGGCCCGCCGTGACCGGGCCACGTGGCAGGATGCCCGTCCTGCCGGGGCGTCCGCCGCCCCGCGCCCCGCCGCCGTGGTCTTCCCGTCCGTCGAGTTCGCGATCTTCTTCCCCTGCGTCCTGCTGCTCGGCTGGGCGCTCATGCCGCGGCCGAGGATCTGGAAGCCGTTCATCCTCGCGGCGAGCTACCTGTTCTACGCGGCCGCCGACCCGCGGTTCTGCCTGCTGCTCGCGGCGGTCACGCTGGCCAACCAGCTCGCCGCGGTCGCGGTGGCGCGGGCGAGCGAGGAGCGCCGCCGCTCGCAGCTCGTCGCCCTCGCGGTCGGCGCGGACCTGCTGCTGCTCGGCGCGTTCAAGTACTACGGGTTCTTCGCCGAGGAGCTCGGCGGCCTGCTCGACGACATCGGGCTCGGGCTGCCGCTGCCGCTGCTCGCCGTCGCCCTGCCCGTCGGCATCTCGTTCTTCACCTTCCAGGCGATCTCCTACGTGGTCGACGTCCGCCGCGGCCTGCTGCCGCCGTCCTCGCTCGTCGACGTCGCGCTCTACCTCTCGTTCTTCCCGCACCTGGTGGCCGGCCCCATCGTGCGCGCGCGCGAGTTCCTGCCCCAGCTCGCCTCGCCGCGCGACCCCTCGCGGGTGTCGGTGGGCGCCGGGGTGGCGCTCATCGCCCTCGGCCTGGTGAAGAAGGTCGCCATCGCCGACTTCCTGGCGCGGCAGGTGGTGGATCCCGTCTTCGGCGTCCCGGAGCTCTACTCGGCGCCCGACGTGCTGCTGGCGGCCTACGCCTACGCCGCGCAGATCTACTGCGACTTCTCGGGCTACACGGACATCGCGATCGGGCTCGCGCTGCTCATGGGCTTCGTCTTCCCGCAGAACTTCCACCGGCCCTATCGGGCGCTGAGCTTCCGGGACTTCTGGCGGCGCTGGCACATGACGCTCTCGCGATACCTGCGCGACTTCCTCTACATCCCGCTCGGGGGCAACCGCGGCGGGCGGCTGAGGACGGCCCGCAACGTCATGCTCACCATGGTCCTCGGCGGCCTGTGGCATGGCGCCGCCTGGACCTTCGTGCTCTGGGGCACGGCCCACGGCGCCTTCCTCGTGGTCGAGCGCCTGCTGCACGGGCGGATCCGCGCCCCGGCCTGGGTGCGCTGGCTCGTGGTCTTCCACGCGGTGGTCTTCGCCTGGGTGCTCTTCCGCGCCGGCTCGCTCGACGTCGCGGGAGCGTTTCTCGCGCGTCTGGGCCACCCGGGTGCCGCGACCCTCTGGACGGCGCCGGTCGTCCTCGTCGTGGGGCTGACTATCGGGCTCCAGCTGCTGCCCGAGCGCCCGCTCGACGCGCTGCGCCTGCGCTTCGAGGCGCTGCGGCCGATGCCGCTCGCCGGGAGCCTCACGGCGGTCATCGTGCTCGTGGTCGCCACCGTGCCCTCGCAGGGCGTGCCCCCCTTCATCTACTTCGCGTTCTGATGCCTGGAACCGGTGCGCCTCCCCCGCCTCCGCCGGGCCGCCGGCGCTCCGCCCGTGACGCGGTGCTGTGCGTGCTGGTCGTCGGGCTGCTGCTCGCGCTGATCGAGGGCCCGTCGCTGCGCTCGAGCGGCGAGGAGATGCAGGCCGGCGTGACGCGCACGGCGGTGCTGGCCGTCGGACGACCCGCGGGCTGGCTCGGCGACCGGCTCCCGCTGGCGGACGCCGAGGCGCGCCTCAGCTCCTGGCTCTCGCCGCAGGACGATGGGGACGGGGAGGTGGCCGCGAGCGCCGGCGGGCCGGCCGACGCGGCCGTGGTCACCCCGGACGCCTTCGCCCCCGGAGTGCTCGCCGCGCCCTCGCGCCCGCGGGCGCTCCGGACGCTCCTGGTCACGGGCGACTCGATGAGCCAGCCGCTGGACACGGTCCTCGCCCGGCGGCTCGCGGGCCGCGGGGTGCGGGTGACCCGCGACGCCCACCTGGGCACCGGGATCTCCAAGACGGCGCTGCTGGACTGGGGTGCGGAGGCGCGCCGGCAGGCGCGCGCCGGTGCCTCCGCGACGGTCGTGCTGCTCGGGGCCAACGAGGGCTTCCCGATGGCGGTCGGCGGCCGGGGCACGCCGGTCGGGTGCTGCGGCGCGGCGTGGGCGGCCGAGTACGCGACCCGCGCGCGGCGCATGATGGACGCCTACCGGCGGGGTGGCGCGGGGATCGTCTACTGGCTCACGTTGCCGCTCCCCCGCGACCCGGCCCGCGCGCGCATCGCACGCACGGTGAACGCGGCGGTGCGCATCGCCGCCGAGCCCTACCGGGCGCAGGTGCGCATGGTCGAGCTGGCCGACCTCTTCACCCCGGGCGGCCGCTACCGCGACGCGATGCCGGTCGGCGGCCGGGACCGCCTCGTCCGCGCCCCCGACGGCATCCACCTGAACCAGGCGGGCTCCGAGATCGCCGCCGACGCGCTCCAGGCTGCCATGCGCCCGGACTTCGCCGAGCGGTGAGGAGCTGCGCGGGCGTCGACCACCAGCTCGGTGGGAGATGGAGGCATGGCCGTCGGTTCTCACCACGCAGGCCCCCTCGGCGGTGACGAGGTTCGGGGAAACCCGGAATCCCGACCCGGTTGGTTGCCTTTCGCGTCGGGCGCTGCTAGGACTGCCCCATGAGCCTTCCCGAGCCGACGCTGCACCCGGAGACCATCGCCCTGCACGGGGGCCAGGAGCCGGACCCGACGACCAACGCGCGGGCGGTGCCGATCTACCAGACGACCTCCTACGTCTTCGACGACACCCAGCACGCGGCGGACCTGTTCGCGCTCAAGACGCCGGGCAACATCTACAGCCGGATCATGAACCCGACCTGGGACGTGCTCGAGCAGCGGCTGACGCAGCTCGAGGGCGGCGTCGCCGCGGTGGTGACGGCCTCGGGCCAGGCGGCGGTCACCTACAGCGTGCTGAACATCGCCCGGGCCGGCGACAACATCGTCTCGGTCTCCCAGCTCTACGGCGGCACCTACAACCTCTTCGCCCACACGCTGCCGCAGTACGGCATCGAGGTGCGCTGGGTCGACGCGGACGACCCGTCGGCCCTCGCCGCCCTCGTCGACGACCGCACCCGGCTCGTCTTCGGCGAGACGATCGGCAACCCGCGCCTGAACGTGCTCGACGTCCCGGCCTGGGCGCAGGCCGCGCACGCCCACGGGCTGCCGCTCATCGTGGACAACACCGTCCCCACGCCGCTCGGGTGCCGGGTGCTGGACCTCGGCGCGGACGTCGCGGTCCACTCGCTCACGAAGTTCATCGGCGGGCACGGCACCTCGATCGGCGGCATCCTCATCGACGCGGGGCGCTTCGACTGGCCCGCGCACGCCGAGCGCTTCCCCGGCCTGACGTCGCCCGACCCGAGCTATCACGGCGTGGTCTGGAGCGACGTCCTCGGGCCGGCCGCCTACATCGGCCGCGTGCGCACCGTGCTGCTGCGCAACACGGGCGCGGCCCTCTCCCCGTTCAACGCGTTCCTGTTCCTCCAGGGCGTCGAGACGCTTCCGCTGCGCATGGAGCGCCACAACGCCAACGCGCTGGCGATCGCGCGCTGGCTGCAGCAGCACGACGGCGTCGCCTGGGTCGCCTACCCCGGGCTGGAGGGCGACGCGTACCAGGAGGTCGCCGGCCGCGTGCTCCGCGGCGGCGGCGGGGCGCTCGTGAGCTTCGGCGTGGTCGGCGGCCTCGAGGCGGGCCGGGGCTTCATCGAGGCGCTCGGCCTCTTCAGCCACCTGGCCAACATCGGCGACGCGAAGTCGCTGGCGATCCACAACGCCACCACCACGCACTCCCAGCTGAGCGCGGAGGAGCTCGAGGCGGCGGGGGTCAGCCAGGACACGGTGCGCCTGTCGGTCGGGATCGAGCACGTCGACGACCTCGTGGCCGACCTCGACCAGGCGCTCGCCGCCGCGCGACGGCCCGTGAGCGTCTGAGCCGGCCGCTTGCCGCGGCCGCGGCACGGGGAGGCGGAGCAGATGAGCCTCTCGCCGCCCCTCGCCGGCCGCCGCGTCCTCGTCACCGGAGCGAGCTCCGGGATCGGCGAGGCGACCGCCCGCGCGCTGGCCGCGGCCGGCGCCACGGTCGCCTGCCTGGCCCGGCGCGAGGAGCGGGTGGCGGCGCTCGCCGAGGAGCTCGGAGGGGTGGCCCTCGCGGCCGACGTCACCGACGAGGCCGCGGTGGGCACCGCGGTCGACCGGGCCGCGGAGGCGCTCGGCGGGCTCGACACCGCCTGCGCCATCGCCGGCGTGCAGCTCATGGCGCCGTTCGCCGACGGCCGCAGCGACGAGTGGCGGCGACTCGTCGAGGTCAACCTCCTCGGCCTCCTCTTCACCGCGCACGCGGCCCTGGGCCACCTGCGCGCCGCGGGCGGCGGCGACCTGGTCCTCATGGGCTCCGTGGCCGGCACCCGCGTGACCGGCTCGGAGGGCGCGGTCTACACCGCCACGAAGTTCGGGGTCCACGCCCTGGCCGAGGCGCTGCGGCGCGAGCTGCGCGTCGACGGAACGCGGGTGCTGCTGGTCGCGCCGGGGTGGGTGGCGACCGAGCTCGGCCGCGACATGCAGGACGACGACGTGCGCGAGGGCATCCGCCGCCGGCAGGCCGAGATCGGGCTGGACCCCGCCGTGGTGGGTGGCGAGATCGCGCACGCGCTCGCGCTGCCGCGGCCCGCGATGCTCCACCAGCTCACGCTCCAGTCGCTCGAGGAGGCGTGAGGCGCGGCGCTACACTGGTTGCGCTTGCTAACCATCTCTCCCGCCGCCGACGTCACCCCCGCGACCGAGCTGCGCGTCGCGGTCACCCGCCTGGCGCGGCGCCTGCGCCAGCGCGCGGGATCCGGTCTCACGCCGTCGCTCGGGGCGGCGCTCCACACCGTCGAGCGTCACGGGCCGCTCACCCCGTCGGAGATCGCCGCCCACGAGCGCGTCCAGCGCCCGACCGCCACGCGCCTGGTGGCCAAGCTGGTCGAGCGGGGCCTCGTGGAGCGCGTGGCGCACCCGGGCGACCGCCGCTCCCACCGGGTGGCCCTCAGCCCGGCGGGAGCCGAGCTGCTCGCGCGGTCGCGCCACCGCGGGACCGAGGCGCTCGCGACCGCGCTCGAGGAGCTGCCCGCCGCCGACCGGGCCACGCTCGCGCGGGCCGCCGTCCTGCTCGACGGGCTGCTGGAGGAGGAGGGGCGATGAGCGCCTCGTTCGCCGCGCTGCACCTGCGCAACTACCGTCGCTTCTTCGTCGGCCAGGTCATCTCGGTGAGCGGGACCTGGATGCAGACGGTCGCGGAGGCCTGGCTGGTCCTGGAGCTGACCCACTCGGGCTTCGCGCTCGGCGTGGCCGCGGCGCTGCAGTTCCTGCCCATGCTGCTCTTCGGCGCCTGGGGCGGGGTCCTGGCCGACCGGCTGCGCAAGCACCGGGTGCTCCAGGTCACCCAGGCGCTGGCCGCGGTGCCCGCACTCGTCCTCTGGGTGCTGGTGGCGACGGGAGCGGTGGAGCTGTGGATGCTCCTGGCGCTCATCGTGGTGCGCGGCCTCGTGCTCGCGGTGGACAACCCGACGCGACAGAGCTTCATCTCGGAGATGGTCGGGCCCGATCGCGTCGTCAACGCCGTCGCGCTCAACTCGGTGCTGGTGCAGACGGCCCGCATCGCCGGCCCGGCGGCCGCCGCGGTGGTCATCGCGACGCTCGGTGTGGCCAGCTGCTTCCTGGTGAACGCCTGCTCCTTCGCCGCGATGCTCCTCGCCCTGCGGGGGATGGACGTCGGCGCGCTGCTGCCCGCCCCCCCGGCGCGCCGCGCCGCGGGCCAGGTCCGCGAGGCCCTCGACGTGGTGCGCGGCGACGCGGCGCTGTGGCTGCCGCTGGCCCAGATGGCGCTGGTCGGCACGCTGGCCTTCAACTTCACCACGGTGCTGCCGCTGCTGGCCGCGGAGGACTTCCACGGCAGCGCCTCGACCTACGCGCTGCTGACGGCGGTCATGGGTGCCGGCGCCGTCGCCGGCGCGCTCGTCACCGGCGCCCGCGGGCGGACCTCCCCGCACCTCGTCGCCGCCTCCTCGGCCCTCTTCGGGGTCGGCCTGGCGCTCGTCGCCGCGGCGCCGAGCCTCGGGGCGGCGCTCGCCGCGCTCCTGGTGGTCGGCGCGGCCAGCGTGACCTTCACCTCCTCGATCAACGCCGCGCTGCAGCTGGCCGCGCCGCCCGAGGTCCGCGGTCGCGTCATGGCGCTCTACGCGGTCGTCTTCCTGGGCTCCACGCCGTTCGGCGCGCCGCTCCTCGGCCTCGTCGACGAGGCGTTCGGTGCCCGCGCCGGGCTGGCCGTGGGGGCCGCCGCGGCCCTCGGGGCGGGCGTCGCGTCGCTCGCGCGCCTGCGCCGCACCGGCGGCCTCGCGCGCGCCGCCACGGCGTAGGCCGCACCCGCGCATCACGGCGGCGCGCGCATCACGGCGCGTCGGCAGTCCTCAGCGCATCACGGCGGCGAGGCCCCGGCGCAGCTCGCGCGGCGGCGTCCCGGCCAGCACCCAGCATCCGTCCGGCCGCCGGGCGAGCAGGCCCTCGCGCGTGAGCTCGCCGATGGCCGTCGTGGTCGACGGGCGCGTCGCGCCGATCAAGCCCGCCAGCCGCTCGTGGCCGAGCGGCAGGTCGACGACCATCCCGTCGGCGCCCACCCGCCCCCAGCGCTCGCCGAGGTGCCAGAGCGTGAGCAGGACGCGGTCCTCCACCCGCTGGTGGTGCGCGATGGCCAGCGTCACCGCCAGGGCGTGCGCCCGCCGCGTGCCGCGCGTGAAGAGCTCGACGCCGAGCTGCGGGAACGGGTCCAGGCGGCGGACGAGGCCGTGGTCGAGCACCAGGAGCCGGGTCGGCTCGAGGACCGACCAGCCGATCTCGGCGCGCACGTGCGCCCCGTCCTCGTCCCAGCTCCAGGGCCGCAGGACGTCCCCGGCGCCGATGAGCTCGACGCAGCGCCGGCCGAGCACCTCGACCTCGCGGGTGAGGAGCCCGTCGGCCACCAGGAAGCCGCGGTGGTGGACGTCCGGCTCGCGGGAGGACCGGACGTCCCACTCCCCGGGGGAGAGGGTGCGCACCGTGGCGACGGCCTCGCGCCGGGCCCGCTCCCGCGTCTCCGGGTCCAGCAGGTCGGCGAGGTCCGCATCGGCCTCGACGACGGACTCGGGGCGCGGGACGGCCATCGCGCCCACCTACCCCGCCGCGGCCATGTCCGCACGCGGACGTCGGTGCGCCGACCGGCGAGACGCCGGAGCCTCCGCGTTCGGGCAGCATGGGCTCAACGTCCCATTCATCACGCCCTGGAGGCCCCGTGCTCTACCTCGTCATCGGCATCATCCTGCTCGTCATCGCCATCGCCGGCGGGACGATCATCCACCCCATCCTCTTCGCCGTCGCGATCCTCGCGCTGTTCGCGTTCTTCGCCGGGCGCGGCTCGCGCGTGTGACGGGCGGGCGGGCCGGCGCCTCGTGCGCCGGCCCGCCCCGCTCCCCTCAGAGGGCGACGACGACCGACTTCGTCTCCTGGTAGGCGGCGAGCACCTCCTCGCCCATCTCCCGGCCCCAGCCGCTCTGCTTGTAGCCGCCGAAGGGCAGCGCGGCGTCGTAGATGTGGTACGTGTTCACGTGCACGGTGCCCGCCTTGATGCGCTTGGCCAGCAGGTGCGCCTTCGAGACGTCCCGCGTCCACACGCCGGCGGCCAGGCCGTAGATCGAGTCGTTGGCCTGGTCGGCCAGCTCGTCGATGTCCTGGAACGGGAGCGCCATCACGACCGGCCCGAAGATCTCCTCGCGCACGAGCCGGTGGTCCTTCGTGCCGTCCACCAGCACCGTCGGCTGCACGAAGTACCCCGGCCCCTCGATCGCCGAGCCGCCCGCCACCGCGCGGGAGCCCTCGTCGTTGCCGACCTTCAGGTAGTTCGTCACGCGCTCGAACTGCTCGGAGGAGACGAGCGGGCCCATCTCCGTGTCGGGCTGCATCCCGTGGCCGACCTTGATGGCGTTGGCCGCGTCGCTCACCCCGGCCACCACCTCGTCGAACAGGTTCTGGTGCACGTAGAGGCGGCTGCCCGCGGTGCACACCTCGCCCTGGTTGAAGAAGATCCCCTGGGCGGCGCCGGCGATCGCGGCCGGCACGTCGGCGTCGTCGAGGATGATGTTCGGGCTCTTGCCCCCGAGCTCCAGCGAGACGCGCTTGAGGTTCGTGCGGCCCGAGGCCTGCGCGATCATCTTGCCGACCTCGGTGGAGCCCGTGAAGGCGACCTTGTCGACGTCGGGGTGGTCGGCCAGGGCGGCGCCGGCGTCGCCGTAGCCCGTGATGACGTTCAGCACGCCGGGCGGGATGCCGGCCTCGAGGGCCAGCTCGCCGAGCCGCAGGGCGCTCAGCGGGGTCTGCTCGGCGGGCTTCAGGACGACGGTGCAGCCCGTGGCCAGCGCGGGGCCGACCTTCCAGGCGGCCATGAGCAGCGGGAAGTTCCAGGGGATGATCTGCCCGACGACCCCCACGGGCTCCTTGGTCGTGTAGGCCAGGAACTCCTGACCCGGGAGGTAGGGCAGGGAGGGCGTGACCGTCGAGCCCTTGAGCTTGGTCGCCCAGCCCGACATGTACCAGAAGAGGTCGGCGGCGAGCGGGACGTCGGCGGCGGCGGCGACCGACTTGGCCTTGCCGTTGTCGAGCGAGTCGAGCTCGGCCAGCTCGTCGAGGTTCTCCATGATGAGATCGCCGAGCCGGTGGATCGCACGGCCACGCTCGGACGGGGTCATCTTCGACCAGGGCCCGGCGAGCGCCGCCCGAGCCGCCTTGACGGCGCGGTCGACGTCCTCCGCCTTGCCGTGGGCGACGGTGGTCAGCACCTCGTTCGTCCCGGGGTCGGTCGTCTCGAAGGTGCCGCCGTCGGCGGCGTCGACCCACTCGCCGCCGATGAGCAGCTGGCGGGGCTGGGAGGTGAAGCGGCGGGTCGCCTCGGCGATGGGGACAGCGATGGCCATGAGCGGGTCCTTCCGGGTAGGGGAGAGGCGAGCGTACGCCCGCGGAGGCTGCGTCCACGTTGCACGCGCGGCGGGTGCGGCCCGGGCTTGACGCGGTGTCGAGGGCGGTAGCATCGACCGCACCGGATGCCGGTCGTCGAGAGGAACCCGTGGCTCGCGGTGCAGCCGGTCGGCGACCGGCTCGCGCACGCCCGGACGCTGCGCCGCCTCCACGAGGCCTTCAACGCGGGGGAGGACGTCGGCGCCGCCGTCCGGGCCGTGGTCACCCAGTCGTGGACGCGCTCGGGTGACGCGGGGGTCGACCCCGAGAACCACCTCGCGCCGATCGTCATGGACGACCGCGAGGTGGAGGAGCGCTGGTCGCGCCACCCGCTCTACCCCGTGCTGCCGGTCCTGCGCGACCTGCTCGCCGGGGCCACGAGCGAGTCGGCCCACATGCTCGTGATCTCCGACGCCCGCGGCGTGCTCATGTGGATGGAGGGCCACCACCGCGTCATCGAGGCCACGCACGACCTCCACCTCGTCTGCGGCGCGGACTGGAGCGAGCGCGGAGCCGGCACCAACGCGCTCGGCACCGCGATCGCGGTCGACCACCCGGTCCAGATCTTCTCCGCCGAGCACTTCAACCGGATCGTGCACCCGTGGCAGTGCTCGGGCGCGCCGATCCACGACCCGGCGACTGGGGAGATCCTCGGCGTCGTGGACCTGACGGGCCACCTGCGCACGGCCCACCCCCACACGCTGGCGCTCGTCACCGCGGCGGCGGGGATGGCCGAGGCCTACCTGCGCCAGGACCGGCTGCGCCGCGACGGGCCGATGCGGGAGGCCTACCTCGCCCGGGTCGCGGGGGCGACGCAGCGCTCGGCGCTCGTCCGGCCCTCGGGGCACCTCCTGCAGGCGGTGCCGCACGCGTGGCTGCCCGACCGGGTCGGCCCCGTGCGGGCCGGCGAGGAGCTCGTGCTCCCGGACGGGCGGCTGGCCGACGTGGAGGAGCTCCCCGGCCACGACGGGCTCGTGCTCTGGTGCCGACCGGCGGCGGCTCCGCGCGGAGCGGGGGGTGCCGCGGCGCCCGTCCGCCTGGAGCTGCTCGGGCGCCGCCCGCGGCTCCTGCGCGAGGGGCGGGCCGTCGCGCTCTCCCTGCGCCACGCCGAGATCCTCGCGGTGCTGCTGCTGGCCGGCCGCGGGCTCACCTCGGAGGAGCTCACGCTCGAGGTCTACGGGGAGACGGGCAAGCCGGTCACGCTGCGCGCCGAGATGAGCCGGCTGCGGCGGCTGCTCGGCCCGGTCCTGCGCGCGCGCCCCTACGAGTTCGCGGGCGCCGTGAGCAGCGACCTGGGCGACGCGGAGCGGGCGCTCGCCGGCGGCCGCCTGGCCGACGCCCTCGTGCTGGCGCGCGAGCAGGCGCTCGCGGGCTCGACGGCGCCCCGGGTGGTGGAGGCGCGCGATCGCCTGGAGCACGGGCTGCGCCGAGCGGTGCTCCGGTCGGGGGAGCCCGAGCTCCTGGCGGCCTGGTGCGCGGGCGCGGCCGGGCAGGAGGACGAGCCCGCGGCGCGGGCGCTGGTCGAGCTGCTCGGGCCGGCCGACGAGCGCCGCCCGGCCGCCGAGGCGCGGCTGGCCCGGCTGCGGCGGCTCTTCGACGCCTGAAGCGCGGCCGGCGCCGTAGCCTGCGGGCATGGCGGCAGCCTTCGTCGACTACGAGCGCCACGGCCGCGGCTACGCCGCGCAGCGCCGCGCCGACCCGCGCATCGCCGCCTGGATCCGGGCGGCGCTCGGCGACGCGCGGACCGTGGTGAACGTCGGCGCGGGCGCCGGGTCCTACGAGCCCACGGACCGCTGGGTGCTGGCCGTCGAGCCGAGCGCCACCATGCGCGCCCAGCGCGGCGCCGGCGCCGCGCCGGCGATCGACGCGCGCGCCGAGGCGCTGCCGCTCGACGACGACGCCGTGGACGCGGCGATGGCGTGCGTGACGATCCACCACTGGTCGCCGCCCGCGGCGGGCCTGCGCGAGCTGCGCCGGGTCGCGCGCGGGCCGGTGGTCGTCTTCACCTTCGACCTCGACGCGCTCCCGGACTGGCAGCAGGATCACCTCGCGGAGGGCCTGGCCATCGAGCGCCCGCGCTTCCCGAGCGTCGCGGCGGTGGCCGAAGCGCTCGGCGGGCGCTGCCACGTGCAGTCGATGCCCACCCCCGCGGACCTCACCGACGGCTTCTTCGAGGCCTACTGGAACCGGCCCGAGGCGCTGCTCGACCCGGCCGTGCGCGCCGCCCAGTCGATGTGGGCCGTCGTGCCGGCGGGGGCGGAGGAGCGGATGGTCGAGCGCCTCCGGGGCGCGCTCGAGGACGGCAGCTGGGACGCGCGGCACGGCCACCTGCGCGCGCAGCACAGCCGTCCGGGTGGGCTGCGGCTCGTGGTCTCGGAACCGGCGGACTAGAAGTTCCCGGGGTTCGTCGCCCGTCGCGCTACCGTGCCGGGAGGCCCAGCCGTCGGCGCGGCGGCACGGCCGGTGCACGACAGGAGGGAGCGAGGTGGCGTCCGGCCGGCGTCCGCCCACGGCCCGGACCACAGCCGCATGCCGTCCGGGAGGTTTCATCGTGTCCGTGTCCATCGCGCCACCCGCACCGCTGGTCGCCGTCCCCCGTGCGACGTGGTCGTTGCCGCGGGGCCCGTTGGCCCTCGCGTCGCAGCGGAGCCGCTACCTGCTGGTCGTCGACGGGCTCGTCAAGCGCGAGGTGACGCTCCAGGGCAACGTGGCCAGCGAGCTGCTCGGCCCGGAGGACTGCTTGGCGCTCGACGCGCCCGAGGAGGATCCGCTGGGCACGCAGGTGCGCGTGACCGCGATGACGCCGGTGCGCGTCGCCTCGCTGGACGCGCCGATGCTCGCGCGGCTCACCCCGACGCAGCTCGGCACGCTCGTGCGCCGCTCGGGCGCCCAGGCCTCGCGCATGGCCCTCCACCGGGCGGTCCTCCAGCTCCCCCGCGTGGAGGACCGGCTGCTCGCCCTCATGCGGTTGCTGGCCGCCCGCTTCGGCCGCGTCACGCCGGACGGCGTGCGGGTGCCGCTGTCGCTCAACCACGCGGAGCTCGGCCACCTCGTCGGCGCGCGGCGCCCGACGATCAGCCTCGCCGCCAAGCTCCTGACGGAGAAGGGCACGCTCCGCCGCCTGGAGGACGGCTCGTGGCTCCTGCGCACCCCGGAGCTCACCGCCCGGGCCGCGGCGGCCTGAAGCGCGGGCGGGCGGCTCAGGGCTCCACGACGAGCACGAAGGTCTCCACCGCGATGTCGGGCTCGATGCTGTGGTCGGAGAGGAACGCCTCGACGCGCCGCCCCGTGACCTCGACGACCACCGCGACGAGCTCCTCGCGCATCGTCTGCTGGAAGCGCAGGCGCATGTCCTTCACGAAGTCGCCCTCGCCCGCGCCGACGAGCTTGCGCTCGGACTTCGTGAAGGTGCCGCGCATGAGGCAGACCACGACGTCGTCGTGGATGAAGGTGCGGACCTGGTCGGGCCCGCGGCCGACGTGGTCCGCGACCACCCGGCCGATCCCATCGCTGATGCGGGCGTTCGCCGACTGGGCTGGTGATGCCGTGGGCACGGCGCTGCTCGTTCCTGCCGCTCCGTGGGTGGGCGCGAAGGATCGGAGAGGCAGGAATCCCGAACGCTCCCACAGCATACGGCGCCAACGCGATAGCCTCAGCGGCGGATCGTGCTAGGTGGGGAAGTAGCGGCGCCCTGTCGCTCGCAGTTCCGCTCTAGCGAGGCCGAATCCCCGGGTGCGGGGCTCGTCCTCGGAGTCAGCGCGCCGAAGGCGGTGTCGATGGCCCGGGTCCCGCGCAACGTCGGCCCGTGAACCAGGTCAGGTCCGGAAGGAAGCAGCCTTAAGCGGCCTCCGACGTGTGCAGCGGGACGGCCCGGACCGGAGCCGTCGCTCGGCGAGAGCGTCACCGGGGAGGGGCGACAAGCCCGGGTGCACGATCCGCCTCCTTCGCCGCACCACGCCCGTCCCAGGCCGAGCGCCGGATCACCCCCACCGTCTGGGCGTGATCCGGCGCTCGACGGGCGGTGGCCGCTCAGCGCGCGAGCACCGCCTCGCCCGGGAGCCCGGCCGCCGCCGGCTCGCGCCGCAGCGCGGGGACGAAGAGCGCGGCGAGCGCGCCCGCCGCCAGCACCGCGGCGCCGATCGGCAGGGCCGCCGTGAGCCCGTCGGTGAAGGCCACCGGGCTCGCGTAGGAGCCGTTGCCCGCGAAGACGCTGGCCAGGACCGCGACGCCCATGACGCCGCCGAGCTCGCGGATCGCGTTCGTCGCGCCCGAGGCCTGGCCCGCCTCCTCGGGGCGCACGGACCGCAGGACCGCGTTGGCGCTCGGCGCGAAGACGAGCGCCATGCCCGTCCCGCCCAGCACGAAGGGCACCAGCAGCGACGTGTAGGCGACCTCCGTGGTGATGACCTGCGAGAGCCAGGTGATCGCCACGGCCTGCAGCGCCAGGCCGGTCGCCATGAGCGGCCGCGAGCCGATGCGGTCGGAGAGGATGCCGGCGATGGGCGCCACGAGCATCGGCATGCCGGTCCAGGGCAGTGTGCGCAGGCCCGCCTCGAACGGCCCGTAGCCCTGCGCGGTCTGGAAGTACTGGCTGAGCAGGAAGATCGAGCCGAAGACCCCGAAGAACATCGCGAAGCCGACCAGGTTGGAGGCGGCGAAGCCGCGCGAGGCGAAGAACCGCAGCGGGAGCATGGGCGCCGGCGCCCGGCGCTCCCAGGCCAGGAACACGGCCACCAGGATGGCGCCGATCGCCGCCGAGGCCACGATGAGCGTGCTCGTCCAGCCCTCGGACTGGCCGCGGACGATCGCGAAGGTCACGCCGAGGAGCCCCGTGGCGATCAGGGCGACCCCGGGCAGGTCGAGCGACCGCGACGGGCCGAAGGACTCCGACAGGTACCGCACGGCCAGCGGCACCAGCACGACGCCGGTCGGCACGTTCAGCCAGAAGATCCACTGCCAGGAGATGCCCTCGACCACGGCGCCCCCGACGAAGGGGCCGAGGGCGACGCCCAGGCCGCTCACCCCGGCCCAGACCCCGAGCGCGAGCCCGCGCTTCTCGGCGGGAAAGGCCTCGGAGAGCAGCGTCAGCGTCAGCGGCGTGACCATCGCCGCCCCGAGGCCCTGCAGCGCGCGCGTGGCCACGAGCGCGTCGATGCTCGGGGCGAGCGCCGCGAACGCGCTCGAGGCGGTGAACAGCGTGAGGCCGACGGTGAACATCCGCTTGCGCCCGAAGCGGTCGCCGAGGGCGGCGCCGAGGACGAGGAAGACCGCGAAGCAGAGCGTGTAGGCGTTGACCGTCCACTCGAGCGACTCGAGGGAGCCGCCGAAGTCGGTGCGGATCGACGGCAGCGCGACACCGACGACGAGGTTGTCCAGCGCGGTCATGAAGAGGGCGATCGAGACGATCGCGAGGGTCCAGCCGGAACGGGGCCGGCCGGGGGCGGGCGGTGCCATGCGGGGTGCTCCTTGGTCGGTGAGTGAGTGCTTGATCATCGGGTGGCGAAAAAAGGGGGCTCAGCGGGCCGCGTCCGGCGCGGGCGCTCGCGGGCCCTCGACGAGGCCCCGGGCCCACGGCTCCTCGACCTCCCGCAGGTCCAGCGCGGCGATGACGTTCAGGAGCATCCCGCGGGCGAAGAAGCGCGCGACCTCGTCGCCCGGCGCCCCGGTCGTCTCGCTCACGAGGGCGTGCAGGCGGCGGAAGCCGTCGCGCATCGCCTCCCGGATCTCCGGCGACTCCGGCGAGGCGGCGTGGGCGTGCAGCTGCAGCAGGAGCAGGTCGCGGTCGTGCTGGACGAGCTCGGTGTACGCCTTGCCCATCGCCGGCATGACCGGCTCACCGGCGTGCGCGGCCCGGGCGGCGGCCGCGGCCATCGTCGCGTGGATGCGCTCGTTCGTCCGCTCAATCAGGGCGATCGCGAGATCCGCCTTGGTGGGGAAGAGGCGGAAGAGGTAGGCCTGCGAGATCCCGCTCGCCTTGGCCACCGCCAGGGTCGGCGTGCCGGTGATCCCCCGGGCGGCGAAGAGCGGGAGGGCCGCCTCGAGGAGCGCCTCGCGGCGGACCTCGGCGGTGGAGAGCGTCCGGGCCATGGAGTGAGTGTGCACTCACTCCATCGAGAAGTCAAGATCGCCGGCGCTCGGGCGAGACCCTGCTCGGCCCGAGCCTGCGGGCGCCGCAGCCGCGGCGACGCCGCTCAGGGGCAGCCCGAGCGCAGCTCGAGCCAGCTCGCGTTCGCCGCGACCCGGCGGAAGCTCGCGGGGGGCGCGGGCACGCGGCGGTCCCGGTCGCGCGGGTCGAGGATGTACGCGGCGGCGACCTGCGGCGTCGCGGGCTGGAGCAGGACGCCCCGCACCGGCGGCGCCTCCTGCGCGCTCGCGAGCCGCTGCGGGCGGCGGTCGAGCCACAGCGCCAGCAACGGGATCGGGCGCCGGTTCGGCACCGTCAGCGGCGTGCAGCCGGGGGGGAGCTGCCGGACGATCCGCGCGAGGTCGCCCTGGATCCGCTCCTGCGTGCGCAGCGCGCGGCGCAGGCTCGTGATCCGGTCGACCTGCCCGGGCGCGAAGGCGACCAGGGCCAGCACGACCACCACGCCGAAGGCCTGCCACGGTCGTCGCCGGGGGTCGCCCGGCGGCAGCGCGAGCCACCCGAGCACCCCCGCCGCCGCGAAGATCGCGAGGATCGTCGCGGGCAGCAGCAGGTAGCGCCCGAGGATCGGCAGCCCCGCGGCGGCGAGCACGCAGAAGGCGCCGATCGCGAGGACGCCGACGGCGGCGCCGAGCGCCGCGCGCGTACGCAGCCAGGCGAGCGCGAGCAGGCCGCCCCCCGCGGCCCCGAGGAGCACGGGCTCGCGCAGGATCTCCCCGAGCCGCCGCGGCACGGCCTGCGGCACGTGGCGCAGGCCGGTCACCCGGTCGAGCGCCTGCGCGTTGTCCTGGGTGTCCGTGAGCGAGTGGAGCGGGTCGCCCGTCAGCACGAGGTCGTAGAGCGCCCAGCCGAGCGGCCCGATCGCGGCGTAGGGGAGCAGCCGGGGATCCCGGGTCCACACGAGGTAGGCCCCGGCGAAGAGCCAGGCCTCCGGCCGCAGGAGCCCGGCGGCGCCCAGCAGCAGCAGCACGTCGCGGCCCGCCCGCGGCCGCCGGCTCTCCACGAGCACCGCTCCCAGCACGAGGAGCAGGTAGGGCAGGTCGACGTACGCGCGCGCGCCGAAGTCCAGGACGGGCCGCCGGGTGAGCAGCAGGACGGCGGCGAGCACCCCGACGGCCGGGTGGAACCAGGCGGCGCCGAGCTCGTAGGTGAGCCAGCCGAGCAGGGCGAGCGCGACGAAGGCGAGCACGAGCACGGCGTCCGCGGCCACCTGGCCCTCGAGGCCGCCCGCGCGCAGGGTCGTGACCGGCACCGCCGCGAGCGCCAGGAGCGTGGCGAGGGGGTGCGGCGTGGGCGCGAGCGGGACGTCGTAGTCGGGCAGCCGCCCGTGGGCCAGGTCGCGCCCCCAGTCGAGCGTGTACAGCGTGTCGTAGTTGACCAGGCCGTGGCCCACCACGGCGAAGAGGAGCGCCGCGAGCGCCCCGATGCCCGCGGCGAGACGGACGCCGCGCCACCCGGGGGCCCGGCGCGGCACCGGGGCCCGGCGGCTCAGGGCGCCGGCTCCAGCAGCTCGTTCGTGAAGAGGTCGGCGGGGTCCACCGTGCCCTCGATCAGGCCGCGCTCCCCGAGCCAGTCCACCCACGCCCGCCAGCGCCCGGGCTCCATGCGCCCCCACCCCTCGCCCACGCCGTAGCCGGCCGCGACGCGGCGCTGGCTCTCGTGCAGGTCGATCGCCGCCAGATCGGCCGCGGGGACGTGCGGGCGCAGGGCCGCCGTCGCCGCCTCCGGATCGGCCGCGGCGACCGCGAAGCCGTCCCGGGTCGCGGCGAGGAAGCGCTCGAGCGGCCCGCGGGCGGCCTGCACGTCCGCGTCGCGGGCGGCGAGGACCGGCGAGTAGCCGTAGGGGATCCCGAAGGCGGTCGGGGCGAAGCTCGCGAGCTCGAGGCCCGCGCCCTCGGCGGCGACGCCCTCCCAGGCGCTGAAGACCCAGGTCGCGTCGGCCGTGCCGGTGAGCAGCGTCTCCCAGATGCCGAGCTTCTCGGGGTAGGAGACCACGAGGCTCCCCGCGCCCCCGTCCCGGCGGACCATCGCCCGCACCACCTCGTCCTCGTAGCGCGCGCGGTAGGAGGCGTAGGTGCGCCCGTCCAGGTCGGCGGGCCGGGCGATCCCGCTCGAGCGCAGGGCCACGACCGCGCTGAGGTCCTCCTGCAGGAGCGCCGCGACGGCCCGCAGGTGCACGGGCGTCGCCTTGGTGGCCATGCTGAGCACGCTCTCGGAGGGGACGACCGCGACGTCGGCCGCGCCGTCCGCCAGCCGCTGCGCGGGCGTGATCGCGTAGGCGTCCTGCGCGGGGGAGTGGACGCTCAACGCGATCCCGCGCTCGGCGTAGAAGCCGCGCTCGAGTGCGACGAAGAAGCCCGTGTGGTTCGTGTTCGGGGTCCAGTCCAGGGCCAGCGTGAGCGCGTCCATGGCCGCGGAGCATCCCAGCCGGAGGTGCCGGAGGGGTGTGCGAGACTGGCCCGAGACGATGTCGACCGCTCCCTCGCTGTACCGCCGCCACCGCCCGCGCACGTTCGACGACGTCGTCGGCCAGGAGCACGTGGTGCGCACGCTGCGCAACGCCGTCGAGCAGGACAAGCTGCACCACGCCTACCTCTTCGTGGGCTCCCGCGGCACGGGCAAGACCTCCATGGCGAAGATCCTGGCCGCCTGCCTGAACTGCTCGGGAACGCCGGAGGACCCGCGGCCGCCCGGCCCGACCACCCGCCCCTGCGGGCAATGCGACTCCTGCCGCTCCATCCAGGGCGCCACCTCGCTGGACGTCATCGAGATGGACGCGGCGTCGAACAACTCCGTCGACGACATCCGCGACCTCCGCGACGCGGTCCAGTTCGCGCCCGTCAGCGGCCGGTACAAGGTCTACATCCTCGACGAGGCGCACATGCTCTCCACGCAGGCGTGGAACGCGTTCCTGAAGACGCTCGAGGAGCCGCCGCCGTCCACCGTCTTCGTGCTGGCCACGACGGAGGCGAGCAAGGTCCTCCCGACGGTGGTCGACCGCTGCCACCGCTTCGACTTCGCCCGCCCGACCGTGGAGCAGCTGGCCCGCGTGGTGCAGCGGGTCGCCGAGCAGGAGGCGATCACCATCCCGGCCGACGCGCTCGCCCTCCTGGCCCGCCACGCCACGGGCTCCTTCCGCGACGCGCTCGGCACCCTCGAGCAGCTCGTCACCTACTCCGGCCCGACGATCTCGACGCCGGACGTGCTCGCGGTCCTCGGCGTGGCCGACGCGGAGCTGCTCTTCGGCGCGCTCGACGCGGTCGCCTCCCACGACGCGCGCGCGGCCCTCGGCGTCGCGGCGCAGCTCGTCGACACCGGCCGCGACGTCACCCAGTTCGTCCACGACCTCGAGGCGCACGCGCGCGAGCTCCTGATCACCCAGACCCTCGGCGGGGTGCCGCCCGAGCTCGCCGTGACCCCGGACCGCGACGCGCGCCTGGCCGAGCAGGCCGGGCGGGTGCCCGCGAGCGACATCGCCCGGCTCATCGACCTGCTGGCCGCCGGCCTGCGCGCGAGCAAGGACGGCGCGGACCCGCGGACCCAGCTCGAGCTCGCCCTGGTCAAGGCGGCCACCCCCGAGGTGGACGCCGCCACCACCGCACTGCTGGCCCGGCTGGAGCGGCTCGAGCGCGCGCTGGCCGCGGCCGCCGCGGTCGCCCCGCCGCCCGAGCCGGCGCGCGCCGTCGAGCCGCCGCCGGCGCGCGCCGTCGAGCCGCCGCCGCCGGCGGCGCTCCCCGCTCCCTCGCCCCTCGCCGCCACCTTCGGCGGCACCGACGCGCCGGAGCTCGCTGCTGCCGGCGTCCCGCCGGGCGGGCAGCACGCAGCAGAGGACGCGGCGCCGGCCGCTCCCGAGCCGTTGAGCGTCGAGCGGCCGGTGCCGGACCTCGCCGCGCTCCGGGCGATCTGGCCCGCCGTGCTCGAGACGCTCGCGGAGCGCAACCAGCTCCTGCACAGCGTCATCACGCCGGCGCTGCCGACGGCGCTCGACGGCCACGACCTCGTGCTCGCCTACGATCCCGGCCAGGCCTTCTTCCGTCGGCGCGCGGAGTCGCCCGCCGCGCGCACGGAGCTCGCCGAGGTCGTCCGCAGCCTCGCGGGCTTCCAGCCCCGCCTGACCTTCCAGCTCGCCGACCCCGCCTCCCTGCCGGACATGCCCCCGCGGGTCCTGCTCACCGAGGAGGAGTGGGTCGAGCGCTTCAAGCAGGAGTTCGACGCCCAGGAAATCGACCCGGAGACCACCGCCTGATGCCCCAGCCGAACATGCAGCAGATGATGAAGCAGGTCCAGAAGATGCAGGCCGACATGGCCAAGGCGCAGGAGGAGCTCAAGACCGCGACCGTCACCGCGACGGCCGGCGGCGGCATGGTGACCGTGACCGCCACGGGGGACCAGCAGGTGACGGGGATCGACATCAAGCCGGAGGCCGTCGATCCCGACGACGTCGAGCTCCTCCAGGACCTCGTGCTCGCCGCGGTCAACGAGGCGCTGCGCTCCTCCCAGGAGCTCGCGGCGACGAAGATGGGCGGCCTGACGGGTGGGATGGACCTCGGCGGCCTCGGGCTGCCGGGCTTCTAGGGGCGCCCCGATCTACGCCCCGCCCGTCCAGCGGCTCGTCACCGAGCTCGGCAAGCTGCCGGGCATCGGCCAGCGCACCGCACAGCGCCTCGCCT
This sequence comes from uncultured Solirubrobacteraceae bacterium, assembly GCA_964236905.1. Lineage (GTDB taxonomy): Bacteria > Actinomycetota > Thermoleophilia > Solirubrobacterales > Solirubrobacteraceae > Paraconexibacter. Next base: position 36,807 of record CAXSFZ010000018.1, on the reverse strand, counting down.
TCCACCTCCTGCGGGCCGACGCGGAGGACGCCCTCGGCCTGGCCGACGCGATCCGCGAGGTCAAGGCGAGGATCGGGCTCTGCGAGATCTGCTTCAACCTCGCGGAGGAGGCGCGCTGCCCGATCTGCCGCGATGAGCGGCGCGACATCGCGCTGATCTGCGTCGTCGAGGAGCCGGGCGACATCGTCCCGATGGAGCGCACGCACGAGTACCGCGGGCGCTACCACGTCCTGGGCGGCGCGCTCTCCCCGATCGACGGGATCGACCCGGAGGACTTGAAGCTCGCGGAGCTCTACGCCCGGGTGGAGGCCGGCGGGATCACCGAGGTGGTGATCGCGACGAACCCCACCACCACGGGCGAGGCCACGGCCCTCCACATCGCCGGGCACCTGCGCACCACCGCGCCGGCGGTGGCGGTCACCCGGCTCGCCTCCGGCCTCCCGGTCGGCGGCGATCTCGAGTACGCCGACGAGGTCACGCTCGGCAAGGCCCTCTCCGGCCGCCGCGCGATCTGAGGGCGCCGTACGCGGGGCGGGCCGCCTCGGGTCATTTCCAACGCGGGCCGGCCCGCATCGCGGCGCCCCCGCGCTACGCTCATTCGCGGCGCATGGTGCTTCTCCGGACGACGAACCAGGCGGTCGGGCGGCCACGCGCCGAGGGCCGGGCGTGAGTCCGCCGAACCCGTGGATGGCGGTCGACGCCGGAACCGTGCCCACCAAGCTCGCCCGCGAGCTCCGGGATGCCTGGGAGGACTTCGTGTGCGGGGCCCCGGACCACGGCGAGGGCGCCGGCACGCCGATGGTGCGGGCCCCGATCGTCGCGTCCTGGCGGCGCTCCTTCGATGCGGGCGTCGATCCGACGGGGCGTTGGCCCGCACCGGCGATCGCGGACGGCGCGGCGATCCGCGACCGTCGTGCGGAGCATCCCCTGCGCGCCGCCATGCCGATCGTCCGCCACTGCCTGGCCGAGGCCAGCGAGGCGGCCGATCAGCTCACCGTCGTCTCCGACGCCGACGGGCTGCTGCTCTGGGTCGACGGGAGCCACCGCACCCGGGGGCGCGCCGCCGACGACATGAACTTCGCCGAGGGCGTCCTCTGGAGCGAGGCGGCGGCGGGCACCAACGCGGTGGGCACGGCGCTGGCCGCGGGCCACGCCGTCCAGGTCTTCGCCGCCGAGCACTTCAGCGAGCGCGTCCAGCGCTGGACCTGCGCGGCGGCCCCGGTCCACGACCCGGAGGACCGTTCGCTGCTGGGCGTCATCGACATCACGGGCGACCTCAGCACGGCCAACGCGAACGGCCTGGCCCTCGTCATGGCCACCGCCCGCGCCGTCGAGGCCTTCCTGCTCGTGGCCATGCACGAGCGCGACGCCGCGGTCCGCCGCCGGCACGGAGCGCTGCTCGACGGCGGGGGCAGCGCCCGGGCGCTCGTCTCTCCCTCGGGCCGCGTGATGATGACCCTCGACGAGGAGCTGCTGCACGGCCGGCTCGCGCTCGACGCCTCCAGTCGGGAGCTCGTCCTGCCCTCGGGCGACCGGGCGGTGGCCGAGCCCCTGGCCGACGACGCGGGGTTCCTGGTGACCCGCCTGGAGGCCGGCCCCCGGCCGGCGCACGGCCGGCTCGGGCTGCGCCTGCTCGGGGCCGGCCCGCCGCAGGTGACGCGGGACGGGCGGGCGGTCCCCCTGCGCCCGCGCCAGGTCGAGCTCCTCGCGCTGCTCGCCGCCCACCCGCGCGGCATCGGCGCCGACGCGCTCAGCACGGAGCTCTACGGCGAGCAGGGCAGCGCGGGCAGCGTCCGCGTCGAGGTCTCCAGGCTGCGCAAGCTCCTCGGCCCCTGCGTGGAGACCGAGCACTACCGGCTCATCTGGCCCGTCGACTCGGACGTCGCCCGCCTCCAGGCGCTCCTGGAGGCGGGGAACCTCGCCGGAGCGCTCGAGGCCTACCCGGGCCCGCTGCTGCCGACCTCGGAGGCGCCGGGCATCTGCCGCGAGCGCGACGAGCTCGAGGGCTGGCTGCGCGGCGCGGTGCTCGGCTCGGACGACGTCGAGCTCCAGTGGCGCTGGGCGGCCGGGCCGTCCGGGGAGGACGACCTGCTCACCTGGTCACGGGTCCTCGCGGGCCTGCCGTTCGAGGATCCGCGCCGTCCGCGCGCCGCGGCCCACGTGCGCACCATCCGCGCCCGGGGCTAGCCCCCCTGCGCCGCGGGCTCCCGCAGCCGCGCGAGCTCCGGCGCGCGCAGCTCGAGGTAGGGCCCGGCTGGGTTCAGCACCGCGCCCGCGTGGGGCGGGTGCAGCGCGAAGGCGACCATCCGCTCCGCGTCCAGCACGGTCGTCCGCACGGGCTGGCCCGGCAGGTCCTTGCGGACGGCCGCCAAGTCGGAGTAGACCGCGAGCAGCAGGCTGCCGTCCGGCGCCACCCGGCCACGGAAGTGCATCTTCGTTCCGGCCGGGATCGTGGCCGGCTCGTCCGCGCCCTCGGGCAGCGGCGGGTCGTAGGTCACGACGGCCAGGTAGTCCGCCCGGCGCAGCTCGGCGACCATCGCCTCCTCCCGCTCGGGGGCGGGCGCGCGGAGGAAGGCGTGCACCGCGCGCAGGAGCCGCTTGGCGGCGCCGGGGACGACGAGCGGCGGACCCGGTGGGCGCGGCGCGGCGCGGGGGCGCGGGTCGGCGGGCGGACGGGCGTGGGCGTGCGCCATGGTGGCGCTCAGCCTGCGCCCCACGGCCTCGCGGCGCCAGTTCCGCACGCGACTTCCGAGCCCCCCGGAAGTCCGTGCAGCCGGCCCGCCGCCGTGGTACGAACCGGGGCATGTCCGACGTCGCGACGGTGCAGCAGGAGGTCGGCGAGGTGCTCGTCTCCGACCTGGGGCTCGACGGCGTGCGCCACAGCCCCTCCGGCGGGCTGGCCACCAAGGTCGAGGGCACCGACGTGTTCCTCGACGTCTTCGCGCGCGGCCCCGAGGGCGAGGCCGGGACGGTCGTGTCGGTGTACGCGCCGATCGGCGCCGAGGTGGCGATCACGCCCGAGCTGCTCGGGTGGGTCGTGCAGCAGAGCGGCGCGTGGGTCTTCGGGCACGTGGTGCTCGCCCCGGACGCCGACGCCCCCGAGCGCTGCTTCCTGACCATGAGCCACAACCTGCTCGGGGAGTTCCTGAACCGCGTGGAGCTCTCCTCGGTGCTCATCGCCGTCGCGGCCAGCGCCGCGGAGCTCTCGCGGCAGGTCGAGGAGCGCTTCGGCGGGCGCGCCGTGCCGAGCGCCTGAGCCCCGCTCGGGCCGGCGGCGACGGCGTGCAACGCCGTTGCAACGCGCTGCTGTTCAACTGGTTCCCGGGTCGCAGCACTCCCCTCGGGCGACCCGCCTCCGGCGCGCACCGCGCTCGGGTCACCAGGTGCACACCATCGCCTCCACCCCTCCACCCACCAGCGAGCCCGACTTCGGGCCGCGGCGCTCGAGCAGCGCCCGCGCGGTCCTGCAGGCGCTCGCCCTGCTGGCCCGCTCGCCGGACGGCCTGCGGGCCGACGAGACGGCCGAGGCGCTCGGCCGCAGCGTCTCCACCGCCTACAGCCTCCTCGACTCGCTCTGCCAGGAGGGCTTCGCCGTCCACGAGCACCGGGGCGCCTACCACCTCGCCGCGGCGGGCGAGGTCGCCACCTCGCGCGACCGCGCGGCCGCCGTGAGCCTGACGGCGATCCTCGACGAGCTCTACACGCGGACCAACAAGCGCTCCTACCTCGCCGCCGCCCGTCACGGCACCCTCGTGATCCCCGCCATGCGCGGCCGGCAGGGCATGCGGCGGATGCGCGGGCTCACGCGCCAGATCGGCGACGACGCCCACGCGCTCGCCCTGGGCAAGGTCGCGCTCTCCATGCTCAGCCCCGAGGCGCTCGCCAACTACGTGGGGCGGGGCCTGCGGCCGTGCACCGAGCACACGATCACGCGGGCCGATCAGCTCTTCGCCGAGCTCGAGGACATCCGCCAGCAGGGCTTCGCGACCGACCGGGAGGAGTACGAGCGCGACTTCTGCTGCCTGGCGGCCCCGGTCGTCGACGAGGCCGGCCGCGCCGTGGCGATCATCGGGATGTCCATGTCCCTGCGGAGCTTCGCCCAGGAGCGCCCGGAGCTGGAGGCGACGCTCCTGGAGGTCGCCGGACGCCTGCGCGAGGGGCGCGCGGAGGCCTCCGCTGCGGCTGTGCCGGAGAACGGGCGGCGTTCTTGATGCCCGCTCCTCACAGCACCTACGTTCGACTCACTCCTGCGCTCGACACGCTGTCGAGTCGCACCCCCACGACCCTCACGGAGGTCGCACGATGAGCAGGGCGAGCATCACGAAGGCACACCAGAAGATCCAGGAGCTCTCCTGGGATCCGACGTTCATCGAGCCGGTCGAGAAGTACCCGACCGACTACACGTTCGAGAAGGCGCCGAAGAAGGACCCGCTCAAGCAGGTCCTGCGCTCCTACTTCCCGATGGAGGAGGAGAAGGACAACCGCGTCTTCGGCGCGATGGACGGCGCGATCCGCGGGAACATGTTCCGCCAGGTCGAGCAGCGCTGGATGGAGTGGCAGAAGCTCTTCCTCTCGATCATCCCCTTCCCGGAGATCTCCGCCGCCCGGGCCATGCCGCTGGCCATCAACGCGGTGCCGAACCCCGAGGTCCACAACGGCCTCGCGATCCAGATGATCGACGAGGTCCGGCACTCGACGATCCAGATGAACCTGAAGCGGCTGTACATGAACCACTACATCGACCCCGCCGGGTTCGACATCACCGAGAAGGGCTTCGCGAACTGCTACGCGGGCACCATCGGCCGGCAGTTCGGCGAGGGGTTCATCACGGGTGACGCGATCACCGCGGCGAACGTCTACCTGACGATCGTGGCGGAGACGGCGTTCACGAACGTCCTGTTCGTGGCGATGCCCGGCGAGGCGGCCGCCAACGGCGACTACCTGCTGCCGACGGTGTTCCACTCGGTGCAGTCGGACGAGTCGCGGCACATCTCCAACGGCTACTCGATCATCCTCATGGCGCTCGCGGACGAGCGCAACCGGGAGCTGCTCGAGCGCGACCTGCGGTACGCGTGGTGGAACAACCACTGCGTGGTGGACGCGGCGATCGGCACGTTCATCGAGTACGGCACGAAGGACCGCCGCAAGGACCGTGAGTCCTACGCGGAGTCCTGGCGCCGCTGGATCTACGACGACTACTACCGCTCGTACCTGGTGCCGCTCGAGAAGTACGGCCTGACCGTGCCGCACGACCTCGTCGAGGAGTCGTGGAACCGGATCTGGAACAAGGGCTACGTCCACGAGGTCGCCCAGTTCTTCGCGACGGGCTGGTTCGCCAACTACTGGCGGATCGACGCGATGGACGACACGGACTTCGAGTGGTTCGAGGACAAGTACCCGGGCTGGTACGACAAGTACGGCCAGTGGTGGGAGCGGTACGCCGACCTCTCGAAGAAGAACGGCCACAAGCCGATCGCCTTCGAGCCGGAGCTCTCGAACTACGAGTACCCGCACCGCTGCTGGAGCTGCATGGTCCCCTGCCTGATCCGCGAGGACACGGTGATGGACGAGGTCGACGGCCAGGTCCGCACGTACTGCTCGGAGACCTGCCACTGGACCGACGCGGTCGCGTTCCGCCCGGAGTACAACGGCCGGCCGACGCCGTCCATGGGCAAGCTCAGCGGCACGCGCGAGTGGGAGACGCTCCACCACGGCAAGGACCTGTCGGACATCATGCAGACCCTCGGGTACGTCCGCGACGACGGGAAGACGCTCATCCCGCAGCCGCACCTGGACCTCGACCCGAAGAAGATGTGGACGCTCGATGAGATGAAGGGCATCACGTTGAACAGCCCCAACGTGATCCTCAACGAGATGTCCCCGGCCGAGCGCGACGCGCACATGGCCAAGTACAAGGCCGGCGGCCCCGCCGGCCGCCCGGCCCCGGAGGCGGCGACCGCCTAGGCGCCGCCGCCCGGACGGGTCAGCGCCCACGAGCCTGCGACGGCTCGTGGGCGCCGCCCGCTCGGTGGACGCCCCCTCGCCATGGGACGCAAGCACACCGTCACCTTCAGCCCGGTCGACCTCGAGATGGAGGTCGACGAGGACGAGACCATCCTCGACGCCGCGTTCCGCCAGGGCATCCAGCTGATGCACGGCTGTCGCGAGGGCCAGTGCTCGGCCTGCAAGAGCTTCGTGCTCGAGGGCGAGGTCGACATGGACAAGTACTCGACCTTCGCGCTGCCGGACTTCGAGGAGGAGGAGGGCTTCACCCTCCTCTGCAAGGCGCACGCGGTCTCGGACCTCGAGATCGAGCTGATCAACTTCGACGAGGAGGCGCTGCGCCACGCGCTGCCGCTCGTCACGACCGAGGCGCAGGTCGAGGAGATCGAGCGCCTCACGGCGGACATCTTCCGGCTCTCGCTCCGCCTGCCCGACGACCGCCTCACCTTCCACCCCGGGCAGTACGTGGACATCCACATGCCCGAGGAGGGCGTCAGGCACCGGTCGTTCAGCATGAGCAACACCGTCCGGGAGGGCGGGCGGCTCGAGTTCATGATCAAGGCCTACCCCGACGCGTACTTCGCCGGGATGCTCGACCGCGCGACCGCGGAGGCCAACGGCAACGGCAACGGGAAGCCGTCGCTGGCGCTGGGCGACACGCTCAAGGTGGTCGGGCCCTACGGCGCGTTCACGCTGCGGGAGTCCCAGCGCCGCCTGCTCTACATCGGGGGCGGGGCGGGCATGGCGCCGATCTACTCGCTGCTGACCTCGATGGTCGAGCGCGGCATCGACCGCCAGGCGACCTTCTACTACGGCGCGCGCACCGAGGCCGACCTGTTCCACGTCGAGGAGATCGCCGCGCTCGCCGCCCGGCTTCCCCGCTTCACCTTCGTGCCGGTGCTCTCCCACCTGCTCGACGACGATGTCGCCTGGACGGGCGAGCGCGGCATGGTGACCGACGTGGTCGACCGCCTGGAGGACGGGCTCGCCGACGTCGACGCCTACCTCTGCGGCCCGCCCCCGATGGTGGACGCGGCGCTCGAGCTGCTCGAGCGCCACGACGTCCCGACGGCGCAGATCTTCTACGACAAGTTCACGACCACCGCGGAATAGAGGACCCACCATGGCCGAAGAGACGGTTGAGCAGGCGGCTCCGAAGGAGCGCAGCGTTCCCATCACCCACTTCACGGATGCGGAGGCCGGGGCCCTCGAGTTCCCCTCCTCGCGGAGCCGGTCCTACAACTACTTCGAGCCCGCCAAGCGGCGCGCGTCGGTCTACGAGGACGTCACCGTCGACGTTCAGCCCGATCCGGAGCGCCACCTAACCCAGGGCTGGGTGTACGCCTTCGCGGACGGCACCTCGGGGTACCCGAAGGAGTGGACGCAGCTGCAGTCGTCCAACTGGCACGAGTTCCTCGATCCCAACGAGGAGTGGAACCAGACGATCTTCCGCAACGCGGCCAACATGGTGCGCCAGGTCCAGCAGGGGCTCGCCAACGCCAAGGCCGCGGACGCCTACGCGCAGTGGAGCCGCTCCTGGACGACGATCGTCGAGCGCCACGTGAGCGCCTGGGCGCACGTCGAGCACGGGCTCGGCCTGCACGTCTACACGCCGGCCCAGCGCGACGCGCCGACGAACATGCTCAACAACGCCATGGCGGTGGGGGCGGTGCACAAGCTCCGCTTCTCCCAGGACCTGATCCTCTACAACCTCGAGCTCTCCGAGGCGGTCGAGGGCTTCGACGGCGCCGTGCACCAGGAGGTCTTCCAGAACGACCCGATCTGGCAGAAGACGCGCGAGAACGTCGAGCAGATCACGGGCAGTCGCGACTGGGCCGAGCAGTGGTTCGCCACCGCGATCGTCTTCGAGCCGCTGGTCGGCGAGCTCTTCCGCTCGGGCTTCGTCATGCAGGCCGCGGCGCCGCAGGGCGACTTCGTCACGCCGACGCTGATGGGCACGGGCGAGTTCGACTGCGCCCGCGAGCAGAAGGGGGCGCGTGCCCTCTTCCGGATGCTGGCCGACGACGCGGAGTTCGGCCCGGCCAACCGGGAGGTCATGGCCGGCTGGCTCGCCACCTGGATCCCGCGCAGCCTCGAGGCGGCGCACCAGCTCCAGCCCATCTGGTCCCAGCCCTCCGAGAAGGTGGTCCGCTTCGAGGACTCCCTCGCCCGCTCCAGGCAGCGCCTGACCGACCTGCTGGAGGACATCACCCTCGACATCCCCAAGGAGCTTTCCGCATGAGCACCGCCCCTGACCGCTTCGCGGCCAACCCCACCTCGTCGAACGAGACGGGGGTGACCCTGATGAACAACCAGGTCGGCCACGTGGTCGCCGAGGTCATCTCCACCAAGAAGGACGTCTCGATCCGCGAGCTGCCCTCGATGATCCGCGTGGACGGGATCCGGCGGATCGACTTCGAGTTCCAGGAGATCGCCGACGCCCTCGGCTGGGCCGACTTCGGCCACGACGACTTCGAGGAGATCATGTCGACCCACTACGGCCGCATGGTCGTCATGGACGACCGCGTCGTGATGTTCGCCAACCCCGAGGACGCGGCCGAGTACACCGGCTTCGACCTCCCCGACCTGACGGCCAAGTAGGAGGAGGAGCGCATGTACGAGAAGAACGGAGAGAAGTACTTCATCCTCGACAGCCACCTGCACTTCTGGGACGCGAGCCCGGAGAACTGGGTGAAGGGCCAGGAGGAGTACGCCAAGGGCTGGATCGAGTGCTTCCACGCCTACCAGTCGCTCGGGCCGCCGGAGACCCACTGGCCCATCGAGAAGTTCATGAAGTACACGGCGGAGGACTTCGAGAAGGACGTCTTCACCGAGGGGCACGTCGACATGGCGGTCTTCCAGTCGACCTACCTGCGCGAGTGGTACGCCGAGGGCTTCAACGACATCACGAAGAACGCCTCGCTCCTGGACCGCTTCCCGGGCAAGCTCATCGTCAACGGGCGCTGGGACCCGCGCGAGGGCGAGGCCGGCCTGCGCCAGCTCGAGGAGGACCACGCGCGCTACGGCCTGAAGGGCGTGAAGCTCTACACCGCCGAGTGGCGCGAGGGCTCCCGCGGCTGGACCCTGAAGGACCCCGAGGCGGTGCCGTTCCTCGAGAAGTGCATGGAGCTCGGGATCAAGAACGTCCACGTCCACAAGGGCCCGACGATCTGGCCGCTGGACAAGGACGCCTTCGACGTCTCCGACGTCGACCACGCGGCGACGAGCTTCCCGGAGCTCAACTTCATCGTCGAGCACGTGGGGCTGCCCCGCATCGAGGACTTCTGCTTCATGGCGACGCAGGAGCCCAACGTCTACGCCGGCCTCTCGGTCGTGGTCGGCGGGCTGATGCACGCCCGGCCGCGCTTCTTCGCGAAGTGCATGGGCGAGCTGCTGTTCTGGGTCGGTGAGGACAAGATGCTCTTCGGCTCGGACTACGGCATCTGGGAGCCGAAGTGGCAGGTCGAGGGGCTCGTCGACTGGGACTACCCCGACGAGACGTTCTCGGACTTCCCGCGCTGGACCACCGAGGCGAAGAAGAAGGTGCTGGGCCTGAACGCGGCCAAGCTCTACGGGATCGAGGTGCCCGAGGAGCTCCGGCTCCCGGTCCCGGCCGACGAGCCCGCCTCCCGCGACGACGCGCAGCTCGTGGAGTCGGGGGCCTGATGGTCGGGGAGGCGCAGGTGCTCGCGGCGCTCGCCACGGTGCACGACCCGGAGCTCGACGAGCCGATCACCGAGCTCGGCTTCGTGGCCTCGTGCTCGGTGTGCGACGGCGACGTCGACGTGCACCTGCGCCTTCCCACCTCGCAGTGCGCCCCGAACTTCGCGTTCCTCATGGCCGCCGACGCGCGCGCCGCGGTCGAGCTGCTGCCCGGGGTCGGCGAGGTGGGCGTGGTGCTCGACGGCCACTACACGGGCCGGGAGATCAACGCGGCGATCGGGCGCGGCGAGGGCTTCGACGGGGCGTTCCCCGGCGAGACCGAGGGTCAGCTCGACGCGCTGCGCGAGCTCTTCCAGCGCAAGGCGCTCGTCGCCCGCCAGGGCCGGGTCTGCTCCGCGCTGCTCGCGGCGGGCGACAGCCCCGAGGCGGCGGTGGCCCGGCGGGTCGCCGAGCTGCCGGCCGGCGGCGACGCACGCCGCTGCGTGCAGCTGCGGCGCGAGCTCGGCCTGCCCTGCAGTCCGGACGCACCGGCGCTCGTCTCGGGCGAGGGCACCGCCCTGCCCGCCGAGGGGCTCGACCGGTGGCTGCGGCGCGCGCGACTGATCAGCCTGAGCCTCGAGAGCAACGGCGGCCTGTGCCGCTCGCTGCTCGAAGTCCGCTACGGCGTCCCCGACTCCAGCGAGGAGGTGGCGGCATGAAGGCCGCTCGACTGCACGAGTACCACCAGCCGCTCTCCGTGGAGGAGGTCGCGGAGCCCGAGGTCACCGGCCCCTGGGACGTCATCGTCCGCCTCGGCGGCGCCGGCCTCTGCCGCACCGACCTGCACGTGCAGGAGGGCCAGTGGGCCGAGAAGTCCCAGGTGGCGCTCCCCTACACGCCGGGTCATGAGAACGCGGGCTGGGTGCACGAGGTCGGCTCCGCGGTGACGAACGTCGCCGTCGGCGACACCGTGATCATGCATCCCATCGTCACCTGCGGCCTGTGCCGGGCGTGTCGCGCGGGGGACGACGTGCACTGCGAGAACTCCGCCTTCCCCGGCATCAACGCCGACGGCGGCTTCGCCGAGCTGCTCAAGACCAACGCGCGCTCGGTGGTCAAGCTCGACCCGACGCTGCACCCGAAGGACATCGCGGCGCTGGCCGACGCGGGCCTCACCGCCTACCACGCGGTCAAGAAGGCGATCGCGGTGCTGCACCCCGGGACCAAGGCGGTCGTCATCGGCGCCGGCGGCCTCGGGCACATCGGGATCCAGTGCCTGAAGGCGATGACCGCGGCGGAGATCATCGTCATCGACCCGAACGAGCAGGCGCGCGCGCTGGCCACGGAGATCGGCGCCGACCACGCCGTCGCCGCGGCGCCCGTTCGCCCTGCGGGCGGGGGCACAGGCGGCGGCGTCGTGGACACGATCCTCGAGATGACGGACGGCAAGGGCGCCGAGGCGGTCATCGACTTCGTCGGCGAGTCCGGCGTGATCCCGCAGGGGATCGCGATGCTCCGCGACGCCGGCTCGTACTTCGTCATCGGCTACGGGGAGGACATCGTCGTCCCCACGATCGACGTCATCTCCCGCGAGATCAACTTCGTCGGGAACCTCGTGGGCTCGTACAACGACCTGGACGAGCTCATGGTCCTCACCGCGCAGGGCAGGGTCGCGCTGCACACGAGCACCTATCCGCTGGACGCCGTCAACGACGCGATGGCCGACCTCGATCAGGGGCGGCTGCAGGGCCGCGGGATCCTGGTCGCCGACGCCGCCTAGGAGATCACCATGGGCAAGAAGCTCTACTTCAAGCACGAGGCGCGACGGCTGCTGCAGATGGGGGTCGACGAGCTGGCCGACACCGTCAAGGTGACGCTCGGGCCCAAGGGACGCAACGTCGTCCTCGAGCGCCTCACCGGCGTCCCGATGATCACGAACGACGGCGTGTCGATCGCCCGTGAGATCGAGCTCTCCGATCCGTACAAGAACATGGGCGCGCAGCTCGTGCGCGAGGTGGCCGACAAGACCTCGGACGTCACCGGCGACGGCACCACGACCGCCACGGTGCTCGCCCAGTCGCTCGTGCGCGAGGGCATGCGGGTGCTCGACGAGGGCGCCAACCCGATGGTGCTGCGCCGCGGGATCGAGGATGCGGTGGAGCTCGTCGTCGCCGAGCTGCGGCGTATCGCCCGGCCCGTGGAGGGCCTGGATCAGCTGCGCCACGTCGCCACGATCGCCGCCAAGGAGGACGAGCGCATCGGCGCCGCCATCGGGGACGCGCTCGACCGGGTCGGCGAGGAGGGCGTGGTGAGCGTCGAGGAGAGTGAGCTCAACGGCGTCTCGGTGGAGTTCGTCGAGGGGCTGCACGTGGAGAACGGGCACCTCTCGCCGTACCTCATCCGCGACCAGGCCCGCATGGAGACCGCCTTCGAGAACCCCTACGTCCTCATGACGACGAAGCCGATCTCCAAGGTCCAGGAGCTCATGCCGGTCCTCGGGCTCATCCAGCGCAGCCCGCGGCCGCTCGTGATCCTGGCCGAGAAGGTCGACGGCGCGGCGCTCGGGATGCTCGTCCAGAACAACCAGCACGGCACGCTCGAGGCGACCGCCATCCGCGCGCCCGGCTTCGGGCACCGGCGCATCAACTACCTCGAGGACCTCGCGGCGTTCTGCGGCGGCCAGGTCGTGACGCCCGATCGCGGGCTGGACATCGAGGACGTGCAGCTCTCCGACCTCGGCACGGCCCGCCGGGTCATCGTCACGGGGGAGTCGACGACCTTCGTGGAGGGCGGCGGTTCCGCGGAGGCGGTGGAGGCGCGCCTGCAGCAGATCCGCGTGGAGCTCGACCGGGCGAGCGTGGAGGGGGACGTCGAGGCGCTCAAGGAGCGCCTGGCCCGGCTCTCGAGCCGGCTGGCGGTCATCCGGGTCGGCGGGGCGACCGACGTCGAGCTGCGCGAGCGCCTGCGCCGCACGGAGGGCGCGCTCTCGGCGACCCGCGCCGGAATGGCCGAGGGCATCGTCCCGGGCGGCGGCACCGCGCTGCTGCGCGCCGCCGACGTGCTGAGCGACGCGCCGCCCGAGGGGGACCGCGCGCTGGGCGTGGCGGTCGTCCGCAGCGCGCTGGCCGACCCCCTCTACTGGATCGCCGAGAACGCGGGGTACGACGGCACGGCCGTGATC
>CAXSFZ010000018.1:7749-23971 GCA_964236905.1 uncultured Solirubrobacteraceae bacterium | reverse complement strand
ATCGAGCGGGTCCGCTCGATGCCGGCCGGCTACGGGCTCAACGCGCTCACCGGCGACTTCGGCGACCTCTTCGAGGCGGGCGTCATCGACCCGGTACGGGTGACCCGCACCTGCCTGGAGAACGCGGCGTCGGTGGCGGCGCTGCTCCTGACCACGGAGGCGCTCGTGGCCGAGGAGCCCTTCGCCCCCCACGTGCAGCCCGGGGCGATCATGACCTCGGAGATCGGCGACCTCGCCGAGGGGATGGCGCGGCCCTCCTCGCCGGTGTAGCCGCCGGCGGACGACGGTCCTGCGGTGCGCCGCGCCCCTCCCCTGAGGGGTGCGGCGTCGTGGCGTCCGGGGCCGGAGCGCTGCGCTCCGGCAGCCTCGGAGAAACCACCGCTTCTTGGCACGCCGCCGTTCTCCGGCATAGCGTCGGCCCGAGCCGTATCCCCCACGCAGAGGAGCCTGTCCCGTGTCGACCGTCGCGTCATCCGATGTCTCCGATCCTCGGACCCTGCCCGAGGAGCCGGCCGCGCCCGCCCCGGCCACCGGGGACCCGTCGATCCTCGGCCTGCCCATCTTCGTCGCCGGGTCGCTGGCCCTGGGCCTCGCCCTGGTCGGCTACGTCCCCGCGGCGGCCGCGGCCAGCGCCATCCCGATCATCCTGGCGGGAACCGGCATCGGGCTCGTGATCTCCGCGATCTGGGCGGCGGCGCTCGGCCAGACGCTCGTGGCCGGCATCTTCGGCCTCTTCGCCGGCTTCTGGCTGAGCTACGCGACGCTGGTGCTCGGCCTCAACCACGACTGGTTCAAGATCCCCGCCGCCGACGTCACCGACAGCGTCGCGATGTTCCAGATCACCTGGGCCGTCGTCATGGCCGGGCTCACGCTCGCCACGGTCCGCCTGCCCGTCGCGTTCACCGCGGTCGTCGCCCTGGTCGTGGTGGCGCTCGTGCTGCTCATCTTCGGCACGACGGGCGCCCACGAGTCGCTCACGAAGGCCGCGGGCTACGTGACGCTGCTCTTCGCCGCGCTCGGCATGTACCTGTTCCTCAGCGTGGCCTCGATCGCCACGGGCGGCAAGGGGTACCCGCTCGGCGCGCCGCTGGTCCACTAGCGGCGTCGGCCGCGGCCCGGCGGATCCGAACCGCCGGGCGCGCCGGCCCTCGCCGGCGCCGCGCCGCGCGGTTCGCCCGCGCGGCCGCCGCACGGTTCGCGCGCGGCCGCCGGCCGGCCCCGCCGACCGGCGCGGGCCGGCCCGCGTATCCTCCCGCTCGCATGCCCGGCACCGTCGTCATGAAGTTCGGAGGCACCTCGGTGGCCGACGCCGGGCGCATCAAGCGCGCCGCCGCGCGCATCGTGGCCAAGCGCGAGGAGGGCGCGCGCGTCGTCGTGGTGCTCTCCGCGCGCGGCAAGGAGACCGATCGCCTGATCGCCGACGCCATGGAGGTCTCGCCCGCGCCGGACCCCCGTGAGATGGACATGCTCCTCTCCACGGGCGAGCGGGTCTCCTGCGCGCTGTGCGCGATGGCGATCAACGACCTGGGGCACCGCGCGATGTCGCTCACGGGCTCGCAGGCGGGGATCGTCACGGACACCTCGCACACCAAGGCGCGGATCCTCGACGTCCGCGCCGACCGCATCCACGCCGGCCTGGAGGACGACCGCATCGTGCTGGTCGCGGGCTTCCAGGGGGTGAGCACCGCGAAGGACGTGACGACGCTCGGCCGGGGCGGCTCGGACACCACCGCGGTCGCGCTCGCCGCGGCGGTCGGCGCGGACGTCTGCGAGATCTACACCGACGTGGCCGGCGTGTTCTCCGCCGATCCCCGATTGGTCCCGGGGGCCCGCAAGCTCGAGCAAGTCTCCTTCGACGAGATGCTCGAGATGAGCGCCTCGGGCGCCGGCGTGCTCCAGCTGCGCTCCGTCGAGTACGCCCGCAACCACGGCGTGCGCATCCACTGCCGCTCGAGCTTCGAGGACGCTCCGGGCACCATCGTCGTCCCTCCCGAGGAGATCGTGGAACAGCCGCTCATCACCGCCGTCACCCACTCGACCGGCGAGGCCCGGGTGACGCTCAAGGGCGTGCCGGACACCCCGGGGATCGCCGGGAAGGTGACCACCGCGCTGGCCGAGGCCAACGTGAACATCGACATGATCATCCAGAACGACCCGGCCTCCGAGGGCCAGCGAGCGGACATGAGCTTCACGATCCCGAAGGACGAGGTCGCCGGCGCGCGCGACGCGCTCGCGGCGATCGGCGAGGAGTTCGGCATCGAGATCCTCACGGACGACGGGATGGGCAAGGTCTCGATCGTCGGGGCCGGGATGAAGTCGCATCCCGGGGTCGCCGCGCGGGTCTTCACCACCCTCGGCGAGCAGGAGATCAACATCGAGATGATCTCCACGAGCCCGATCCGCATCTCCTGCGTCGTGCCGGTCGACCGCGTCCCGGACGCCGTCCGGGCGCTCCACGCCGCCTTCGAGCTGAGCGGTCCGGACACGATCCGCCCCGAGCAGCCGTTCGGGGAATTCGCCTAGTCCTCGGGCGCGCGGGGGTCCGCCTGGCCCGCGCGATCGGCCGCGCGCGGCCGGGTCCGGACTTCCGCGCCCGCCCGGCGGCGGGGACGCGGAGCCGGTTGCTCGCTCCGGCGCGCGAGCCGCCTATCCTCTGGCCATGACCGAGCGCACGTACCGGGTCGCCGTGGTCGGGGCCACGGGCGCCGTGGGCACCCAGATGCTCGACCTGCTCGAGAAGCGGGCCTTCCCGGCCTCCGAGGTCGTCCCCTTCGCCTCGGAGCGCTCGGCGGGCCGCGAGCTCGGGCGCGGGCGGGTGGTCGTCGGCCTCGCGGAGGACGCGGTCGAGGGCTTCGACGTCGCGATCTTCTCCGCGGGCGGGTCGATCTCGCGGGAGTGGGCGCCGCGCTTCGCGGCGGCCGGCGCCCTCGTGGTCGACAACTCCTCGGCCTTCCGCATGGAGGACGACGTGCCGCTCGTGGTCGCCGAGGTGAACCCGGACGAGCTCGCCCGCGCCGGGCGCGGGATCGTCGCCAACCCCAACTGCACCACGATGGCGATCATGCTGCCGCTGAAGGCGCTGCACGACGCCTTCGGCCTGACCGCGATCGTGGCCACGAGCTACCAGGCCGCCGGGGGCGCCGGGCAGCGGGGCATGGACGAGCTGGCCGCCCAGGTGCCCGGGCTGTTCGCCGACCGCGAGCGGCTCGTCGACGACGGCGCCGCCGCGATCGCGGGCGTCGAGCACAGCGTCTTCGCGGCGCCGCTCGCCTTCAACGTCGTGCCGCTGCTCGGCACGGTCGGCGAGGGCGGCTACACGGACGAGGAGCTGAAGCTCCGCAACGAGTCGCGCAAGATCCTCGGGCTGCCCGAGCTCGCGGTCTCGCCGACCTGCGTCCGCGTCCCCGTGATGGTCGGCCACGCCGTCCAGGTGCGGGCGAGCTTCACGCGCGAGGCGTCGGTCGCGGAGGCCCGCGCCGCGCTCGAGGCGTTCCCCGGCGTGGTGCTCGACGACCTGCCGACGCCGATCAAGTACGCCGGCCGCGACGAGGTCGCCGTGGGCCGGATCCGCCAGGATCTCGGCGATCCGCACGCGCTCAACCTCTTCGTGGTCGGGGACAACCTGCTGAAGGGCGCGGCCCTGAACACGGTCCAGCTCGCCGAGCTGCTGGCCGAGCGCGGGCTGCTCGGGCGCGCGGGCGCTGCCGCCTAGCGCGCTGGGGCGCTCGGGCGCTCGGGCGCTGAGGGCGCTGGAGCGCTCGGGCGTTGGGGGCGCTGGGGGCGCTCCGGCGGGAGGTAGGGTCGGCCGATGCCCGGGCTCGCCACCACGACGATCGAGCAGCTCTACGCGGGCCTGCGCGAGGGCGACGGCGCAGCGATGACCGCCTGCTATGCCCCGGGCGCGAGCTTCGAGGATCCTGCCTTCGGCCGCCTCGAGGGTCGGGAGGTCGGGGCGATGTGGCGGATGCTCACGGGCCGCAGCGGCGGCGTCGCCGTCGAGCTCGTCGAGCACGCAGCCTCGGGCCGGGTCGGGACGGCGCGCTGGATCGCCAGGTACCCGTTCGGGCCGCAGCGCCGCCCGGTGGTCAACGACGTCCGCTCCACCTTCGCCTTCGACGCCGACGGCCGCATCACCGAGCAGCGCGACCGCTTCGACCTCGGGCGCTGGGCCGCGCAGGCGATGGGTCCGGCACCGGGCCTCCTCGGACGTACCCCGCTCCTCGCGCTCCTGGTCCACCGAACCACGCGCAGGCAGCTCGACGCCTTCCTCGCCGGCTCGGCCTGACGTCGGGGGGGCTCCGCAGCGCCTCCGCAGCGGCCGCGCACTCGTGCGCCGTTCGGAGTGGAGCTCGCCCAGCGGGCTCGCCTCCGAACGCCTGCGAGCCGAGCGCCGCACGGCGCGCCGGGACGCGCGCGGGCGGGTGGACGCGCGGGCGGGACGCGCGGACGGGCGGGAGGCGCGGGCGGGCGGGAGGCGCGGGCGGGCGGGAGGCGCGGGCGGGCGGGACGCGCGGGCGGGCGGGACGCGCGGGCGGGCGGGAGGCGCACAGGTGCGCGAAAGCCGCGGGGGCGTTCGGATCGCGGCCCGCTGAGCGGGCTCATCTCCGAACGACCTGCCGGCACGTCCGGCACGCAGAGGACGTTGGCACGCCGAGGGACAGCCTGAGTCGGCCGTCCGTGTTCGTGGGGACGAGCCGCGAACAACGCCCTCCGGAGGCTCACGGAGGCGCAGATGCGTTGACCATGAGCGCCGGCGCAACCAACACGAGCTCGGCGTCGAGGGGACGCGGCCCGACCGCTCGGACCGCCCTGCTGACCAGCGGCTGCCCCGGGCCGGTCCGCAGGCGACTCAGCGGTCGCGCCGACGTGTTTCACCCTTTGGTGTCAGCGGCTGCGGGCGTGGTGACGGCACGCAGCTCGAGCGATCCCGCCGAGCTGGTGAGGTGCGAGGAGGTCAACGTTTTCATGGCGGTGCCGGCCTGATCACGGAAGGACTCGATCGACCGCAGCTTGATGTGCTCATAGCCGCGGATCAGGTCCGGGAGCGCCGCGATCGCGGCGACCTGGTCGGCGGTCCTCGGCGTGAGGTGATCGAGAGCCCGGTCGACCAGTCGCTCGTATTCGGTGATCAGAGCGCGTTCGACGCCGCGGACACGGGCGTACCCGAACAGGTCCGCGCGGGTGCCACGCAGCCTGCGCGCAGCGGTGAGGCCGCGGAGCATCGGCTCGGCTGTGCGCCCGAACCGCACCTTGCGCTTGAGTCCGAGCGCGCGAAGCGCCGGCGGGTGCAGCAGGATCTGCACCTTGGCCTGTGCGCCGAACTGGTCGCGGACGCGCTGGCGCTCGGACTCGAGCAGATGCAGTCTCGCGACCTCGTACTCGTCCTTGTAGGCCATCAGCTTGTGCAGGCCGACGGCGTAGGCCTCGGTGATCGCGGCGGGCGGACGGCCGAGCGCGGCCTGTTCGCGACGGGCCACCGCGGCGACATGCTCGAGATAGGTGCGGGCGTAGTGGGCGTCCTGGTAGGCGGTCAGCTCGGCGATCCGGTGCTGCACCAGGGACGCGAGCGGGCCGCTGCTGAGCTCCGGCCCGGCTTGCGCGAGGATCGCGGAGGCGCGGACGTCGGGTTCGGGAGCGGCGGCCGGCTGTGGGCTGAGCAGCAGTTCGACGGCGAGCGGATCGGCGGCGACCGCGCGGCCCCAGCGGAACGCGGCGAGGTTGGAGGCGACAGCCGCGCCGTTGAGCGTGATCGCCGTCTCGATCGCCTCCAGGCTGATCGGCACGCAGCCGTGCTGGAAGGCGGCGCCGACGAGCAACATGTTCGCGGGCAGGTGGTCACCGAAGAGGCGCTCGGCGAGCGCCTCGGCGTCCACCGCGTGCAGCGCGCGGGTTCGCGCGGCCACGCGGGAGAGCAGCCGGTCCGCCGACGGAGCGCTGAGACGGGAGTCGGTGACCATCTGCGCGGTCGGTGTCTGCGAGGTGTCGAGCACGGCGATCGTCCGATGCCGATCGGCGACGGCGAGAGTCGGCGCCGCGGCGGCACCCAGCGCGTCGAAGCCGAGCAGGACGTCGACGGACCGGCTGCTCGCACGGATCAGCCCCTGGATCGGTGTGCTGCTGATGCGCAGGTCGGAGAGCACGGGGCCGCCCTTCTGCGCCAGCCCGATCTGCTCCAGGCCGGCGACGTGACGACCGTCGATGTGCGCGGCCATCTGCAGGATCGCGGAGATTGTCACCACCCCGGTCCCGCCGATGCCGAGCAGCCGGATCAGCACATCGCTCGGCACCGCGGCGACCGGCGCCGGGACGGCGGGCGGGCCGGGCGCAGGTGGCTTGGCGGCCTTGGCGCCCTCGACCGGGGTGACCACGAGGAACGACGGGCAGTCGCCCTGCAGGCAGGTGAGGTCCTGGTTGCAGGAGGACTGGTGGATCTGCGTCTTGCGCCCGAAGCTGGTCTCGACCGGGCGGACCGAGAGACACGTCGACTTCTCGCCGCAGTCTCCGCACCCCTCGCACACGCGCTCGTTGATGACCACGCTCTGCGGCGGGGCCTTCAGCTCGCCGCGCTTGCGCCTGCGACGCTTCTCGGTCGCGCACTCGTCGTCGTGGATCAGGACGGTCACGCCCGCGACCCCCGCCAGCTCCCGGGCGGACTCCTGGAGCGCATCGCGATGGCGCACGCTCGCGATCGGCGAGAGCGCGACCCCGCGGTAGCGGTCAGGTTCAGGGGTGGTGATGATGATCCGCCGGACGCCTTCGAGGGCAAGCCACCGGGTCAGCTCGGGAATCGGGATGCGGCCCTGCGGATGCTGGCCGCCGGTCATCGCGACCGCGTCGTTGTAGAGCAGCCGGTAGGTGACGTTGACCTCCGCGGCGACCGACGCGCGCAGCGCCAGGGAGCCCGAGTGGTGGAAGGTTCCGTCGCCGATGTTCTGGGTGAAGTGCTCGTCGTCGGTGAAGGGGGCCAGGCCGATCCACTGCGCGCCTTCGCCACCCATCTGCGGCATCCCCACGAGCTGCCCGCGACGGTCCCCCTCGTCCAGGGCGATCATGATGTGGCAGCCGATCCCGACCCCGACGAGTTGATCGGGCTGCGCGCGTGTCGAGCTGTTGTGCGGGCAACCGGAGCAGAAGTACGGTGTGCGTACCGGCAGGGTCGGCAGAGCCGACTCGACGCGATGCGCCAGCGCCGAGAGCCGCGCCTGCGCAGGCTCCGGTAGCGACTCGGGGCCGAGAACGCGGCCGAGCGCCACGGCGACCGCGTCGGCGTCCAGGGCACCGCGGGCGCTGAGCAGCGGCTTGCCGTCGGCGTCGAGCTTGCCGATCACGGGCGGGGCGGCCGAATGGCCGTAGAGGGCGTCGCGGACCAGCGTCTCGATGAACTCGAGCTTGTCCTCGACGACCATGACCGTCGCGGAACCAGCGGTCAGATCCCGCAGCTCGTCGCGGTCCAGCGGCCAGGGCATCCGCAGCTGCACGAGCCGGATCTCGAGGCAGGCGAGGGCCGCCTGATCGAGGCCCAGCTCCTCCAGGGCCCGCCAGACGGCCTGCATCGCCATCCCGGCGGCCAGGATGGTCAGCCGGGGCGCGCGCGGCGGCTGGAAGACGACGCGGTTCAGTCGGGTCGCCTTGGCGTACTCGATCGCACGGGCCAGCCGGACCGTCATGAGCTCGTGCTCGGCGTCGAGGTTGGTGGGCGGCAGCAGTCTGGCCGGCGTGAAGCGCTCGCGGGCGGGCAGGAACGGGATCTCGTCGCGAGCGGCAGCGATGTCCACGTCCGCGGCGGCGTCGGCGACGTCGGCGACGATCTTCAGGCCGGTCCACAGCCCGGCGTGGCGCGAGAGCGCGATGCCGTGCAGCCCGAGGCTGTGGAGCTCCTGCACGCTGCCGGGCGCCAGCAGCGGCATCATCAGCGAGCGGCTCATGGGCTCGCTCGCGCTCGGGATCGTCGAGGACTTGCTGGCCGGGTCGTCCCCGATCCAGGCCACCGCCCCACCGAGCGGCGCGGTGCCGCTGACGTTGCTGTGACGGATCCCGTCAGCGGCGCGGTCCAGCCCCGGATTCTTCCCGAACCAGATGCCGGTCACCCCGTCGAGGCGGCGGCGGTCGAGCGCGCCGAGCAGCTGCGTGCCGCCGACCGCCGTCGCCGCCAGCTCCTCGTTCACGGCGGCCCGGAAGACGACGCCGGCAGGGTCGAGGTGACGACGTGCGCGAAGCATCTCCCGATCGACGCCCCCGAGCGGCGAGCCCTGGTAGCCCGTGATGAACATCCCGGTCCTCAGACCTCGCTCGACGTCCAGTCGGCGTTGATCGAGAGCGATGCGGACGAGCGTCTGGATGCCGCTCATCATCACCGGCCCCTCCCGCGCGGTGAACTTGTCGTCCAGGGAGACGTCGGGACGGGCCAGCGCCGAGACGGACACAGCACCATGCTGCGCGCCTTCGCGGCCGATCGCAACGGCGTCGCCCGCTTTCGCCGGCGACGCGCAAGATTCTTGCGTGCAGACCCTCGTTCTGGACCCTATGTCCCGGGCGGTTTCGCCCCCGGGGCTCGAGCACTGCGACGATGGGTGGGGCGGCGGCCACCGGAGCGACCGCTCGCGTCCGGCCGGACGCCAGGGGGCGCATGCTCTTGAGAGAGTCCGAGCCATGGACCAGACAGACCGTGAGATCCTCGAGCTCCTCGAACGGGACGGCCGCGCCTCCTACACCGAGATCGGCCGCCGAGTCAGCCTCTCGACTGCCGCGGTCAAGCGACGCGTCGAGCGTCTCGAGCTGGACCGGATCATCACCGGCTACACCGCCTCGGTCGACCACGTCCGCTTGGGCATGGCGATCGAGGCGTTCATCGAGCTGCGCTTCACGGGCAACATGGCCGTCGACGACATCTGGCGGAGTGCCGACGACATTCCCGAGGTCTTCGCGATCTACACGATGGCCGGCGACCTCGACGCCCTGGTTCACACGCGGGCCCGCGATGTCGCTCACCTGGCCGACGTCATCGCCCGCATGCGACGCAAGCGCCACGTCATCGGCACCAGGACCCTGATCGTCATGGACTCCCGCTCCCGTGCCTTCACTCACGCATGACGATGCGGTGAGCCCGCGTCCCCGCGGCACTCGACACGAGAGTCGCCGCTAGCTGACGGCCACGCTGCCGCCGCCCACGGGCTCGCCGTGGTGGGCGCCGCCGCCGTCGCCGTCGGGCACCCCGGCGACCACGGTGGTCGTCCAGTCGATGACCGACGTCGGCTTGACGACGTGGCGCTGCAGGCCGAGCTGCTTGGGCTCCAGTCCGAGCGCGAGGCCCACGAGCTGGGGGAGGTGGAGCACCGGCATGTCGACGGGGCGGCCGAGCTGGCGCTCGGCCAGCGGCTGCTGCAGGTCGAGGTTCAGGTGGCAGAGGGGGCAGGGCGTCACGAGGCAGTCCGCGTCGGCGTCCGAGGCGTCGGCCAGGTGCTGGCCGGCCTGGGCCAGCGAGGCCTTCTTGTTCATCGTGATGATGGGGAAGCCGCAGCACTTGTGCGAGCCCGCGTACTCGATGACGGTGCCGCCCAGCGCCTCGATGACCAGCGCGAGGTAGGTGTCGCGGGGCTGCTCGTCGGTGATGCCGATCCGCTCGGCCGGCCGGACGATGTAGCAGCCGTAGAACGGGCCGACCTTGAGGTTGGTCAGCGGCCGCTTGACCAGCGAGGAGAGCCTCTCGAGCCCGATCTCCTCCACCAGGAGCCAGAGGAAGTTCTTGTTGGAGATCCCGCGCTCGTAGTGCAGGCCCTCCGGCGCCAGCGTCTCGTTGACGAACGCGCGGTACTCGGCGTTGTTGTCCAGGCGCTCCTGGCTCTCGGACTGCGCGCCCTGGCAGGTGGAGCAGATGTTCATCATGAGCTCCGCGCCGTTCGCCATCTCCTGCTGGGCCAGGGCGAACGTGCGGCCGTTGAGCGTGTCGGCGAGCTCCTGGGAGTGCTCGGCGATGACCCCGGCCCCGGTGCAGCAGGCGCGGTCGAGCTCCACCAGCTCGATGCCGAGCAGCGGCGCGACCGTGGCCATCGAGCCGTGGAGCTCGGGGGTGAAGCCGCGCGAGACGCAACCGGGCCAGTAGGCGACCTTCATGTCAGGCGAGTCCCTTCGCGTTGGCACCGGGGGCGGAGGGCATCGCCTGCCCGTCGACCTCGCCGTCGACGGCCGCGACGTTGGCCTCCGAGGCGGCGTCCATGTCCTCGTCGGCGCCGGTGATGTAGAGGTTGAGCTCGAAGCGCTCGTCACGGCCCTCGACGGTGTCGTAGATGCGCTGCACGTTCTGCAGGTCGCTCTTCGGGAGCTTGTGCGGCTTCAGTGCGGCCATCGGCGTGACCTTGCGACGCAGCAGCGCCCGCGTGATGGCCGGGAGGGAGCTCGCGAGCTCGGCACCTGCGGCGGGAGCGAACTTCGCGAACCACGAGTCGCCGCCGTAGGAGCGGGGAAGCAGCTCGGCCTCGTGGAGCAGGCCGCCCTGCTTGACCAGGGAGACGAACGCGCGCTCGTGGCGCTCCCCGTTGTTGCGGTCGACGATGTGGTGGTCGTTGCCGGCGCGGCGGCGCAGCCGCATGATCTGGTTCATCGGCGCCACGCCCTTCGGGCAGGCCTCGATGCACTTGAAGCAGTGGGTGCAGTCGTACATGCCGTGCGGATCCTCGGCGAGGTCCTTCAGGCGCTCGAACTGCTGCACGTCACGCGGGTCGCCGACGAAGCGGTAGGCCTTCGCCAGGGCGGCGGGGCCGATGAAGAGCGGGTCGACCTCCATCGAGAGGCAGTCCGAGACGCAGGCACCGCACTGGATGCAGGCCATGGACTGCGTCACGTCGACCATCGCCTCGCGCGGCACGAGGTGCTCGCGCTCGGGCAGCGGGTCCTGCGCGAGCAGCCACGGGGTGACGCGCTGGATCTTCTTCCAGTGGACCGCGTCCATGTCGACGACCAGGTCCTTGATGATGGGCATGTTGCCCATCGGCTCGACCTCGATGACGCCGTCCTTCGCGCTCTTGAGCGCCGCGTCGAGGTGCGTGTGACATGCGAGGCCCGCCTGGCCGTTGACCCGCACGCCGCAGGAGCCGCAGATCGCGGCCTTGCAAGAGCAGCGGATGCCGATCGACCCGTCGTACTTGCCCTTGGCCTGGAGGATGCCCTCGAGGACCGAGCGGTGCGGCTCCAGGTTGATCGTGTGCTCGTCCCAGTACGGCGCCTCGCCCGAGTCGGGGTCGTAGCGCCGGATGCGGAGGGTGAAGTCCTGCGAGGGCTTGCGGGTCTCAGCCATGGTCTAGTACTTGCGCTCCTCGGGCTGCCACTGGGTGATGGTCACCGGCGAGTAGGACACGTGCGGCGCGTCCCCGCCGTTCTTCGTGGTGTTGATGTGCCGCATGAACTCGTCGTCGTTGCGCTCGGGGAAGTCGGTGCGGAACTGCGCCCCGCGCGACTCCTTGCGCTCGATCGCCGCGACGACCGTGCACTCCGCGGCGTCGAGCATGTACCCGAGCTCGATGGCGCCGAGCACGTCCTGGTTGAAGACGGTGCCGCGGTCGTCGACGTAGGCGCTCTTGGCCTCCTCCTTGAGGCGGGCGACCACCTCGTGGGCCTCGATCAGGCCGGCCTCGTCGCGGTAGACCGCGACGTAGCGGTTCATCACCGTGCCGAGCTCGTCCTTGATCTCCGAGATGCGGCGGCCGACCTTGGGGCGGGAGATGATCGAGGCGATCTCCTCCTCGTCGCGGCGGGCCTGGGCGTCGGTGGTGCTCGGCATCGTCATCGCCTTCGCGCGCTCCGCGGCGTGCTCGCCGGAGCGGCGGCCGAAGATCAGCGTGTCCAGCAGCGAGTTGGCGCCGAGCCGGTTGCCGCCGTGGACCGAGACGCAGGCGACCTCGCCCGCGGCGTAGAGGCCCGGGATGGGCGTCGCGCCGTTGATGTCGGTCTTGACCCCGCCCATGATGTAGTGCTGGCCCGGGCGGATGAGGATCGGCTCGCGGGTGATGTCCACGCCGGCGAAGTCCTTGCCGATGTTCACGATCTCGCGGAGCGCCTCGTGCACGCGCTTGCGCGGGACCACCGTGATGTCGAGGTAGATGCCCGAGCCGTCCTCGCCGACGCCACGGCCCTCGTTGATCTCGGTCTGCTCCGCGCGAGAGACGACGTCGCGGGAGGCGAGCTCCATCTTGTTCGGCGCGTACTTCTCCATGAAGCGGTCGCCGTCGGCGTTGAGGAGGTGGGCTCCCTCGCCGCGGGCGCCCTCGGTGATGAGGAAGCCGTTCTCCACCAGGGTGGTCGGGTGGTACTGGATCATCTCCATGTCCATCAGCGGCGCGCCCACGTGGTAGGCCTGCGCGATGCCGTCGGCGGTGCAGATGAGGGCGTTGGTGGTGGGCTTGAAGCACTGCCCGGCACCGCCGCTGGCGAGGATGACGTTCTTGGCGGTGAAGGTCTCCATCGCCCCCGTGCGGATGTCCCGGGCCACGCAGCCCACGCAGGCGCCGTCCCCGTCGATGAGCAGCGAGGTGGTGAACCACTCCTCGTAGCGGTCGACGGTCGCGTGGTACTTCATGAGCTGCTCGTAGAGCACGTGCAGGATCGCCTGGCCCGTGATGTCCGCCACGTAGGCGGTGCGCTTCACCGAGGCGCCGCCGAAGGCCCGCAGGTCGAGCTCGCCGTCGTCGTTGCGGTGGAAGGTCACCCCGATGTGCTCGAGGTGCATGACCTCCTTGGGCGCCTCCGAGCACATGACCTCGATGGCGTCCTGGTCCCCGAGGAAGTCCGAGCCCTTCACCGTGTCGTAGGCGTGCGAGCGCCAGTCGTCGGTGACCGAGACCGCGGCGTTGATGCCGCCGGCGGCCGCGACCGAGTGCGAGCGGACCGGGTGCACCTTGGAGAGGATCGCGACGGAGACGCCGGCGTCGGCCGCCGCCACCGCAGCGCGCTGGCCGGCGAGTCCCGCGCCGATGATGAGGACGTCGTGTGAGGGCATGTGGGTTCCGGAGCGCTCGAGGCGGTAGAAGGGCCTGCCGGACTGTATACGCCGCCTGGGCGTGGACGGCTCGCGGCGCCTCAGCGTCCTGGCGCGGCCGCGGCCAGGGCGCGATGGACCTGCTCGAGGGTCACGACGCCCACCAGGCGCTCGTGGTCGTCGAGGACGAGCAGGGCGCCGAGGCTCCGCAGGGGCGAGGAGCCGAGCAGGTCCTCCAGCGGTGTGGCGCGGCCCACGGCGTACCCGGCGCCCTCCGGGTCGATCGCGTCGGCCGCGGTGGCGCCGGCGCTCTCACCGCCCGCGGCGAGCACCCCGAGGAAGCGCCCGTCCTCGGCCACCACGGCCGACCACGGCCAGCCCATGTCGCGCAGCCGGGCGCGGGCGTCGGCGAGCGGGGTGGCGCCGGGGAGCGCGAGCGGCTGCGCGTCCATCACGTCGGCGACGGTCACGCCGTCGATCGCCTCCGTGACCCGCGAGGCGACCACGGCGTCGCGGGCGCTCTGCCCGAGGAAGAGGCCGAGCAGCGCGAACCACACGCCGTTGAGCGTGTCGCCGCCGAAGGCGACGTAGGCGCCCCAGCCGACCAGGGCGACCGCGAACGCCTGCCCGAGGCGCCCGGCGAACCGGGTCGCGCGGTGCTTGTCGCCGGTCAGGCGCCAGGCCGCCGCCCGGGCGATCCGCCCACCGTCGAGCGGGAACGCGGGCACGAGGTTGAAGACGAGCAGGAAGAGGTTGATCGTCGCGAGCCAGCTCAGGAGCGCCACGGGGGCGGAGACCCGCGCGTCGACGAAGCGCGCCGCGTCGAGCGCCTCCCGCGGCGATCCGATCGCCATCGCCGCCAGGGCGGCCACCACGACGATCAGCGCCGTGACCGCCGGACCGGCCGCGGAGATCCGCAGCTCCTCGCCCGGGGTCGCGGTGTCGCGCTCGAGCTTCGCGACGCCCCCGAAGAACCACAGGTCGATGCCGGAGATGACGATCCCCTCGCGCTGCGCGACCAGCGCGTGGCCGAGCTCGTGGAGCAGGATCGAGAGGAAGAAGAGGAACGCGGCGAGCACCGCGACCGCGAAGGCGAGCTGGTCGGAGCCCGCCAGCGCGTCGTCGAAGTAGCCCGAGAGCGCGTAGACCATCACGAAGAGCACCACGAACCAGCTCGGGCCCGCGCCGATGCGGATGCCGAGGATCCGCGCGAGCTGGAACGAGCCGCCCATGCCCGTCCATCCTCGCAAGTGGCGAGCGGCACGGTGCGGTGCGCGCGGAGCCGGCGGTGCGCTTCAGGCCGGCAGCGCGCGCTCGATGATCGCCCCCGCGTCGGCCGTGGCCGGGAGCGTGCCGTAGCTCAGGCCGCGGTCGCCGCCGAGGCGCGCGGCCACGAACGCGTCGCCCACGGCGTGGGGTGCGTGGCGCAGGAGGAGCCCGGCCTGCCAGGCGAGCGCCATGTCCTCGACCACGCGGCGGGCGCGGAGCTCGAGCGACGCCGGGTCCTCGAGCGCGCCTCGCAGGCGGTCGACCCAGGCGTCGTAGCGCGCGTCGGCGCCGCGCGCCGCGCCCAGCTCGGCGAGCAAGGCGTCGAACGCCTCCGGCTCCGGGTCAGGGTGCGCAGCACGTCGAGCGCGGTGAGGTTGCCCGAGCCCTCCCAGACCGAGTTGAGCGGCGCCTCGCGGTAGAGGCGCGGCAGGCCGGACTCCTCCACGTAGCCGTTGCCGCCGAGGCACTCGAGCGCCTCGGCCGCGAGGGCCGGGAAGCGCTTGCAGACGTGGAACTTCGCCACGGCGGTGCCGAGGCGCCGGAGCGGCACGTCCTCCTCGTCGTAGGCCCGGGCCAGCCGCAGGGCCAGCGCGGTCGCGGCCTCGCTCTCCAGGGCCAGGTCGGCCAGGACGTTGGCCATGAGCGGCTGGTCGACGAGCAGGCGCCCGAAGGCGGAGCGGTGGCGGGCGTGGTGGACGGCCTGCGCGAGCGCCATCCGCATGCCGGCCGCCGAGCCGATCGTGCAGTCCAGCCGCGTGTGGCCGACCATCTCGAGGATGGTGGGCACGCCGCGGCCGGGCTCCCCGACGAGCCGACCCCAGGTGCCGTCGAACTCCACCTCCGCGCTGGCGTTGCTCCGGTTGCCGAGCTTGTCCTTCAGGCGCTGGAGGAGGAACGGGTTGCGGGTGCCGTCGGGCAGGAGCCGGGGACCGCGAAGCAGCCCAGGCCCTCGTCGGTGCGGGCGAGGACGAGGAAGAGGTCGCACATCGGCGCGCTGGTGAACCACTTGTGGCCGTGGAGGAGGTACTCCCCGCCGGGGCCGCCGGCACCGAGCGGCGTCGCGGTGGTGGTGTTCGCGCGGACGTCCGAGCCGCCCTGCTTCTCGGTCATGGACATCCCGCACTTCGCCGAGCCCTTCTCGTGCGCGGGCACCAGGCGACCGTCGTAGGCGCAGGCGGTCAGCAGCGGCTCCCACTCCGCCGCGAGCTCGGGCTGCACCCGGAGCGCGGGTACGGCGGCGAAGGTCATCGTCATGGGGCAGCCGTGGCCGGCCTCGACCTGCCCGGCCAGCAGGCCCAGGGCCGTGCGCACGACGTGGCGGCCCGGCTCTTGGCTCGTCCAGGGCAGTGCGTGCACCCCCGACGCGCTCGAGAGGGCCATGAGCTCATGCCAGGCCGGGTGGAAGGCGACCTCGTCGAGGCGGTTGCCGTAGCGGTCGTGCGTCCGGAGCACCGGCGGATGCTGGTCGGCCTGCGTCGCCCACCCCAGGGCCTCCTCGGAGCCCCAGCGCTCGCCCATCGCCGTGGCGCGCTCGCGGCCCCAGCCGCCGCTCTCGCGCACGAGCCCCTCGCGGAGGGCCGCGTCGGAGGTGAAGAGGTTCGCCGGGGCCAGCGGCGGCACCTGGTTGGTCACCGCATGCGTGACCCGGCTGGCGCCCGGCCGCGGAGGGGAGAGGGCCATGGCCGGATGCTACGCCGCCGCAGCCGCGCCGCCGGTCGGCTTGCCACCCTGTGCGCGATGCCGCGCACGATCCGCACCCCGGCCCTCGCGGCGCTGGCCGCCGCCGGGCTGCTGGGCGGCTGCGGCGGCGGCAGCAGCAGCGACGACGCGACCGGGACCGCGCGGAGCTCCCGGACGCCTGCGCCGAGCACCTCCGTCGCCTCGCCGACGGTGCCGGCCGCCTCGGTGCCGGCGCCGGCGGCGCCCGCGACGCCCACGCCGGCGTCGTCGACCGCGCGGACCAGGTGCAGCCCGTCGCGCCGCATC
>CAXSFZ010000018.1:0-7739 GCA_964236905.1 uncultured Solirubrobacteraceae bacterium | reverse complement strand
CGTCGACCGCGAGCGGCGCCGCCCCGGTCACGCCCTCCACCCCGACCGACACGACCCCGCCGAACCCCGGTGGGGCGGAGGCGAACCCGGCCACCACCGCGCCGCCCGCCCAGGACCCCGCCTGCAAGCCCGGCACGGGGCCCGGCTTCCCGGACCGCCCGCAATGCGAGCCCGTGGCGGGGCCGGACGCCAACGAGGACGAGGGCCCGTAGGCCGCCGCGGCGGGCCCGCGGGTAGCGTGTCGCCCGCCCCCATGAAGATCATCTACACGCACACCGACGAGGCGCCGGCGCTCGCCACGCACTCGCTCCTGCCGATCGTCGAGGCCTTCGCCGCCGCCGCGGGGGTCGAGCTCGAGACGCGCGACATCTCGCTGGCCGGCCGCATCCTCAGCCAGTTCCCCGAGGCGCTCCGCGAGGAGCAGCGCGTGCCCGACGCGCTGGCGGAGCTCGGCGCGCTCGCCGGCACCCCCGCGGCCAACATCATCAAGCTGCCGAACGTCAGCGCCTCCGGCCCGCAGCTGCGGGCGGCGATCGCCGAGCTCCAGGGTCAGGGCTTCGCGCTCCCGGACTACCCCGAGGAGCCCGCGAGCGACGCGGAGCGCGAGCTCCGGGCACGGTACGCGCGCGTGCAAGGCAGCGCGGTGAACCCCGTGCTGCGGGAGGGCAACTCCGACCGCCGCGCGCCGGCCTCGGTGAAGGCCCACGCGCGGGCCCACCCGCACAGCATGGGCGCCTGGTCGCCGCAGTCGCGCTCGCACGTGGCGACGATGGAGACCGGGGACTTCCGCGAGACGGAGCGCTCGGTCACCGTCGCGGAGGCGGGCGCGGTCCGCATCGAGCACGTCGCCGCCGACGGCATGGTCACGGTACTCAAGGAGCGCACGACGGTCCTCGCGGGCGAGGTGCTCGACGGCAGCGTCATGCGCCGGGAGGCGCTCCGGGCCTTCCTCGCCGCGCAGGTCGCCGAGGCGCAGGAGCAGGGGGTGCTCTTCTCCGTGCACCTGAAGGCCACGATGATGAAGGTCTCCGACCCGATCCTCTTCGGCCACGCGGTGCGCGCGGTCGTCGGGGACCTGTTCGACGACGTGCCCGACGTCGACCCGGACGACGGCCTGGCCACGCTGCTGGCCGCCCACCCGGAGAAGCAGGCCGCGGTGGAGGCCGCGCTGGCCGCCGGGCCACCGGTCGCGATGGTGGACTCCGACCGCGGCATCACGAACCTGCACGTGCCGAGCGACGTGATCATCGACGCCTCGATGCCGGCGGCGATCCGCTCCTCGGGCCAGATGTGGAACCCGGCCGGCGAGCTGCAGGACACGAAGTTCGTGATCCCCGACCACTCCTACGCGGCGCTCTACGCCGAGACGGTCGACCACTGCCGCGAGCACGGCGCCTTCGACCCGGCGACGATGGGCACCACGCCGAACGTCGGGCTCATGGCCCAGAAGGCGGAGGAGTACGGCTCGCACGACAAGACGTTCGAGGTGGAGGCCACAGGCGCGATCCGGGTGGTCGATGAGGCCGGCGCCACCCTGCTCGAGCACGACGTCGCGCCGGGGGACGTGTGGCGGATGTGCCAGGCCAAGGACGCCCCGATCCAGGACTGGATCCGCCTGGCGGTCGAGCGCGCGAGCGCGACGGGCGCGCCGGCGGTCTTCTGGCTCGACGAGGACCGCGCGCACGACGCGGAGCTGCTCGCCAAGCTCCGCCCCGCGCTCGAGGCGCTCGACACCGAGGGCCTGCGGATCGAGGTGCTGCCCGTGGCCGAGGCGACGCGCTTCACGCTCGAGCGCGCGCGCCGGGGCGAGGACACCATCTCCGTCACCGGCAACGTGCTGCGCGACTACCTCACCGACCTCTTCCCGATCATGGAGCTCGGCACGAGCGCGAAGATGCTCTCGATCGTCCCGCTCATGAACGGCGGCGGGCTCTTCGAGACGGGTGCCGGCGGCTCGGCGCCCAAGCACGTGCAGCAGTTCGAGCGGGAGGGCCACCTGCGCTGGGACTCCCTCGGTGAGTTCCTGGCGCTCGCGGTCTCCTTCGAGTTCCTCGCCGACAAGACGGACAACCCGCGTGCGCGGCTGCTGGGGCGGACGCTCGACCGGGCGACGGGCACGCTCCTGGAGGAGGGCCGCTCGCCCTCGCGCCGGGTGGGCGAGCTCGACAACCGCGGCAGCCACTTCTACCTCGCGCTCCACTGGGCCCAGGAGCTCGCCCGCCAGTCCGAGGACGGCGAGCTCGCCGGGCGCTTCGGCCCGGTCGCCGAGCGCCTGGCGGCCGAGGAGGCGACGATCCTCGCGGAGCTCGAGGCTGCGCAAGGGCACCCGGTCGACCTCGGCGGCTACTACCGCCCCGACCCGGGGAAGGCGGCCGCGGCGATGCGCCCGAGCGCCACGCTGAACGCGCTGGTCGCGGCGATCTGAGCCCCCGCGCGCATCAAAGGGGTCAGGCCCCGTTGATGCGCGAGGCGGCCGCGCGGGCCCGGCCGGTAGGTTGGCCCCATGTCCAAGACCGTCACCGTCACGGGCGCCGCGGGCGCCATCGGCTACGCCGTCCTCTTCCGCATCGCCTCGGGCCAGCTGCTCGGGCCGGGGGAGACGGTGCGGCTCCGCCTGCTCGAGATCGAGCCGGCGCTGAAGGCGGCGGAGGGCACCGCCATGGAGCTCGTGGACTGCGCCTTCCCGCTGCTCGAGTCGATCGACATCACCGCCGACGCCACCGAGGCCTTCGACGGCACGAACATCGGGCTGCTGATCGGCGCGCGCCCGCGCACGAAGGGCATGGAGCGGGCGGATCTGCTCGAGGCCAACGGCGCGATCTTCCAGCCGCAGGGCCGCGCGATCAACGCCGGCGCGGCGGACGACATCAAGGTGCTCGTGGTCGGCAACCCCGCCAACACGAACGCCCTGATCACCGCCGCCAACGCGCCGGACGTGCCGCGCGAGCGCTTCACGGCGATGACCCGCCTGGACCAGAACCGCGCCTACGCCCAGCTCGCGGCCAAGCTCGGCGTGCCGGTCACCGACATCGAGGACCTCGCGATCTGGGGCAACCACTCCCCGACGATGTTCCCCGACCTGTTCACCGCCAGGGTCAGGGGCCAGCAGGCGGTCGAGGCCGTCGACGACATGGCCTGGTACGAGGACGAGTACCTGCCGAACGTCGGCAAGCGCGGCGCGGCGATCATCGAGGCCCGCGGCGCCTCGAGCGCGGCGAGCGCGGCGAGCGCGGCGGTCGACCACGTCCACGACTGGGTGCTCGGTGCGGAGGGCCTCCTCTCCATGGCCGTCCCCTCCGACGGCTCCTACGGCGTCGAGGAGGGCATCATCTCCTCCTTCCCGGTCCGGGTCGGCGGCGACGGGAGCTACGCGATCGAGCAGGACCTCGAGGTCGGCGAGTTCGCGCAGGCGAAGATCGACATCACCGTGGACGAGCTCAAGGGCGAGCGCGACGCGGTGCAGGGCCTCGGCCTGCTCGGCTGAGCCCCGGCCGGCCGTCCTGCGGTCTCGGCGACGGCGCGAGCGGCGGTCCTGCGGCCTCGGCGACGGCGCGGGCGGCGGTCCTGTGGCCCCGGGGGCCGGCGCGGCTTCCGCGCGGGCGTTCGGATCCGGTCCCGCTCAGCGACACGGAATCCGAACGGCTGGTGCGCCGGGCCCGGCGGCGACCGCGGTTCGACCCGGCGCGGGCCGGCTCGGCGGCGGTCCTGGCGGGCGGCCCGCGGCGGCCCTGGCGGGGGCCGCTCAGGCCGCGTCCAGCGCGTGCCAGCCGCGGCCCTCCTTCTTCACGAGCCCGTCCTTCTGCAGGTCGGGCATCACCCGGTAGAGGTAGTTCTGCTTGATCGACATCGCGTCGGCGATCTCCGGGATCGTGATGCCGGGCCGGTCCTTGACGAGCTTGAGCGCCTCCTTCGCACGGGTGCCCGAGCCCTTCGGGCGCCCACGCCCGCCGCCCCCGCCGCCGCTCTCGCCGCCGGCACGTCGGGCCCGGCCGCCGCGCGCGGGAGCGTCGAGGCCGTCCAGCGCGCGCAGGGCGCGCTCGAGCTCGGTGCGCTCGCCCTCGAGCGGCTCGAGCTCCCCGGCGATGCGCCCCTTCAGCTCGTCGACGAGGGCCTGCAGCTCGTCCATCCGCCCGCGGATCTCGCGCTTCTTCTCTTCCAAGAAATCAGTCATGAGGCCCCACTGTCACCGAAATTGCGGCGGTTGTCAATGCTGCGCGCCCGCCACCGAAGTTCAGGCGGAGGACTCCACCAGCGCCTTCAACGCCTGCAGCGAGGCGATCGCCTCCTTTTCGGGTACTCCTCCCACCAGCGCGCGGCCGGCGATCGCCCCGAGCGGACCGAGCGGTGCCTTGAAGTCGTTGCGGTAGGTGAACCGCGTGCGCCCTTCGGGCAGCGCCTCGAGGGTGTACTCCGTCTCGGCGCGCGAACGCGCCGGGCCGCGCCCCTTCCACTCGGCGTGGCGCGGGCGCTCGCAGCTCGCGAGCTCCCAGCTCACCTTGAACTGCGCGCCGCGCAGGATCATCCGCTGCTGCATCTCCATGCCGGCGCGCGGCGGCCCGGAGTCGGCGAAGAGCAGCTCACGGTGGATCGTCACCCAGTCACCCAGGCGGCGCGGATCGAGCGCGATGTCGAAGACCACCTCCGGCGAGGCGTCGATCTCCACGCTGTGGCGGACCTCGCTCATGCCTCCTCCACCATCGTCTTCAGCCGCTGCAGCGACGCGGTCGCCTCGCGCTCGGGAAGCCCGCCCATGATCGCTCCGGACGCCACCTTCCCGAGCGGCCCGAAGGGTGTCTTGAACTCATTGGTGTAGGTGAAGTGCGTGCCACCGTCGCGCTCCTGCAGGCGGTTCTCGGTGATCGCCTTCGAACGTGCGGGGCCCTTGCCCTCCCACCGGGCGAAGTGGGGTGCCTCCAGCTTGGTGAGCACCCACTCGACGCTGAAGGGCACCCCGCGCAGGCAGAGCCGCTGGCGCATCTTGTAGCCCTCCCGGAGCGGGCCGGGGTCGTGCCCCTCGACGCGGACGACGATCGAGACCCAGTCGGGCGTGCGCTCCGGGGCCATGGCAGCCGCGAAGACCGCCTCGGGCGGGGCGTCGATCTCCACGGTGGCGCGGACCTCGGACATGCTCGGGCCCTACCCGCCCGCTCCCGGGGACCAACCGCTCATCGCGCGGCGAGCGCCTCCGCGCGCTCCCACCGGCCCAGCGCGTGCTCGACCGCGCGGGCGAAGGGGTGCATCCGAACCCCGAAGAAGGCGGCGGCCGCGTCGTCGCGCGGCAGCAGGTCGGCCTCGAGGCTCTCCATGAGCGGCTCGATGAGCCCGACCTCCTCCCCCGCGATGGCGGCGGCGACCTTCGCCGCGATCGGCGTGAGGCTCACGGGCAGCCGGATCGAGGGGCGGCCCACGAGGAGGTGGTCGCGGATCGCCTCGACCAGCTCGCCGTAGGTGACGACGTCCGGCCCCGCGATGTCCATCGAGAGCGGGCCCGTCACCCGCGGGGAGCTCGCGGCGGCCAGCAGGAGCTCGATCACGTCGCGCTCGTCGATCGGCTGCGTGCGGTTGGCCGCCCAGCGCGGGAGCGGGAGGAAGGGCACGCGCTCGACCAGGCGCACGAGGAAGCGGAACGAGCTGCCCTGCGCGCCGACCACCAGCGAGGCGCGGAAGGCGACGGCCTCGGGCGTGGCGCCGCCCAGGAGCACCTCCTCGACGGCCAGGCGCGAGCCGAGATGTCGCGAGGCCGCCTTGTCGGTGGGCACGAGCCCGCCGAGGTAGACGACCCGCCGCACCCCGGCGCGCCGTGCGGCGTCGGCGAAGTGCTCGACCGAGCGGCGCTCGAGGTCGTCGAAGCCGACGCTCCCCGCGGCGCCCTCCATCGAGTGGATGAGGTAGTAGGCCACCTCGATCCCGTCGAGCGCCCGGTCGAGGCCCGTCCCCGCGACGGCGTCGCCCTGCACGACCTCGACGCCCGGCGCGACGGCCTCGGGGCGGCGCGCGAAGGCGCGGACGGCGTGGCCGTCACGCTGCAGGCGCGGCAGGAGCGCGGCGCCGACGAAGCCGGTGGCGCCGGTGAGCAGGACGGTGGCCATGTGCTCTCGACCCTACGGCCGGCCCCGCCGAGGCGACCACGGCGCCGGGTAGCCTCGGCGGCGATGGAGCTCCTGCGCCGGCAGCACGACCAGGCCCGCGCCCGCCTGCCCGAGCCGGTCTACGACTACTTCGCGGGCGGGGCGGGAGAGGAGGTGAGCCTCGCGGAGAACGAGGAGGCGTGGCGCCGGGTGTGGCTGCGTCCCCGCCAGCTCCTCGGCCTCACCGCGCCGGCGACCGCGGTCGAGCTCCTCGGCGCCCTGATGGCCGCGCCGATCGTCCTCGCCCCCGCGGCCGCCCATGGCCTCCTGCACCCGGAGGGAGAGCTCGCCACCGCCCGCGCCGCCGCCGAGGCCGGGCTCGTCATGTGCCTCTCGACGCGGGCGACGACCGACCTCGCCGACGTGGCGGCGGCGACCGCCGCGCCCAAGTGGTTCCAGCTCTACATGGACCGCGACCGCGACCGGTGCCGGCGCGTGCTCGAGCGGGTGGCCGCCCACGGCTACGAGCAGCTCGTGCTCACGATCGACTTCCCCGTCCCGGGCCGCCGCGAGCGCGAGCTGCGCCACGCGGAGCTCCCGTTCCCGCCCGGGGTCAGGCTCGCGCTGCAGCTCGGCGAGGAGGAGGCCCAGACCGCCAAGCCGGCGGCGGGCGGATGGCACTCCCCGACCTGGGAGGACGTGGCCTGGATCGCGGAGGCGAGCGGCCTGCCCGTGGTGCTGAAGGGGGTGCTGAGCGCCGAGGACGCGGCGCTCGCCCTCGAGGCGGGGGCGAGCGCGGTGGTGGTCTCCAACCACGGCGCGCGCCAGCTGGACGGCACGGTCCCGACCGCCGTCGCGCTGCGCGAGGTCGTCGCCGAGCTAGAGGGGCGCCTGCCCGTCCTGGTCGACGGCGGCGTGCGCTCGGGCACCGACGTCGTGCGGGCGCTCGCCCTCGGCGCCGACGCGGTGATGGTCGGGCGGCCCTACCTGTGGGGGCTCGCCGCCGGCGGGCAGGCGGGGGTCGCCGCGGCGCTCGCGGCGCTCGTGGGGGACACCGCGCGGAGCCTCGCGCTCGTGGGGGCCGCCACGCCGGCCGACGTCGTCGCCCGTCACGCCCGGCTGCGCGGCTGGTGAATGGCCTGCTCCGAGCGCACTAACGTTCGTCCATTCTCGCTCTGAGCAGGGAGAAGTCACAAATCGTCGGCATTTGCGGCATGGGCTCGCGCCGATGGTTGCGCTTTGCGTAGATCGCGGTTGCGGGGGCCGTGGGAGATGTGGTTCAACTCCCCTCCCGATGGTGTCCACGACGCAGGACGAGGAGCAGCGGCGAACGCATGGCGAAGGGTCGACGTCCGGTCACGAAGGTCTCGTGCGAGCAGTGCTACTTCCACTGCAACACGCTCTGCGCGCTCGCGCTCGAGGAGCCGTGCGCGACGTTCCGCCCCGACACCCCGGAGGGGCTGCGGCCGCCGAGCCAGCTGCGCTTCGTGTTCCGCACCGAGCGACGGACCCAGGCGGCCTGGGCGTTCCCGAGCGCGGAGGAGCAGGCGGCGCTCCACGGCGCCTGAGCCGAGCCGGCCGCGGGCGCCCGTGCGCCCGGGTCGGCGAGGCCACGAGCCGGGGGGGGGGGGGGGGGGGGGGGGGGCGCCCCCCCCCCCCCCCGGGGGGGCG
>CAXSFZ010000017.1:52674-58165 GCA_964236905.1 uncultured Solirubrobacteraceae bacterium | reverse complement strand
CAGCGGGAGCTTCGGGGACAGCGGGAGCTTCGGGGACAGCGGGAGCTTCGGGGACGGCGGGGGCCGGCGGCTCGGTGGACGCCCAGCTCGACCGGCTGCTCGACCGCCAGCGCGCCCTCCTACGCGACACGGAGCGGTTGCGCGACGCGCTGCGCCGGGAGCGCGCGCGACGCGGCGGCTGACCCGTCGCCGGCGCGCCGCCGACGCGGCGGCTGACCCATCGCCGGCGCGCCGCCGACGTGGCGGCTGACCCGCCGCCGGCGCGCCGCCGACGTGGCGGCTGACCCATCGCCGGCGCGCCGCCGACGCGGCGAGGCGCTGCCTCGAGACGCGGCCGTGCCGGAGCGCGAGCGCTCACCCGGGCGCACGTCACGCCGTCCCGGTGTGCCGCCGCCCCAACGTGCAGCCGTCCCGGGCGTGCCGCCGCTCCGAGCGCGCAGCCGTCCCGACGCGCAGTCACCCGAGCGCGCCGCCGCCCGAGCCTGCCGCGCCCCGAGCGCGCAGCCGTCCCGCGCGCGCCGCGCCCCGAACGCGCAGCCGCCCCGAGCCTGCCGCCGCCCGAGCACCCAGCCGTCCCGGGCGAGCCGCCGCCGCGAACCGCGCAGCCGTCCCGGGCGTGCCGCCGTCCCGAACGCGCAGCCGCTTCCGGGCGCGCCGCCGTCCCGAACGCGCAGCCGCTTCCGGGCGCGCCGCCGTCCCGAGCACCCAGCGTCCCGAGGGGCGCCGTTCGGATCCCGGCCCGCTGAGCGAGCTGCAATCCGAACGCCCGGTCGGCCATCGGCGCTGGGCGTCGGAGCGTCGCGGCGCGCGGCCCGACCCGCCCGACGCCCGAGCGCTTCCCGTCGCGAGCGCCGCGCTCCCGCGTCCACCTGGCCGTTCGGATCCCGGCTCGCTGAGCGGGCTCGAATCCGAACGTCCTCGTCGGCCGCTGGCGCTGGGCGCGCATCGGACATCCGCCACGCACCGTCCGGCTCGCCCCCCGCCCCCGTGAGCGCTCCACCCGCCGCGCCCCGCGTCACGACGCCCCGAGCCCCGAGCCCCGAGCCCCGCACCGAGCTCGGCACGGCCCCGTCTTCGCGCCCGGCGCGCCCTCGCCCCGACGCCGCCGGAGCCCACCCCCGCGCCCGCGCCCGGCGCGCCCCCGCCTCGACGCCACCGAGCCCGGCCCTAACGCCACCGAGCCCGGCCCCAACGCCACCGAGGCCCGCGCCCGCGCCCAGTCGAGCCCCGCCCCCGCGCCCGCGCCCGGCGCGCCCCGCCCCGACGCCGCCGAGCACCGCGCCTCGAGCCCAGCCCGGCGCCGCCTCGGTCCGCCCGTGGCGCGGCGCCGCCCCCGCGCCCCGCGCCGCGAGCGCGTCCCGCGCTTCACCGAAGCTCCGTCTTGCCACCACGTGCCACCCCTTGGTCCGTTCGGATCGCGGTCCGTTGCGCGGGCTCAGATCCGAACGGCATCGCGGCCCGCTGCGCGGGCTCACATCCGAACGGCTCCGCGGCCGCGGGCCGTCCCGCGGTCGCCTCAGGCGGCGGCGCGAGCGCCGCGCGGCGCCTCGAGCGCGCGGGGCAGCAGGCGGCAGGGGACGCCGCCGATGACGAGCTGGGCCGTCGCGCCCGGCTTGAGGTCCCCGCCGGGGACGGGGGCGTCGGGGTCCGGGGCGGCGAGGCCCATGAGCCGGTGGCCGACCCGTGCCGCGTGGCGGCGGACGCACTTCTCGGCCTCCGGCCGGGAGTAGTGCCAGCCGTTGGCCACGAGGTGGGCGCCGTGCCACAGCTCCCACCGCCAGCGGGTGAAGCTCCAGCGCCCGGGCTGCAGCGGGTGCAGCGCGTACTCGAACTGGAGCCCCTGGACGGTCGGCACGGTTCGAGGCTAGCGACGACGGGCACGCGGCGAGCGACGGACCCACGGCGGCCGAGCGACGGGTGCGCGGCGGCCGAGCGACGGGCGCGCGACGGCGCACGACCGCCGACCGCGGCTCCCGCGCGGCTTCCGGGTCCCCGCTCGCCCGCCGAGCCGCACCGACCCGCGCCGACCCGCACCGACCCGCGCCGCGCGCCTACGCTCACCCGCCGTGGCGCCCACCCTGTTCACGATCGGCTACGAGCGACTCCGGCCCGGGCCGCTCGTGCACGAGCTCGAGCTCGCGGGCGTCGAGCGCGTGGTCGACGTCCGCTTCCGCCCGCAGTCCCGCCGGCCCGGCATGTCGAAGACGCGGCTCGGCGACCTGCTGAGCGCGCACGGAATCCGCTACGAGCACCACCGGGCGCTCGGGACCCCTCCCGACCTCCGCGTCCTCTACCGCACCGGGCGCGTCGCCGAAGCCCACGCGGCGTTCGCGGCCCACGTGGAGTCCGCCGCCGCCGCGGAGCTCGACGCCCTGGCCACCGGCCTGGCGAGCGCTCCGCCCACCGCGCTGCTCTGCCTCGAGGCGGACCCCGCGTGCTGCCACCGCTCCGTCCTGGCCGCCCGCCTGCGCGCGCGGCTGCCCGCCCTCGAGGTCGTCGACCTGTGAACGCCGCCGGGTTTCCGCGCGCGGTGCTCTACCCTGCATACCAGCGATGTTCCGCTCCACCGGCCCCACGCCCCAGCGCCCGCACGCCCCCCGCGTGCTGTTCGGCCGCGCCCGCGCCCGTTCGGGTTCACGCGCCGGCCTTCGCTGAGCGGCGCGGCCGGCCGGGAGCTCCTCCCGCCCGCCCCGCCTGAGCGCCACCCGCCGTCGCGCCCGCGCGCACGGCCTCGCCCGAGCGCGCGCCGCCGGGCCCCACCTCCACTCGCACCGACCACAGGAAGAACCGACACCATGAGCCGCCAGATCCCTCTCGACCGCACCCGCAACATCGGCATCTCCGCCCACGTGGACTCGGGCAAGACGACGACGACCGAGCGCATCCTCTACTACACCGGCAAGGTCCACAAGATGGGCGAGGTGCACGAGGGCGCCGCCCAGATGGACTGGCTCGACCAGGAGCAGGAGCGGGGCATCACGATCATGTCCGCCGCCACGACGTGCTTCTGGAAGCCGTCGAACACCGACGGCGCCCAGGACCACCGGATCAACATCATCGACACGCCCGGCCACGTCGACTTCCAGGCCGAGGTGGAGCGCTCCCTGCGCGTGCTCGACGGCGCGATCGCGCTGTTCGACTCGGTCGCGGGCGTCGAGCCCCAGTCCGAGACGGTCTGGCGCATGATGAACAAGTACACCGTCCCGCGGCTCTGCTTCGTCAACAAGATGGACCGCCAGGGCGCGGACTTCGCCAAGGCGATCCGGACGATGAAGGAGCGCCTCGGCGCGAACGCCGTCCCGGTGCAGCTGCCGATCGGCGCGGAGGAGCACTTCCGCGGCGTCATCGACCTCGTGGGCATGAAGGCGATCACCTACGCCGCCGACGACGGCATGGAGTACGAGATCGGCGAGATCCCCGCAGAGCTGCTCGACGAGGCCCAGGCGGCCCACGTCGCGCTGATCGACGCGGTGGCGGAGTACCACGAGCCGCTCATGGAGGCCTACCTCGAGGACGAGGAGTCGGTGACCAAGGAGATGCTCGTCCAGGGCATCCGCTCGGCCACGCTCGTAAGCGCGGTGCAGCCCGTGCTCTGCGGCTCGGCGATCAAGAACAAGGGCGTCCAGCCCCTGCTCGATGCGATCCTCGCCTTCCTGCCCTCCCCCCTGGACCGCGGCGAGGTCACCGCGTCGGACTCCGCGGAGACCCGCGCGCCCGACGACGGCGCGCCGTTCAGCGCGCTGGCCTTCAAGATCCAGCGCGACCCGCAGGCGGGCCCGCTCACGTACTTCCGGGTCTACTCCGGCGTGCTGAAGGCCGGCGACAAGATCCTCAACGCGACCACGGGCAAGACCGAGCGCATCGGCCGCCTGCTGATGATGCACGCCAACGACCGCGAGGACGTCACCGAGGTCTTCTCGGGCGACATCGCCGTGGCCATCGGCATGAAGAACGCCACGACGGGCGACACGATGTGCGACCCGGGCCAGCCCGTGCTGCTCGAGTCGATCTCCTTCGCGCCGCCGGTGGTGCACGTCGCGATCGAGCCGGCCTCCCGCCCGGACCAGGAGAAGCTCGCGGTGGCGCTGGCCTATCTCGTGCGCGAGGACCCGTCGCTGCAGATGCGCACCGACGAGGAGACGGGCCAGACGGTGCTCTCGGGCATGGGCGAGCTCCACCTCGAGGTCACCGTCGAGCGGCTCAAGCGCGAGTACAAGGTCAACGCCAACACGGGCCGCCCGCAGGTCGCCTACCGCGAGACGATCACCGCCTCCGCGCAGAAGATCGAGGGCAAGTTCGTCAAGCAGACCGGCGGCTCGGGCCAGTACGGCGTGGTGTACATCGACATCGAGCCGAACCCCGGCAAGGGCTTCGAGTTCGAGTCGAAGGTCAAGGGCGGCAACGTCCCGACGGAGTACATCCCGGCCGTCTCGAAGGGCTGCGAGCTCGGCATGGGCGCGGGCGTGGTGGCCGGCTACCCGATGGAGGACGTCAAGGTGACCCTCACCGACGGCAAGTCGCACGACACGGACTCCTCGGAGATCGCCTTCCAGATGGCGGGCAACATCGCCTTCAAGGAGGCGTGCCGCCGGGCGAAGCCGGTCATCCTCGAGCCGATCATGCTCGTCGAGGTCATCGTCCCGGAGGACGGGCTGGGCTGGGTCATGGGCGACATCGCCCGGCGCCGGGGCCTGGTCGGCGAGCGGGAGTCGCGCCCCGGCGGGATCGTCTCGGTGATGTCCGAGGTGCCGCTGAGCGAGATGTTCGGCTACGCGAACGACATCCGCTCGGCCACCCAGGGCCGCGGCGGCTACTCCATGGAGTTCCACTCCTACCGCGTGCTCCCGGCCGGCCTGGCCGAGGCGATGCGCGAGGGCACGGCCGCCACGGCCTGAGGCTGCTCGCCGCGGTGGGAGGGCTCGAACCTCCCGCCGCGGCGGATCCGCCGTCCGAAGCGCTCAGGCGGCGCGCCGCAGCGCGGGGTCCAGCGCCCGCACCACGAGGTCGAAGACGAGGTTGAGCAGGACCACGAGCACCGCGCTCACGAGCGTGAGGCCGAGCAGGAGCGGGACGTCGGTGGTCCCGAGGATCCGGGTCAGGTTGCGGAAGAGCCCCGGCACGTTGAAGACCGGCTCGAGGAGCGCGAGGTTCAGCAGGGTCGTGTTCGTCGCCGTCCCGGCGAGGGTCAGCGTGGGCAGCACGCCGCTCGGCGCCGCGTGGCGCAGCACGGCCGCCCGGTGGCCGAGCCCCTTCGCGCGGGCGGTGCGGACGTACGGCCGCTCCAGCGCCTCCACGGTCAGGCCGGACATGACCCGGAAGCAGAGCCCGCCGAGCGGCAGCCCGAGCAGGACCCAAGGCACGACGAGCGCACCGAACCAGCGCACCGGGCTCTCCCCGAACGGGACGTACGCGAGGGGGATGCCGGGACGGTCGCTCAGCGTCCCGATCTGCGCGCCGAAGAGCAGGAGCAGCTCGAGGCCGACCACGAAGA
>CAXSFZ010000017.1:50794-52664 GCA_964236905.1 uncultured Solirubrobacteraceae bacterium | reverse complement strand
GGGCGCGGCGAAGGCCAGCAGCGCCAGCGCCTCGCCCGCGCGGGCCGCCAGGCTACGCGGGCGCAGGGCCGCCAGCGCCCCGCCGCCCACCCCGAGCGCCGTACCGGTGACCACGCCGCCGAGCAGCAGCGAGAGATCGACCGGGACGGCGGAGGCGATCAGGCTGGCGACGCTCGGCCGCCCGGGCAGGTCGGCGGTCCCCAGGTCGAAGTGCAGGAGCACCCGGCCGAGGTAGCCCGTCAGCTGCGGCACCAGGCCGCTGCCGTCGTCGATCACGGCGGGTCGCAGGACGTAGAGCGTCAGCCAGGTCGCGGTGAGGACGGCGACGACGACCACGGCGCCCGTGAGCAGGCGGACGAGCAGGTAGCGGGCGAAGGACGGCACGCCGGCGCGCGATGAGGGGGCTCAGGCGAGCAGGATGACCAGCAGCAGGATGAGCAGCGCGAGGCCCACGCCGGCGAAGCCGAGCTGCGCCGAGCGCTGCCTCCACCAGAACGCGGGCCGGGCGCGGTCGCGCGTGTAGCGGCCCTCGGGCGGCGTGCCGACCCAGTCCTCGTCGTCGTCCGCCATGGCGCCACCGTACCGGCCCGCGTCCTCACGGCGGGGCGTCGCGGCCGAGGAGCACGATGACGTCCGCGTCGGCGCCCGCCGCCCGGAGCTCCGGCGAGGGCGGGCGGACCCGGCCGCGGAGGCCGAGCGCGACGGCGACGCGCTCGCCGGCCGCCCGGCGCTCGGCGTAGACCCGGCTGACGCGGACGTCGCTACGGGAGGCGTTGCCGGTGCCCGCCGAGACGAAGCCCGCCAGCTCGAGCCTGCGGAGCCGCGCCGCGGCGACGCCGTCCCGGCGGGTGCCGTTGAGCACGAGGACGGAGATCGTACCCGGCGCCGGCGACGCGGGCGGCGCCGGGACGCTCCTCGCGGGCACCGCCTGAGATGGTGCCGGCCGGCGCTCCTCACCGGCGAGGCTGAGCGCGATGGCGGCCACGAGCGCCACGCAGGCCAGGGCCGCGGCGACGGGGACACGGGTCAGCGGGCGCGGGCGCCGCGGATCGCGGTGCCCTCGCCACCGCGGGGGCGGCGCGGCGAGCTCCCGCGTCGCCGCGGCGAGCAGCTGGCGCTCGAGCCGGTCGAGGAAGTCGGTGCTCATCGTGCGGTCCTCCCCATCAGGGTGCGCAGGGTGGCCAGGCCGCGGGCGACACGCTGCCGGGCGGCCGGCTCGCTGATGCCGTGCTCGGCGGCGATGCGGCCGTAGCTGTGCTGCTCGACGATGCGGGCCCGGACCGGCCCGGCCGTGGCGGCCGGCAGCTCGTCGAGCAGCAGCGCGGCGCGCGGCGCGTCGGCGGCGGCCGCCGCGTCGATCGCCGCGAGCTCGGCGTCCTCGAGCTCCAGGCGCTCCATGCCGAGCCGCCGGCGGGCGCGGTCCTCGACCGCGCCGCGGCGGTGGAAGTCCACGAGCTGGCGCTTCGCGATGCCGAACAGCCACCCGCGCGCCGGCCCGCGGCGTGGGTCGAAGCTCCGCCGGCCCGCGAGCGCCGCCGCGAAGGTCTCGGCCGTGAGGTCGGCCGCGACCTCGGCGCCCGGTGCCCGGTGGGCGAGGAAGGTGAGCACCGCGCGCGCGTGGCGGCGGTAGAGCTCGCCGAACGCGGCCGGCTCGTCGCGGGCGGCGACCAGGAGCTCCTCGTCGCTGCGCGGGTCGGGACGGGCCATGGTGGTGCTTACGAGCAGCGGCGCGGAGTGTGACCGAGCGGGAGCTGCGCCGGCATCGACGCGGTCTGCGGCGTCCCCGCGCAGTGGGCGTCACAGAACACGCGTTCGCACGGGGGACGACCGCCGGCGTCGTCGCGGGGATCAGGCCGAGGTCGACCAGCTT
>CAXSFZ010000017.1:39331-50784 GCA_964236905.1 uncultured Solirubrobacteraceae bacterium | reverse complement strand
CGCCGATGCTCCTCTCCGCGACCGCACAGGACCGCCTCCGCCGGCTCACCGGGGACCCGGAGGCCGGGTTCCGCCCCGGGCAGGTGGAGGCGATCACCGACCTCGTGGAGGATCGCGCCCGGGTGCTGTGCGTCCAGCGGACGGGCTGGGGCAAGTCGGCGGTCTACTTCGTCGCGACCGCGCTGCTCCGCGA
Organism: uncultured Solirubrobacteraceae bacterium; assembly: GCA_964236905.1. GTDB lineage: Bacteria > Actinomycetota > Thermoleophilia > Solirubrobacterales > Solirubrobacteraceae > Paraconexibacter. The sequence continues at coordinate 50,591 of CAXSFZ010000017.1, read as the reverse complement.
GCGTGGCGCCGGGCCGACGCTGATCGTCTCCCCCCTGCTCGCGCTCATGCGCAACCAGATCGCGGCGGCGAGCGCCCTCGGGCTCCGCGCGAGCACGGTGAACTCCACGAACCGCGAGGACTGGGAGGAGGTCCGCCGCCAGCTCGTCGCCGACGAGGTGGACCTGCTGCTGGTCTCGCCCGAGCGCCTCGACAACCCGACCTTCCGCGAGCAGCTCCTGCCGCACGTCGCCGAGGCGGTCGGCCTGCTCGTGGTCGACGAGGCCCACTGCATCTCCGACTGGGGCCACGACTTCCGGCCGGACTACCGGCGCGTGAAGGACATGCTCGCCCGGCTCGGTCCGGAGGTGGCCGTCCTCGCGACGACGGCGACGGCGAACGACCGGGTGGTCGTGGACGTGCTCGAGCAGCTGCAGGCCGGCGGCGACGCGGCCCAGCTGCGCACCTACCGAGGGCCGCTCGCCCGCTCGAGCCTGCGGCTGGAGGTCGTGGAGCTGCCGCGCCCGGCGGCGCGGCTGGCGTGGCTGGCCGAGACGCTCCCGCGGCTCGAGGGCTCGGGCATCGTCTACACGCTCACGCGGCGCGACGCCGAGCAGGTCGCCGGCTTCCTCGTCGAGCGCGGCATCACCGCGGTCGCCTACTCCGGCGACCAGGAGAGCGACCTCCGGGTGGACGCCGAGGAGCGGCTGCTCCGCAACGAGGTCAAGGCGCTCGTCGCCACCAGCGCGCTCGGCATGGGCTACGACAAGTCCGACCTGGGCTTCGTCGTGCACTTCCAGGCGCCGGGCTCGGTGGTCGCCTACTACCAGCAGGTCGGGCGCGCGGGGCGCGGCCTGCCCCACGCCGACGTCGTCCTGCTGCGCGGTGCGGAGGACCGGCGCATCCAGGACTTCTTCATCGAGCAGGCGTTTCCCGGCGAGGAGCGCGTCCGGGCGGTGCTGGCCGAGCTCGACGCGGCCGGCGCCGAGGGACGCAGCGCACGGGAGCTCATGGCCTCGGTCAACCTGGGCGCCGGCCGCATCGAGGCGCTGCTCAAGGTGCTCGACGTGGAGGGCGCGGTGACGCGCTCCGGCGCGCGCTGGCAGGCGGTGCCCGGGCGGACATGGAGTTACGACGCCGAGCGCTACGCGCAGGTCACGACGCTCCGCCGCGCCGAGCAGGCGGCGATGGCGCGCTTCGGCGCCGACGGTCGCTGCCTCATGCGCGCGCTGCAGGAGGAGCTGGACGATCCCGAGCCCGCCGACTGCGGGCGGTGCGCCGTGTGCACGGCGCCGCGCTTCGCCCGGGCGCCGGACGCCGCGCTCGTCGAGGCCGCGCAGCGCCACCTGCGCGCGGGCGCGCTGCCGGTGGAGGCCAAGAAGATGGCGCCCGGCGCCGACGGGGCGATGCGCAGGATCTCCGAGGGAGCGCGGGTCGAGGAGGGATGGGCGCTGTCGCGCCGCGGCGACGGAGGCTGGTGGCCTGCGGTGGAGCGCGGCCTGCGGACGGGCCGGGTCGAGGACGAGGTGGTGAGGGCGCTGGCCGACGCGGTGGGCGCGGCGGGCAGGCGGCCCGCGTGGGTCGCCGGGGTGCCCTCGAGCACCGCGGGTCCCACGCTCGAGGAGCTCGTGCTCCGGGTCGCCGCGGCGCTCGGGGTGCCGGCGCTCCGGCTGCTCGAGCGCGTCGCGTCGCGGCCGCCCCAGGGGCAGATGGCCAACGCGGTGCAGCAGGCGGCCAACGTGCGCGGGGCCTTCCGGGTGGTGGGGGCTCCCCCGCCCGGCCTCGGCCTGCTCGTCGATGACCGCCGCGCCTCGGGCTGGACGCTCGCCATGGCGGGCGGGCAGCTGCGGATGGCCGGGGCGGAGGAGGTTCGGCCCCTCGTGCTCGCCACGACGTTCTGAGCGGCGCGCCCCGGGCATCACGATCCCATGGAGATCCCCAAGGACAAGATCCTCGAGCTGCTGCGTGAGCGCGGCCAGCACGACCAGGCCTCGCAGGCCGAGGGCGAGCTGCCCGACAAGGTCGACCCGGAGCGCGACGGCGGCATGCTCTCGAAGTTCGGCCTCGAGCCCGCCGACCTGCTCAAGAAGTTCGCCGGAGGCGGCATCGGCGACAAGCTCGGTCTGTAGCTCCCGGGCAGGACGGCGCGTCCCCCGCGCGTCCGAGGGCCGGGCGGCGGGGGTCCGCCGCCCGGCCCTCGCCGTTCTCCTGCGCGTGCGCCCGCCTCCTGCGCGTACGCCAGCTCCCTTGCGCGTGCGCTACGTCGGGGGCAGCGGTCGCGGGCCGGGGATGTTCCGGAACGCGAAGGCGGCCGGGGGGCGGCCCTCCTGGACGAACCAGCACTCGCCCGCCGTGTCGCCCTCGAGCAGGGCCACCACGGCATCCGCGACGACCTCGGCGGGGATGATCGGGATGTCGCTGTCGGCGAGCACGTCGCGGATCGGGTCGATGATCCCCGACTCGGTGAAGCCCGGGCAGACGGCGTTCAGGCGGACGCCGTCGGCGATCAGCGCCGGGCCGGCCGAGCGCACGAGGCCGACCACGCCGTGCTTGTTGGCCGCGTAGAACGGGTCCAGCGGGACGGCGGTCAGGCCCGCGAGCGACGCCGTGGCCACCGCCGAGCCGCCGCTCGCCCGCAGCGCGGGCAGGGCCGCCTGGAGGCCGAAGACCACGCCGTCGAGGTTGACGGCCATCGCCCGCCGGTAGCGCTCGAGGTCGAACCCGTCGCCCAGGCCGGTGCCGGTGGAGATCCCCGCGTTGAGGACGACGTGGTCGAGCCGGCCGCCCTGCTCCACCGCGAAGGCGACCGCCGCCTCGTTGGCCGCGAAGTCGCTGACGTCGAGCGTCCGGGCGACGCCTGCCACCTCCGCGGCGACCGCCTGCGCGCCGGGCCCGTCGCGGTCGGCCACCACCACCACGTGGTCCCGCTCGGCCAGGGCGCGGCAGACGGCGCGGCCGATGCCGCTCGCGCCGCCGGTGACCAGTGAGACGGGGCGGTCCATGGCGCGGAACCCTACGGCGCGGGCCGGCGCTCGAGGCGGGCGAGCGCGGCACGGAGCTCCTGCGGCAGCGCGACGGGCCGGCGGCTGACGCGGTCGACGAAGACGTGGACGAACCAGCCCTCGGCCGCGGGGTCCTCCTCGCCTGCCCGGAAGACCGCCAGCTCGTAGCGCACGCTCGAGCGCCCGAGCCGCGCGACGCGGAGCCCGACGCAGACCGCCTCGGGGAAGGCGACGGGCGCCCGGTAGGCGCAGTGGGACTCGACGCAGAGCCCGATGAGCTCGCCGCGATGGATGTCGAGCCCGCCTCGATCGATGAGGTACGCGTTGATCGCCGTGTCGAACCAGGCGTAGTACTCGACGTTGTTGACGTGGCCGTAGAGGTCGTTGTCCGCCCAGCGCGTCGCGACGGCGTGATGGTGCGGGTAGGCCGCCCGCCCGCCGGCTCGGTCCGCGGCACCGCCGCCGCGCGCGTCGCCGGGCGAGGCGTCCGCGCCCTCCTGCGCGCTCACCGGGTGACCAGCGAGTCCCGCAGGATCGCGGTGAGGTCGTCGGCGTCCGGCTGCCGCGGCGCGAGCACGAGCAGGCGCTCCTGGCGCAGCGCGCCGTCGAGGAGCGCGGGCAGGTCCTCCTCGCCGTAGCCGAGCTCGGCGAGCCCGCGCGGCGCGCCGACGTCGCGCATGAGGGCCAGCAGCACGCCCGGCAGCGCCTCGGGCCCCGGTGCGACGGCCCGCCCGGCGAGCAGCTCGGCGGCCCGGTGATGGCGCGCCGGGTCGGCGGCGTAGGTGAAGCGGAACGCCGCCGGCGCGGTGACGACGACCGAGTGCCCGTGCGGGACGAACGGGTGCGCGGTGGGGTATCCCGGTGGCACGTGCTGGTGCTTGAGGCCGGCGACGGGGTAGGCGCAGGCGTGCGGGATGTGGACGCCCGCCGAGCCGAAGCCGATGCCCGCCATCGTCGCGGCGAGCATCATCGCCCCGCGCGCCTCGAGGTCGGCGGGGTCGGCGACCGCGCGGCGCAGGAAGCGCCCACTGCGCTCCAGCGCCTGGGCGCTCCACACGTCGGCGACGGGGTTGGCGCCCTGGTACGGCGGCCGCTCGTCCGGGGAGCCGGGGCGCGGACGCGCGTCGAAGGGCCGCGCGAGGAAGGACTCCGCGGCATGGCAGACGACGTCGAGCCCGGTCGCGGCGACCACCTCGCCGGGCAGGGTGGCCAGGAGCTCGGGGTCGACGATCGCCTGCGCCGGGCGCAGGGAGCGGTGCGAGATCCCGGACTTCACGCCGAGCTCCGGCAGGTCGAGCACCGCGACGCTCGTCGCCTCCGAACCCGAGCCGCCCGTGGTGGGGATCGCGAGGTGCGCCAGCAGCGGGCCGGAGGGCCTGCGGCCGGCGCCGACCGGCGCGTTGACGTACTCCATGACCTCGGCCGGGTGGGAGAGGACGAGGTCGGCGACCTTCGCCGTGTCGATGCTCGAGCCGCCGCCCACCGAGACGAAGCCGTCGACGCGGGCGTCGCTCGCGAAGGCGGCGGCCGCCCGGAGGGAGTCGACCGTCGGCTCCACCCGCGACTGGTCCCAGAGGAGCACCTGCAGGCCGGCCGCCTCGAGCGAGGCACGGACGCGGTCGGCGTGGCCGGCCGCGGCCACCCCCGGATCGGTGACCAGGAGCGCGCGGGTGATCCCGAGCCGCGCCGCCTCCCAGCCCGCGTCCGCCACGGCCCCCGCACCGAACTTGATGGGCGTCGCCTCGACGGTGAAGATCGTCTCGCGCGCCGTCACGCCGCCATGCTCCCACGCGCGGCGCCTTGGGTCCGCGTCCGTCTCGCGCCGGTCCCGGCCGCCCGCCACCTGGTGCTAACGTCGGGTAAGTGAGCGAGATCACCCGCCTCAGCGTCCTCGACCAGTCGCCGGTGCCCGAGGGCGCGAGCGGCTCCGACGCGCTCCGCAACACGCTCGACCTGGCCCGGCTGGCCGACGGCCTCGGCTTCCACCGGTACTGGGTGGCCGAGCACCACGGCGGCCCGTCGCTGGCCGGCGCGAGCCCGGAGGTGCTGATCGGGCCGATCGCGGCGGCGACGCGCCGGCTGCGCGTCGGCTCGGGCGGCGTGATGCTGCCGCACTACTCGCCGCTGAAGGTCGCCGAGAGCTTCTCGATCCTCGCCGGCCTCGCCCCCGGCCGCATCGACCTCGGCATCGGCCGGGCCGCCGGCACCGACCCGATGACCACGCAGGCGCTCCAGCGCGACCGCTCGCGCGCGATGCCGGACGACTTCCCGAGCCAGCTCGCGGAGCTCCTGGCCTACCTCGACGACAGCTTCCCGCCCGAGCACCCCCTCGCCCGCCTCGCCGCCGCGCTGCCCGGCAGGGGCCAGGCGGGCGCCGGGCCGGAGCCCTGGCTGCTCGGCTCGAGCGTGCAGAGCGCGATCTGGGCGGCCGAGCTCGGCCTCCCGTACGCGCTGGCCGACTTCATCAACCCGGAGGGCGCCGGCAACGCCGCGGCGTACCACGAGCGCTTCCGTCCCTCCGACCGGCTCGAGCGCCCGCAGGCCGCGGTCGCCGCCTGGACCATCGTCGCCGACACCGACGCGGAGGCCGAGCGGCTTGCCGCGAGCTCGCGCATGGTGATGGCGCTGCTGCGCCGTGGGCGGCTCATCCCGGTCCCCTCGCCGGAGACCGCGCTGCGCTTCCTGGCGACCCAGGGCGCCGGCGCGGGCGCCGGACGCCGGGGGATCATCGGCTCGCCCGGGACCGTCCGCGCGGGGCTCGAGCAGCTCGCCGCCGACTACGGGGCCGAGGAGGTCATCGCCGTGAGCATCACCTTCGACCACGACGCGCGCCGGCGCTCCTACGAGCTTCTGGCCGACGCATTCGGCCTGCGGCCGGCGGCGCCGCGCGAGCTCGCCGCCGCCGGCTGACGCGGGGCGCAGGCCCGGGTCCGCGCCGGCTGACGCGGGGCCCGCGGGCCTGGGTCCGCCGCCGGCTGACGCGGGGCCCGCGGGGCCGGGTCGGCGAGGACGTCGGCCGTCGGCCCGGCCGGCCGCTCAGGCCAGCGCCGCGGCCTCCGCCTCCCGCTCGGCCAGCGCGGCGTCCTTGTGGTAGCGGGCGAGCTCGGGGAAGGCCACGAGGATCGCCCCGACGGAGGCGATGCAGGCCAGGCCACCGCTGACGACCGAGCCGCGGACGCTCGCGAGGGCGGCCACGCTGCCGCTCTCGACGTCGCCGAGCCGCGGGCCGCTCGTGACCACGAGCGAGAAGACGGAGCCCATCCGGCCGCGCATGGCGTCCGGGGTGACCGACTGCGTGATGGTCGAGCGGCAGACGGCGCTCACCGAGTCCGCGGCCCCCGCGAGGGCCAGCAGCGTCGTCGCGATCCACAGCGACCCCGTGACGCCGGCCAGCGCGATCGCGAGCCCCCAGGCCACGACCGCGACGATGACGATCCGCCCGAGGCGCTGGGCCTCCGCCAGCCACCCCGTGGTGAGCGCCGCCACCGTGGCGCCGGCGGCCACCGCCGCGTAGAGCACGCCCGTCCCGGCGGCTCCCGCGTGGTAGACCGTCAGGGCCAGCACCGGGAAGAGCGCCCGCGGCATCCCGAAGGTCATGGCCGCCAGGTCGATCGCGAAGGAGCCCGTGAGCGCCGGCTTGCTGCGGACGAAGCGGAGCCCCTCGGCGATCGACTGCCGGATGGGCAATTCCTCCTGCACGCCCTGCGGCGGCTGCGGCGTGATCTGCACCACCGCGCCGACCAGGGCGAGGCAGCTCACCGCGTCGACGGTGTAGGCCACGCCGACGCCGCCGGCCGCGATCAGCACGCCGCCGACGGCGGGCCCCACGACCTGGGTGATGCTCGCGAGGCCGAAGTGGAGCGCGAGGGCGCTCGGCATCCGCGCCGGCTCCACGAGGTTCGGCAGGATCGCGCCGCGGGCGACGTTCTGCAGCGCGCCCGCGGCGGCCAGCACCGCTCCGAGGCCGTAGAGCACGACGACGGCGGGGTCGCCGGCGAAGGCCAGCACGGCGAGGATCGCCGTGATGAGCACGAGCGCCACCTGGTCGAGGAGGAGCAGGCGCCGGCGGTCCATGCGGTCGGCCAGCGCGCCGCCGACCAGCGCGGTGGCGATGAGCGGCCCGAGCTCCACCGCGCCGAGCAGCCCCGTGAGGAAGGCGGAGCGCGTCTCGACGTAGAGCTGGTAGGGCAGCGCCACCAGCGAGGCCTGGGTCCCCAGCCCGGTGACGAACGTGCCGAGCTCGAGCAGCCGCAGCTCGCGCGACTCCCGCAGCGGCGTGACGTCGACGGCGACCCGCGCGAGCCTCACGCCGGCTGCGGCACCCGGGCCGGGCGGCGGACGAGCAGCGCGGCCGCCGCGGCGGCGCCGACGAGCGCGAAGAGCCCGCCGACGAGGAACGCGCGGTGGAAGCCGGCGGTCAGCGCCGCGGCGCGCGAGGCGGTCGCGGCGAGGTCGTCGGTGCGCTGGGTGGCCAGCGTGGCCAGGAGCGCCAGCCCGATCGAGCCGCCCACCTGCCGGGAGGTGTTCACGAGCCCCGAGGCGAGGCCCGCCTCCGGCCCGGCCACCCCGGTGGTGGCCGCGATCGTCACGGGCACGAAGGCCAACCCGATCCCCGCCGCGGCGAAGAGCGAGGGCACCAGGACGTCGATGAGGTAGGTCCCGCCGGTCCGCGCCTGCGCGAAGAGGAGCATCCCGACGCCGATCGAGGTCATCCCGACCGCCAGCACGCGTCCGGGCCCGATCCGGCCCGTGAGCCGCGAGGCCGCCTGCGAGCAGGCCACGAGCAGCCCGGTCATCGGCAGGAACGCCAGCCCGGTCTGGATCGGCGAGTAGCCGAGCACCTCCTGGAGGTACAGCGAGACGAAGTACCACATGGCGAAGGCCGCGCCGCCCATGAGGAACACCACCACGTTGGCGCCCGTGAGCTGCCGGGAGCCGAAGATCCGCAGCGGCACGAGCGGCGCGGCGGCCAGGCGGCCTTCGACGAGCACGAACAGGCCGAGCAGCGCGGCGCCCGCGGCGAGCAGCGCGAGCGTCCGCGGCGAGCCCCAGCCGTGCTGCTCGGAGCCGACGATCCCGTAGGTGAGCACGACCAGGCCGAGCGTCACGGCGACGGCGCCCGCCAGGTCGAAGTGCGAGTGGGTGCGCGTCGGCCGGTCGCGGTGCAGCGTGCGCAGGGCCGCCAGCGCCGCGCCGGCACCGATGGGGACGTTGATGAAGAGGATCCAGCGCCAGGAGAGCCACTCGGTGAGCACGCCGCCGAGCAGCGCCCCGGCGGCGCCGCCGGCTCCGCCCATCGCCGCCCAGAGCCCGAGCGCCCGGTTGCGCTCCGCTCCCTCGGTGAACGTCGTGGTCAGGATGGAGAGCGTCGTGGGCGCGACGATCGCGCCCCCGAGCCCCTGTGCCGCGCGAGCGCCCACGAGCATCGTGTCGTCCTGGGCCACCCCGCCCACCAGCGAGGCCAGCGCGAAGAGGCCGAGGCCCGCGACGAAGACCGGCCGGCGGCCGATGAGGTCGGCCGCGCGACCCCCCAGCAGCAGGAAGCCCGCGAAGGTCAGCGTGTAGGCGTTGACCACCCACTGCAGGTCCGCCGCGCTGAAGCGCAGGTCCTCGCGGATCGACGGCAGGGCCACGTTGACGATGGAGACGTCCAGGATGACCATGAACTGCGCCAGGCAGCAGAGGACGAGGACGGAGCGGCGACGATCGGACACCGCCACACTGTTGCAGCCGCAACGGTCCGCGTTCGGCTGACACCGCGTCAGCACGCCCGGGGGGCGGCGAGGCCGCACCGCGTCGCGCGCCGACGGGCTCAGGCGGCCGCGGCGGCGGCGACCGCCAGCTCGTCGGCCCGCTCGTTGAGCGCGTTGCCCACGTGGCCCTTGACCCAGTGCCAGCGGACCGAGGCGTGCCGCGCGACCTCGGCCTCGAGGTCGAGCCAGAGCTGCTTGTTCTTCACGGGATCGCCGGCCGCCGTCCGCCAGCCCCGCTTCTTCCAGCCCGCCATCCAGGAGGTCATGCCGTCGAGCAGGTACCGCGAGTCGGTCACCACGACCACCGCGGAGCCCGCGGGCAGCGCGCGCATGCCCTCGAGCGCGGCGGTCAGCTCCATGATGTTGTTGGTGGTCTGCGGCGCGCCGCCCGAGCGCTCCTGGAGCGCCCGGCCGGCGTCGTCGACGAGGATCGCGGCCCACCCGCCGCGACCCGGATTGCCCTGGCAGGCGCCGTCGGTCCAGACGAGCACCTCGCCGGGGGCCGCCTGCGGCAGGGTCCCCGGCAGCTTCGGCGCGGAGCGACGGGATCTCGTGACGGGAGGCACGGCGGGAAGGCTAGGGGCGGCCGCGGACGCGGCTCCCGCCGAGGCTGCGCCGGTCGGCTCAGGCCGCTGCGGTCGGCGCCGCCTCCGGCAGGAGCGACGTCGCGATGGTGGGGGAGCCGCGGCGGAGGGTGCGGCGCTCGCGGGCCACCACGCGAGCCCCGTCGCCCGGGGTCAGCGTGATGCCGCGGCGCACGACGGATTCGCCCGCCCGGCGCGCCGGGCGCAGCTCCAGCTCCCGCAGGACGCTCTGGAGCACCACGCGCATCTCCAGCAGGGCGAAGCTCGCCCCCAGGCAGCGGCGGACGCCCCCGCCGAAGGGGATCCACGCGTAGCCCGAGGGGCTCTGGCCCAGGAACCGCTCGGGCCGGAACTCCTCCGCCGCGGGGAAGGCGACGGCGTTGCGGTGCAGCAGGGTGATCGACGGGAGCACGCCGGTCCCCGCCGGCAGGCGGTGGCCGAAGAGCTCGTGCTCCTCCGCGAGCACCCGCCCGACGTTCGGCAGCACGGGCCGCACCCGCAGCGTCTCCTTCACCACCGCGTCGAGGTAGTCGTGGCCGCCCGCGTCGAGCTCGCGCAGCACCTCGCGAAGGACGGCCGGGTGGCGCACGAGCCGCTCGAGCGCCCAGGCCAGGCCCGTCGCCGTCGTCTCGTGGCCGGCGAGCAGGATGGTGACGAGCTCGTCGCGGACCTCCTGGTCGCTCATCCCCTCGCCGTCCTCGTCGCGCGCGAGCAGCAGCATCGAGAGGACGTCGTCGCGCGTCGCGAGGTCGGGGGCGCGGCGTCGCCGGCCGATCTCGGCGAAGAGCAGCGCGTCGACGGCCGCGCGGCGCCGGGCGAAGCGCTCGGCGTCCGGCCCGCCCCCGGGTCCCTCGCCCGCGAGGATGCCGATGACCGCCCGGAGCCGCCCGCCCATCGGCTCGAGCACCTGCCGCAGCGCCGCGGAGAGCTCCTCGCCCCGGCTCGCGCCGCGCACGCCGAAGACCACGCGCACGACGACCTCGAGCGTGATGGCCTGCATGCTCGGCAGGACCGGGAAGCCGCGGCCGAGCGGCCAGCCCTCCACCTCCCGGCGGGTCGCGCGGGCGATGTGCGCCTCGGCGCCGCGGAGCCGCTCCCCGTGGAACGGCGGCAGGAGCAGCTTCCGCTGGCGCAGGTGCTCCGGCCCGTCGAGCACGAGGACCGAGCGTTCGCCGACCAGGACCGAGAGCGGCGCGTTGCTCTCCCCCGCCCGGAGCACGGCCGGCGCGCCCGTGAAGACCTCGCGGACCGCGTCGGCGCCCGCGACGACCACGAAGGTGCCGAAGGCGGCGGTGCGCACCGTGAAGACGTCGCCGTGCCGGGCGTGGGCGGCGGTCAGGAAGCGGTCGGGTGCGAGGAGGATCGCGAGGGTCTGCGCCCAGGCGGGCAGCGCGGGGCCGGGCGGCAGGGAGGTGTCGGCCATCCCGGGATGGTGCTCCCCACGGGCGCCCGGCACGCCCGCCGCGGCGCCAGACGGTGCAACCGGGCGCGTGGCCCGCCCTGCGCTCGCCCGGGCGGTGCGGGACGCGGTGGCCCGGGCGGTGCGGGACGCGGTGGCCCGGCGGCGCGCCCCGTCCGTACCCCGGCCGTGCCCGCCTCCGCTTCGCCGCCCGGCCTCCTCGACGCGGGCTACTTCGGCCCGGACTCGATGCTGCGCCGGGTGATCTCCGAGACGCTGGTGGGGCTCTCGGCGCCCCGGGTCCTGCTCATGCAGGCGGCGCACCCGGTCGCCTTCGCGGGCTTCTTCGCCCACACGGGCGCGCTCGAGGACCCCTACGAGCGGCTCAACCGCACGGCTCTCATCATGAACACGGTCGGGTTCGGCACCCGCGAAGCGGCCGACCGCGCGACGGGGCGCGTGCGCTCGATGCACACGCGCGTGAAGGGGACGCTGCGCGAGCCGGCCGGGCCCGGGGTGATCTGGCACCAGCAGTTCGCCGAGG
>CAXSFZ010000017.1:0-39321 GCA_964236905.1 uncultured Solirubrobacteraceae bacterium | reverse complement strand
GCGCGAGCCGGCCGGGCGCTGGCCGGCCGGGACGCCCTACGCCGCCGACGACCCGGGCCTCCTGCTGTGGATCCTCGCGACGCTCGCGGACGGCGGCGCGACCGTCTACCGGCGCTGGGTCGGGGGCTTGGACCGCTTCGAGCTCGAGGCGCTCTGGCAGGACTACCGCGTCGTGGGGCGGCTCTTCGGGATCCCGGGGGACGCGATGCCGGCCTCGTGGCTCGAGTTCACCGACTACTGGGACGGCATGCTGCGCGACGGCTCGCTGAGCGTCACGCCCCAGGCGCGCGAGCTCGCCGTCTCGATCGTCATGCGACCGCCGCTCCCGCTCGTGGCCCGGCCGCTGCTCGAGCTCGTCAACCAGGTCACGATCGGCGGCCTCCCGCCGGAGGTCCGCCGCGAGTACGGCTTCGGGTGGGACCCCGTACGCGGCGCCGGCCTCGCCCTCGCGGCCGAGACGACCAAGCGCCTCGTCCACCCGCTGCTGCCCGGCCCGCTGCGCCGCATCCCCGTCGCCCGCCACGGCCTGGCCGCCGCCCAGCAGGAGCGGGCCGCGACGCTGCAGGATCGCGCCCACGTCGCCGCCTGAACGCGACGCGCCGCGCCCGCGCCGCGTCGAGCGGTCGATCGACCTCCCATGCGGAGGCGGATCGCCCACTCGACGCGGCGCGCGCGGCGGCGCGCGGGGCGCGGCGCGCGGGGCGGCGCGGCGTCCACGCGGCGCTACTCGAGGAGCCGGCCGGCGACGGCGAGCTCGCCCGTGAGCGCCACGAGCGCCGGGTCGGTCGCGGGGAGCGCGCGCTCCCCCACCGTGCCCGCGGCGTCCACGGTGAGGTTCAGCCGCAGCGCCTCATCGGTCGCGGGGAAGTCCGCGCGCTGGTGGCAGCCGCGGCTCTCCTCGCGGGCGAGGGCGCCCACGAGGGTCGCCTGGGCGGTGGCGACCATCGCGGAGAGGTCGAAGGCGTGGGCCACGTCGTCGTAGCCGGCCATGTCCGGGCGGACCTCGAGGTGGGCCATAGCGCGGCGCACGTCGTCGAGCCGGCGCAGGCCGTCGTGGAGCCGGTCGGCGTCGCGCACCACGCCGGCGCACTCCCACATCAGGTCCCGGACCGCACGCTGGAGCGGCCGGGCGAACTCCGTGCCCCGGCGCCCGAGCACCTCCTCGACCTCCTCGCGGGCGACGCGCAGCGCGGCGGGGGAGCGCACGTGGCCGTCGAGCGCCTGCGCGGTGGCGGCGGCGTGCTCCCCCACCTGCCGGCCGAACACGACGATCTCCGCCAGCGAGTTGCCGCCGAGCCGGTTGGCGCCGTGGAGCCCCGCGGCGCACTCCCCCACCGCCCACAGCCCCGCGACGCCGTCGACGGCATGGCTCTCCGGGTCGACCGCGATCCCGCCCATCGAGTAGTGCGCGGTGGGCGCGACCTCCATCGGCCGGGCGGTGATGTCCAGCATCGCGACGTCGAGGAACTGGCGGTACATGCGCGGCAGCCGGTCGAGCACGAGCTCGCGCGGGAGGTGGGTGATGTCGAGCAGCACGCCGCCGTGCTCCGTCCCGCGCCCCTCGTGGATCTCGGTGTAGTTGGCGAGGGCGACGCGGTCGCGGGTGGAGAGCTCGCGCCGCTCGGGGTCGTAGCGCTCCATGAAGCGCTCCCCCTGCGCGTTGCGCAGGATCCCGCCCTCGCCGCGCACCGCCTCGGTGACGAGGGTGCCGGCGGCGCCCTCGGGCTCGACCATGCCGGTCGGGTGGAACTGCACGAGCTCCATGTCCTGCAGCCGGCCGCCGGCCTGCAGCGCGAGGCGCATGCCCTCCCCGAGGTTCTCGTCCCGGCGGGAGGAGGAGCGACGGTAGACCCGGGTGTGGCCGCCCGTCGCGAGCACGACGGCGTCCGCGTAGACCACGTGCGGCGCTCCGGTCTCGACGTCGAACCCGTACGCGCCGAAGACGCGGCCACCGGCCTCCAGGAGCCGCGTGACCACCAGGCGGTCGTTGACGTCGATCGGCAGCTCGGTGGCCCGGCGCACGAGCGCCATCTGCATCTCGCGGCCGGTGTAGTCGCCGGCGAAGCAGGTGCGCCGCCAGGTGTGCGCGCCGAAGAAGCGCTGCGAGAGCCGGCCGTCGCCCTCGTGGTGGAAGCGCGCCCCCCACCGCTCGAGCTCGTCGATCGCCTGCGGCGCCCCGTCGACGAGCTGCTCGACGATCCGCGGGTGCCCGAGCCAGTAGCCCTCAGCGAGGGTGTCGGCCGCGTGCTGGGCCGCCGAGTCCTCCGGGTCCATGGTCCCGAGCGCCGCGTTGATCCCGCCGGCCGCCAGCACCGTGTGGGCGTCCTGGCGGGAGCGCTTGGCCACCACGAGCACCTGGACGCCGCGCTGCGCGACCTCGATCGCGGCCCGCAGCCCCGCTCCTCCCGCGCCGATGACGAGCACGCTGGTCGACTGCTGCCGTTCGAGGCCCGGAAGGGGCATGGAGCTTCACCTCGTGGAGGGGTAGTGAGACGTGTCACCACGTTGTAGCGCTCCACTGATTGCTGGAAGCACTCACACGAGACGAATCGCTCAGAAGTCCTCGCGGACCATGCGCAGCAGCTGGCTGCCGCGGACGTCCGGGCCGACCAGGACCCGGCGCGCCGTGAGCATCGGCGTGCCGGGGTCGAGCTTGTCGGCGAGCTGGAAGGCCACCTTGATGCCGGCGGCCGAGAGCCGCGGGAAGGCGGCCGCGTTCCACAGCCCGAACGGGTAGGCGAACGCGTCGAGCGGGTGGCCGACGATGCGCTCGAGCTCCGCCTTCGGCTCGGTGAGCTGCGTCTGCCAGTCCGCGTCGGTGACGTAGCCGGGGACGGCGTGGTGGTCCCAGGTGTGGACGCCGATCTGCATGCCGGCGCGATCGAGCCCGCGGACCTCCTCGCGGGTCAGCCAGCCGGGCTTGCCGAGCACGACGGTCATGACGAAGAAGGTCGCGCGGAGGTGGTGCTTGCGCAGCAGGGGCAGCGCGCGGCTCCACTGCCCGGCGGAGCCGTCGTCGAAGGTGATGAGGACCGGCCGGCGCGGCAGCCGCGCGCCGCGCTCCATGTGGGCGGCGACCGCGTCCGCACTCACCGACGTGAACCCGGCGCGCTCCAGCGCGGAGAGCTGCGCGTCGAGCGTGCGCGGCGGGACGATGTACGTCCGGTCCTGGGCGCTGTCGGCGGCGGTGATCGGCCGGATCTGGTGGTAGCAGAGCACGGGCACGTCGGCACGGGCCGCCACCGACACGACGTCCGTGCGCGGGCGCGAGCGGGCCGGCCGGGTGGCGGCGCGCGCCGGGGCCGGGCGCCCGGCGCGCTCCTCCCCGCCGCGGGTGAGCGCGATCGCGGGGACGGCGAGCAGCCCCAGCAGCACCAGCAGGGCCGCCGCGCGGCGACGGCGGTAGGTCGCGGCAGAGGCGCGGGACACCGGCGCAGTCTGCCGGGTCCGGACCACGGGCGGCTAGGGTGCGCCGCCGTGCTCGTCCTCCTGCCGCCCTCGGAGGGCAAGGCCCCGCCCGCGGACGGGCCGCCCGTGGCGCTCGGGGCGCTGGTCCATCCCGAGCTCACCCCCCAGCGCGCGCGGCTGCTGGAGGTGCTCGAGAGCATCGGGGTGCGGACCCGCTGGCTGAACTGCTGGAGGTGCTCGAGCGCCTCGCCCGCGGGGCGCCGCGGACGGGCCTCAGGCGCCTTGGCATCGGGCCGGGGCTCTCCGCCGAGCTCGCGCGCAACGCGACGCTCCGGACTGCGCCCGCCGCGCCGGCCGCCGAGCTCTACAGCGGCGTGCTCTTCGCGCACCTCGACCTCGCCGGGCTCGGGCCGGCCGCGCGGGCGCGCGCCGGCGAGCGGATCCTCGTGGCCTCCGCGCTGTGGGGCGTCGTGCGCCTCGACGACCGGATCCCCGCCTACCGCCTCGGCATCGGCGCGGACCTGCCCCGCCTCCCGGGCCTCGCCGCCTGGTGGCGGCCGGCCCTCGCCCGGGCCCTCCCCCCGGGCGGCCTCGTGGTCGACTGCCGCTCGGCCGCCTACGCCGCCGCCTGGCGCCCGGCCGCGGGCGTGGTCGTGGAGGTCCGCGCCCTCGTGGAGCGCGACGGCGTGCGACGGGTCGTCTCCCACATGGCCAAGGCCTCCCGCGGCGAGGTCGCACGGGCGCTCGTGGAGGTCGAGGACGAGCCGCAGGAGCCCCGGCAGGTCGCCGCCGCGGCGCAGGCCGCGGGCCTCCACGTCGAGCTGGGCGGCGCCGGGGAGCACTGGCGGCTCGACGTCATCCTCTAGTGCGTTCGCGCCCGTAGTCCTGCCGATGGCCAACCCCGAGCACGACCGCACCCCGACCTCCCGCTTCAGCCGCACCGCGCGCATCGGCGGCCTGGTCGCGGGCCAGGGCGCCCGCGTCGCGGGCGGGCGCGCGGTGGACCGCGTCCGCTCCGACGACGCCCGGGCGCGCGCCCAGCGCAAGCGCACCGCCGCCGTGGTCGAGCAGATCGTCGTCCAGCTCGGCCAGATGAAGGGCGCGGCGATGAAGCTCGGGCAGGTGCTGAGCACCGTCGACCTGCCGGGCCTCGAGGCCGAGGACGCCGAGCGGATCAAGCAGCGCCTGGCCGAGCTGCGCGACAACGCGCCACGGGTCGACTTCCCGCGGCTCGAGAAGCTCATGGCGCAGGAGTGGGGCGAGAAGGTCTCGAGCGTCCTGCGGGAGATCGACCCCGAGGCGGTCGCCGCCGCCTCCATCGGCCAAGTCCACCGGGCCGTGACGAGGGACGGCCGGGACGTCGCGATCAAGGTGCAGTACCCCGGCATCGCCGAGGCGGTCGAGTCCGACCTGCGCAACCTCAAGCTGCTGATGCCGCTGCTCGGCCGGATCGCTCCCGGGCTCGACACCAAGGCGCTCGCGGAGGAGCTGCGCGAGCGCATCTCCGAGGAGCTCGACTACGAGCTCGAGGCCCAGTCGCAACGCCGGATCGCCCGCGGGTGGCGCGAGCACCCGCACCTCATGGTGCCCGGGGTGGTGAGCGAGCTGTCGACCCGCCGCGTGCTCGTCACCGACTTCGTCCCGAGCGAGGGCTTCGGGGCGATGCGCGACCACCCCGACGCCGACCGCGACCGCTACGCCGAGGTCATCCACCGCTTCTTCCACGACACGGCCGGCCGCCTGGAGACCGCGCTCGGCGATCCCCATCCCGGCAACGTCCTGCTCGCCGAGGACGGCCGCGTGGCCTTCATCGACTTCGGGATGCTCCGCCGGCTCCCGGCGACGTACATGGCGCGCGAGGGCGACGTCTACCGCGCGCTGCGCTCCGACGACCGCGCCGGCCTCCGCCGCACCCTCGGTGAGCTGGGCTACCTGCCCGAGCCCTGGCCGCACCCCGACGAGCTGCTCTTCCAGTACATGCACCGCGCCGCGAGCTGGATGATCGACCCGCCGCAGCCGCGCCGCCTCAGCGGGACCACCGCCTACGAGATCATGGAGGACGTCTTCGCGCTCGGCCCGGCCTGGCAGAAGATGGTCAAGTCGTTCTCGCTGCCGAGCGAGGCGGTCCTCCTGCGCCGGATGGAGAACATGGTCTTCTCCGTCTGCGCCGACCTGCGCGCCTGCGCCGACTGGCGCGCGCTGGCCGACGAGCTGCTCGCGCGCGAGGAGCCGTCGACCCCGCTCGGCATCGAGCACGCCGCGTGGCTCGCCGACCGCGGGCGCTGAGCGCCGCGGAGCTCAGCGCACCAGGGCGTGCGGCGTCGCCCCGGCGAGCTCGCGGACGTCGTTGACCATGTGCGCCTCGTCGTAGAAGCCGCGCTCCACCGCCGTGCGCGCCCAGCTCTCGCCGCGCCCCGCGCGCAGGAGCTCCTGCATGCGGGCGATCCGCATCAGGCGCTTGGGCGCGTGCCCCGTGGCCGCGAGCACGCGCCGCCGCAGCTGGCGCTCGCTGTAGCCGCTGTCGCGGCGCAGCGCGCGGAGGTCGCGCGCCCCGTAGGCCGCCCGCGCGAGCGGGTCGGGGGGCGGGGCGCTCCGGGCCAGCTCCCGCAGCGAGGAGCGCCGGGGGGCGAGGTCCTCGAGCGGCACCCGCGCGTCGACGAGCTCGGGCGCCGGCACGCCGCAGAGCGCCGGCAGGCCGCCGGGGCGGAAGCGCGCGCCCTCCACCACCTCCCCGGGGGCGAGGGTCGCGACGAACGCGCGCGACAGCGAGCCGACCACGTCGCCGCCGATCAGATCCATGCAGCCGTCGGGCAGCACGCGCAGCTCGAAGGCCGCCGTGGCGCGGATCCGCCAGCACACGGCGACCCAGGGCCGGAGCTCCGGCGCGGGGAGAGCCTCCCCGTACACGACGCCGGGGCCGTCGAGGACGACCACGTGGCGCCCGCCGCGACCGGCCGGGCAGCGCCGCGGAGGCGTCGCGGGGTCCTCGAGAGCGTCGGTGATGGCGGGACGCTACCCGGCCCGCGGACGTGGGCACGCCCCCGGCCCGCGGACGTGGGCACGCCCCCGGCCCGCGGACGTGGGCACGCCCCCGGCCGCGGACGGTGCCGGCCACGCCGCCCGCTCAGTGCCCCCAGCTCGTGTAGAGCGCGTCGGCCTGGGCCGGCGTGGCGTAGCGGTGGTCGGCGCGCAGCGGGCCGTCCGCGCGCACGAAGGTGAGGTCGAGCTGGGCGAGCGCCCCGTCGAGCGGGCGGAGGTGGCCGCCGTGGACGTCGTAGGGCGCCCAGCCGTCCTCGCGCATGCGGGCGACGACCTCCCCGAGCTGCGGGGCGCCCGGCACGAGCGCGAGCAGCGAGGTCTCGAGGATAACGGCCTCGCACCGCTCCAGGGTGCGGGGCGCGCCCGCGAGGACCTCGAGCTCCCCGCCCTCGACGTCCACCTTGAGCACGAAGGGTCCGCCCAGGCCGCGAGCGCCCACCTCGTCGTCGAGCCGGACGACCGGCACCCTGCGGCGCTCCACCGCGGCGCCGTCCCCCGCGCGCTCGCCGACCATCGAGGAGCAGGACGGCGAGCGGTGGACGGTGAGCTCGCGCTCCGCGGGCGCCGCGCCGGCCGCCGCCACCACGACCTCCGCGGGTCGCCGGGCCGCGATCCTGCGCATGACGGGCTCCCACTCGGCCAGCGGGTCGACGAGGAGCAGCCGCGCCGCGGGGAAGGCGTCGTAGAGCTCCGGCGTCCCCTCCCACCCGATGCCCACGTCGATCACGGTCGCGGGCCGCACGCCGCGCGCGTGGAGGTGGCCGGCCACCTGCGCGAGGGTCCGTCGCGGCGCCGCGGGGTCGATGCGGCGGACGTCCAGCCCGACGCGGGTGAGCACGCGGCGCGCGGCCTGGGGGATGCGCGGGTCCATCGGCGCCGGAGCATACGGTCCCGCCGGAGCCGCGCGGCTCCCCGGCCGCCCGACCGGGCATGCTGGACGGCGATGCCCGACGACCCCCGCCTCGACGCGCTGCGCGTGCTGGCCGACACCGGCCTGCGCCTCGCGCGCGGCACCACCTCCGCCCGGCTCGCCCTCGCCGGGCTGCGGGACGTCGTCGACCCCGCCACGCTGCCGCCGGCCGCGCGGGAGCGCATCATGGCCGAGCTGGAGGCCGCGCACGCGGCGGCCGTCGTCCCCCTGGCGGCCAAGGAGCTCGAGCGGGCGCTGCGGGAGGCCTGGGGCGAGCGCCCCGAGGCGGTGCTCGACGAGCTCGACCCCGAGCCCGTCGCGCTCACGCCCGCCGCCCAGGTCCACCGCGGCGTGCACGACGGCGTGCCCGTCGCGGTCAAGGTGCTGCGGCCGGGGCTGGGCGAGCGCGTCCGGCAGGATCTCAACCTGCTCGAGACGCTGGTGCGCCCGCTCGCCTCGGTCTTCCCCTCGCTCGCGCCCGGGCTGCTGCTGCGCGAGGTGCGCGAGCGGATCCTCGACGAGCTCGACCTGGAGCACGAGGCCTCCGTCCAGCGGACCTTCGCCCGTGCCCTGCGGCGCCACCCGACGCTCCACGTCCCCGCTCCGCTGAGCGCCCTCTGCCACGAGCGCGTGCTGGTGAGCGCCTGGGTCGACGGCACGCCGGTCGGGGAGCTCACCGAGCCGGGCCAGCGCGCCGAGGCGGCGCGCGCGCTCGTCGCCTTCCACGTCGGCTCGGCCCGCTTCGGGACGGTCCACGCCGACCCGCATCCCCGCGACGCCCTCCGGCTCCCGGACGGCCGCCACGCGTTCCTGGACTTCGGCGCGGTCCGCCGGGTCCCGGCGGAGCGCGTCGACACCGCGGTGGTCGCGCTCGACGCCTTCCTGGCCGAAGAGCCCGCGGCCCTCGGCGCCGCCCTGCAGCGCCTGGGCTGGCTGCCGGCGGAGCTCGCCGCCACCGCGCTCGTGACCGGCCGCGACATCCTCGCGCCGCACCTCGGCGGCCCGTCGCGCCTGGACGCGGCCGCGGTCGTGGCCGTCGGGGATCGGGCCGCCGGCCACGCCGAGGCGCTCTGGCCGCTGGCGCAGGTCACCTCGGTCCCGCCCGAGGACCTGTGGCCGCTGCGGATGCTCGGCGGGCTCGTGACGCTGCTCGCCCGCCTCGACGTCGAGGAGAACTGGCCCGAGCGCTTCCGCGCCGCCGCGCGGGACGGCTGGTGAGGCCCGGGTACCCCGCCCCCATGGCCGCCGAGGACTCCCCCCTGCCCGACGTCACCCACGGGACGGTGGTCGAGGCCGAGGGCTCCCGCCTGATCGCCGTCGCCGACCTCCCGCCCGGCGGCGTCCGGGAGGTGCGCACCGAGGCGCACGGCGTGCTGGCGGTCGGGATCGCCGACGGCGCGCCGTTCGCGGTCTCGAACCTGTGCCGCCACCAGTTCGCGAAGCTCGGCCGCGGCGCGGTCCGCGACGGCTGCCTGGAGTGCCCGTGGCACCGCGCGCGCTACGACGTGGCCACGGGGGCCATGGTCCGGGGCCCGCAGGGGCGGGTGTTCGGCTTCGGGCCCTATTCGAAGGCGGTGCAGACCGCGGCGAACGCCGCCTTCAAGCTCGCCACGCACCCCGTCGCGATCCGCGACGGCGCGATCGTCCTGACCTGAGCGGCGCGGCCGCGCTCGCCGAGTCAGGAGCGGCCGGGCGTCGTCGCCCGAGCGCCTGAGGCCGCGGCGAGCCGCGCTTCAGGCCGCCTCGCGCAGCGCCCCGATCTCGCGGTTGAGCGACAGCCGCTCGAGCGCGCGGCGCTCCACCTCGCGCACCCGGTCGGCGGAGATCCCGAGCCGCCGGCCCGTCTCGGTGAGCGGGTGCGGGCCGTCGCCGCCGGCGATGCCGTAGCGCAGCTGCAGCACGTCGCGCTCGATGTCCGGCAGCCCCTCGAGCGCGCGGGAGATCGTGTCCTCGCGCATGCCGATGATGACCTCGTCCTCCGTCGAGGCGGCCTGCGAGGGCAGGAGGTCGCCGAGCGCGGACTCCTCGCTCTCCCCCACGGGCTTGTCGAGCGAGGTGACCGTCCTGGCCAGGTCGCGGATGTCCGCGAGCTGGTCGAGCGTGACCTCGGCGCCGTCCGCGAGCTCCTGGTCGCTCGGGGGCCGGCCGAGCTTCGTGGTGAGGTCGCGCTCGACGCGCCCGACCCGCCGCTCGCGCTGGGAGACGTTCACCGGGATGCGGATGGTGCGCGCCTTGTTCTCGATGCCCCGCTGGATCGCCTGCCGGATCCAGAAGGTTGCGTAGGTGGAGAACTTGAAGCCCTTGCGCCAGTCGAACTTCTCCACGGCGCGGATCAGGCCGAAGATGCCCTCCTGGATGAGGTCGAGCAGCGGCAGGTCGTGGCCCTGGTAACGGCGGGCCAGCGAGACGACGAGCCGCAGGTTGGCGTTGATCATCTGCTCCTTGGCCGCCTCGTCGCCGTCCTCGACCCGCTTGGCCAGCGCCTGCTCCTGCGCCTTGGTCAGCAGCGGGTGGCGGCCGATCTCGTTGAGGAAGAGCTGGAGCGCGTCGGTCGTCGAGCCCGCCCAGTCGCGGTAGCCGAGCCGCGTGCCCTTGGGGGCGCCGGCGGCGGGCGGCGGGACCTCGACGCGCGCGCAGTCGTCGGAGACGGAGAAGCCCGCCGCCTCGATGTAGTCGTGGGCGGCGTGTGCCTGCTCGTCGTCGAGCTCGAGCTCCTCGGCGACGTCGGCCAGCTGGGAGTAGTTCAGGCACTCCTGATCCTCGGCCCCGGCGATGATGGCGTCGATGCGGCCACGGGCCTCGGCGTCGAGCGTCGTCTCCGGGGTTCCCATCCGAGGCTCGTACCCGCGCGCGACGCCCGGCGAACGGTGCGGGCCGCCGGCTACTCGACCAGGCGCGCCCGCATGCGGGCGATCGCGACGCGCCAGAGCACCGCCGCGAAGGCGCTCAGCGCGAGCACCCGCAGCACGTCCGTGCCGGGCTGGAAGCCGAAGACGCAGTCGCGCACGAGCTCGACGCAGTGGTGCAGCGGGTTGAACTCCGCGGCGATCCGCGCCCACCGGGGCAGCCCGGAGATCGGGAAGAAGGTGCCGGCCACCAGGAACAGCGGCGTGAGCACGGCGCTGATGATGTAGTTGAAGTTCTCGATGGCCGAGACCAGCGCCGCCACGAGGATCCCGAAGCACGCGAAGCCGAAGCCGGTGAGCAGGCCGACGAGCGGCACGAGCAGCATGCCCCAGGCGGGGTCGAGCCCGAAGGCGATCGCCACCAGCATCGGCGTGCAGCCGTACACCCCGGCGCGCACGGCGATCCACAGCGCCTCGGCGCTGACGAGCTCCTCCACGTCGACGGGCGCGGCGAGGATGGCGTCGTAGGTGCGCTGGAAGCGGTGCTTGACGAAGGTCCCGAACATCGCCGGGAACGCGCTCGAGAAGAGGACCGCGGTGGCCACGGTGCCCGTCCCGACGAAGTCGACGTAGTCGAAGCCGCCGACCGAGCTGACGATCGTGCCGAAGCCGAACCCGAAGGCCAGCAGGTAGATCGTCGGCTCGACGGTCGCGGAGAAGGTCGTCGCCTTCCAGTAGGAGCCGAAGTTGATCACCTCGCGGAAGACGACCCCGCCGATGGCGGCGCGCTCCAGGCGGCGCAGGCGCTTCGGGCGCGCCGCGGCGGGCGTGGCCATCAGCCGATCTCCTCGCCGGTGAGGCGGACGAAGACGTCCTCCAGGTTGGCGGCGCGCCGGTGCCCGTCGGGGAAGGACCCGTTCGCGCGCTCCGCGTTGAGGATCGCGACGCTGGTGCCGGTCCGGCGTGTCGCGTGGCCCTGCGCATGCGCCTGGCGCTCCACCTCGAGCAGGCGAGCGGGCGGCCCGTAGACCTCGAGCACCTCGGTCCCGGCGTGCTCGCGCACGAGCTGCCCGGGCGCGCCGACGGAGACCGCGCGCCCGTGGCTCATGATCGTGACGGTGTCCGCCAGGCGCTCGGCCTCGTCGATGTAGTGGGTGCTCATGAGCACCGAGGTCCCCTCGCGCCGCAGCCGGTCGATCAGCGCCCACAGCTCCTGGCGGACCTGCGGGTCCAGGCCGACCGTCGGCTCGTCCATGAGCACCAGGCGCGGACGGTGCACGAGCGCCCGGGCGATCAGGAGGCGGCGGCGCATGCCCCCGGAGAGCTTGTCGGCGCGCGCGTCGGCGCGGTCGGCGAGCATCGCCAGCTCGAGCGCGCGGCGCACGGCGGCGTCGCGGTCCGCCTTGGGGATCCGGTAGAGCCGGGCGAAGACGCGGAGGTTGTCGCGCACGCTCAGCGTCGTGTCGAGGTTGTCGAGCTGCGGCACGACGCCCATCTCGGCGCGGGCCTGCTTGCTCTCGCCGGGGAGGCGGAAGCCGAGCACCTCGAGCTCCCCGGCGTCGGCGATCGCCTGCGCGGTGAGCAGCTTCATGGTGGTCGACTTCCCGGCGCCGTTCGGGCCGAGCAGCCCGACGCAGCTGCCCTCGGGGACCTCGAGGTCGAGCCCGTCGACGGCGACGAGCGCGCCGTAGGCCTTCCTGACGCCACGGAGGGAGATGGCCGCGCTCACGCGGCGATCCTCGCAGGCCGGCGGGGGATCCGTTACTCGACGGAGCGCAGCATGGCGCGCGCGGTGCGGGCCAGGACCTTCGCGTCGAGCGCCAGCGACCACGAGTCGATGTACTCGTTGTCGGCCTGGACGCGCTCGGCGATCGAGGTCTGGCCGCGGAGCCCGCGGACCTGCGCGAGACCGGTGATCCCGACTCGCATCCGGTGGCGGTCGACGTAGCCCGGCACCTCGGCGGCGAACAGCTGCACGAAGTGGGGCCGCTCGGGCCGCGGGCCGACGAGGCTCATCTCGCCCCGCACGACGTTCAGCAGCTGCGGGAGCTCGTCCAGCGACGTCCGCCGCAGCAGCTTGCCGATCGGGGTGCGGCGGTCCTCGCCCTCGACGCCGCCGGGAGCGTGGCCCACGGGCAGCAGGAACCGGTGCGGCGCACCGGCGAGGACCATCGAGCGGAACTTCAGGATGTCGAAGGAGCGCCCGTCGCGGCCGATCCGGCGCTGGCGGTAGAGCACCGGGCCCGCGGAGGAGAGCTTGACGCCCAGCGCCAGCGCCACCAGCAGCGGGAGGAGCAGGAGCACGAGGACCAGGGCGACGATCCGGTCGACGCCGTGCTTGACGAGCAGGACCCGTTCGGGCGGGGTCGAGAGCTCCGGCAGCAGCGCCGGGGCCAGGGTCGGCGCGAGCGCCAGTCGAGGGATCGGGCGCTCGACGACGATCCGGGGTCCGACCACGTGCCCTTCGGCCCTGCTGGTCGCGGTGGTGCTCATGTGCGCTGTGGGTCTCTCTCGGAAGAGCGGGTGAGGTCACGGCCCCCGGCTGCAACGGAGGATGGAGGGGCGTCGCCCGAGGCTCGATCGCCCGGCGGTCTCGTTGCACGCCGGATTCCGGTCATTCGATCGGGGTCACGGGGCTGTCCGATCGGGTGAGGGCGTCCGCCACGCCGGCTGGAACGCTCAGCGGCCTTGAACGGATCACGGAGAGGACCACTCGACGCCGCCGACGAGGCGCCGGCGACATCGTGCGCTTGAACGCTCAGCGAGCTTGAACGAACAGCGTCTGCTGCGCGAAGCCGATCGGGCCGCGCTCGTCGTGCAGCACGGAGCTCGCCCAGCCGATCCCCTCGGGGACGATCCGGCTACGTGCGTCGAGGAGCACCCAGGCCCCGACCGGATCGCGCAGGAGCGTCACCGTGAGATCCGTGTTGACGAAGAGATGGGAGGCGAAGGGCAGGACGTGCGAGACGCCGTTGCCGAAGTCGGCGGCCGCCACCGCACGCTCCGCCGGCCCGGTCGCCTCGTCCGCCACAAGCGGCCCGGCCAGGCGGAACCAGGCCAGCGATCGCTCCCCGCCGAACCGCGTCCCGCCGCCGTAGCGGATCTCCATGCCGGTCGCGTGGAACGCCTCGCGGCCCGGCGTCGCTCCCTCGAACGCCGGCCGGGCGACGCTCCGCTCGGGAGGCTCGCAGGGCAGGCCGTCCGAGCAGGACCGCGCGGGCCACGAGCACGGGGCGTCCGGCGGCGCTGACCTGCGCCTCCGCGAGCTGGAAGCGCGCGCCGGGCTTGACCACCTCGGCCCGGACCTCCAGCGGGGCCAGCGGCACCGGGCCGAGGAACTCGAGCGTGCAGCGCGCGAGCTGCATGCCGGGCGCGAGGGCCTGGACGGCCCGCGCCACCAGCGCCGACGGCGCGCCGCCGTGGAGCTGCCCGGGGTCCCACGGCCCGACGGCGTGGCCGGTCGGGACGAACGCGTCGCCGTCCCGGCGGAAGATGACGACGCCGCTCACGTCGCCCGGGCGCGGGCCGCGAGCGCGGCGATGACCCGCGAGAGCTGGCCGCCCTGCCAGGCCAGCGGGCTCCGGCCCTCCTCCTCGACCACCAGGGTGGCGCCCGGGATGCGCTCCGCGTACTCCTCTCCCACCCAGAGCGGATGGCCCGGATCGGCCTCGTCGCGGTCGGCGACGACCACGGTCGGGCAGGCCACGGCCGCGAGCTCGTCGAGCCCGTAGGGCTGCGAGCGCGGCACCTGCTCGAGGGCGTCGGCGACCGCCGCCGGGTGCGCGTGCGCGGCCAGCCGCTGGCGCAGGACCCGCTCGGTGGTCTCGCGCCACGGCTCGGGCACCTCGCCGAGCCCGTAGGCCGCCACGAACCCGTCCACGCCGCCGTCGCGGAGCCCCGCCGCCAGGCGGTCCCAGCGCTCGAGCCCCGGCGGCGCCCCGGGGTGCGCGGCCGGCGTGACCACCACGAGGCCGGCGACCCGCCCGGGCGCGTCCAGGGCGAGGCGCAACGCGGTGTGCGCGCCCATGGAGGCGCCCGCGAGCACCACCCGGTCGAGCCCGAGGCGGTCGAGCAGGCCGGCGAGGTCGGCGGCGAGGGCCGGGTAGTCGTAGGCGCCGCCGGGGGCGCTCGCGCCGTGCCCGCGGGCGTCGTAGGCCACGACGCGGTGCCCGCTCCGCTCGAGCGCGCGCGAGCCCATCACGACGTAGCGGTGGGTGGCCGTCAGGCCGTGCAGCAGCACGACGGGCGGGCCCGTGCCGGCGTCGGTGACGTGGAGCTCTGGCGCGGTCACGCGACGGCCTACCCTACGGCCATGACCGTCATCGACGTCTCCGAGGCGAGCTTCCAGGCCGAGGTCCTCGACCGCTCGGCCACCCTTCCCGTCGTCGTCGACTTCTGGGCCGCCTGGTGCGGGCCCTGCCGCCAGCTCACGCCGCTGCTCGAGAAGCTGGCGGGTGAGCGGGAGGGTCAGGTCGTGCTCGCGAAGGTCGACACGGACGCCAACCCGGGGCTCTCCGCGCGCTTCGGCATCTCCGGCATCCCGGCGGTCAAGGCGTGGGTCGACGGGAGCGTCGCCGACGAGTTCGTGGGGGCGGTCTCCCCCGTGGTCGCGGCGCGCTTCTTCGACAAGCTCGTCCCGAGCGAGGCGGACGCGCTGGCCGGCGCCGGCGACGAGGCGTCGCTGCGTCGGGCGCTCGAGCTCGAGCCCGGGCGCGCCGACGCGAGCATCGCGCTGGCCGGCCTGCTGATCGCCCGGAGCGAGCGCGACGAGGCGCTCGCGCTGCTCGGCCGCGTCCGCGGCTCTTTCCGGGCCGACGGCCTCGCGGCCCGCCTGCGGTTGGCCGCCGTGCCGGAGCCGGCCCTGCAGGCGCCGCTGGCCGCGCTGGACGCGGGTGACGTGGACGCCGGCCTCGACGGGCTGCTCGCCGCGATCCCCACCGCCAACGGCCAGCGCGACGACCTGCGCGCGGCGGTGGTCGGCGTGCTCGACGAGCTCGGCCCGGAGGACCCCCGGGTCCGCGATCTCCGTCGCCGCCTGGCCGCGGCGCTCTACTGACCCGGGCGTCTCCGCTGGCTCCGCCGCCGGCGATCGGCGGCGTGGCGGAGTCCGAGAGGGCCGCTGCGGTCGCCCCTCGGCCGGTTCGGCCCTCGCGCTCCCGGCGCCTTGCGCGCACGGAGGCGACAGGGCCGATGCGGCAGACGTCGCCCGACCCGCCGCTAGCCGGGGCCGGCGCCCTCCAGCGAGAACGCGAGCTGGTCCCCGGGCGGCGCCGCCGGCGCCTCCTCCGGCTCGCCGGGGAAGCCCGCGATCCGCACCCCGAGCAGCCGCACGGGGCGCGGCGGCGCGTACTCCCGCAGGAGCTCCCGCGCGACGCCGAAGACCACCTCGGGCTCGTTCGTCGCCTCCCCCACCGTCCGGGCGCGCGTCACCGTCGTCCAGTCGTCGAGCCGGACCTTGATCGCGATCGTGCGCCCCGCGCGCTCGTGCTCGGCCAGGCCGGCGCAGAGCCTGTCGCTCAGCCGGCGCAGCTCGCCCTCCAGCGCCTCCGGCGCGCTGATGTCCTCGTCGAAGGTGGTCTCGCGCGACTCGCTCACCGCCACGCGGACCGGCTCGACGTGGGCGGTGCCCTCGAAGCGCGCGCGGGCGCGCAGCCACGGGCCCTGCCGGGCGCCGAACGCCTCGCGGAGCGCCGCGTCCGGGGCGGCGGCGAGCTGGGCGAGCGTGGCGATGCCGAGCCGCTCCAGCCGCTCGGCGGTCTTCGCGCCGATGCCGGGCAGCAGCGAGGGCGGCGCGTGGGCGAAGCGGGCGCAGGCCTCCTCGCGGGTGAGCACGACGAAGCCGCGCGGCTTCTCGGCGTCCGAGGCGACCTTGGCCACGAGCGTGTTCGGCCCGATGCCGACCGACGCGTTCATCCCCGTCTGCTGCCGGATCTGGGTGACGAGCCGGCGCATCGCCGCCCGGGGCGAGTGCAGCTCGCTGAGGTCGAGGTAGGCCTCGTCCAGCCCCAGGACCTCGACGCGCTCGACCGTGCCGCGGACGAGCGCCATCACCCGGGCCGACACGGCGCGATAGGCCTCGAAGTCCGGCGGGATCAGGATCGCCTCCGGGCAGAGGCGCAGCGCACGGGAGGTCGGCATCGCCGAGCCGACCCCGAACTTGCGCGCCTCGTAGGAGGCGGTGGTGACCACGGCCCGCGGGCCGGAGCCCGAGACCACGACCGGCAGGCCGCGGAGCTCCGGGCGGCGCCGCAGCTCGACCGTCGCGTAGAACGCGTCGAGATCCAGGTGGGCGATCAGCCGGGCCACGCGCCGGGGAGGCTACGCGGCCCGGCGGACCGAACCCCTGTTCGCTAGCGGGTGCTGAGCACGCTGCCCGCGCCGCCGAACCCGAGGGCGGCCCGGGTCGCGCTCGTGAGGTCGAACTCGCGCGCCCCGGCGTAGGGGCCGCGGTCGACCACCGGCACCCGGATCGTGCGCCGGCCGCGGCGGAGCGTGACCCGGGTGCCGCACGGCAGCCACTTGTGGGCCACGCCGAGCGTCCCCGGCGAGAGCCGGCCGCCGCAGGCCAGGCGAGCGCCGTAGAGCCCGGGCCCGTACCAGGAGGCCAGCGCGCGGCGGAACACGTCGACGGTGCCCGTGCGGCGCGAGGCCGAGGTGCTGTGGGCGCTGGCCGGGACGCTCACGCGCGTCGGCAGGGCGGCGGCGCCGCGCGGCCTGAAGCGCACGCGCCACGCGCCGCGGGCGTCGGTGGCGTCGCGGGCGACGGTCCGCCAGCGGCCGCGGAGGCGGACCTGCAGGCGCACGCGGCGACCGCGGCCCGCCGGCGTCAGCGTGCCGCTCAGCACGGCGCGGTGCCCGAGGACGACGGCGCGCTGGGCGGAGCGCAGCGCGAGGGTGCTGCGACGGGGCGCGGCCGCGCGCGGCGGGGTCGGCTCCACCCCACCGGGCCCGCCGGCCCCGCTGCCGCCGTCCGCGGCGCCGGTGGCGCTCGCGGCGCCGGTCGCGCTCGCGGCGCCGGTGGCGCTCGCGGCGGCGCGGGCGCTCGCGGCGCCGGTGGCGCTCGCGGCGGCGCGAGCGCCGGGCGCGGTCGGGCTCTGCGCCATCGCCGGAACGACGGCGGCCAGGCTGAGCGCTCCGGCGACGGCGAGGCTGCCGCGGACGCGGTTCGGGTTCATCGGCCTCACGTGAGGTCGTCCTCCTTGTCTCTGACCGCCTACGGGGTTAGCTGTCGGGCTCGCAGCCGGCCGGCGTCGCGTGGGCGACGCTCGGTCCGGGCGCTACACCGGCAGCAGCCGGCGATTCGCCCCATCCAGGTTCCGGGTGTCCCGTGGGCCTGGCGGTGGGTCCCCCGCTCGGGTCCGCGGGTGCGGATCCGACTCGGCGATCGATCGTGCGGGCGGAGGGTAGCCGCTCGCCCCCGGCCCCCGCGGCGCCTCGCTCAGGCCGCCGCCGGCGGGACCCCGGCCTCCGGGGTCCCGCACAGCGCCTGGGCCACGAGCGCGCCCGGCGCCGCCGCGCGAGGGTCCCCCGGCGCCGCGCGCACATGCCCCTGCGCCCGGGCCAGCACCGCGTCCGCGACCCTCAGCAGCTCCGCGTGCGGCTCGTCGCCCGTGGTCTGGCAGGCCAGCCGGGCGAGGGCGAGCGGCTCGGTGGCGTCGCCGCCGCGGAAGCCCGCCATCGCGGCGGCGCAGGCGTGCGCGACCACGCGCTCGAGCGCCGGCTCGCGGGGTCCGAGCCGTCCCGGGCCGAGCGCGGGCCCCAGGTCAAGCGGTGGCTCACCCGCCACCAGGCGGGCCAGCTGGCCACCGGCCATCGCGCGGACGACCTCGGGAGGATGCCCTGCCGCTCGCGCGGTGCGCAGGAGCAGGAGGGCGGCGAAGCGCCCGGGCCCGTAGGGCATGTCCGAGGCGTAGAGGATCCGCCCGGGCGGCACGCTCGTCTGCAGCTGGAACACGTCGGCGACCTGCCACCACGCCGTGTCGAAGAGCAGGTTCGGCAGCTCCGCCGCCGCCTCCCGCAGCAGCCCGAGGTCGGAGATGCCCGCGTGGGCGAGCACGATCGCCGCACGGGGGTTCGCGCGGGCGAGCGCCGCCGCCGCGAGGCCGAGCACGGGGATCCCGCGGCCGGCGTGGAAGAGCACGATGGCCCGGCGCTCGGCGGCCAGCGCGACGAGCTCGTCCACGACGGGGTGCGGGAGCCCGAACGCGTCCGAGCGTGGGTGCAGCTTGACGCCGCGCGCTCCCGCGTCGAGCCCGCGGCGGGCCTCCGCGAGGGCCCCCGGCGCGTTCGGGTCGACCCGCACGAGCGCCTGCAGGCGCCTATCCGAGGCGGCGCAGGCGGCCCGGACGGCGTCGTTGGCCGGCCCGTACCCGGCGGGCTCGTGCGACGGGAAGATGAGCGCGCGCTGCTGGCCCGCAGCGTCGAGGCCACCGAGGATCTCCTCGGCCGTCCCCGTGACCCCGTCGGGATCGCTCTGCCCCATGTGGGTGTGGGCGTCGAACCACGCGGCCGGGCCCAGCCAGTCGCGCCCGTCGGCGTAGAAGGCGCCGAGGTCGTCCACGGGCGCTTCGCCACGGATCGGCATCGGGGCGGACGCTAGCGCGCCGCCCGCCGGGCCCTCAGGCGGCGGCGCTCAGCATCGCCGCCGGCTCGGGCGCGATGCCGCTGGCGGAGGCCTCGAACTCGTCACGCAGCTTGGCGAGCCCCAGGCGGATGCGGCTCTTGGCGGTGCCGAGCGGAACGCCGGCCCGGCGGGCGATCTGGTCGGCCGTGAGGCCGCCCCAGTAGGCCAGGACGACCGCCTCGCGCTGCGGGTCCGGCAGCTTGCGCAGGGCGTCGCGCACGGCGGAGCGCCGGTCCTCGCGCTCGGCCATGGGGGCCGGGGCGTCCTCGACGCGGCCCTCCTCCTTGGCCACCACGAGCTTCAGGCGGTCCGACGCGCGGCCCGCGGCCTGGCCCTCGCGCCAGACGTCGAGCGCGCGCGAGCGCGCCATGAGGCGCAGGTAGCTCGAGAGCTCGCCCCGCTTGGCGTCGAACTTCTGCGGGTTGCGCCACACGCGCACGAAGACGTCCTGGGTGACGTCCTGCGCCTGTGCCACGTTGCCGAGGATCCGGTAGGCGGCTCCGTAGACGCCACGGTGCTGCTCGTCGTAGACGCGGGCGAAGGTGGTGGGATCGTCGAGGCGCAGCTTCATGGGGACCTTTCGCACGACACGGGGAACCTTCAACAACTTGTGCAAGAAGTCTACCCGATTTGTTGAAGGTTGCCACCTCCCGCGCCTGAGGTCACCATCCGACGGTGACCACGCGCGACCGGCTCTCGGCCCTCGACTCCTCCTTCCTGCACCTCGAGACGGGCGGGGCCCACATGCACGTCGCCTCGGTGCTCGTGCTCGCGGGCGCGGCGCCGACCCACGAGGAGATGATGCGCGGCGTCGAGGCGCGGCTGCACCTCGTCCCGCGCTACCGCCAGCGGATCGCCACCGTCCCGCTGAACCAGGGCCGCCCGGTCTGGGTCGACGACCCGCACTTCAACATCGCCTACCACGTCCGCCACGCCGCGCTCCCGGCGCCGGGCGGCGAGCGCGAGCTGCGCAACCTGGCGGGGCGCCTGTTCGCCCAGCCCCTGGACCGGACCAAGCCGCTGTGGGAGATGATCCTGGTCGAGCGGATCCGCGACGAGGACGGCGAGCGCCGCTTCGCGGTCATCTCCAAGACCCACCACTCGCTCGTCGACGGAATCTCGGGGGTCGACATCATGTCGATCCTCTTCGACCTCGATCCGGATGCCGCGGTCGCGGCGCCCGAGGCGCCGTGGGTGCCGCGGCCGGTGCCCAGCGGGACCGAGCTGCTGACGGAGGCGCTGCTCGAGCGCGCGACGGTGCCGCGGGAGGCCGCGCGCGGCGTGCGCGCCCTGACCCGCGCCCCGCGGGAGCTGGCCGGCCGCCTCGCGGGCCTCGGCTCGCTCGCCTTCGCGAGCGCCGCCTCACCGGCGCCGCCGACGCCACTGAACGTGCCGATCGGGCCGCACCGGCGCTACACCTGGGTGGACGCCGACGTGC
Source organism: uncultured Solirubrobacteraceae bacterium (assembly GCA_964236905.1). Lineage (GTDB taxonomy): Bacteria > Actinomycetota > Thermoleophilia > Solirubrobacterales > Solirubrobacteraceae > Paraconexibacter. The sequence goes on along the minus strand of CAXSFZ010000017.1, from coordinate 19,057 downwards.
CGAGCTTCAAGGCGATCAAGTCGGCGCTCGGCGGCACGCTCAACGACGTCGTGCTCTCCTCCGTGGCGCTCGCCCTCGGTCGGTTCCTGCGCGAGCGCGGGGAGCACACCGACGAGCTCGTGCTCAAGGCGATGGTGCCGGTCTCCGTCCGCGCCGCGACCCAGAGCGGCGCGCTCGGCAACCGCGTGGCGACGATGTGGGCACCCCTCCCCGTCGGCGTGGAGGACCCGGTGGAGGTCATGGAGCTCGTCCACGCCGCGATGAAGGGGCTCAAGGAGTCCGGGCAGGCGGTCGGCGCGGCGACGCTCACCGCCCTGGCCGACTTCGCGCCGCCGACGATCATGACCCAGGCCGCGCGCCTGCAGCCCCGACAGCGGTACTTCAACGTGGTGGTCACGAACGTCCCCGGGCCCCAGGTGCCGCTCTACCTCCAAGGCCGCCGGCTCGAGCGCTTCTACCCCGTGGTGCCGCTGGCCCGCCGGCAGGCCCTCGGCATCGCGGTGATGTCCTACGACGGCAGGCTCGGGTACGGGCTCCTGGCCGACTTCGACGCCCTTCCCGACCTCGAGGAGATCGCGGGGCACCTCGCCGACGCGATCGACGACCTCGCGCGCGCCGCCGGCGTCACCGCGCCGGGCGCCGGGCGCCGGCCCGTCCGCAGCGCCGCGCCCGTCGTGAGTTGACCCTTGCCGCTCCCGGGCGCGCCGGCCACTACCGCGAGGACCGCTCGCCGGTGGCGACGCCCGCCTGCTCGAGGCGGGCGAAGCGGGCGGCGATCGTGAGCGGCTCCGGGTGCAGCCGCAGCCGCCGCCGGATGCTGACCAGGCCGAGGGCGCCGAGGATCGCGGGCAGCCCGAGCTGGAAGACGCGGTAGGAGAGGACGGCCGCCGTCGCCAGGTCCAGCGGGGCGCCGTAGGCCACGAAGGCGCCGATGAGTCCTCCGTCGGTGCCGCCGACGCCGCCGGGCGTCGGCACGAAGGCTCCCGCGTGACCGATGGTGTAGGCCAGGACGAAGAGGCCGACGGGCGGGCCGCCGCCGCCGAAGGCCTGGAAGGCGGCCCCGAGCGCGGCCACGTCCAGTGCGTAGTAGGCGACGGCGCCGCCGAGGAGCAGGGCGTCGTGCTCGCGCAGCAGCGCCAGGCTCGTGCGCACCCCGTCGCGCAGAAAGCCCTGCAGGCGCCAGACGAGATGGCCCACCCGGCGCCCGGCGTCCGGCTCGGGGCGGTGACGGCCGCGGGCGAAGGCCACGGCGCCGGCCAGCACGCCGCCGCCCACCACCGCGGGGCCGAGGGTGCCGGCCAGGCCGGCCTCGCCGGGCAGCGCCCCGGCCGCCTCCAGGACGCCGAAGAGGAGCAGCGAGACGAAGCCGACGGCGCTCGTGATGAGGAAGAGCGCCACGTGGCGCTCCGCGGCGATCTCGGCGGGGACGCCGGCCCGGCGCATGACGAAGGTGCCGAAGGCCGGCCCGCCCGTCCCGCCCGCGGGCAGGAGCACGTTGGCGCCCTGCTCGGCGAGCCCGAGCGTGAGGCCCCGGCGCAGCGGGACGACGCGGTCGAACGCCCCGAGCAGGGCGGCCACGAAGGCGAACACAGAGCCGAGCGAGCTGATCGCCGCCAGGGCGATCCAGCCCGACTCCGCGGAGCGCAGCCGCGCCCGGACCTCGCCGACTCCCGGGAGCGTGGCGAACGCCGCCACGACCACCACGGCGACCACCACGAAGAGGCCGACGCGGCGCACGAGGCGCCCGGTGTCGAACACGGACTCCTGCTGCGCGCCCGCCGGGGCGCCGGCCTCCGCGCCCGGCGCACCCCGGTGCTCTGGCGCCTCGAGGCCCATGGTCCCACCGTACCGGCCGGGCGCTCCGGTCCCCGCCCGGAGCGCTCCCGCCGGCGACGGCACCGGCCCTCAGCTCGCCGGCACGCCGTCCGCCGCCGCCCGCAGGGCCGCGACGTCGAGCTTGCGCATGCCGAACATGGCCCGCATCGCCCGCTCGGCCCGGGCCGGGTCGGCGTCGCCGAAGAGCTCGTCGACCCCCTCCGGCACGACCTGCCAGGACAGGCCGAACTGGTCCTTGAGCCACCCGCACGGCCCCTCCTCGCCGCCGGCGCCGAGCGCCTCCCAGTAGCGGTCGATCTCCTCCTGGTCCTCGCAGGTCACCTGGAGGGAGATCGCCTCGCTGAAGGAGAACTCGGGTCCGCCGTTGATGGCGACGAAGCGCTGGCCCTCGAGCTCGAACTCGACGGTCATCACCATCCCGGCCGGCCGCGGCCCCGCGTCGTTGTAGTGGGTGGTGGCGAGGATGCGCGAGTTCGGGAAGAGCTCGGTGTAGAACCGGGCCGCGTCCTCGGCCTCGGTGTCGAACCACAGGTTCGGGACGATGCGCTGCAGCACGGGGTCCTCCTTCTGGTCGGGCGGGAGGCGTCTCCCGCGAGTGTGCTCCGTACCGGCTTGAGACCGGCACGGCGACCGGAACTCATCGGCGCCTGCTGCAATGCGGGGGTGCGCATCGCCCTGGCCCAGCTGAACGCCACCGTCGGCGACCTCCCCGGCAACGAGGCGAAGATCGCCCGCGGCCTGGACGACGCGCGGGCCGCCGGCGCGCAGCTCGTCGTCTTCCCGGAGCTCGCGGTCTCGGGCTACCCGCCCGAGGACCTGCTCTTCAAGGAGCACTTCCTGGCGGCCGCGCGCGCGAGCGTGGAGCGCCTGGCCGCCCGCACCGAGGGCGTCTGCGCGGTGATCGGCTTCCCCGAGCGGGCGGACGACGTGTACAACGCGGCGGCGGTCTGCGCCGGCGGCGAGCTCGTCGGCGTGTACCGGAAGGTGCGGCTGCCGAACTACGGCGTCTTCGACGAGCTCCGCTACTTCCAGGCCGGCACCGAGCCGATGCTCGTCGAGGTCGACGGCGTCCCGGTGGGGATCACGATCTGCGAGGACGTCTGGGTGCCCGGGGAGCCGCTCACCGCGGAGGCGCTGGCGGGCGCGCGGCTCGTGGTCAACCTGAGCGCCTCGCCGTTCAGCGCGGGCAAGGCGATGCAGCGCGAGCGGATGCTGGCCCAGCGCGCCCGCGACTCGCTCTGCGCCGTGGCCTTCTGCGCGCTGGTGGGCGGCCAGGACGAGCTCGTCTTCGACGGCTCGAGCGTGGTGCTCGACCAGCGCGGCAGGGCCATCGCCCGCGCCCCGCAGATGGCCGAGCACCTGCTCGTGTGCGATGTCGACACCGACGCGCCGGCGGCCGAGCGCCTCAAGGACTCGCGCCCGCGCGCCACCCTGCGCCTCGAGCGCCCGGCGGTGAGCTGGCTGCCGCCCGTCCGCACGGGCGCGGAGATCGTCTCGCCCTCCCCGGAGCACCGCGTGGGCGGCGAGCTCTTCGACTGCCTGGAGGAGCTCGACGAGGTCTACGCCGCGCTCGTGCTCGGCACCCGCGACTACGTCGAGAAGAACGGCTTCGCGAAGGTCACCCTGGGCCTCTCGGGCGGGATCGACTCCGCGCTGGTGGCGCTGGTGGCGGTCGACGCGCTGGGCGCCGACCGGGTGCGACCCGTGACGATGCCCTCCCGCTACTCGAGCGCCGGGACGCGCTCGGACGCGGAGCGGCTCGCCGCGAACCTCGGCTGCGAGCTGCTGACGCTCCCGATCGCCGGCCCGATGGACGCCTTCGAGGAGGTGCTCGCCGGCACCTTCGCCGAGCGCGAGGTGGACCTCACGGAGGAGAACCTGCAGGCGCGCATCCGGGGGAACCTGCTCATGGCCCTCTCCAACAAGTTCGGATGGCTCGTGCTGACCTGCGGCAACAAGTCGGAGATGAGCACGGGGTACTCCACGCTCTACGGCGACTCGGCGGGCGGCTTCGCGGTGATCAAGGACGTGCCGAAGACGCTCGTCTACCGGCTCGTCGCCCAGCGTGCGCACCGCGACCCGGAGAACCCGGTCCCGGAGGAGATCGTCACCCGGCCGCCCAGCGCCGAGCTGCGCGAGGCGCAGCGCGACGACGACTCGCTGCCGCCCTACGACGTGCTCGACCCGATCCTCGAGGGGTATGTCGAGGAGGATCTCGGCCGCGACCAGCTCGTCGCGCGCGGCCTGCCGAAGGCCGACGTCGAACGGGTCATCCGCCTCGTCGACCTGGCGGAGTACAAGCGCCGCCAGATGCCGCCCGGCATCAAGATCACCCCGCGCGCCTTCGGCCGCGACCGACGCCTGCCGATCGTCAACCGCTACGGCGACTGACCCCCGCCGTGGCGTTCGGATTCGGGCCCGCCTGACGGGCCGGAATCCGAACGGCCGCGGGTGATCAGTCCTTTTGCAGCGCGTCCTTCAGCTTGTCGCCGGCATCGCCGACCTTGTCCTTGACGGTGCCGACGCCCTGATCGACCTTGCCCTCGTTCTTCAGGTCGTCGTCGCCGGTCAGTGCTCCGCCGGCCTCCTTGAGGCGGCCCTTGGCGTCGTCCGCAGCTCCATCACCCATGGGGGCTCCTTCGTCTCGGGAACACCCTGCGCCCTACCCCGGAGGCGCCGGCCTCACGCGGGGCGCGGCCGCACGGCGATCGTCATGCGCACCAGCGCGCACAACCGGTCCGCGTCGTCGGTGATGTCCACCTCCCAGATCCACGTGGTCCGCCCGCGATGACGACGACGGGCGACTGCGTGGATCGTCCCCTCGAGGATGGGCCGCAGGAAGCTCGTCTGGTTCGAGAGCCCCTGCGCCGTCATCCCGTCGGCGTGGACGGCGTGCGCGGTGGCCAGCGAGGTGATCGACTCGGCGATCGAGGCGTACACGCCGCCGTGGACCAGCCCGAGGGGCTGCTTGACCTCGTCGCGAACGGCGACGCGCGCCCGTGCCTCCTCGGCGTCGTGGGAGAGGAGCTCCAAGCCGTAGAGCCCGTCGAAGCTCCTCTCGACGGGGATGGCGAGCGGGAGGTCCATGGCCCGAAGCGTAGGCGCTGACCCGGCTCAGGAGCCAGCCGCGCGCACGGCGCCGGGCTCGGGGACGCGCGTTAGGGTGGGCGTGCGATGCCCGGCTTCGACGCGCTCGCCCCCGACCAGCAGGCCGTCCTGCAACTGCTCCTCAAGCGGGCCAGGAGCTACGACGAGATCGCCGGCCTGCTGCGCCTGGAGCGCACGAGCGTCCGCGAGCGCGCCCTCGACGCCCTCGACGCGCTGGGTGCCGAGCTCCCGGGCACCGCGGGCCTCGCCTCCGAGCGCCAGGACGAGATCGCCGACCACCTGCTCGGGCAGCAGACGGACGCCGAACAGGCCGCGACCCGGGACTTCCTGGAGCGCTCGGCGCCCGGCCGCGCCTGGGCGCTCGGGGTCGCGGCCGAGCTGCGCCCGGTGGCCGGGGAGCGACTCCCCGACATCCCCGCGGCGCGCGCCCGTGAGGTCCCCGCCCCGCGCGCGGACGGCAGCGTCCGCGCCGCGGAGGGCCCGCGCTCCTCCCGCCTGGGAGGGGTGCTCGTGCTCGCGGGGCTCGCCGTGGTCCTCGCGCTCGTCGTCGTGCTCGTCCTGCGCGCGCGCGACGGCGACGAGGACGCCACCGCACGCGCCGGGACCCTCCCCGCCGCGAGCGCGGTCGCCACCGCCGCGCCGAGCCGCTGCGAGCTGCCGACGCCGGCCGGCGCGAGCGGCCCCACGGGGGTGACCGGCGCGATCGCGCTGCAGGGCGCGGCCGAGCTCCCGCAGCAGCAGGTCAACCTCACGCCGCCGCCGGGCAGCGGCTCCAAGGCACTGGGCGTCGCGGTCGTCAACGAGGGCGGCCTCGCCTTCGAGACCCAGCGGCTGCCCCGGACCCGCCTGGGCTATCAGCTCTGGCTGTGGAACTCGGCCCAGGAGGCGCTGCCGCTCGGCTACACCCGGGCGCCCGTGTCGGGCCGCTACTCCGGGGCCCTCGCGGCGCTCCCGGCGGCCGCCAGCACCTGCGCTCGGGTCGTGCTCACGCGGGTCACCTCGCGCACCGCGGCGACGCCGGGCCCGATCGTGCTGAGCGGGACGCTGCAGCGCGGCTGAGCCTCAGCCCGGACGGCCGAGGACGGCACCGAGCGCGTCGAGGGCCTCGTCGAGCTGGCGGCGCACCGCCCGCCGCACCATGGGTCCGCCGAAGCGCGCCATCTGGGCCGGCCGCTGCTCGAGCTCGAGGGTGACCCGCGTGCCGGCGTCGGTCGGCTCGAGCGCCACCCGCCGGCTGGAGGCCGCGAGGATGCGCGCGAACGGCGTGCCCTCGAGCTGCTGCACCACGCGGAGCTCGCGCTCGTCCTCGAGCGCGGCGATGCGGAAGTCGGCGCGCACCTGGCGCCCCTTCCGGGTCCGGTAGACCTCGGTGAAGCCCGCGTCGTCGACGGACTCCACCCGCTCCACGCGCGGCCACCAGCGGGGGAGTGCGAAGGGATCGCCGACGAGCTCCCAGACCTCCGTCGTGCCCGCGGCCACGACGCGCTCGCGCCGCGTGCTCACGCCGCGCCGTAGCCGAGCAGCGCGTGCACGTCGTAGCCCTCCAGCCGGGCCCGCCCACCGAGGAACCCGAGCTCGACGAGGAACGAGCACCCCGCGACGCTGCCGTCGAGCTGCTCGACGAGCGAGCAGAGGGCGCGCGCCGTCCCGCCCGTGGCCAGCAGGTCGTCGTGGACGAGCACCCGTGCCCCGGCCGCCACCGCGTCGGAGTGCAGCTCGAGCGCGTCGGAGCCGTACTCGAGCAGGTACTCCGCGCGGACGGTCGACCAGGGCAGCTTCCCGGGCTTGCGCGCGAGCACGAACCCGGCGCCGAGCTCCCGCGCGACCGCGGGGCCGAGCAGGAAGCCGCGGGCCTCCGCGGCGATGACGACATCGATCGGCCCGAGGCGCGCCGCCGCGTCGGCCGCCAGGGCCGAGACCGCGTGGGCCAGCGCCGCCGGGTCGGCGAGGATCGGCGTGATGTCCTTGAAGACGATCCCCGGCATGGGGAAGTCCGGGATGTCCCGCACCAGCGCACGGAGGTCCTCGTCGATCACGCGGGACATCCGTGATCCCGCACCAGCGCACGCACGTCCTCGTCGATCACGCGGGACATCCGTGATCCCGCACGAGCGCACGGAGGTCCTCGTCGATCACGCGGGACATCCGTGATCCCGCACGAGCGCACGGAGGTCCTCGTCGATCACGCGGGAACCCGGTCCGGCGCGGCCGGTCCGGCGGGCGCGGCCACCGCTATCCGCCCGCGATCCGGCGCAGGTCGCGGATGAGCAGCAGGTGCTTCAGGTGCGTCGTGACCGCGGCGAGGTTCTCGAGCGCCTCGACGGCCTCCTTGCGCCGCTCCGGGTTGCGCGAGCGCAGCGCCGGCTCGAGGATCTGCTGCAGGAGCTGCGCCTCGCGGTCGGCGGAGGTGCGGAAGGCCCGCAGGTTCCGCCCGCCGACGCCGTAGCGCGCCAGCTCGGTGACCGCGCGCACGATCTCGCGCTCGGTCTCGTCGTAGTAGGTGGTGCCCCCGCGCCGATCGCCGCGGATGACCCCGAACTCCTCGAGCTCGGCGACCATGGCCGGGGCGGCGCGCGTGTCCTCGATGACCTCCTCGAGCGAGTAGAGCGCCCCCGTCTCGCGCACGGAGACGCTGGAGCGGCGCCGCCGGCGCGACTCGGCGTCGGCGACCGCCGCGGACGGGGCCGCGCCGCCGCCGGGCGGGGGAGCGCTCGCACCGCCCTCCGGCTCGCGGTCCGCGCCGGCCGCGAGCTCCTGGCGGATGACCCGCAGCGGCAGGAACTCGTCGCGCTGGAGGCGCAGGATGGTGCGCAGGCGCTGCACGTCCTGGGTCGAGTAGAGCCGGTAGCCGCCCGGGGTCCGGCGCGGCGCGAGCAGCTTCTGGTCCTCCAGGTAGCGGATCTTGGAGATCGAGATGTCCGGGAATTCCTGCGCGAGCGCCTTGCAGACCGCGCCGATCGTCATCGCCTTGCCGCGCGCGCGCGAGCCGCCCGGGGTGAGGGCGGGCGCGGACTGGGGCTCGAGCGGCACCGGGCTCATCGCGACAGGAACGTCAGCTTGTACTTGCCGATCTGCAGCTCGTCACCGTCGTCGAGGCGCTGCGAGTCGATCCGCTGGCGGTTGACGTAGGTGCCGTTGAGGGAGCCGAGGTCGTCGAGGAACCACTCGCCCGCCCGGTGCACGAGCAGCGCGTGGTCGCGCGAGACCGTCACGTCGTCGAGGAAGATGTCGGCGTCGGGCCGGCGGCCGACGGCCATCCGGTCGGCCTCGAGCACGAAGGACTCCCCCACGCGCCCGCCGCCCGAGCGGATGACGAGCGCCGCGCCGCGCGCCTCGACCACGTCGCCGATCTCCACCGGGATGAACTCGCCGGTCTCGCCCACGCGGTAGGTCGCCGTCTGGCCCTCGGCGCCCGTGCCCTCGGGCGGCTGCGCGCCGATGAAGGAGCCGCAGCGCTGGCAGTAGTTGGAGCCGTCGGCGTTGACGAACCCGCACTCGGGGCAGTGGAGGGCCACGGTGGTCGGGGGGCTCGATCGCGGCGGCCTAGGAGAGGTCGGTCTCGCCGGCGGCGCGGCCCGCGAGGATGTCGGTCAGGCGCTGCACGTCGGCTCCGGTGATGACGTCCTCGCCGCCCTCGTGCCGCTTGCGCAGCCGGTTGACGAGCTCGGCCCGCAGGATGTCGATCTTCCCGTGCAGGATCCGGCGCTTGTAGGAGATGTCGATCTCCTCCTCCGTCAGCTGCTGGATGAGGTCCTTGAGCTCCTGGTCGGAGAGCGAGCCAAGGTCCGGGAAGGTGTCCATGGCGCGCGATGCTACCAGCGGATCGGGGCCGCGCCTCAAGCTGGACTCGAGGGTGCACGTCGGTGCGCGAGCTGTCGGAGGCGGTCCCGCCGGTAGAGGACGGCCGCGTAGTAGGCGAGCGCCAGCCCGCTGAAGAGCAGCACCTCGGCGAAGGTCCGCAGCCCGCACATCGCGAAGAAGAGCGCCGACATCACCGGGCCCACCGCGATCCGCCCCGGCCAGTTGATCTTGAGCTCGAGGTGGGCGCGGATCGCCTGGCGTCCGTTGTAGAGCGCGTACAGCTCCCGGACCACCAGCAGCACGAGCGCCCAGCGCGGCAGGAGGTCGAAGGCGAAGACGACCACGACGCCCGAGATGACCAGGCACCGGTCGACGATCGGGTCGAGCAGCGCGCCGAAGCGCGAGTACTGCCCCGTGATGCGCGCGGTGATCCCGTCCGCGTAGTCCCCCCAGGCGCAGACCGCGAACAGGGCGGCGGGCAGCGCGTCCGTGCCCGCGTCGGAGGTCAGGGCGGTCAGGAGGAAGACCGGGATGAGGACCGCCCGGGCGATGCCGATGGCGTTCGGGATCGTCCGGATCCGCCAGGGCTCGCCGTACTCGGTCTGCTGGGGCGGCGGGCCCGAGCGATCCAGGCCCGAGAGGCGCCGGAAGGTGAGGCGCGTGCGCTCGCGCGCGTGGGCGGCGCGCTCGGCGACCGGGGCTCCGGGCCCGGGCCGCGGGCCGAGCGCCTCGCGCGCGGCCCGTGAGGTCTCCGTGTCGCCTAGGGGAGCTCGCGCCACAGGGCCTCCACCGCCGCGGCGGCGCCGGCCAGGGGGAGCCCGCCCTCGACGTCCGCGCGGCCGCGGCGCACCTGGGCCTCGAGGTGGCCCGACTCGAGCGAGCGCCTGCCGAGGGTGAGGCGCAGCGGCACGCCGAGGAGCTCCGCGTCGGCGAACTTCTCGCCGGGCTTGGCGTCGCGGTCGTCGTAGAGGACCGCGAGCGGGCCCGCCTCCAGCTCGGCGTGGAGCGCGTCGGCCGCCTCGCGCTCGGGCGAGCCGGGCAGCCCGAGGGCGACGAGCTCCACGTCCCACGGCGCGAGGCTGCGCGGCCAGGCCACGCCGCGCTCGTCGCCCTGCTGCTCGGCGACCGCGGCGACGACCCGCGCGGGCCCGATCCCGTAGGAGCCCATGACGATCGGGCGGGTGGCGCCGTCGGGATCGGAGTAGCTCGCCCCCATCGGCAGCGAGTACCGCGTGCCGAGCTTGAAGATGTTCCCGATCTCGATGGCGGGCTCGATCCGCAGCGCCACGCCGCCGACGGTGTCGCCCGCCTCGACCGTGCGCACGTCGACGCGCTCGCCCGCCTCCACCTCGACCACGACGTGGAGGTCGGGGCGCCCGCCGCCGGCCACGTAGCGCCCCGGCGTGAGCGCCGCGTCCCAGAGCGTCTGCAGCTCGGCGCTCGGCCCGAGGAACCCGGGGACCAGGCCCGCCCACCCGAGCTCCTCCTCGCTGGCCTGGCGGAACGGCTCGCCGAGCTGGGTCGCGAGCTTCACCTCGTTGACGCGGTGGTCGCCGCGGAGCAGCACCATCACGAGGCCGCGACCCTCGGTGACCACGGGGAAGGCCTTCAGGAGGTTGCCCGCCTGGATCCCGAGCGCGGCGGCGACCGCCTCGACCGTCCTCGCGCCGGGGGTCTGCTGCTCCCCGGTCAACTCGTCCCGCAGCGGCGGGACGGGCCGCGGATCCGCCCGGGCCACCTCGACGTTCGCGGCGTAGCCCGGCGCCAGCGCGACGTCGTTCTCCCCGGCGGCGCAGGGCGCCATGAACTCGTGGGCGGCCGAGCCGCCCATCATCCCGACGTCGGCCTCGCACTCGTAGAAGTCCAGGCCGCAGCGCGTGAAGATGCGGTGGTAGGCGGCCCGCTGGAGCTCGTAGGAGGCGTCGAGGCCCGCCTCGTCGCGGTCGAAGGAGTAGGCGTCCTTCATGATGAACTCGCGCGTGCGCAGCAGCCCGGCCCGCGGCCGCGCCTCGTCGCGCCCCTTGGTCTGGAAGTGGTAGAGCTGCAGCGGCAGCTGGCGGTAGGAGCGGACGATCCGCGCGACGTGGGCCGTCAGCGTCTCCTCGTGGCTCATCGCCAGGACGAGGTCGGAGCCGCGGCGGTCCTGGAAGCGGAAGAGCTCCTCGCCGACCGTCTCGTAGCGGCCGCTGCGCTTCCACAGCTCGGCCGGGGTGAGCGTGGGCATCAGCATCTCCTGCGCGCCGATGGCGTCCATCTCCTCGCGGATGACCTGGACCGTCCGCTGGTGGATCCGCCAGCCAGCGGGCATCCAGGTCCACAGCCCGGCGCCGACCTGGCGGATCAGCCCGGCGCGCACCATGAGCTTGTGCGAGAGCGCCTCGGCGTCGGCCGGGGGGTCGCGCTCGGTGGGCAGCAGGAGGTGGGACAGGCGCATGGTGGGCCAAGGCTACCCGGCGATCCTTGAGCGGCCGCGACTGGGGTATAGGTTCCGGGCAGCACCGCCGACCCCCACCCAGGAGCGATCCGACATGGCCTACGAGGTCCCCGCACTCCCCTACGCAGCAGACGCGCTGGAGCCCACCATCGACCAGGCGACGATGGAGCTCCACCACGACAAGCACCACCAGGCCTACGTCGACAAGGCCAACGCCGCCCTGGAGGGCACCGAGTGGGCCGGCAAGGACGTCCGCGAGGTGCTCGAGAGCCTCTCCTCGCTGCCCGCCGACAAGCAGGGGCCGTTCCGCAACAACGGCGGCGGCCACTACAACCACTCGCTCTTCTGGGAGACCATGAGCCCGGACGGGGGCGGCGACCCCACCGGCCCCATCGCCGACGCCATCACCGCGGCGTTCGGCTCCTTCGACGCGTTCAAGGAGCAGTTCGAGGCGGCCGGCGTCGCGCAGTTCGGCTCGGGCTGGGCCTGGCTCGTCCTCGACGGCGGCGAGCTCGCGATCACCTCCACGCCGAACCAGGACTCGCCGGTCCTCGAGGGCAAGGAGCCGCTCCTCGGCAACGACGTCTGGGAGCACGCCTACTACCTGAACTACCAGAACAAGCGCCCGGCCTACCTGGCCGCCTGGTGGGCCGTGGTCGACTGGGGCAAGGTCGCCGAGCGGTTCGCAGCGGCGACGTAGCCGTCCGGGGGAAGCGCTGACCGCGGCGACGCGGTCGCGAGCTGTGCGGCGTCCGCCGCAACCTTCGCGCTAGCATCGCGTTCCCTCTCGAGGGCGGCCACCCGGCCGCCCTCGTGCGTTGCGCCGACCACCGCGTCCAGGCCGCCCCGCCGCTCACCACGACCTCTCCGAGGAGCCCTGACCGTGTCTCGCACCGCCCGACTGGCCCTGCTGGCCGCCCTGGCGAGCCTCGCCCTCCCGGCCACCGCGCTCGCCTCCCCGACCCAGCGGACCGTCATCGAGGACGACGGCCAGCTCGTCCTCTCCGACGCCGCGACCCGGGCCCGCGCCTTCGACGACGTGAGCGCCCTGGGCGCCGACACGATCCACTCGATCGTCTTCTGGAACCGCATCGCGCCGTCGCCCACGAGCCGGCACCGGCCGGCGGGCTTCGACGGCTCCGACCCCGCCGCCTACCCCGCCGCCGCCTGGGACCCCTGGGACGAGCTCGTCCGCTCCGCGACCGCGCGCGGCGTCGACGTGCAGCTCTCCCCCGCGAGCCCGATCCCGGAGTGGGCCTCGGGCTGCCGGAGCGGCAAGCGCACGACCTGCCGGCCGGACCCGACCCAGTTCAAGCGCTTCGTGCAGGCCCTGGGCACCCGGTACTCCGGCACCTACGCCGACGAGGACGCCGGCGGCGGGACGCTGCCGCGGGTCGCACGGTGGTCGGTGTGGAACGAGCCGAACCAGGGCGGCTGGCTGACGCCGCAGTTCGCGCGGGTCCGCGGCCGCACGCAGCCGCAGTCCCCGGCGATCTACCGCGCACTGGTCCGGGCCGCCGTCAAGGGCCTGGCGGCCTCGGGCCACGCCCACGACGAGCTGCTGCTCGGCGAGACGGCCCCGCTCGGGCGCGAGACGGGCTCGCTCTCCATCCGGCCCATGGCGCCCGGGGCGTTCCTGCGCGGGACCCTCTGCCTCGACGACGCGGGCAAGGCGCTCAAGGGCGCGGCGGGCGCGGCGCTCGACTGCACGGGGAGCTTCCCGCGGCTGCCGGTCACGGGCTTCGCGCATCACCCCTACACGCGAGGCGGCTCGCAGCCGCCGACCTCGCGCGGCACCTCGGGGGAGATCACCGTCGCCACCGCGTCGCGGTTGCGGGCGATCATCCGCCAGGCCGCCGCCCGGCGGCGCGTGCCGGCCGGCCTCGCGATCTCCTACACCGAGTTCGGCTTCCAGACGAACCCGCCGGACACGCTCTTCGGCGTGAGCCTCGCCGCCCAGGCGCGGTACCTGAACGAGTCGGACTGGCTCGCCTACCGGGACCCGTCGATCCGGGCGGTCGGCCAGTACGAGCTCGTGGACGAGCGCAAGGCCTCCGCCTTCCAGACCGGCCTGCGATTCCTGGACGGGCGGGCCAAGCCGGCCTACGCCGCCTACCGGCTGCCGCTCTGGGTGAGCCGGCAGGGCTCCCGCTACCGGATCTGGGGCCAGGTCCGCCCCGCACTCGATCGCGCGCGCGACACCGTCCTCGTGGAGCGCGCGCCGAGCGGGTCGGCGCGGTTCGCCACCGTGGCGAGGACGACCCTGCGGGGGAGCAAGGGCTTCGTCGACCTCACCGTGCCGGCGCACTCGGGCGCGTGGCGCCTCTCGTGGACCCCGCCCGGGGGCGGCGCGCCGCTCACGAGCCGCGTCGTCGCGGGGCCCGGCCGGTGAGGCCGGCCCGCGCGGCGCTCCCGGCCGCCCTCGCCGCGCTCGTCCTCGTCCTGAGCGGGATGGGTGCCGTCGCGTCCGCGCGGGCCTCGAGCACCATGCAGACGGGGCTCGCCGACGACCGGCTCCTGCTGCGCAACACCTCGACGGTGGAGAAGACCGCCCGCCGGCTCGCCGCGCTCGGGGTCGACTCCGTCCGCCTCCACGCCCGCTGGATCGCGATCGCCCCCCGCCCGGGCGACCGGCGGCCTCCGGCCGGCTTCCGCGCGGCCGATCCCGACGACCCGCACTACGCGTGGGCGCCGCTGGACCGGGCGGTCGCCGCGCTGCGGGCCAACGGCATCGAGCCGATGCCCGCGGTCCCCGGCTCGGGCCCGCTGTGGGCCAGCGGGGCCCCGTCGCGCCGCGATCCCCGCTACAAGCCCGACCCGCGGCGCTTCGGCCAGTTCGCCGAGGCGGTCGCCCGGCGCTACGCGCCCGCGGTCTCGCGGTACCTGGTCTGGAACGAGCCGAACGTCGCGGGCTGGCTGCGGCCGCAGCAGACCTGCCGGCGCGGCCGGTGCGTGCCGGCCTCCCCCGCGCTCTACCGCGAGCTCTTCCGGGCCGGGGCCGAGGCGATCCGCCGGGGCGACGCGGGCGCGCAGGTCATGATCGGCACGCTCGCCCCGCGCGGCACCTCGCCGACCTCCGTGAACGCGACGGTGCGGCCGCTCGCCTTCATCCGCGCCCTGGGCTGCGTGACGGCGCGCTACGCGCGCGACCGCACCGGCTCCTGCCGGACAGCCCGGCCCATCCGGGCCGACGGCTTCGCCTACCACCCCCACCCGGTGCGCAAGGCGCCCGACGAGGCCGCGACGAACCCCGACGACGCGGCGATCGCGGATCTCGCGCGGCTCGAGAACGTGCTCGACCGCACGACGGCCCACGGCATCATGAAGCCGGTCCACGGCCGCCGCTTCGACCTGCACCTGACCGAGTTCGGCTACCAGACCAACCCGCCCGACCGGACGGTCGGCATCTCCCCCACGCGGCAGGCCGAGTGGGTGCAGCACGCGACGTTCCTGGCCTGGCGCGACCCGCGGGTCAAGACGATCACCCAGTACGAGCTGCAGGACGAGCCGACCTCCCGCAGCCCGAACACCGGCGACCGCTACGCGGGCTGGCAGTCGGGGCTCGAGGACGTCCGCGGCCGGCCCAAGCCGCTGCTCGCCGCCTTCCCGAACCCGTTCTGGATCGAGGTGCGCCCGCGCCGCGCCCTCGCGCGGTTCTGGGGCCAGGTGCGACCCGGCGGCGCCCACGCCATCCACCTGCAGCGTCGCAGCGGGGCGAGCTGGACCACGGTGGCCACGCTGCAGAGCAACGCGGCCGGATACTGGACCACGCAGCGCGCCGTGCGCTCCCCGGCGACCTACCGCTTCACCTGGACCGAGCCCCCGACCGCGCTCCAGGGCGAGACCGTCCGGTTCTCGCGGCCACAGGTGGTCGCTCCCCTGCGCCGCTGACGCGGGTCTCAGGCCAGGAGGGTCCAGGGGTCGAACCGCTCGATCGGGATGACGCGGACCCGCGGCAGCGCCACCTGGAAGGCGGCCACGTCGTCCTCGAGGTCGAACAGCTCGAGGCCGGCGGGCACCAGCTCCTGGAGGGCGAAGCTCACGAGCTCGCGGAAGGCCAGCAGGCCGACGCGGCGCCGCGCGGCCAGCAGCGTCGCCACCTGCGGCGCGAAGTCGCCGTCGTGGCTCGCGAGCAGGACATCGCCGCCGTCCCGCTCGGCCAGCGCGCCGAGGGTCCGCTGGATCGCGACGTCGACCACCTTGGTCTCCGGGGGGCCGCTCAGGAGCACCGGGCGGAACTCCATCGCGGTGAGGGCCTGCACGAAGCCCATCGGCACGCTGACCGAGCCGTTGAGGAAGAAGAGCCCGCGGACGGGCTGCTCCCACGCGTCGCGGGCGTGGTCGAGCACCCGCCCCCACCGGGGCCGCTCCTCCGGCGCCGGCCGGCGGCCGAGCAGGCTCCCGCCGAGCGTCGCGTCGATGTTCTCGCCGTCGACGAGCAGGAACGTGTCGGTCGCGTCGCCCACGCGCCGGCGCTCAGGCGGCGTCGCGCTTGAAGCGCCGGCCCGCGACGGGGGACTCCGCCTCGTCGACCACCTGGGTGGCGACCTGCTGGGCCTCGGCCTCGGCGGCGGCCCGCTCGGCCGCGGCGAGCCGCTCGGGCGTCACCGCGAACTCGTCCTCGTTCTCGGCCAGCCAGGCGGCGGCCTCGGAGGCGGCGTCGTCGTCGCGCACGACGACCTTGCCGGCGGCGTAGAACTTGTCGATCTCCGCGAAGAGCTCGTCGACGAGGTCCTCGGTGGCCACCTTCTTCAACGGCTCGCCCTTGGAGTAGATCATCCCGGAGTCCTTGGCGCCCGTGATGCCGAAGTCGGCGTGGCGCGCCTCCCCGATGCCGTTGACCGCGCACCCGAGGACGGAGACCTCGAGCGGGTCGGCGTAGGCCTCCAGCCGGCGCTCGACCTCGGCGACCACCGAGTCCATGTCGAACTGCAGGCGGCCGCAGGTCGGGCAGGCGATGAGCACCGGCCCGCGCTCGCGGAGCTTGAGCGCCTTGAGGATCTCCCAGGCCACCTTCACCTCCTCCTCGGCGTGGAAGGTCGAGAGCGAGATGCGGATGGTGTCGCCGATGCCGTCGGCCAACAGGGTCCCGAGCCCGACCGCGCTCTTCAGCGAACCGGACCACTTCGTCCCCGCCTCCGTGACCCCGAGGTGCAGCGGGTAGGGGATCCGCGCGCTCAACTGTCGGTTGGAGGCGATCGTGTTCGGCACCGAGGTGCTCTTCATCGAGACCTTGAAGTCGGTGAACTCGAGGCGCTCCATGAGCTCCACGGTCTCCACCGCGGCGCTCACCAGCGCCTCGACGGGGTTCGCGTACTCGAGGTCGCGCAGGTGGGCGGGCAGCGAGCCCGAGTTGACGCCGACCCGGATCGGGGTGCCGTGCCGCCTGGCGAGCGCGATCACCTCGGCCACCTTGTCGGGCCCGCCGATGTTCCCCGGGTTGAGGCGGATGCAGTGCGCGCCCGCCTCGATCGCCTTCAGCGCCAGCGTGTGGTTGAAGTGGATGTCGGCGATGATCGGGATCGGCGACTCGGCGACGATCGTCCGGAGCGCCTCCACGTCGCGGTCCCGCGGCACCGCGACGCGCACGATGTCCGCGCCCGCCTCGGCGACCGTCCGGATCTGGGCCATCGTGGCCTGCACGTTGGCCGTCTCGGTCTTGGTCATCGTCTGCACGGCGACGGGCGCGCCGCCGCCGACGGGAACCGGACCGACGTGGATCTGCCGTGCGGAGGCCATGTCCTCCCAGTGTACGAACGGCGCCCCCCGCCGGACGCCCGCGGCTCACCGCAGGCCGAAGCCCTTGCCGCTCAGCGTCGAGATGTCGTTCGAGAGCCCGATGACGAAGAGCACCCCCACGAGCGCGAGGCCCACCAGGGAGGCCCGCTCCATGACCCGGAACGGGATCGCCCGGCCGCGCACCTTCTCGGCCAGGGCCCAGAAGATGTGCCCCCCGTCGAGAGGCAGGAAGGGGAAGAGGTTGATGACCGCGAGCGAGAGCGAGATCAGCGCGAAGATCGACATGACGCTCTCGAAGCTCGAGCTCTTGATGACCTGACGCGAGGTCTCGTAGGAGCCCACGATGCCGTTGACCTCCTTGCGCGCCTTGCTGTCGTAGGCCAGGGCGACGATGTGGTCGACGGTGGTCGTCGTGACGTTCCACATCGCGGTGAGCGAGGAGCCCGCTCCCTCCACGAGTCCCTGCGGCTCGGCGCGCTGGTCGAAGCTGAAGCCGACCAGGGTCCGCCTGAGGGCCGCGTCGTAGCGCGGGATGATGCGCAGCGGCTGCTCGCGCCCGTCGCGGACGACCGTGACCGCAGCCGCGGTGCTCGCCCGGCAGCCGTCCGTCGGGGCACCGGCACAGCGGTGGGAGCCGATCTGCGCGCGCAGGCGCTCCGGGCCGCCGCGAACGCCGTCGACGGCGACGATCCGGTCGCCCGGCCGCAGGACGCCGACGGCAGCCGACTTCGGCGTGACCGACGCCACCGTGCGGGTCACCTCGGCGGGCCCCTGGACCACGAAGAAGACGAGCAGCAGCGCGAAGGCGAGCACGAGGTTGACGAGCGGCCCTGCGGCGATCACCACGATGCGCTTCCACACCGGCTGGCGGTAGTAGGCGCGGTCGGCGACCTCCGGCGGGATCTCCTCCGCCGGGCTCATGCCGGTGATCTTCACGTAGCCCCCGAGGGGCAGCGCCCCGATCGCGTACTCCGTCTCGCCGCGCCGCAGCTTCGCGATCAGGGGCGGGAAGAAGAGCGAGAAGCGCTCGACGCGCATGCCCACCGCCTTGGCCGCCGTGAAGTGCCCGAGCTCGTGGAGGATGATGAGCGCGGCGAAGCCGAGAAAGGCGTAGACGAAGCTCATGGCAGGCCGCCAGTGTAGGAACGGCCTGCTGAACGCGGCCTCAAGGCGCGCCGGTCGGCGGGCGCTCCGCCCGTCCGCTTCGCCCGCGAGCGCCGCGCCCCGCCGTGCGCGACGTCGTGGCCCGGGACGGCGCGCGACCTCCGCGCGGCGGTGCTCAGACGGGCGGGCCGTACGACGGGCCGCTCGCGCCCGCCGGCGGCTGCTCGTCCGGCTCCAAGAGCTGGGTCTCCTCGTGGCCGCCCTGGCCGCGCACGACCACCTCGGGGATCCCGAACGTCATGGCGTGGGAGCGCGCGGCGGTCTCCGCCTCCCCGCGCGTGGCGTGCTCGGAGATCGGCGGGGTCGCGTCCTCGTCGGTCGAGACGACCCAGCGCTCGCCCGCGACCGGGGCGACGTAGACGACGTTGGCCATGCCGCCGGGCATGCCCAGGACCGCGCCGCCGCTCACCCGCGGCCACGCGACCGCGCCGCCGCCGCGCAACCCCGCGACCACGCGACCGCCCCGCCGCCGCGCAACCCCGCGACCACGCGACCGCGCCGCCGCCCGCGCCCCGCTGCGCGGCCGCGCTCCGGTCGTGCCGTGCCGCGCCCCGCCGTCATCCCACGCCGCGCCACGCCGCGCCGCCATGCGCGTTCGGTTTCGACCCCGCTCAGCGGGCTCTCATCCGAACGCCTCGGCGCCGGGGGACCGCGCCGCTCAGCCGACGCCCGCCGCACGAGCCGCGCAGCTTCCGGCCGGGCCCGCGGCGCACGCGCACGGCCAGGACCTCACGAAAGGGCCTCGGCCAAGGCGTTCGGATCGAAGCCCGCTGAGCGGGCTCTGATCCGAACGCCCGGCGCCGCGGACCACGCCGCTTCCGGGACGCCGCGATGGCGCCGCCGGCCGCGCCGCTCACGGCCGCATGCCGCGCCGGCAGCCCGCTCGCCCGCCCCCGCCCCGCGACGCACCGCCCCACTCGAGCCGCCCCGCCCCGCGACGCACCGCCCCACGCGAGCCGCCCGCCCCCGCGACGC
>CAXSFZ010000016.1:0-59920 GCA_964236905.1 uncultured Solirubrobacteraceae bacterium | reverse complement strand
GACGAGGTCGGTCCGGTACTGGTCGTCGTAGCGGACGATGGGCGCGACCGTGTCCTCGTAGAAGGACCGCACCTCCTCGGGGTGCGAGGCGAGCACGCGGAAGAGCAGGCGGTAGGTGCCCGTCCCGATGTCGCGCAGGTGGGCGTCGCCAGACCCGCCCTCGCTCTGGCGCAGGACGTCGAGCACGAGCTCGGCCTCCTGCATCGCCCGGCCGAACTCGCCGGGGTCGGCGTAGAAGCTCGAGAGCCCGACGGTCCCGTGCTGGCGCAGCCGCTCGGCCAGCCGGCGCCCGCGCTCGAGCGTCTCCTCGGGGGCGGCGTCCCCGCCCGCGGCGGGCAGGATCGCGTAGATGCGATCCTCCATGTGCTGGGCCAGCGCCCCGGGGTACTCCCCGCCGATCAGCGCCACCACGTGCCGCGGGCGGTCGGTCTTGAGCTCCGCGCAGAGCACCACCGCGCCGCGGCTCAGGTCGCAGCCCAGGCGCCCGGCCCGGCGCACGACCTCGCGCGGCTCCAGGTCGGGGCGGGAGCGGAGGTCCTCCAGGAAGGAGCCGCGGAGGTTCTGCTCCACCTCCTCCTTGGCCTCCTCGATCGCCACCTCGGTCAGAGAGGCGACCGCCGCGAGGTGCAGGTACTCCGAGGCCTCGGCACCGGGCGGCTGGGAGCCGCCGAGCAGCACGACGACGCCGACCACCTCGTCGCCCGAGGAGATCGGCACCTCGAGCGCGAGGCCCGCCGGCACCTGGGAGGGCCGGTCGGAGACGCGGTCGGCGACGTAGCGCCGGACGTCCTCGAGCACGTCCTCCGGCGGCAGCGTGGCCGGGCCCCCGGCCATCGCGGCAGCGCCGAGGCGCGGGATGACGATGACGACCGGGGCACCCGCCGCGTCGGCCGCCATCCGGGCGACGTGCTCGAGCCCGTCCCCGCCGAGGACGGCGTCGACCATGCGCAGGTGAACCGCGCGGAGGCGCTCCACCAGACCGGTGCTGCTCGGCGCGCGATCCGGCTCGGAGGCGGGCGCAGTCGGCATGGGCGATCCTCCTTCTCGAGTCGGGCGGGGGCGGAGTCGGGCAGGAGCCGGCGCGGCGCGTGGCGCGGCGCCGGCCGGGCACCGCCGGGGCGCGGCCGCGCCGCACCCCGGCTGCGACGGGCGGCGCTAGGCCGCGGCCGGGTCCGGATGCGCCTGGAGGATCTCCTCCCCGGCCTCGCCCGTGCGGACGCGGTAGGCGTCCTCGACGGGGAGGACGAACACCTTGCCGTCCCCCACCGCTCCCGTGCGGCCGTGCTTGAGGACCGTGTCGACGATCGTCGACACGTCCCGCTCGGCCACCACGCACTCGAGCTTCACCTTCGGGCGGAGGTAGTTCGTGAGCTCCGCGCCGCGGTAGCGCTCGGTGATGCCCTTCTGACGACCCGAGCCCTTCACCTCGCTGATGGTCAGCGAGGGGAACCCGAGCGCCAGGAGCTCCATCCGGATCGGCTCGAAGGCCTCGTGCCGGATGTACGCCTCGACCTTCTTCATGCCGGGACCTCCTTCGTGCTCGCGAGCGACACGGACCCGAGGGCCGGGACCGTGGGCGTCGCACCGTAGCCCACGAGCTCGGGCGCCGGGATGAACTGCTCGGGGTAGCCGTACATGCCGTGCTCGGAGATGTCGAGGCCCGCGTCCTCCTCGTGCTCCTCGACCCGCAGCCCGACCGTCTTCTTGATCGCGAAGAAGGTGGCGTAGGAGAGGACGAAGACCGTGACGAACGCGAGCGTGACGCCGATCGCCTGCACCCCGAGCTGCTTGAAGCCGCCGCCCTCGAAGAGCCCCGGGTCACCGACGCCGTTGAACTTCGCGAGGCGATGGGAGGTGAAGAGGCCGCACGAGAGCGTGCCCCAGACGCCCGCGACCCCGTGGGCCGAGAGCGCGCCGACCGGGTCGTCGAGGACCTTGTCGATCGCGTAGATCGAGAGCACGACGATGATCCCGGCGACCAGCCCGATGATCGGCGCCGCCCAGAACTCCACGTAGCCCGAGGGGGCGGTGATGGCCACGAGCGCGGCGATCGCGCCGTTGCCGGCCATGCCGACGTCCAGCGTCTTGGAGCGCAGGAAGATCGTCAGCGAGGAGCCGACCACCCCGGCCGCGGCGGCCAGGTTCGTCGTGATCACGACCTCGGCGAAGCGCCCCTCGCCCGTGCCGAGCGTCGAGCCGGGGTTGAAGCCGAACCAGCCGAGCCAGAGGATCAGCACGCCGAGCCCGAAGAGCGGCATGTTGTGCCCCGGGATCGCCCGCGGCTTGCCGTCGGGGCCGTACTTGCCCTTGCGCGGCCCGAGCAGGAGGACCGCGGCCAGCGCGCCCGTGGCGCCCGAGAGGTGGACCACCGTGGAGCCGGCGAAGTCCTGCACGCCGTTGCCGAACGAGGTGACCAGGAAGCCGCCGGCGAAGATCCAGTGGGCGATCAGCGGGTAGATGATCGCCGAGAAGACCACGGCGTAGATCGGGTAGGCGATGAACTTGATCCGCTCCAGGGTCGTGCCCCAGACGATCGCCAGCGAGACCGCCGCGAACACGAACTGGAAGAAGAAGAACGAGGAGCCGAAGCCGTTCAGCAGGCCCTTGTCGTCCAGCCCGCCGGCGAAGCCGATCCCGTAGCTGCCGTTCGAGTTGATGTGGTCGCCGAAGCCGAGGAAGAAGCCGGAGTTGCCGAGGATCTTGCCGCTGCCCCCGAACGCGAGGGCGAAGCCGACCATCCACCAGACGACCCCGCAGATCGCGAAGTTCACGAGGATCTTGGCCACCACGGTGCCGACGTTCTTGCCGCGGACGAACCCGATCTCGAGGAACGCGAAGCCGGCCTGCATGAACATGACCAGGACGCCGGTGATCACGACCCAGACCGTGTTGAGCTCGGTGGCCTTCGTCGCGGCGTCGCTCGCGAGGGACTGCAGCGTTGGCGGATCGTCCTGCGCCAGGGCGACTGCCGGGGCGAGAAGGGCGAGCAGGACGCCGAGGGCGGCGGCCTTCCCCACGGTGGTACGGCGCATTGATCCTCCAGGGTCGGTGACCTCCCGCACTCTCGTCCTCGCCACCCTCGCGCTCTTTGTCCCCGTGTCGAAGATTCGTCCGAGGGCCTTCGCCACGCGGTCGAGCAGCGCCCGTGCGGCCGTCGCCGGGGCGCCCGCCGGCCGCGCGGCGAGCCGTCCTCCACCCTGGCGAAGGGGGAACCGACCTCTTTGGACCCCTGTACAAGGGGCCCTCGGCGCCGTACGTGCGAGGCTCCGGCGCGGTGCCACACCCGCGCGCGCCGGAGCAGGCCGCGCTCGATCCGAGGAGGACCCTCCCCCCATGCCCAAGCGTCAGCAGAACGTGTACGCCGCCCAGTGGAGCTCGAACGGCGGCGCGCTCGGTGCGCCCGACCTCACCGAGCCGGGCGCCTCCCCCTTCGGCGAGAACGTCTTCCACCTCGCCGCGCAGCGTCAGCGGCTCCCCAAGCACGTCTTCAAGGCGCTGACCCGCACGCTCGAGGGCTCCGAGGCGCTCGACGCGACCACCGCCGACGCGGTCGCGCTGGCCATGAAGGAGTGGGCGATGGAGAAGGGCGCCACCCACTACACCCACTGGTTCCAGCCCCTCACGGGCCTGACCGCCGAGAAGCACGACTCCTTCTACGGGCCGACCGACGAGGGCACCGCGCTGGCGGAGTTCTCCGGCAAGGAGCTCATCCGGGGCGAGCCGGACGCCTCGTCGTTCCCCACGGGCGGGATCCGCGCGACCTTCGAGGCGCGCGGCTACACGGCCTGGGACCCGACCTCTCCGGCGTTCATCCTCGAGAACCCGAACGGGACGCTCCTCTGCATCCCGACGGCCTTCGTCTCCTGGACGGGGGAGGCGCTCGATACGAAGATCCCGCTGCTGCGCTCCATGGACGCGCTCTCCAAGAGCGCCGTCGGGGCGCTCGAGCTGCTCGGGGTGGCCGACGGCGCGGTCCGCGTCTACACCACGGTCGGCGCGGAGCAGGAGTACTTCCTGGTCGACGAGCAGTACTTCTTCGAGCGCCCGGACCTCTACACCACGGGTCGGACCCTCTTCGGGGCCAAGCCGCCCAAGGGCCACGAGCTCGACGAGCACTACTTCGGCTCGATCCCCGAGCGGGTGCTGGCCTACATGCTCGAGGTCGAGCAGGAGCTCGCGAAGCTCGGGGTGCCGATCAAGACGCGCCACAACGAGGTCGCGCCCGCCCAGTACGAGATCGCGCCGATCTTCGAGAACTCGAACGTCGGCTCCGACCACCAGCAGCTCACGATGCAGCTCCTGCAGAACGTCGCCCGCCGCTACGGGCTGGTCTGCCTGCTGCACGAGAAGCCGTTCGCGGGCGTGAACGGCTCGGGCAAGCACAACAACTGGTCCATGGGCACCGACACGGGCACGAACCTCCTCGACCCGGGCGACACGCCGGCCGAGAACGCGCAGTTCCTGTTCTTCTGCTCGGCGGTCATCCGCGCGGTCAACAAGCACCAGGCGCTCCTGCGCGCCTCGGTGGCCAACGTGGGCCAGGACCACCGCCTCGGGGCCAACGAGGCGCCGCCGGCGATCATGTCGATCTTCCTCGGCGCCGAGCTCGAGGACGCGTTCGAGCGCATCGCCACCGGCGAGGGCGTGGCGACCGCGCAGGGCGAGCTGCACCTCGGAACCGACGTGCTCCCGAAGCTCCCCATGGACTCCGGTGACCGCAACCGGACCTCGCCGTTCGCCTTCACGGGCAACAAGTTCGAGTTCCGGGCGCTCGGCTCGAGCATGTCGCTCGGCTTCACGAACGCCGTGCTCAACACCACGGTGGCCGAGGCGATCGACGAGCTGGCGGGCGCGGTCCGGGAGCGGCTCGGCGGCGGCGACGACGTGTTCGCCGCGGTCAGCGCCGTGGTCAAGACGGTGTGGGAGGAGAACAAGCGGGTCGTCTTCAACGGCGACGGCTACTCCGAGGAGTGGCACCAGGAGGCGGAGCGCCGCGGCCTCGTGAACCTGCGCACGACGCCCGACGCGCTGCCGGCCGTCGTCTCCGAGGACACCGTCAAGGTCTTCGGCGACTACAACGTGCTCTCCGAGCGCGAGCTGCACTCCCGCTTCGAGGTGTGGACCGAGCAGTACGCCACGAAGCTCAACATCGAGTCGGAGACCGCCGCGACCATCGCCCGCACGATGATCCTGCCCGCCGCGCTGCGGCACGCCGACGTGCTCGACGAGGCGGGCGGGAGCGGTGGCGTGGGCCGGCTCAAGGAGGAGCTCGACGGCCTGCTCGACGAGCTCGTGGAGGCGATCTTCGCGCTCGAGGTGGCCAACGAGGAGACCGAGCTCGAGGGCATCGAGCTGGCCCGGCACATGCGCGACGTGGTGGTCCCGGCGATGGACGCCGTCCGCGCGCCGGCCGACCGCCTCGAGCGGGTGGTGGCCGACGACCTGTGGCCGCTGCCGAAGTACTCCGAGATGCTCTTCATCAAATAGCGACGGGCCGGGCGAAAGGTGCCAGGCACCCCCGGCCCGCCCCCGCCCGGGCGAAAGGTGCCAGGCACGTTTCGCCCGCGGGCAAGCGGTGCCAGGCACGTTTCGGCCGCGCGGGCGTACCCGGCGAGCCGATCGACGCCCTTGTCCTCACATGGGACGCTCATCTCGCCCGCTGCACGCGGGCCTCACCTACCACGTCACCGCCCGCGGCAACGGCCGTCGCGCGGTCTTCTTCGACGACGCTGATCGCCGCCATCTGCTCATGCTGCTCGACCAGGTGGTCAGGCAGCGCGGGTGGTTCGTCGAGACGTACTGCCTGATGTCGAACCACCTCCACCTGGTGGTGCGGACGCCGGAGGCCGACCTCAGCGACGGGATGCGGGACATGCTCCGTCGCCACGCCCTGCGCCTCAATGCGCGCGAGAGCCAGACGGGTCACGTGTTCGGGCAGCGGTACCACTGCCGGGTGGTCGTCCGCGACCGCCACCACCTCGAGCTCTTCCGCTACCTCGCGCTCAATCCGGTGCGCGCGGGACTGCGCAGGACTGCGGGGGAGTACGAGTGGTCCGCACACCGAGCGCTGCTCGCGCTCGACCCGTGTCCGCCGCTGCTGGACGCCTCGCTTGCGCCGTTCGACGGGGACCGTCGACGCTACGCGGCCTTCGTGGCCGAGGGCGGGTCGTCGTACTTGACCGACCTCGTCGCCGACGGCGCACCGAGCCGTCTGCGCGACGCGCGGGCCGCCGGCTTCTCGCAGCGGGAGATGGCGCACGCGCTCGGCGTCGGCACGTCGACGATCGGCCGCCGCCTCGGACGGGCGGCCACGCGATGACGGGCCGAAGGTGCCTGGCACCGATGGCCCACGCGCCGGCGGGCCGAAGGTGCCTGGCACCTTTGGGCCGCGGTTGGACCGGGGTGGTCGGTAGCCTCTCGGCCGGTCCGGGCCCGGTGCGCGGGCCGCGTCCACGCCATGGGGAGGAACTCTTTGAACGAGCCGCGTGAGGAGCCGGCGGCATCCCGGAGCCCTCTGCTCACCCGTCGCGCCGCACTGGCCGGGGCCGGCGGCGTCGTGGTGGCGGCGGCCGGCGTCAAGCTCGCCTGGCCCGGCGACGGGGACCAGGCGCCCGCGAAGGTCCCGCGACGGATCCGCGGGATGTACAGCCAGCGTGCGGTCAACGTCTGCTACTCGCCCATGATCGTGGTGGCCGGCGAGGCGCTCGCCCGGCAGCGTGGGCGCGAGGGCGTCTACCTGCGCAAGGGCCCGTCCTTCGACGCCGAGCCGACGGTCCTCAAGACGGGCGTCGAGGTGCTCATCAACCAGGACGCGCACATCGGCCGCCAGAGCAAGCGACGCGCCGAGGGCCCGGGCTGCGGCGTCGTGGCCCCGCGCCCGGACGTCGGCGGCTGGGTCTGGTGCTACGACCAGACGACCCGCAAGTCCGGCTGGGCCCCCGTGGAGGTGGACGGCACGCGGTACATCCGCGACGAGCCCGAGTGGGACGGCCTGCTGAACGGCCCGAACGACAAGGACTACGACTGCCGGTTCCCGCGGCGCTCGCAGGCCAAGATCGGCTACGACTGCGACAAGGGCGGCCCGATCGGGGACCTGATCGACTCCAAGCGGCGGAAGATGGTCGTCGCCGACTTCGGCTCCCGGATCAAGAACAACCAGGAGGACTTCTACCTCCGCTGGGCACTGGGGAGCGTCGCCTTCCAGTGGCTGAAGCCGGGCGACCGCGTCACCGAGCTCTACCACCGCCAGGGCATCTCCTACGCGAAGTACATCGTCCAGTGGAGCTTCGTGGAGGTCCAGCAGAGCCCCTACACGCCGAAGGGGACGCGCGGCTGGATCCTCCAGTCGGGCCTCGGGCCGGCGTGAGCTCGCGGGCCGGCGCCCTCGCGGGCCGCCGGCGCGCCCTCGCGGGCCGCCGGCGCGTCGTCGCGGCGCTCGTGCTGGTGCTCGTGGTCGGCTTCGCCCTGCGCGCTCACTCGGCCGTCGCCGGAAAGACCGCCTACCAGTCGACCGACGAGTACTCCTACGTCGCGATCGCCCAGGCGCTGGCCGACGACGGTGCCTACGGCCGCAGCGAGCTCGCCCTCCGCTGGCCGCCGGGCGCCCCGTTCCTCTTCGCGGCGGCCCAGAAGCTCGACGCCGCCGGCGTCGTGACGGGCGGCCGCCACCCGGACATCCCGTCCGCCTACTGGGCGCAGGCCGTCGTCGGCACGGTGACGATCCTCGTCGTCTTCGCCCTCGTCGCGCTGCTCGCCGGGGCGCTGCCCGCGCTCCTGGCCGCGCTCGTCACCGCGCTCTATCCGCCCCTCATCACCGTCGGGAGCGAGCTGCTGAGCGAGCCCCTCGGCGCCGCGGCGCTGGCCCTCGCGATGGCCGCGGCGGTGTGGGCGGTGCGCGGAGCCGCGCTCGGGCGCTACCTCCTCGCCGGGGTGCTGCTGGGCCTCGCCGTCCTCGTCCGCGCCGACTACCTCTTCATGGCCGTCCCGCTCGGCGTCGTCGTGCTCCTGGCCCGCCGCGGGACCGACGGGCTGCGCCGGGCGGCGGCTCAGGGGCTCGTGCTCGCCGCGGCCACCGGGCTCACGCTCCTGCCCTGGACGATCTACGTCTCGGGCCGCGCGGACAAGCTCACGCCGGTGACCACCGGCGACGGCCCCGTCGCTTTCGTGGGCACCTACCTGCCGGGCGACGGCACGAGCCAGGGCATGCGCCGCGCGCTCGGCCCCGAGGCGAGCCGGCTGACGCCCGACCGCCGCTACCGCGGGACGCTCGGCCGCCGGCTGCCGGCCGGCGTGGTGCTCGACGTGGTGGCGGCCCGCCACCCCGGGCTCGACCGGTCGGCGGCGCTGCGGAAGGAGGCGGTCGAGAACCTCCGCTACGACATCAGGCACCCCGTCGACTACGCCGGCATGACCTTCCGCAAGGTGCGGCGGATGTGGACCAAGCCGAGCCGGATCGGGAGCGCCACGAAGCCGGGCTGGGTGCGTGCGCTGCACATCGTCCTCGTCGTGCTGGCCCTCGTCGGGCTCCTCGCCGGCCTGATCCGCACGCGCAGCGCGGCGCTGGCGCTCCTGGCGGTGCCCATCGCCTACGGGACGCTGCTGCACGCGGTGCTCGTGGCGCAGCCGCGGTACAACCTGCCGCTCATGCCGCTGGTCTTCGCGGCGGGCGTCGCCGGAGCCGTCCTGGCGCTGCGGACGCGCACGCCGGCAACCTTGCCATAGTCGTGTCAAGGTTGGTTCTCGCGCTGGTACGCTGACCCGATGCGCGACTACCTGGCGGCCACTCGCGAGCGCGTCGTGGTCTTCGACGGCGGGATGGGTGCGACCCTCGAGCAGTTCGACCTCTCCCTGGAGCGCGACTACCGCCTGCCCGGCCGCGCCCACGAGGCCCTCGTGCTCAACCGCCCGGACGTCATCGAGGGCGTCCACGCCTCCATGGTCGAGGCGGGCGCCGAGGTGGTCGAGACCGACACCTTCCAGGCCTCGCGCCTGAAGCTCGAGGAGTGGGGCCTCGCGGAGCACACGCTCGAGATCAACCAGCGGGCGGCGGAGATCGCGCGCCGCGCGGTCGGCGAGCAGCGCTTCGTCGCGGGCTCGATCGGCCCCACCGGCTTCCTGCCCGCCTCCGAGGAGCCCTCGCTCGGGATGGTCCGCTTCCGCGAGCTCGTCGAGGTCTTCCGCGAGCAGTCCCACGGCCTCCTGCTCGGCGGCGTCGACCTGCTCATCATCGAGACCGCGCAGGACATCCTCGAGGTCAAGGCGGCGATCTTCGGCGCGCGCGAGGCCTTCAAGGCGCTCGGCCGGCGCGTGCCGCTCCAGGTCAGCGTCTCCCTGCTGCCCAACGGCGGGAAGATGCTGCTCGGCACGGACATCGCCTCGGTCCTCACGACGCTCACCGCGTTGAAGGTGGACGTCGTCGGCCTCAACTGCTCCACCGGCCCCGAGGACATGCGCGACGCGATCCGCTACCTGGGCGAGCACTCGACGCTGCCGGTCCACTGCATCCCGAACGCGGGCCTGCCGCTCCAGGGCCCCGACGGCGAGACGATCTTCCCCGAGGAGCCCGGCCCGCTGGCCGACACCCTCGGCGACTTCGTCGACCGCTACGGCGTGGCGATCGTCGGCGGCTGCTGCGGCACCACGCCCGCGCACATCGCCGCGATGACCGAGCGCGTCCGCGGCGGCGCGCCCTTCGCGCCGAACTGGCTCGAGCGCCGGCCGCTGCCCTGGATCTCCTCCATGATCACCGCCGGGCCGCTCGTGCAGGAGCCGCGCCCGACGATCGTCGGCGAGCGCGTGAACTCCCAGGGTTCCCGCAAGGCCAAGGAGCTGCTGCTGGCCGACGACTACGACGGCCTGCTCCAGGTGGCCGAGGACCAGGTCGAGGGCGGCGCCCACGTGCTCGACCTCTGCGTCGCGCTGACCGAGCGCCAGGACGAGGCCGAGCAGATGCGGATCCTCGCGAAGAAGGTCTCGCTCTCCCAGGCCGTGCCGATCCAGGTCGACTCCACCGAGCCCGACGTGCTGGCCGAGACGCTCGACCAGATCCCGGGCCGCGCGATCGTCAACTCGGTGAACCTCGAGGCCGGCCGGGCCAAGCTGGACCTCGTCGTCCCGATGGCCATCGAGCACGGCGCCGCGGTGATCGCGCTGACCATCGACGAGGTCGGGATGGCCAAGACCGCCGAGCGCAAGGTGGAGATCGCCCGCCGCATCCACGACATCTGCGTCGGCGAGCACGGCCTGGACCCGGAGATGCTGATCTTCGACGTCCTCACCTTCACCCTGACCACGGGCGACGAGGAGTGGCGCCCGTCCGCGGTCGCGACCATCGAGGGCATCCGCGACGTCAAGGCCGCGCTCCCCGGCGTGAAGACCTCCCTCGGGGTCTCCAACGTGTCCTTCGGCGTCGGGCAGCCGGCCCGCGCCGTGCTGAACTCCGTGTTCCTCTACCACTGCGTGGAGGCGGGGCTCGACCTGGCGATGGTCAACCCGAACCACATCACGCCCTACGCGGAGATCTCCGAGGAGGAGCGCAAGCTCGCCGACGACCTCGTCTACGACCGCTCCGAGGACGCGCTGCAGAAGTTCATCGAGCACTTCGAGTCGCGCTCGGGCGAGGCCGAGGTGGAGAAGGCGAACCCGACGGAGGGCATGACCCCCGAGGAGGCGCTGCACTTCCACATCCTGCGCCGCCGCAAGGAGGGCGTGGAGGACTGGATCGACAAGTCGGTCGAGAAGATCGGCGCCGTCCCGACGCTCAACGGCGTCCTGCTGCCGGCGATGAAGGAGGTCGGCGACAAGTTCGGCGCCGGCGAGCTGATCCTCCCCTTCGTGCTGCAGAGCGCGGAGGTCATGAAGAAGGCCGTCGCGCGGCTGGAGAACTACCTCGAGCGCACCGCGGACTACACGAAGGGCACCGTGGTCCTCGCCACCGTCTTCGGCGACGTGCACGACATCGGCAAGTCGCTCGTGAACACGATCCTCACGAACAACGGCTACACGGTGGTCGACCTCGGCAAGCAGGTCCCGGTCGGCGCGATCCTCGACGCCGCCAAGGAGCACGACGCCACGGCGATCGGGCTGAGCGCGCTGCTCGTCTCGACCTCCAAGCAGATGCCGCTGGCCATCAAGGAGCTCCACGCGCAGGAGCTCCCCTACCCCGTGCTGATCGGCGGCGCGGCGATCAACCGCGACTTCGGCCTGCGGGTCCTGTTCCCCGACGGCCGCGACAGCGACGAGGTCTACGCGCCCGGCGTCTTCTACTGCAAGGACGCCTTCGAGGGGCTCGGCATCATGGACAAGCTCGTCGAGGAGGACGAGCGGGCCAAGCTCGTCGAAGGGGTGCGGGAGCGCGCGTTCAGGCTCCGGGACAAGGGCCCGGAGCCCGAGCTCGGCGACACCACCGACAGCTCCGTGCGCTCGAGCGCCGGCACCGACAATCCGGTCCCCGAGCCGCCGTTCTGGGGCGTCCGCGAAGTCCCCGTGAACCTCGATGAGGTGTACCCCCACCTCGACACGCACGTGCTGTTCAAGCTCCACTGGGGCGGCCGCGGGGTGAAGGGCGAGGCGTGGCGGGAGCTCGTCGAGGGGACCGACGAGGAGGAGGGCTTCCTCCCCCGCCTGGAGCGCATGTGGCGCGAGCAGGACTGGCTCCGGCCCAAGGCCAAGGTCGGCTACTTCCCGTGCAACGCCGACGGCAACGACCTGGTCGTCTTCGACCCCGACGACCACGACGTCGAGGTCGAGCGGCTCACGTTCCCGCGCCAGCCGGGCCACGACCGCATCTGCATCACCGACTTCTACCGGCCCCTGTCGAGCGGCGAGCGGGACGTCTGCGTCCTGCAGGTCGTCACCGCGGGCGACCGCGTCACGCAGCTCATGGCCGAGCTCGAGCGCGACGAGGAGTACGCCGAGCAGCTCTACACCCACGGCCTCGGCGTGCAGACCGCGGAGGGCATGGCCGAGTGGATGCACGCCCGCGTCCGCTCGGAGCTCGGCCTCGAGCGCGGGCAGGGGCGGCGCTGGAGCTGGGGCTACCCCGCCTGCCCGGACCAGAGCGAGCACGAGAAGGTCTGGCGCCTGCTCGACGCGCCCTCGATCGGCATGCGGCTCTCGGGCGGCTACGCGGTGGAGCCCGAGCAGTCGACGGTGGCGATCCTGGCCCACCACCCCCAGGCCGTGTACTTCGGCATGAAGTCCGGCTTCATCCCGAAGGGGACGGTGGAGGACGAGGTGATCGCGGGGACCGAGCGGGACCCGCGCCGCCATGCCCTGCCGCCCGAGGACTTCGCCGAGGGCGCGGTCGGCGAGGACGGCGCCGAGGCCGAGATCGCCGAGGTCCCCGCCCAGGCCTAGCGTGCGGGTCCTCTCGATCGACGGCGGCGGGATCCGCGGGATCATCCCGGCGCTCGTGCTGGCCGAGGTCGAGGCGCGCACGGGCCGGCGGATCGCCGAGCTCGTCGACCTCGTGGCCGGCACGTCCACCGGCGGCATCCTCGCCTGCGCGCTGACCCGCCCGGGCGCCCGGAGCGCCGAGGAGCTCGTCGCGCTCTACCGGACCGAGGGGCCGCGGATCTTCAGGCGCTCGCTCGGCGAGCGGGTCCGCTCCCTGGACGGCCTCGTGGAGGAGAAGTACGACGACGCGGCGCTCGAGGACGCGCTCGCCCGCTACCTCGGCGCCGGGCGGCTCTCCGACGCGACGACGCGCGTGCTCGTGACGGCCTACGACCTGCAGGCGCGGAGGCCGTACTTCTTCAAGAGCTGGCGCGAGGACCTCGACGCGCCACTGCGCGTCGTGGCACGCGCGACCGCCGCGGCCCCGACCTACTTCGAGCCGATCGAGCTCGGGACGATGTCGCTGATCGACGGCGGCGTCTTCGCGACGAACCCGGCGATGTGCGCCTACGCGGAGGTGGTCCGGCTCACCGGCGCGCCGCCGCGCTTCGTCCTCAGCCTCGGCACGGGCAGCCAGACCCGGCCCATCACGCAGGCGCAGGCGGCGAGCTGGGGCCTCGTGCAGTGGGTGCGGCCGGTCATCGACGTCGTCTTCGACGGCGTGAGCGACACCGTCGACTACCAGCTGCGCCAGCTCCTGGCCCCCGCGGCGGTCGTCCGCCTCCAGGCCGAGCTCCACCGGGCCTCCGACGCGCTCGACGACGCGAGCGCGCGGAACCTCGCGCTCCTCGAGGAGCAGGCGCGGGAGCTCATCGCGGCCGAGGACGCGGCGCTCGACGCGGCCTGCGCGGCGCTGACCGCGCCGCCGTCGCCCTCCCGGGACTAGGCGCGCTCGGGCGCCGCGGACACGAGCGCGAGCTTCGCCGCCCGCGGCAGCCGCTTGATCCGGGCCTCCTCCCGCAGCGCGGCGGAGCGGTCCGCCTGCGGGAGCGCGAGCACGAGCTCGACCGGACGCCGCGAGCGGGTGTAGCGCGACGCGGTGCCGGCGGCGTGGGCGGCCAGCCGACGCGGGAGGTCGTTCGTCCATCCCGTGTAGAGCGAGCCGTCGCGACAGCGGAGCAGGTAGACGCAGGCACCGGTCATCCGTCCGCCGCAGCCTAGGCCCGGGTGAAAAGGTCCCAAACCCCATCAGCTTTGTGTAGATTGCGGGTCGTGCTCTCCGTCGACGTCCACCAGCACCTCTGGCCCGCCGAGGTCCTGCGCGCCCTCGAGCAGCGCGGCTCGGCGCCCTGCGCGCGCCGGACCGCCGACGGCTGGCTCCTCTCGCTGCCCGGCGAGCCGGCGTTCCTCGTCGACCCGGCGCAGCACGACATCGCCGGGCGGGCCGCCGCGGTCCGCGACGCGGGGCTGGACCGCGCGCTGGTCGCGCTCTCGACCCCGGTCGGCGTCGAGGCGCTGCCCGCCGCCGAGGCCGCCCCGATGCTCGAGGCCTGGAACGACGCGGTCGGCGAACTGCCGGCCGAGCTCGGCTGGTGGGCCTCCGTCCCGCTCGGC
The DNA here is from genome assembly GCA_964236905.1 of uncultured Solirubrobacteraceae bacterium. Classification (GTDB taxonomy): domain Bacteria; phylum Actinomycetota; class Thermoleophilia; order Solirubrobacterales; family Solirubrobacteraceae; genus Paraconexibacter. The sequence goes on along the minus strand of CAXSFZ010000016.1, from coordinate 45,970 downwards.
GCCGCCGCGCACGAGGTGGTCGAGGCGGCCGACGCGGCGCTGGACGCCGGGGCCGCCGGCGTCGTGGTCGCCGCCGCCGCGCTGGCCACGCCGGACGGGCTGCGCCGCCGGGCGCCGCTCCTCGACCGCCTGCAGGAGCGTCTCGCGCCGCTCTTCGTCCACCCCGGCCCGGCTCCCTGGGCGCCCGCGCCGGAGACCGTTCCGGCCGGGTGGTGGGCACCCGCCACGCGCTACGTCGGCGAGCTGCACGCGGCCTGGCACGCCTGGGCGGGCTGGGGCCGCGCCGCGCACCCGACGCTCCGCGTGCTCTGGGCCGCGCTGGCGGGCCTCGCGCCGCTGCACGCCGAGCGCACGGCGCTGCGCGGCGGTCCGCCCCACGACGAGCCCGACCCGCTGGCCTTCTACGACACGTCGGGCTACGGCCCGCGAGCGCTGCGCGGGATGGCCTGCGCGGTCGGCACGAGCCAGCTCGTCCACGGCACGGACGCGCCCGTGGTCGCCGAGCCCGCGGCCGACTCGCTCGGCGAGGAGGTCCACGCCGCGCTGCGCGGGGACAACGTCGCGCGGCTGCTCGGCACGGCCTGGGTGGCCGCATGACGCTCCTGGCGATCTCGCACCCCACGGCCGTCGACCTCCGCGGGATCGTGCGGGAGCTCGCCGCCGACCCGGAGCGGTGGCGCCCGCTCGTGCACCACGGGCCGGAGCGGCACTTCGCGCTGCTGCACCGCGACGCGGAGGTCGAGGTGTGGGTCTTCTCCTGGATGCCCGGCCACGACACGGGCTTCCACGACCACGACGACTCCGCCGCGGCCATCGTGGTCGCCGAGGGCGAGATCCGCGAGCAGCGGCTGGCGATCGGCCGCGCGAACGTCGACCGGGCCTTCGCGGCCGGGCAGACGCTCACCGTCCGGCCCTCGGACATCCACCGCGTCCAGCACACGGGCGTGGCGCCGAGCGTCACGATCCACGCCTACTCGCCGCCGCTCTCGCGGATGGGCCAGTACGAGGTCGGGCCGAACGGCACCCTGCAGCGCCACGCCTCCGACGCGGCCGAGGAGCTCAAGCCCGTGGCCGCCTGAGCGGCCCGGGCCGCCGCGCTCAAGCCAGGGCCGCCCCGGCGGCCCCGCCCCGGCGTACCCGCCCGGCGGGGCTAGGCGACGAGCGGGGCGCCGACGCCGTCGGGCAGCGGCGAGAGCTCGACGGGCGCGTAGTGCATGGTGCGCAGGCGCACGTCCTTCCAGCTCAGCCCCTCCTTGACGAGCGCCGGGGTGCCCATGAGCACCGCCGTGGCGATCTCGACCACCTGGAGCACGATGCCGTAGCCGAGCGCGTCGGCGCTCGAGACGCCGTAGGCGCCCGCGAGCACCGCCACGCAGGCGGCCTGGAAGACGCCGAGGTTCGACGGCGTGGCCGGGAGGACGGCCGTGACATTGACCGCGAAGAGCACGGCCGCCGCCGCCCCGACGCCCGCCTCCGCGTCCAGCCCGAAGGCCACGAGGAGCACGTAGCAGGCCAGCCACTGCAGGATCCAGGCGAGGAGCTGGGCGGCGGTGGCCGTCGCCCCGAGCCGGGGGCGACGGAAGACCGTGAGCCCGGCACGGACCTGGTGCAGCGCCGCGCGCGCCCGGCGCACCCAGCGGCCCGGGCGGGAGCCCCGCAGCAGCGCCGGCGCCGCCACCACGAGCAGCAGCACGGCGATCGGCGCGGCGGCGAAGAGCGCGAGGTCCCCGTCGTGGCCGTCGAAGTAGCTCGAGGTCGCAAACATCGTGATGCCGAGCACCACGAGGGCGAGGATGTTGAGGAGGGTCTGGGAGACGAGCGTCCCGAGCACCACGGGAAGCGTCTCGCGCGGCCGCCCGACGCGCCGCGCGACGATCATCGCGCGGGCGGGCTCCCCCAGCCGCGCGGGCAGGGTCGCCGACATCAGCACCCCGATCGTGGTGCCCTGGAAGGCGTCGCGGCGCTTCACGTCCGCGCCGGGCAGCGCCGCGCGCAGGATCGCGTGCCAGGCGAGCGCGCGCACCGCCATGGAGAGGCACATGATCCCGAGCGCGAGCAGGACCCACGGCGGGCTGGAGTGGACGAGCGAGGCGCCGATCCGGTGCAGGCCGATGCGGCGCAGCGCGAGGACGGCGCCGGCGGCGGCACCGGCCCCGGCGAGGCCGAGCACCGCCTTGCGGGCCAGCGCGCGGCGCGGGTGGCTGCCCGGGAGCGCGGGCTCCAGCGTGGCGAGGCGACGCGGTGGGCGCCGTGGAGCGAGGTCGGCGGGAAGGGCACCGAGGCGCACGGCGGCGCGCCGCGGCGCGGTGGCGGCGCGGCCCACGGCGATCGCGCGCTCGTAGGTGTCGAGGACCTCCCCGGCCACGTGCGGCCAGGCGTAGCGCTGGGCGCTGAGCGCGGCCTCCCGCCCCATCGAGCGGTGGCAGCCGGGGCGCAGCGCGAGCTCCCGGAGCGCCTCGGCCAGGGCCGTCGCGTCGCCGCGGGGGACCAGCAGGCCGTCGGTGCCCTGGCGCACGACGTCGCGGTAGCCCGCGATGTCGCTCGCCACCACGGGAGTGCCGGCGGCGAACGCCTCGGTGAGGACCATGCCGAAGCTCTCGCCGCCGAGCGACGGCGCACAGAGCGCGTCGGCCGCGCGGAGCTCCCGCAGCTTCGTCGCGTCGTCGACGCGGCCGAGGGCGCGCACGCCCTGCGGATCCTCGAGCACCTGCGCGACGTCCTCCGGCGTGGGCCCGACCAGCGTGAGGCTCGCGGGCACCTGCAGGCGCAGCGCCTCGAACGCGCGCAGCAGGATCGGCAGCCCCTTCCGCTCGACGGCCTGGCCGACGAAGACGAGCCGGAGCGTCGCCTCCTCGCGCGCGGGCCGCAGGGCGAGCAGCTCGGCCGGGGTGCCCGGGACCTCGACGCCGTTCGGCACCACGCGGTACTGGCCGCCGAAGTAGCGGGTGCCCGTCCAGGCGGCGGCCTCGGAGACGGCGATCCGGGCCTTGAGGCGGTTGAGGCGGCGGCGCGCGCCGAGGAGGACCGCGATGTTGTTCGACACCGCGTTCTCCGAGTAGCAGTGGAAGGTCCCGACCACGGGCGCCGGGCTCGACATCAGCACGTCCCAGCCCACGACCGGCACCACGGGCTCGTGGACGTGCACGACGTCGAAGCCGCCGTCGGCCAGCTCGCGGCGCAGCTGGGAGACCGCGTACGCCGGCGGGGCCAGGTTCGACACGGCGCCGTTGGCCGGGAAGCCCCAGGTGCGCCCGAGCGTGCGCAGGTAGTCCGGGACCTCGCGCGGCTCGGGCGCGTGGCCGCGGTGGAGCCGCTCGGCGTGACGGCCGGGCGGGTCGAAGGGAGCCAGGACGCGCACGTCGTGGCCGTCGCGCAGGAACTCCCCGGCGAGGGCCTCGATGTGGCGCGTCACCCCTCCGGGATAGGTCCAGGAGTATGGGGAGACGAGCGCGATGCGCACAGCGCTCAAGACTACCCACCGGCGTGGTCGGGGTTTCTGCGCGCGGGCCCTACCGTGCAGGGCGTGCCCGAGCCCGTCCGCCGCCACTTCGTCAAGTACACGTTCCTCCAGGTCGATCCGGCCTGGCGACGGCTGCCCGCCGAGCAGCGCGCGCAGGACAAGCTCGAGTTCCTCGCGGCCTGCGAGGACTTCGGTGCCGACCACCTGCTGCAGAGCTTCTCGCTGGTCGGGACCCGCGGCGACGCCGACCTCATGTTCGTGGCGGAGACCGAGAACCTCGACCGCATCCACGAGTTCCACGTCGTCCTCGCGCAGTCCGGGCTCATGAAGTGGTGCACCCAGCCCCACTCCTTCCTCGGGCTGCGGAAGTCGAGCGAGTACTCCGACGAGCTGCGGACGGTCGCCCGCCCGTTCCGGGGCAAGTACCTCTTCGTCTACCCCTTCGTGAAGACCCGCGGCTGGTACGCGCTGGCCGCCGAGGAGCGCTGGCGGATCATGCAGGGCCACATCACGATGGGCCGCGAGTACCCCCAGGTCGACAACCACACGACGTACTCCTTCGGCCTCGACGACCAGGAGTTCGTCGTCGCCTTCGACACCGACGACGTGGCGGCGTTCCTCGACCTGGTGCAGCGGCTGCGGACGACCGAGGCCTCGTCGTTCACCCTGCGCGACACCCCGAGCTTCACCTGCCTGCGCACGTCGATGGAGCGGGCCGTCAACGCGCTCGACGGTGAGGCGTTGAGCCTCGCCGGGCTCGGCTAGGCGCGACCTACCGGCGCCGGGGCGGGCCCGCCCGGGGCTCCGCGGCCGCGCAGGCGAGGCAGAGGACGCTCTCCGGCATCGCCGCGAGACGGGCGGGCGCGATCTCCCCGCCGCAGGCGTCGCAGGTCCCGTAGCTGCCCTGGTCGAGCTTCGCCAGGGCGCGCTCCGTGCGGGCCAGCGTGGCCTCGAGCGAGCCACCGACCCCGATGTCGATGAGCCGGCTGACGGCCTCGATGGTCCCGTCCCCGATGCGCTTGCCGAAGCCCTGCGCCGCGCCGAGCTCGGGCCGCTCGGCGAGCCGGCCGACACGCGCGGCGGTCTGTGCGCGGCGCGCCTCCAGGGCGGCGCGGACGGTGCCGGGCTCGGGTGCGGGCGACGGGGTCGCGATGGTACGGCTCTACCCCGGGAGCGGTCCCGCAAGACGCGGCGGCCGTCGTCGAGATTGTTCCACAATCGGTCGAGCCGTCTGCGAGGATCCGTCGCGTGGCCCGCCTCGCCGTGCTCGTCGCCGCCGTCTGCTTCGGCACCACCGGCACCGCCCAGGCGCTCGGCCCGGACGGGGTCGATCCGCTCGCCGTCGGCGCCGCGCGAATCCTCGCCGGGGCGCTGCTGCTGCTCCTCTGGGCCCGCCACGCCGCGAGCGCACGTCGCGCGGCGGCCGGGCGTTCGGATCGGGAGCCGCTGGGTGGGCCCGGATCCGAACGCCCGGCCGGGGAGGCGGTGGGCGGGCCCGGATCCGAACGGCCGGCCGGGGAGCGCGGCGCCCCGCCGCCGGCGGAGCCCGGTGCGCACGTGCGCCGGTCGCGCGGGGCGCTGCTGGCTGCCGGGGCCGGGGTCGCGGCCTACCAGCTCACCTTCTTCAGCGCGGTCGACCGCACGGGCGTCGCGGTGGGCACCGTCGTGGCGATCGGCTCGGGCCCCGCCTTCACCGGCCTCCTGGGCCGCGTCGCCGGCGGCGAGCCGCTGCGCGCGCGCTGGGTGGTGGCGACGGCGCTCGCGTGCGCGGGAGTGGCGCTGCTGGTCGGCGGCGGTGGGGGCGCGGAGGTCGCCCCCGGCGGCGTGGCCCTCGCCCTCGTGGCCGGGGCCTCCTACGCGAGCTACACCGTCGCCGCCAAGCGGCTGCTCACCGCCGGGCACCGGCCCGAGGCGGTGATGGCGCGGGCCTTCGGGCTCGGCGCGGTGCTGCTGCTGCCGGTGCTCGTGGCCACGGGCGGCGGCGGGCTCGGCTCGCCCGGCGGGCTGGCGCTCGTGCTCTTCCTCGGCGCGGTGCCGACCGCGCTGGCCTACGTGCTCTTCGCCCGCGGCCTCGAGCGCCTCGGCTCCGGCGAGACCGCGACGCTCACGCTCGCCGAGCCGCTCACGGCGAGCCTGCTCGGCGTGCTCGTGCTCGGCGAGGCGCCGACCCCCGCCGCCGTCGCCGGCGGGCTGCTCGTGCTCGGCGGGCTGCTCGCGCTCGCCGCTCCCGTCCGCGGTCGCGGGGACCCGCCACGGCGAGGTCCGCGTTCGCGCGGTGCGGGCGCGGGCGCGGTCGCCGAGGCCGCCGTGGAGGCGCTGCGGTGAGCGCGGGCGCCTCGGCGGCCGCCACGCTCGCCAAGGCGCTCCGCGCGCGGGTCCTCGACGGCGAGCTCGCGGGCGGGGAGCGGCTGCGCGAGCAGGCCCTCGCCGACGCCCACGACGTCGCGCGCCACACGGTGCGCGCGGCGCTGCGGCAGCTCGAGGCGGAGGGGCTCGTGCGGATCGCGCCGAACGCCGGCGCCCGGGTGGCGAGCCTCGCCCCGACCGACATCGCCGACCTCTCCGCGACCCGCACGCTGCTCGAGGTCGGCGCCGTCCGCCTGGCGCTCGCGCGCCACGGGGGGCGCCTCGGGCCGGAGGCGCACGCCGCCGCCGCGCGCTTCGCCGCCGTCTGCCGCGCGCACGGGGAGCGCGCGAACGGGGAGCCCCAGGGCCGCTCGCCGCGCTGGGGCGTCGTCGTGCTCGCCCACGCCCGCTTCCACGAGGCGCTCGTGGCCGCCGCGGGCTCCCCGCGCCTGACCCGCGCGCACGCCGCGCTCTCGAACGAGCTGGCGCTGTTCCTCGCCCAGGGCCGGCCGCACTTCTCCCCGGCCGCGCTCGCCCGCGAGCACGTGGCGCTCGTCGCCGCGCTGGAGCGCGAGGGCCCCGCGGCGCTCGAGGCGCACCTCGCCGCCTCGGCCTCGGCGCTGCTGGCGGGCTGAGCGCCGGATCACCCCCAGCGTCTGAGGGTGATCCGGCACTCAGGGAGCCCCGCAGCCCGCCGGCCGCGGCGGGGCGGCGTCGCCGCGCGCGGCGGCCCAGGCCTGCCACAGCCGCGCCGTCGGATACAGGGCCCGCAGGCGGGCGTCGGCGAGGCCGACGGGATAGGCCGGGTCGTCGCGGACGGTGTACTGGAAGACCGTGGTGACCCGGGGGTCAGCCGCCCACCGCTCCAGGCGGGCGGCCTGCGCGGCGCACTGGCGCGCGAGGGCGGCCGCGCCGGTCGGGCGCGGATCGCCCGGGCGGTCGGCACCGACGCCCGTCTCGGTCACCCAGAGCGGGAGCCCTGCGGTGCACGGGCGCTCCGCGAGCGCCGCCTCCGCCTCCGCGACCGCGTCGCGCGCGAACGGTCCGGACGCCTCGCGCGGCGAGGCGTACTCGTGCTGGCTCCACGCGCTGGCCGCGCAGGCGACATCGTCCGGCAGCGCGCGGATGAACTCCCCCACCCCGGTCCCCCGCGCCCGTGGGCGGCGCAGGCCGGCGAGCTCCCCGAGCACCAGCTTCGCGCCCGTGCCGGCCAGCGCCTCCCGGGCGGCGCCCACCAGGCGCCCGTAGACGGCGGGCGAGAGCGTCGGGGAGCTCGCCGCGCACGCCGCGCGCTGCGGGGAGACGAAGCTCGGGTGGTTCGGCTCGTTCCAGGGGATCCACCACCGCAGCGGGACCCCGAGCTGCTGGCCGAGGGCTCGGAGCCCGCGCACCAGCGCCACGTACTCCCGCAGGCCACGGGCGGTGATGGGCCGCGCCCGCGCCTCGGTCCCGGGGCGCTCGCACCCGCCCGCGGGCCCGGCGGCCCAGTCCGGTACCCCGTAGATGGCGACCACGACCTCCCAACCACCGCCGGCCGCCGCGCGCGCGGCGCGCACCGCCTCGAGGTCGGCGCGCAGCCCCGCGAAGGCGGCGCAGGGCGGGAGGCCGCGGGCGCAGCCGTCCTGGGTGAGCGCCAGGTCGGCGGGCACGGCCGGGTCGGGCTGGAGCTTGGACCAGTCGACCACCAGCCGGTAGCGGTCGGGCCGCAGGGCGGCCACCAGGTCGCGGAACGCGCCGAAGCCCGGCGGCGCGACACCCGGCGCGAGGAGCGCGGGGTTGGCCTCGGAGAGGCCGAGCTCGAGCGGGCGGACGGGCGGCGTGGGCGCCGCCGTGGCGCCGGTGGCGCCGCTCGCGCCCGTGGTGGCGCCGCTGGGGACCGCGGCCGCGGGCACCTCCCGGCCGCCACCGCACCCGGGCAGGAGCACGACGGCGAGCAGGAGCAGCAGCCGGGGCGCGCGCACGGCGGGCGCCCGGCGGACGGCTAGACCGCCGAGACCTCCTCCTCGTCCGCGACGCGGAACGAGGAGCCGCAGCCGCAGGCCGCGACGACGTTGGGGTTCACGACCTGGAAGCCCGCGCCCTGCAGCGACTCGACGTACTCGATCGTGGAGCCGTCGACGTAGGGCAGGCTCTGGCTGTCGACCAGGAGCTTCAGCCCGTGGTCGGTGAAGACCACGTCGCCGTCGCGCTGCTGATCGAAGGCGAGCTGGTACTGGAAGCCGGAGCAGCCGCCGCCGCGCACGCCGACGCGCAGGCCCGCGGCCTCGACGTCGGAGTCCTGCGCGTCGAGGAAGGTCCGCACCTTCTGCGCGGAGTCCTCCGTGAAGACGATGCCCTTGGCGTGGAAGGTGACCTCTTGCGTGCTCATGCTTCACAAAGGATAGCGGTCGCTACCCTGGCGTCCAGATGCCGCATCCCGACGAGCTCAAGGCCCGGATCGAGTCCGAGCTGCCCGGCGCCCGCGCCGAGGTCGAGGACTGGACCGGGGGCGGCGACCACTTCCGGGCCACCGTCGTCGCGCCGCAGTTCACGGGTCTCTCGCGCATCGCCCAGCACAAGCTGGTCTACGGCATCTTCGGCGCCGAGATCGGTGGCCCGATCCACGCCCTCGCCCTCACCACCAAGCCCACGGAGTGACCTGATGTCCGAGAACCCCATCCGTGACGCCATCGCCGGCGCCATCGCCGAGAACCCGACCATCCTCTTCATGAAGGGAACGCCGGACGCGCCGGCCTGCGGCTTCTCCGCTCGCACCGTCGCCGCGCTGCAGGCGCTCGAGGCGCCGTTCGCGGCGGTCGACATCCTCCCGGACCCCCGGATCCGCCAGGAGCTGAGCTCCCTCTCCGACTGGCCTACGATTCCGCAGCTCTTCGTGGACGGCGAGCTCCTCGGCGGCGCCGACATCGTCGCCGAGATGTACGAGACGGGCGAGCTCGCGACCGCGCTCCACCTCGAGGCGCCGGACGCGGCCCCGGAGGAGGCGCCCGCCGCCGACCTCGAGCCGGCCGCGGCGCCGCTCCAGATCGAGAACCGCCTCTAGCCCGGGCCCGGGCGCCGCAGGCTCCCGCGGCGCCTCAGCGCACCCGCACCCGCAGCCGCACCGCTCCGCTCAGGCGGAGCAGGGGGTCGCGGTAGGCCTCGCGGACGCGTTGGGCCACCGCCTCCGCGCCTCCGGCGTCCCCGTCGGGAGTGCGGCTGCCCGCGGGCAGGAAGGCGGCGGTGACCCCGTCGTAGCGGTGGATGGCCGCCACGCTCGCCCGGAGCGCAGCGATCGAGCGCGGGCCGGGCTCGTCGGCCGGGTCGGCGTCGTCGCCGAGGAGGTCGCCGAGGTCGAGCACGCCCTCGAGCGCGTCGCCCCCGCCGCCGCGCACGTCCGCGCTCGTCCCCTGCAGCAGCAGCGTCCGCTCCCCGCGCGGCATCCCGCGCGGCACCCGGACGCGGACGGTCCGCGTGGAGGCCGCTCCGTCCACCCGGCGCACCCGGAGGCGCACCGCGATCGCGTGGCCGCGGCGCGCCGCCGCCGCCGGGCCGCGGGCGTCGAGCAGGAACGCCTGGCGCAGGTCGCGGCGCAGGCGCACGTAGGCCTCGACCCGGGTGACGTGCAACGGGCCGAACGCGTAGGCGTCGAGCTGCTGGGTGGCCGCGGTGAAGTCCGCCACGAGCGGCCCTCCGACGAGCCCCTCGCTGCCCCCGCCCCCGCCGACGTAGCTGTTGCAGAACCGCAGCGGCTTGCCCGGGGACTCGGCCAGCTCGATGCGCACGCACATCTCGGAGCTCTGCCGCGCCGGCACCTCCTGGAGCGCCGAGTAGGCGACCTGCGCGAGCGCCACGCCGCCGACCTGCGTCAGCGGCGAGCTCCCGACGGGGAGCCCGGCTCCCGTCTCGTCGGCCACCTGGATCTGCGCGACCTGCTGCTCGTGGCGGTCCTCGTCCAGCGCGACGATCCGCAGCGGGTAGCTCGGCGGCGGTGCGCCGAGGCGCCCGGCCACCGCGCTGACGCCGTCCGAGGTGAGCGCCCCGATCGTGTGGCCCGGCGCGGCGAGCTTGTAGGTCGAGGACTCCTCGGTGCCCAGCGGGTTGGCGATGACCGCGTAGACGTAGGCGTCCTGCAGGAAGAGGGAGCGGCGGCCCGCGGCGTCCAGTGGGTGGCCGAAGGCCCACAGCCGGTCGCCGTCGACGTAGCTCACCGTCCCGATCGCGGCGGAGGTCACGTCCCCGGTCGCCAGGCCGACGGCCATCGCGGAGCCCGGGACGGGAGGCAGTGCCGGGAAGGCCGCGGCGGGCGGGGCGGCCGGGCTCGCGTAGACGACCCGCTTGACCGCGCGGCCCGCCGACTGCACCGCCGCGGCGACCCGGGGCGAGAGCCCGCCGAAGCTCAGCGGCTCGGCGATCGGGCGGGCGCCGGCGACGAGCGCGCGCCGGACCTGCACCGTCCGGGGGACGTCCACGGGCTGCCCGAGGATCGAGGCGATCGGCGTCGCCAGCGCCGTCGTCCCGCCGTACTCCCCGACGGACTCCGAGATCGCCCCGGCGATCGCGAGGGAGCCGTCGGGGCGCGGGCAGCGGATCGGCGAGCCCGAGAACCCCGGGCCCACCCCGGTGCGGTCGATCGCCGGGCCCGACGCGCGGAAGAGGATGTACGGCGAGCGCGCGGCCGCGTCCCCGGCGATGACGTCGAGCACCTCGACGTCGAAGGTGGAGATCGCCACCCCCCGTACGACGGAGGCCGCCTGGCAGTGCATGCCCGGCGTCACCTCCTCGAGCGGCATGGTCGGCTCGGCCGCGCGCGCGGCCGCAGGAGCGAGCGCCGTCGACGCGAGCGCCGCCGGGACGAGGGCGAGCGCGACGAGCCGGCGGCGGAGCACGGCGGCGCACGGTAGACGATGCCGGCCGGCCGAGCGCCGCTCCACCCGGAGCGCCCTCCGAGCCCACGGGCACGGAGGAGCGGCGGCACCGCCCGCGCCACGCCGCCCCGGGTACCCGCTTGTCATGGAGCCCGCGCTCGAGGCGGTGCGCGACGCGCTGCTCGCCGCCACCGTCGTCTGCCCCCACACCGACGCCGACGGGCTCGCCGCGGGCGCCATGGCCCTGCGCGCACGGGGCGAGGGGGCCGCCGACGCGCTGCTCCTCCCGCCGGGCGCGACGCCCTGGGGACCGCGCACGCACCTCCCCGACGGGCTCGTGGCCATCCTCGACCAGGGCGTGCGGGGCATCGACGGGCCGGTCGTCGTGATCGACCACCACGCGCCCGAGACCGCGCTCGACGGCCCGGGCCAGCTCGTGCTGAGCGGCTACGCGGAGGGCGAGCGGGCCTGCACCGCGACGCTGGTGCGCCGGCTGCTGCCGGCGCAGCCCGCATGGCTCGCCGCGCTCGGGGCGTTCGGCGACCTCGGCGCCCCCGGCCTCGCCCTCCCCGAGGCGGCCGGCGCCGCGCGCACCGCGGTGCGCAACCTCGCCCCGCTCGTCAACGCGCCGCGGCGGCTCCACGGCGGCCCGGTCGCCACCGCGCTCGCGCTGCTGGTCGAGCACGACACGCCGCGGGACGCGCTGGCCGACCCGCGGGTGGCCGAGCTCGACGCCGCCCGGGCCCGGACGCGCGCGGCCTTCGAGCGCGCGGTCCGCACGGCTCCCGCCGTCGGGCCGGGGGTGGCGGTGCTGCGCTTCTCCGAGCCCGCGCAGGTCCACCCGCTCGTCGCGACCACCTGGGCCCGACGGTTGGCCCCACGGCCCGTCCTCGCCGCCAACGCCGGCTGGCTGCCCGGGCGGGTGAGCTTCGCGGTGCGCGGCGGGAGCGGCGACCTGCGCGCGGCGCTGCCCGAGGGCGCCGGCCGCGAGTTCGCCCACGGCCACGACCGCGCCACGGGCGGCGCCCTGCCGCCCGAGCTCTTCGAGCTGCTGCTCACGCGGCTCCAGGCCGGGGGGACGCCGGGCTGAGCTTCGGCAGCCCGGCCGGCCGGTGGCGGGCCAATGGACCTAAGGGTCCAGGTGCCTGATCTTCCGTGTGATGGAAACGTGATTCGCAAGGCCTCCGGCCACGGTGACCGCGACGGCCACGAGCCCCACCGTGCCGATGCCCAGGACCGTGGCCACGGCGAGGAGGGCAGCGGAGCAGATCGCGCTGCGATCGCCGAGCGCCCTGACGAAGCAGAGCCGCTCCCGTCGCGACGCGCCTCGCGCCGGAGGTGCCACGCCGAACAACAACGGGTTGCGAGCCATCGCCGCTCATCCCGCCCGAACGCGGGCCGGGGACGACGACGTGACGGCCGGCGGCGCCCGCGGGGCCGGTCGAGAGGGCCGAAGCGGTTGCTGTGCGACCGTACCGGCCCTGTCGCCGTCGTGCGCTCGGGCGTCCGGGAACGAGAGGGCCGAAGCGGCTGCGGTGCGACCGCATCGGCCCGCTCGGGCTCCGCAACGCCTCCGATCGCCGTCGACGGAACCCGCCGGGAGCGCCACCGGGCGCGCCACCCGTCGCCGCTGCGACGCGCGCGGAGCGCGAGCGCCCAGCCAGCGGGGATCAGGCGCCCTGCGCGCGCCAGCGCAGATGCTCGACGATCCGGCGGGAGTCCACGATCGGCTCCTCGCCGTCGAGCACGAGGACCGGGACGACGCGCTGGCCCGTGAGCGCCTCGACCGCGTGGCGGTGGCGGCGTCGCAGGGGCTCGCGGACCGTGTCGTGGGCGACGCCGGCGCGGCGGAGCGCGCGCTCCACCCGCCCGCAGGCGCAGAGCCAGTTCGTCGGCGTGGGGCAGCGGTGGAGGGTCGCCATGGCGGACCCATGATCCGCCAGGCGGGCGCCGCCGTGCGCCGCAGGCGCGGGGACCCGGAGGCGGCCGGCTCGCCCCGGGCGGCGCCGTGCGGGGGGATAGGGTCGCGCGATGTCCCCGGTCCGGATCGTCACCGACTCGACGCACTACCTGCCGGCCGACGTGGTCGCCGCCCACCCGTTCGGCGTCGTCTCGCTCTACGTCAACGAGGGCGGGACGACCACCCGCGAGAGCGACCTCACCGACCTCGACGCGTTCTACGAGCGCCTGCGCGGCGACCACGACCTCCCGACCACCTCCCAGCCGTCGATCGGGGACTTCCTCGCGGTCTACGAGCCGCTGCTGGCCGCCGGCGAGGACATCGTCTCCATCCACATCACCGCCGGGATCTCCGGGACGATCGAGACCGCCCGGCAAGCGGCCGCCGAGGCGGCCGCGGCCCATCCGGGCCGGCGGGTGGAGGTCATCGACTCCGACACCTCCGCCGGCGGGCTCGGCATGGTGCTGCTCGGCGCGCTGGCCGCCGCCGAGGGCGGGGCCGACCTCGGCGCGGTGATCGCCCGGGCGCAGGAGACCGTCCGGCTCCAGCAGATCTGGTTCGCGGTCGACTCGCTCGATCACCTCCGCCGCGGCGGGCGGATCGGCCCGGCCGCGGCCCTGCTGGGCGGCGCGCTGAAGATCAAGCCGATCCTGACCATGAAGGGGGTGATCACCCCGGTGGAGCGCGTGCGCACCTGGAACCGCGCCTTCGAACGGCTGGTCGAGTACGCCGGCGAGCTCAAGGCCGGCGGCTCCGACGCCTGGATGATCCAGCACGTGCAGGTGCCCGAGCGGGCCGCCGAGCTCGAGGCACGCGGCACCGAGCTCTTCGGGCACGGCCCGGTGTGCATCTCGGAGATCGGACCGGTGGTCGGCGCCCACGTCGGCCCCGGGCTGCTCGGCGTCGGCGGCCTGCCCTCGCGACTCCTCGCGCCCTAGGAGCGCTGACCGGCGGAGCCCGGCACGGGCCGGTCAGGGCTGATCGACCTCGCCCGGCACCGGCGCCGGCTCGGAGTCCTCCTCCGCGACGGGGTCCGGGGCCCGCACCGAGGCGACCGAGGTGTCCTCGAGCGCCTCCTCGTCCCCGGCGCTCGGCGGATCGGCCTCGATGTCCCCGTCGGGCGGGAGCTCGAGGATCTCCCCGCGGCGGTAGAAGTCGCGCACGATGGTCTGGATCGCGGCGGCGACCGGGATCGCCACGAGCGCGCCGAGCACCCCGAGCAGCGACGAGCCGACGAGGATCGAGACGATGACCAGGAGCGGCGCGACGCTGACCGCGCGCCGGTACACGATGGGCTGCAGGATGTTGTTCTCGACCTGCTGGTAGACGAGCAGGAAGATCGCCCAGATGATCAGATCGCCGGGGAAGTCGGTGAAGGCGGTGACGATCGCGATGATCGCGCCGGCGATCGTGGCGCCGATCAGCGGCACCAGGTCGAGGAAGAACATCAGCACCGCGAGCGGCACGGCGAAGGTGGTGCCCAGCAGCTCGAGCACCACGAAGGTGCAGAACCCCGCGATCGTCGCGATGGTCACCGCGCCGGTGACGTAGCCCGCCGTGGACTTGTAGATCTCCTCCCCCAGCGGCCGCAGCCGGCGCTCGCGCTCGGGGCCGAACAGGGTGATGATGAACTCCACGAGCCGCCGCCCGTCCAGCAGCAGGAAGAACGTCATGGTCAGCACCGTGATCAGCTGGACCCCGGCCGAGAAGACGCCGACCGTCACCGACTGCAGCGCGCCCGCGGCGTCGCCGAGGCGGGAGGGCAGCTGCGAGGCCTGCTGGTTGAGCTTCTGGCTGAGGTCGTACTTGTCGTCGTACTGGCGGAAGGTGTCGTTGCGGCGCAGGTCGTCGAGGTAGCCCGGGACGTCGCTCGCGAGGTTGTCGACCTGGTCGACGATCGGGGGGACGACGAGCAGCCCGACGCCGACGATCACGGCGACGATGAGGAGGTAGACCAGGATGATCGCGCCGGCCCGGGGGAGCGGGCCCCGCGAGAGCCGGTCCACGGCAGGCCCCAGCGCGACGGCCAGGAACCCCGCGATGAAGACGAGCAGCACGACGCTGCGGACGAGGTAGACCACGTAGGTCACCACCGCCAGCGCGAGGATGGTGAAGAAGAGCTTGGCGACCCCGCGGGAGCTCAGGACCAGCGTGACGGGCTGCGGCCGCTCGACCGGCACCGCCGCGCCGATGGGACCGAGCGGCCGGCCGGCCGCCGCGCGCGCCGGCTCCGGCGCGTGGTCCCGCCGCAGGCGTAAGCTGATTCGCGGGCGACGCACGCGGCGCGCGCGCCGCCTAGCGGCGGCGGCGGAACAAGCCGCCGACGGCGGCGATGCCGCCGGTCAGCACGAACCCCGCGACCGCGGCGGCGATCACGACGTTCCGCTCGTGGCTCGCGAGCTGCTTGCGCCAGTCGGTGGCCTCGGCCACCTCGGTCTTGAGCGTGCCGATCGAGACCGCGAGCGCCTTGCGGTTCTCCTCGATCGACGCGCGGATCTCCTCCGGGGTCCGGGTCGCCATCTAGCGCTGCACCTCCGCCGCACGGGCCTCGTTCACGGTGGCCTGGATCCTCTTGCCCTCGTCGATGGCCATCTGCGGCGTCGGCGGGGAGCCCTTCTTGAGGAAGCGGCGCGCCAGCAGCCCGGCCACGACCGCCAAGAGCAGCAGCACCGCCGCCACGAAGAAGAAGCCCCAGAACTGGCTGTTGTCGTTCACGGGCAGCAGGTACCAGGCCAGCCAGGCCAGGCCGTGCAGGATCATCAGCAGCGCGGCGAGCACGAAGACTCCGGCCGCGGCGCCGATCGCGGCGCCCTTGCCGAGCGCCTTGGCCTTGACCTCGATCTCGGCCCGGGCGAGCTCGATCTCCTCCTTGACCAGGAGCTGGGTCTTCTCGGTGATCTCGCGGATCGCCGAGGCGATCGTGTCGGTGTCCGGGCGCTCCTGCTCGGGCGGCAGCTGATAGCTCATCGGCCGAGCGCCTTCAGGACGAGGGAGAGGACGGCGCCGCCGAGGAAGGCCGCGGCGGCCTTCCCCTCGGGCTTCGCGACGAAGGCCTGGGCCTTGCCCACCGCGGACGGCGGGCCGGAGGGCTCGGAGCCGGCGGAGGACGGGACGAACGGGTCCGGCGCGGAGGCGGCGGGACCGGGGTCGGGCGTGCCGGCCTCCGGCCGCAGCCACTCCTGCCCGGGCGCCGCGACGCCCGCGGGCAGGCCCGGGCCGGCGTCGGCGGGCGCGACGGCCGGCGTGGGCTCGGCCGCGACGGCCGGCGTGGGCTCGGGCGCGACGGCCGGCGCCACCGGGGCGCAGAGCACGTCGGCGCCGGCCCCGGCGTCCAGCGGGGGCTCCGGCACGCCCTCGGCGGCCCGGTCGGCCGCCTCGCCGGCGGCCACCGCGCCGATCGAGGCGCCCGTCGCGGCCGGCTCGGCGGCCACGGCGGCGGGTTCGGCGGCGGCCGGGTGCACGGCCGTCGGCTCGTCCGGGTCGGGTCCGGCAGGGGTGGGCGGGTGCGGGTCGGTGCTCATTCGGGCGGATCCTCGTCGAAGGCCTTGCGCCAGATGGCGGCCGCCAGCCGGGCGGTGGCGAGGCTCGCCAGGGCACCGAGGCCGGCCAGGAGCCCCGACCACAGCAGGCGCTTGGAGACGTCGTTCTGCATCGGTCGGGCACCCTACCCGCTCGGGCGGCGGACTACCTCCGGGGTGCCAGCCCACCGCAGATCGTCTCGACCACGAGGTCCGGCGCGCGGTCGAACTCCGCCGGCTCGATCGGCCCCTCGGCGAAGATCCACTGCGTGAGGAGCTGCTCCATCACGCCGTAGAAGGCCATGGCCGAGAAGTCCGGCGGCACCGCGTCGCGCAGCTCGCCGCTCGCGATGCCCGACGCGACGATGGCGGCGATGGCGTCGTAGGCGCGGCGGATGTCCTCCCAGTGGGTGCGGCCGAACGAGTTGGCCGCCCGGGTGACCTCCACCACGATGACCTGCATCAGCTCGGGGTCGTGGCGGTAGGAGTCGACGATGAAGCCGGCGACCGCCCGCAGCTTCTCGCTCGCGGGCACCGGCCGGGCGTCGATCTGCCCGATCACCTCGCGCATGAGGTCCCAGCGCTCGAGGAAGAGGGTGTCGAGCACCGCGTCTTTCGACTTGAAGTAGTGGTAGACGAGCCCGTAGGCGACCCCCGCCTCGTCGGCGATGTCCGCCACCCGGCACTGGGTGAAGCCGCGCCGGGCGAAGACGACCACGGCCGCGTCCAGGATCAGGCGGCGCTTGTCGGGCGGCGCGGCGGGGGTGGGGGCGGCGGCCACGCTCAGCTCGCCCCGACCGCCACGCCGTCGGGCCAGTCGTAGGCCTCGGGGCGCCGATGGGCGAGCACCGGCAGCGCGGCCCGCACCGCGTCCTGGCGCCCGAGGTCGAGGTCGGCGAGGACCACGGCGTCCCCCTCGGCGCCCGCGCGGGCGAGCACCACCCCCCAGGGGTCGACGACCATCGAGTGGCCGCCGGAGCGCAGGCCCGGCGCGTGCTCGCCGTGCTGGTTGGCCGCGACCACGAAGCACTGGTCCTCGATCGCGCGGGCGCGGAGCAGCACCTCCCAGTGCTGGAGCGTGGTGGCCCAGGTGAACGCCGAGGGCACGAGCAGGATCCGCGCGCCGCGCAGCGCGAGGATCCGGAAGAGCTCGGGGAAGCGGAGGTCGTAGCAGACGCTCAAGCCGAGGCCGACGCCGTCGGCGGTATGCGAGACGACGAGCTCGTCGCCCGGGGCGTCGGTGGCGCTCTCCTCGTAGCGGGTGCCGTCCACCACCACGTCGAACAGGTGGACCTTGCGGTAGGTCGCCGCGAGCTCGCCGTCCGGCCCGACGTGGACGCAGGTGTTGGCGTTGCGCGCGCCCGGGACGCGCTCGGCCAGGGACCCGGCGACCAGGTCGATGCCGAGCTCGGCGGCCAGCCCGCGGGCCCAGGCGACCGCCGGACCGTCGAGCGCCTGCGCACCCGCGGCGCAGTCCTCCGGGGTGCCGAGGCAGGTCCACTTCTCGGGCAGCAGCACGAGCTGCGCGCCGTCGCCCGCGGCCCTCCGCACGAGGCCGTCCGCCGTCGCGAGGTTCGCGCCGGCGTCCGGCGTCGAGCACATCTGCAGCGCTGCCACCCGCATCCCGGATCTCCTCTCCGCTCCAACCGACCGGTCGAGCACGAGCTTAGGCGTTCCGGCCGCGTCAGAGTTCGAGCGGCCGGTCTCCTCCGGTTCTCGACTCGTGTCGCCCGACGCTTCGCCGAATCCGGTCGAACGGATGAGCTGACTTGCGTCGACTCGCGCCGCATGGCGATGGCCGGGTCAGGCGTCATCTGCTGCTGAGCGCCCGAACGCCACCACCCCGGTGGCACTCGAGCCGAGCGCGTAGAGCGTCGTGCCTCCCCGGCGAGCGACGCGGACGGCTCGACGGCCCGGCTCGCGACGAGCTCGAGCCAGTCGACCCGGCAACGCGAGCCGCTCGACCCTCCGCACAAGGGCTTCGCCTTCCATCGACTAACGCGAGCCCGGCGTCCGGTCCGTCGAGCCGAGCAAGACGTGCCGCCTGCTCGTCTGCGCTGGGCGCGCTCCTCGCGTGCACTCTGTCGCTGCCCGGCGTCGCCGCCGGGGCGCCGGTGGCGCACGCAGCCCGAACATGCAGTGCGCCGAAGTACCCCGGCTCGGGGTACTTCACGTTGCTCACCGTGACGAAGGTCGCCTGCGCCGAGGGAAAGAGGCAAGCGCTGGCTCACCACCGGTGCCGGGTGAGGCACGGCGTCCGCGGACGCTGCACGGATGTCGTGCGCGGGTATCGCTGCACCGAGAAGCGTGCGTCGATCTCGACCGAGATCGATGGCCTCGTGACCTGTCGCCGCGGAGCGCGCAGGGTTGTGTACTCCTACCAGCAGAACACCTGAGCGTGCCGCGGTGGCGCGAGGTCGGGACCGCGCGCCGCACGGTGTCCGCAGTCCTGGGCGGCTCGCTGTTGATCATGATGGTCGTCGCCGGGGTCGTCTCGGCCCAACGTCCGCGCTGCTTCGGCGCTGCCGCGCGGGCGCCGGACACCTCCTGCGCGATGCCGGTCAACCGCTCGGCGACGCCGGCGCCGTTCGCTGCAGTGCTCGAGCCGAGCGAGCCGTGCACGTCGGTCGGTGGCGGGCCGCTGGAGCCCTGCCACTTCGGCGTCGCACCGGCGAACGCTCGACGTGCCGTGGCGCTGCTCGGCGACAGCCATGCCGTGCACTGGCGCGCCGCGCTCGCCGTGGCCGCTGCGACGCGCGACTGGGCCGGCGTCTCGTTGACGCGGTCGAACTGTCCCTTCACGTACGCCACCACTCCAGGGAAGGGCCGCTGCGGCGACTGGGCTCACCGAGTTGTCGCCTGGATCCGCGACCACCCTGACGTGCGCACCGTGGTCGTCTCGGCGAACAGCGGCTCCGGCGTCGTGCCGGCTGCGAGGCTCGGCTCTCGTGAGACGAAGCGGCGAGGCTACCTGCGGGCATGGGACGCCCTCCCGACGACTGTCACGCGCGTGATCGTCGTGCACGACGTCCCGCACAGCCGCTCGAGCACCCGGGCGTGCGTCGCGTCTGCGGTGAGGCGCCGTCAAGATGCGGGTCTGCGGTGCGCGCGTCCCCGCTTCGCCGCGCTCCGGGACGATCTCGAGGCGGAAGCGGCTGCGAGGACCACCGCGCGGCGCGTTCGGCCGGTCGACCTCTCCCAGTTCATGTGCGACGAGCACGAGTGCTTCCCCGTCGTGGGCGGGGCGTTGGTCATCAAGGACATCGGACACCTGACGCGGACGTTCTCGCGGACGCTCGGGCCGTACCTCGGGCAGGCGATCGATGCTGAGATCGCGCAGCCTGGGCGAACGACGACCGGGACGCCCTGACGAAGTGGCCGACGGCTAGGAGGAAGTCGGGTGAGTTGTGGCGCGGGGCGTCGCCGAGGGCGCGACGTTCGACGCCGGCTGTCCGCGCGTCGAGCTCGTGGCGTGGAGCGTGGGCTGGGGCGCGACGTTCGACGCCGGTTGTGGCGCGTCGGGCTCGTTCTAACTCCCACGCTTAGAAGCTGTCTCAACACCTCCGTAGGCTGCGGTGGCGATGGCGCGGACGTGGCTGCAGATCAGAGTCGACTTGATCGGCGGGGGTGGGGTGCGTTGTGATCCTGAGCCTGGGCGGATCTTCATCGTGGGGCCGTCGCACACCTTTGCGCAGTTCGCTGAGGCGATCGACGCGGCGTTCGCGCGTTGGGATCTCTCCCACCTGCATGTCTTTGAGCTTGCCGACGAACGGCTGATCGGGTTCCCTGATGACTCCTTGGGCCCGGAGATGATGTGGCTCGACCACGCGAAGTCGAAGGTGGCGCGCGAGGTCAAGGCGGGCGCGGAGTTCGAGTACGTCTTCGACCTGGGCGACAACTGGCGCCACCGCTGCACCGTCTCTGCCGAGACGGTCGACCCGGTCGAGGAGTACGGGGCGATCCCGCCGGGGCCGGTGGTGATCTGGGGGTGGGGCTCGATCCCCGATCAGTACGGTCGGCGCTCCTTCGCCGAGCTCGATCTCTGAGCGCGTCAGGCCAGCTGGCGCTGGCCGACGACGGCGCAGCCGAGCAGCCTGAACGCCACGGTTCGCCACCACGCGCTGAAGCCCACCCCAAGGTATTGAGACAGCCTCTTCGGCGGTTCCGGCCGGGTCAGAGCTCGAGCGCGCGCGGGTCGCGCTCCCCGCGGGCGAAGCGCTCAAGTCGATCGGTGAGCCGCGCGAGGTAGGGCGCCGGGAGCACGTCCGCGCGCGCGACCTCCACGCGCCGGACGCGCTCGCCGTCCCACTCCTCCGCCGGCCACGGGCCCGGAGCGGCGCCGTGGACGAGCGCGGCGAGGTGCGCGAGCCCCAGCCGGACGAGGCCGTCGAGCTCCGTGCGCGCGAAGGCCGACCAGGCGTCGAGCGGCCGCGGATCGGCCACGAGCGCCAGGTGCTGGAACTCCCGGTTGACCAGGCCGCCCGAGCGGTCCTCCATCGCCGGGGCCCCGAGCGCCAGGAGCTCCCCGGGCGGGTAGGCGACGCCGAGCTCCTCGCGCACCTCGCGCGCGCCGCCGTCCTCCACGGACTCCCCCGCCGCGACGTGCCCCGCCGCCGTCGCGTCGAGCGCCCCGGGCCAGGAGGCCTTGTGGCGCCCGCGACGCTGGAGGAGGACCGCGTCGCCGCTCACGACCCACAGGTGGAAGCAGCGGTGCCAGTCGCCGTCGCGGTGGACGAGGCTCCGCGGCTTGACGCCGAGCCACAGGCCCGCGGCGCTGTACACGTCGAGCAGCTCGTCGGGCTCGGCCACGGAGGTGGTACGGAGCGGGCCGCCGGCGTCGCTCACGCCGGGAAGGAGCCGCCGGGCGCCTCGGGCCCCGGAAGGCCGGCGGCGGCGCCCGCGGCCTGAAGCGCGTCGGCGTCGAGGCCGGCGGCGCGGAGCTCGCTTGCGGTGTGCTCGCCGAGGCCCGGCGCGGGGAGGCGGTGCGGGTCGGCCGGCGTGCGGGAGAGCTTGACGGGCGGCCCGAGCACGCGCACGGGCGCGGTGGCCCCGGGCTGATCGAGCTCCACCACCATGCCCCGGGCCCGCACGAGCTCGGAGTCGAGCGCCTCCTCGAGCTCGAGCACCGGCTCCAGGCAGCAGTCGTGCTCCCCGGCGAAGGCCGCCCACCCCGCGCGGGTGCGCTCCAGGAGGATCGCCTCAAGCGCGGAGTGCGCCGCGCCGCCCGGCGCCTCGAACTGCAGCGGGATGAGCTCCTCGCGGCCGACGCCGCGGCAGAACGCCGCGAAGAACTTCGGCTCGAGCGCGGCGAGGCTCACCCAGCCGTCGGCGCACCGGTAGGGCCGGTAGCAGACGAAGCGCCCGCCGAGCTCCAGGGCGCCGCGGCGCTGCGGCTCGCCCTGCAGCGCCCGGGCCGCGTCCATCGCGAGCCAGCTCAGCGCGCCGTCGGCCATGGAGACGTCGACGACCTGGCCCTCCCCGGAGCGCTCGCGCTCGCGCAGGGCGGCGAGGATCCCGAAGGCGGCCATGAGCGCGCCGCCGCCGATGTCGGCGATCTGCCCCGCGGGCTGGACGGGCGGGCCGTCGGCCTCGCCGGTCAGGCCGAGGAGCCCGACGCGCCCGAGGTAGTTCAGGTCGTGGCCGGCGCGCGCGGCGAGCGGGCCGTCGGCGCCGTAGCCCGAGATCGCGCAGAGGACGATGCCGGGATTGCGCTCCCGGAGCACCGCGTAGCCCACGCCGAGGCGGTCCAGGACCCCGGGCCGGAAGGACTCGAGCACCACGTCGGCGCCCTCGACGAGCGTGAGGAACGCCGCGCGGCCCGCCGGGTCCTTCAGGTCGAGCCGCACCGAGCGCTTGTTGCGGTTCAGCGCGAGGAAGCGCACGGAGCTCGCCGACCCCTCGACGCCGTCCACCGTCGGGGTGGCCCAGCGCACGTAGTCGCCCGGGCCCGTGTCCTCCACCTTGACGACGTCCGCGCCGTAGTCGGCCAGCAGCAGGGAGCAGAAGGGGCCGGGCAGCAGCCGGGAGAGGTCGAGGACGCGGACGCCGTCCAGCGGGAGCGCGCTCACGCCTCCGCCCGCGGACCGACCTCGCGCGGCTCCCGCGCCCCGGCCGCTGCGGCGGGCCGGCTGCCCGGCACCGCGGTGCGGCGGCGGGGATCGGCGGGCGCCCCGGGGATGGAGCGGGTGATGACGGCGGCGGCGGGCAGGAGTTCTCCGGGGCGCGGCGGGGCGTGGCAGCGACCACTCTGACCCATCGGGCCGCTCGGCGCCGCCGTCCCCGGGGCCTCAGAGGTCCAGGCCGAACCAGACCACGCGGTCGGAGCCGGGGGTGGACTCCTCGGTCTCCCGCAGTCCCTCGGCGCGGTAGAGCCCGAGCGCGGCGTGGTCGCCCTCGCTCGTGGTGAGCTCCAGGTGGCCGGCGCCCTCGGCGCGGGCCGCGGCGATGGCCGCGCGCAGCAGCGCCCGCCCGTGGCCGCGCCCGCGGTGCTCTGGGGCCACGTAGAGGTCGTCGACCAGCGCCTCGGGCCGGACGCTGCGGTGGACGTCGCGCACCCGGAGCGCCAGGAAGCCGACCGCGGGCTCCCCTGCGAGCAGGTAGGTCGCGCGGGGATCGGCCAGCAGGGCACCGAGGCGCTCCTCGAGCCCGGGCTCCACGAGGCCCCCGAACTCCGCCTCGAAGGCGGTGATGAGCGCCGCGAGCACCACGGCCTCCCCGGCCCCCGCCACGCGGATCGGCTCCTCCACGCCCGCGAGCCTAGCCCGGACGCGGCGGTGGGGCCGCGCGGGCTCAGGCGGCGAGGCGGCCCAGCTCGTGCACGAGCTCCACCACCGTGCCCCCGTCCGCGCGCTGGCGGAAGCCGAGCCCCTGGAAGAGCCGCAGCGCGCGGTGGTTGTCGGCCTGCACCCGCGCGACGGCGAGCCTCACGCCGGCGCGGCGGCCCTGCTCGAGGATTCCCGCGACGAGCTCGGCGCCGAGCCCGTGCCCGTGCGCCGCGTCGGCCACGACGATCGCGACCTCCGCCTCGCCCGGGCGCGCGGGGTCGGCGACGATGCGCGCGACGCCCTCGAGCTCCGGGACGCGGCCGAGGTCCGCCGTCGCGCCGGCGGCGCCCTCCGGCGGTGCGAGCTCCGCGACGAGCGCCTGGTGGCGGTGCCCGTCGACCTCGGTGAGGTAGCGCAGGTCGCTCGTGGTGAGCCTGCCCTTGGCCGCGTGGTAGCGGCGGTAGCGCGTTTCGGCGGAGAGGAGGTCGTGGAAGCGGACCAGCGCGGCCTTGTCGTCGGGGCGGATGGGGCGCAGGCGCACGGCCATCCCTCCAACCTAGGGCGCCTCATCGGCGGCGCGGGTGCGGTGGAGCACAGTGGTGGCGGCCACACTGCGCCCGTGGCCCTCCCGCGCGTCATGGCCGTCGACTGGTCCGGGGCCCGGGTGGCGCCGGAGCGCCGCATCTGGGTCGCGGAGGCGCGGGCGGGGGAGCTCGTGGCGCTCACGGGCGGGGTGGACCGGGCGGCTGCGGTCGCCCACGTCGTCGCCGCCGGCCGGGTGGTCGCGGGCTTCGACTTCGGGTTCTCCTTCCCCGCCTGGCACGTGCGCGCGCTGGGCTGCGCGGGCGTCGAGGACCTCTGGGCGCGCGCGGCCGTCGACGGCGAGGAGTGGCTCGCCGCCTGCGCGCCGCCGCTCTGGGGCCGCCCGGGCCGCCGCCGGCCCGTGCGGACCGCGGCGGAGCCCGAGCTGCGGGGCACAGAGGTGGCGCTCGGCTGCGGCGCGACGCCGCTGCGGCCGAAGTCGGTGTTCCAGGTCGGCGGAGCCGGCGCCGTCGGCACGGCCTCGATCCGCGGCATGCCGCACCTCCTGGCGCTCCGCCGGGCGGGCTTCGCGCTCTGGCCGTGGGACGCCGCGCGGGCGCCCCTGGCCCTCGAGATCTACCCCCGTGCGCTGAGCGGCCCGGTGGTGAAGTCGCGCGCGGAGGCCCGCGAGGCGCACCTGGCCGGCGACCCGCGCGTCCCGCGGGCGCTCCTGGCCACCGCGACCGCCTCCGAGGATGCCTTCGACGCGGCCGTCTCGGCGCTCGTGCTCGCCGAGCACCTCCCCGAGCTCCTGGCGCTCCGCCGGACCACGGACCCGGTGGAGCTCCTGGAGGGCGCGATCTGGACCCCGCCACCCTGAGCGGCTCGCACTCGTAGCACCCCGCACGAACGCATCAAAGGGGTCAGACCCCGTTGATGCGTCGCCCGCTCGGTCGGGCGGGGAGCCGGCGCTCAGCCGAGCAGCGGCGCCAGGGCGGCGTGGAGCTCGTCGACGTGCGCGGGATGCGCGCTCGTCACCTCGGCGCCCAGCAGCTCGCAGCCCTCCACGAGCGCCTCCAGCGTGTCGGCGAGCTCGAGCAGGCTCCAGCCGTCCGCGGCCGGGAACTGCGCCGGGAGCACGACGGGATCGAGCACGTCGAGGTCGAGGTGGAGGAACACGGGCAGGCCGGCGAGCGCCTCGGGCCCCTCCGGACGGCCGACGCCGTGCGTGTCGAGCAGCACGCGCTCCGGCCCGTCGACGTCGCGGACGCCGAGCATCGCCACCCGCGCCGGGTCGACCCCCGCGCCGAAGCCGCTGTCCCACAGCCCGCACGCGGCGGCGAGCGGCATGCCGCCGAGGTAGCCGCTCGTCGAACTCTCGGGGGTGTTGAAGTCCGGGTGGGCGTCGATCCAGCAGATCCACGCGTCGGGGCGGTGGCGGAGCACCACCGGCAGCGTCGAGACCGCGATGGAGCAGTCACCCGCGAAGAGCAGCGGGAACCGCCCGGCGCCGAGTGCGTCCTCCACCTGGCCGCCGGCCTCGAGCAGGCAGCCGCGCGAGCCCGCCAGATCCTCCTGCCAGGTGCCCGCGCGGGCTCGCGGGCGCCCCGACCTGCCGCGCGCCGGTCAGCGCCGAGAGCCCGACGGCGCCCAGCGCCCCCTCGGCGATGCGGTCGGAGGTGCGGCAGAGCAGCGCGATCGCGGCGAGCTCGTTCACCGCCCGCTCCAGCTCGGCTCGCGCTTCTCGAAGAACGCCGCGACGCCCTCCCGGAGGTCCTCGGTGGAGAAGGCGAGCGTGAGCTGCGCGCGCAGGAAGTCCAAGGCCTCCTCGAGCGCCATGTCCTGCTGGCGCCACATCGCGTCCTTGCCCAGGCGCATGAGCAGCGGCGAGCGCGCGGCCAGGCGGGCCGCCCACTCGGCCACCGCCGCGTCGAACCCGGCCGCCGGCACGACCCGGTTGACCAGCCCGATGCGCTCCGCCTCGACGGCGTCCACGCGCTCCCCGAGCAGGAGCAGCTCCGTGGTCTTCTTGCGCCCGACGTTCCGGTAGACGAGCGCCATGACCATGAACGGGAAGGTCCCCACGGCGATCTCGGGCGTCCCGAAGCTCGCCGTGTCGGCGGCCACCACGAGGTCGCAGGCCAGCGCCAGCCCGAGCGCGCCGGCCAGGCAGTGCCCCCCGACGGCGCAGAGCGTCGGCTTCCCGAGCGTCCCGATCGCCCGGAAGAGCGCGGGGAAGCGCCCGGTGCCCGCGTGCTTGAGCACGAGCGGGGCCTCCGCCGCGAAGCCGCCCAGGTCCCCGCCGCTCGAGAACGTCGTCGGGTGGCCGGAGGCCAGGACGACCACCCGCACCGCCTCGTCGTCGCGGGCGAGCTCGAAGGCCTCGAGCAGCGCGTCGAGCATCGCGTCGGAGAGCGCGTTGCGCGTCCGGGGCTCGTCCATGGCGATCGTCGCGATGCCGTCGGCGACGCCGTAGGAGACCAGGTCGGGCACGCCGGCGAGCCTAGCCGAGCGCCTCGGCCGTGGGCACGACGGGTTCGGCGTCGCCGCGCGTGTCCGTCCCGCGACGCCGTCGAGCGGCCGAGCCGGACGGCTCAGGGGTCCGCCGCCTCCCGCTGGCGCCAACGGTCCAGCTCGCGCTCGACCCAGACACGTCAGGCCAACAGGCCGCGCTTCGCACCGGCGAGCTGGCTGCCGCACGCGACCGCGGACCCGCGTCATCGCCTTCCCGGCCAGGCGCGACCCGGCCGACGTCGCCGTCGGGCCCGACGGGCCCGCGAGGCTCGCAAGCCTCGTAGCGGCCAGCGTGCCCATGGCCGCCTTCCGCGTCGACGTCGAGCTCGAGCGAGAGCCCCTGACCACCGCCGAAGACAAGGACCGCGCGATCGCCCGCCTGCGCTCCGTCTTCGCCGAGCTAACCGCCAGCGCGCTGCGCGAGGAGCTACTGCACCGCGTCGCCCGCGCGATGCACGCACCACCGGCCACGGTCGCGCAGTGGCTACACACCGAAGCGGCCTCCCCCACCCCGCCCGAACCGAAGCCGGCCGCCGGAAGCGTTCCTCGCGGCGACCTTGCTCCCGACGTCGCCGCCGCTCGAGACCTCGCCCGCGCCGCCCAAGCCCGGCCGGCGGTCGAAGCCACGAGGCTTTCGCCGCCCCGCGCGGCCGCAACACCCGCCTTCAACGCGCTCACCGCGAACTCCCGGGCCCCGGGCGACCGGTGGTCGCGATGAGCCCTGCAGGCCTCCCGGGGCGTTTCGCGCCCCGCCCGGACGGCTCTGGACCGGTGTGGTGATCGAGCTCGTTCGGTCGAGCTTTAGGTCGCGCGAACCGGACCAAGTCGGCGAGATGCGAACCGCTTCACCACGCTTCCATCGCAGCAGCGTTCAATCTGCCGTTCTCCCAAGGCACGAACTGGAGGGATTCGGGCCCACGGGCATCGCTTTCGTCGATGCGGGCGCGGACTACGGCGCCGTTCGAGATGTGCAAGATAAGTTGGGCGTCGTGCATCTCGATTGCAGTGACCGACGACCCCTCTAGCTTGAGAAGCAGCTGACGGCCACTTCCCGTAGGAAAGAGTTCTTGCGCCCCGGCAAGAGTCACGCTCACCGGGTACAGGAGTAAACGGAGGACCGGGCCGCCGAAGCACAGTTCCACGTAGTCGGCGGGGAAAGCGACCTCCTTTATCCGTTCCCCGACGAGGTCCATCAAGGAATTGATGTTTCGTCCGCTCGTCAAGGCCGGATGTGAGCCATCGGTTCGTCGGGGGATATCGTTCTACCCGTGAACGGATCGACCGTCTGACCGGCGTCGTTCATGTAAACGCGAGGCGAAGCGTGATGGTTGGTCGCATCCATGAATCTCACACCGGTGACGTTCGGATGTAGTCCGGAACCGCCGCGTCCGCCGACATACTGAAACCCTGGCGCACGAGTCGGCAGCGGTCCGACCGCACCCTCCGGTATCAACGGACTGAAAGCGCCGACTCGCTCGGCGCCCTTTACGGCCACTACACGGACGCTGCCCGCGCCGAAAAGTCCCAGGCCTTGGCCTATAACGTTGCCGGTCCCGTAGCCGGCGCCGAAGTCGGCGCATGACGCGTCGAAACCGAAGACTTCTCCGGCCAATCTTGTGCTGTAGCCGAGGCTTAGCCCGTTGAGTATTCCGGCGGCGGCGTTTGATGTGGCCGAGGCGATGTCCCCTACTGATGGTGTTCCGGGGATCCCGAAGAGGAGGCCGCTTGGGTCGACACGGTTGATGGGGTTGCCGTCGGTGTAGGCGTAGGGCTGCTGTGTGATCTGCTCGAGTGGGTCGCGGCTGAGGAACTGGCCGGTGGGGGGGTCGTAGTAGCGGGCTCGCATGTAGATGAGGCCCGACTCGGTGTCGAAGTACTCGCCTGCGTATCCCAGTGGCGTTGTTGCGGTTCCTGTGGTGGCGGTGCTGGTGCCGTAGGCGTCGTAGCTGTAGCTGGCGATGTTGACACCGGCGGTGCTCGTGATGAGTCGGGTGCTGCCGAGCTGGTCGTGGTGTAGGTAGGTGACGGTGCCTGCGTTGGTGATCTGCTCGAGTGGCAGGCCATCGGGTCCGTAGACGTACTTGTTGGCGCCGTCGGCTAGGAGTTGCTCAGTTCCGGCGGCGCGGTCCCAGACGAACCGCTGCGTTGCGCCTGAAACGGTTTTGGACAGCCGCAGGCCGCTGCCGTCGTACTTGTATGTCGCGGTCGTCTTGTAGGCGGTCAGTCGGTTGGCTTGGTCGTAGCCGTAGGCGGCGACCGTTGCGCCTGTGGTGGCCTTAGTGCGGTTGCCGTTGTTGTCGAAGGTGTACGTCGTGGCAGAGGCTGGTGGTGTCGCGCACGACGCGTCCGCGACTACCGCTGAGGCCTTCCAGCAGAGTCGGCTGGTCGCGTCGTAGGTGAGCGTCGACGATGAGCCGCGCGCGGTGAGGTCACCGGTCGCGTTGTAGGAGTAGGAGATTGGGGCGGCTGTCGTTCCTGAGCGCTTCAGCTGCTGGAGCGCGCTGTAGCTGTAGCCCTGGGTCGGCTCACTGATCCCGGTTGTGGTCGTTGTGGCGAGCTGGCTTGAGCTGTCGCGGGTGTATGCGAAAGCGGCCAGTGTGGTGGCGCCCTTGGCGGTGCGGACGTTGGTCAGCGATCCTGCGTCGTCGCGTCCGAACGTGTCGACGACCCCCGAGGTGGCGGGCCGGGTCGTCGTGACGAGGTTCGAGTCCGCGTCGTATGCGAATGTTGTGGTGTTGTTCTTCCACTCCTTCAGCGAAGCCATCCGACCCACCGCATCGAAGGTCTGGGTGACGGTCAGGTTGCCCGGATAGGTGATCGCCGTGCGGTTGTCGAGAAGGTCGTAGCCGTAGCTGACCTTGTTGGCGTAGCCGTCCGTGCTGCTTGTCATCCGTCCGAGGCTGTCCCACACCCAGGTTGAGCTACCTGTGCCGTCGGTCATCGACGAGCGGCGACCGAGGGCGTCATAGGCGATGCTCACATCGGGAGTGCCGCTGAGGTCGTAGTTGATGGCGGTCAACTGCCCCGCAGCGTCGTAGGTATTACTCGTACACGCGTTGTCGCAGCTTCGCACGACGTTCCCGGCAGTGTCGGTGTAGAACGACCTGACGCGGTCGGATGCGTCGACGGCCTTGGAGAGGTATCCGAGCGGGTTGTATTCGTATGAGGTCGGCTTGTTGTTGGCGTCGTACCTCCGCAGCAGACGCCCGTCAGACCGATACTCGTTGCGAAGGACGGTGTTGTCCGCACGCGTGGTCTTGGTCAAGCGGTTGGCGGCGTCGAAGACATAGGTGGTGGTGTTGTTGTTGGCGTCTGTCTCGGTAGCGAGGTTGCCGTTGGCGTCGAACGTCGAGGTCTGACGATGCACGGTCGGTGTCGCAGCACTCCACAGCGGGTCTCGAGTCTGAACGACGCGCCCGAAGCGGTCGTGGCTGAAACGCGTCGTGAAGCTGCCAGCCGGCGCGCCCGCCAAGTTGCCCTTGGCCGACGTCGTAGCGGTCAGCCAGCCGGTCGCCGTGTCGTAGGCGAACGTCGTCTTGTTGCCATTCGCGTTCTCCGGGGTCGCGGGAAGGGTCTCGGAGATTCGGTTGCCGAAGCTGTCGTAGCGGTACTGGGTCGACTTTCCGTTGGCGTCGGTGATGGAAGTGACGTCTCCGGCATACACCGGGGTGGTCGCGCCGTAGCGGAAGGTGGTCTTCTGCACCGCGGTCGTCGCGCCGCCGCCGTCGAGCAACGGCCGCGACTGCGTCAGCACGTTGCCGGCCGCGTCGTAAGTCGTCGTCGTCGTCACACCAGCCGGGTCGGTCGTTGAGGTGACGTCGTCGAGCGCGTTGTAGGTGGTTGTCGTGGTGCGTCCCAGACCGTCGGTCTGAGTCAGCACATTCCCGCGTGAGTCAAAGCTCGCCGTCGAGCATCTGCCGTCTGAATCGCATGCGTCGGTCAGGCTCAGCGTGTTCAGGTCATAGGCGAACGTCGAGGTCGCGGCGTCGCGTGTTCCGAAGGCCTCAGTCGTGCTGACGCGCAGTCCGTTCTCGTAGCGGTCGAGGGTGACCTTGCCGTTGGGCTCGGTGACCTTGGTCGCGCTCGCGATGCTCGTGTAGTCGAATTGCGTCGTTGCGCCGAGTGGGTCAGTCTGGGCTACGACGCGTCCCTCGGTGTCGTACACGTTGGTGACCTGCGGCGTCGGGGTGGTCGTCGTGTCCGTTGCGTACTTAGGCTCGCGGACCGTGACGATGCGGTGCTCGGCGTTGTAGGAGAAGCGCGTGACACCTCCGCCGACGTCGGTGGCGGCGGTCAGATCGCCGCTAGCGTCGTAGACAAACGACGCCGTGCGAGCCGGCGTCGCGCTATCGGCGACGCTTGCGATGCGTCCGCTGGTGAGGTTCATGGTCAGCGTGCGACCGGCGGGCTCGGTGGCCACGATCCTGTCGGCCGCGGGGTAGCTCACTTGGGTGGTGTACCCGTTGAGGTCGCGCACGCCAGTCAGACGGCCGCCGGGGCTGAACAGGAACTTCGTCTTGGCCCTCCGCGTGAACGTCCATGTGTTGTCGGTCTCGCGCTTGAGCGAAGCGAGCACCCGCGGAGGCGCCGTGTAGGCGCCTCCCGCGGCGGCCGCGAAGACGACTTCGCTGCCGTTCTCCTGAGCCACGGTGACCTTGCCGCTCGCCGCATCTTCCTTGACCGTCATGCCGTAGGAGAAGCTCCAGCCATAGCCGAGCTGACCGTCCTGCGCGGCGTTGAGGGAGTTGTAGGTCCGCTCAAAAGCGAGCGGGACACCGCGGCCCGGGACGCTGATATCGCTGTAGGAGTCGAAGAAGTTGCCGTCGGCGGTGTTGACCGGGTCGCCGCAGCGACCTTGGGCCACTTGTACGCACGTCGATGCGGGATTTGAGCCGCCGAAGGTCTCTCGCGGGGTCAGCGGCCCGCCCGTCGGGCCAACGCTGGGAGCTTGGTCGGGTCCGTCGATGCTGGCAGCTGCGACCGCACCGCTCATGCTCGTAGTCGCAACGGCGACCGCGCCGCTGACTCGCCGTACCCGCACGGGCGTCGCGGCGTCGGTCTTGGTCCCGTTGCCGAGCTGGCCGTACTCGTTCTTGCCCCACCCCCAGACCGACCCATCGGACTTCAGCGCCAGCCAGCTGCCGTACCGAGTGCTCACTTGCGTGACACCCGACAGACCGGGCACTTGAGTGGCTCCCGAGCGGCTTGGAATCCACAGCGTGCCGCCCGCGCGGATGACGCCGCCGCCGCTGCCAAGGGCCGTCGCGTCGTTGATCCCGGGGACCTGAGTCGCCAGCCCGCAGCTGCCATCGGCCCAGATCCAGACCGTCCCGTCGGTCCTTAACGCCATGTCCGCGTCGATGCCGGCCGAGATCGCCTTGACGTCGGTCAGTCCCACGACTTGTCCCGGTTCGCGACGGTTCTTTCGCTCGTAGTCGCAGCTGCCGTCGGCCATCGTTCCGCTGACGTTGTCGCCCCACTCCCATACCGTGCCGTCGTTCTTGAGCCCCAGACTCTGGCTCTGAGACGCGGCGACCGCCTTCAAGTCGGAGATCGTGGTCACCGGCTGCGGAGTCGTGAAGTAGCCGCAGCAGCTGTAGAAGCCCAGTTCGCCTGAGCTGTTGGGGCCCGAGCCAAAGAGCCCCTGAGGCGTAAGCATCAGCGAGTGCTCAGAACCGGCAGCAATCTGCGTCACGCCGTTGAGCGGCACAAGAGTCGGGGACCGGAGCAAGAACCCGTTCGATCCGATTCCGAGTCCTCCTTCGTTGTTGGAACCCCAGGCCCGTACGGTGCCGTCCGCGTAGAGAGCTTGGAAGAAGTTGGCGCCAGCCGCCAACTGCACCGCACCGGTTGGCGCTTGGACTTCGAGGTACACAGACGCGCTGTACGGCGGAGAGCCGTATCCGTTGACGACCGTCCCACCAAGCTGGTTCTCCCCGTTGTAGCCGAAGGCGCCCAGACCAGCAGGTTCAACCGCAAGAGCCGCGCGTGCCGCGGATTGCGGCGACCTGGCCTTCCGGCGCAACTTCGATGCGGCCCGGCGTTGCTCGGCGGAGTATCTCACTCGCGTCCTTGGGTTCGGCTGCATCCGAAGTGGCTTCTTCGGACGAACACCAGCGACCAGTCGCGGAGCGATTCTCGACGTCCGCGCGGCACGAAGGACGGCTTGGGTTGTCGATCGGGTCGAACCGGCTGCCGGGGAGGTCTGGGCTGATGCAGGGACCGAGCCTTCAGCGCGTGACCAACGGGGCTGTTCGCCGACTACGGCGGTCGTGGTGACGGCCACGATCGCGAGTAGCAGCAGGCCTGTGATGAGTCTCGACGACCGCATGGTGGGTCCTTGAGTAGACAAAACGACGAACCATTCGCCGGGAGAGACGCCAACGTGGCGACCCGCCATCGCGACCACAAGGTTCCCTTGAGGGTTTCGACTGATCTGGCCGAACGTACGAGACGCGATCCACCCGGTCCTTGAGCGGTGTGGCGAGTCAAGTCGCGCAATGTGGTGTCCGAGGGCTCGCCCGCGCCGGGGACCTCGCGCGCTGACTCACGCTTTCAGTCGAAGAGGCCAGGGGGCGGCGTGGCGCATGGCAGCGCCTCGAGGCGCGGTGAGTGTCCTTTGCCTTCTTGGCTGGAGCAGCCTTTGAAGGGGCCGTCGGCGTCGAGGAGGACGTTCATGTGGTGGTCGGCGTGGTCGCGGAACCAGACTGACATGCCGAGGGCGGGATCGAGGCGGAGGTGCTCCCAGGCGCGCCAGAGGGCCTCGAAGCGGGCGATGGCTTCGGCGTGGCGCCACCACTGCGGGCACCAGGTCTTGTCGTTGCCCGAGAGGCTGCGCTTGTACATCGGTGCGAGCTGCTGCTCGACGAACTCCTGCAGGGAGGCGAAGTGCAGCTCGGGAAGCTGCTCGTCGGCCTCCGATGGTTCGGGTTCGAGGTCCGGTTCTCCCCACTCCCCTAGGCCGCTCATCGAGCGGCCCGGGTCCCACCACGTGGCGCGGGAGACTCCAGCGAGGGGCCGGGAAACCGCCCGCCCGTCGGTAGATCAGGGCTAAGCATCGGTGCCGACCAGATACTCCTGATGCGAATGACGTTACGGTCGCCGCAGTAAAGCGGCGTACTGGGTCAACAGAAACCTCGGGCTACTGTCGCGCAAAGAGGCGGGCGGCGGCGCGCCGCGGGACCGACCCGGGGCGCCTGGCACTATCGCTCCCCATGAGTCTCCTGGCCTCCGAGCAGGACCGCCTGCTCCTCTTCCTCGCCGCCGAGCTCGCGCGGCGTCGTCGGGCCCGCGGGCTGCGGCTCACCGAGGGCGAGGCGCGCGCGCTCATCGCCGACGAGGTGTGCGAGGCGGTACGCGACGGGGCGGGCTACCCCGAGGCGCTCGCCGCGGGCCGCGCCGCGCTCGGCGCGGACGACGTCCTCCCCGGGGTGCCGGCGCTGCTGCGGCGCATCGAGGTCGAGCCGCTCTTCGGCGACGGCCACCGGCTCGTGGTGCTCGAGGACCCGCTGGCCGACGCGGCGCCCGCGCGGCCCGAGCCGAGGCCGAGCTGGGGGGACGGGCCGGAGCTCGCCATCACCAACACGGCCGCGGTGCCCGTCGGGCTCACCTCGCACCTGCACCTCTTCGAGGTCAACCGCGCGCTCGAGCTGGACCGGCGCGCGGCGTGGGGCATGCACCTCGACCTGCCGCCCGGCGAGAAGGTCCACCTCGCGCCCGGGGAGCGCGTGGTGGTGCGGATGCGGCCGTTCGGCGGCGCGCGCGTGGTGCGGGGGCACTCCGAGCTCGTCGACGGTCCGCTCGACGCGGCGGGCGCCCTCGACGCGGCCCTGGAGCGCGGGCGCGCGCTCGGCTACCGGGGCGCCTGATGCGCGTCCGGCTGGCCGACAGCGTGCTCGAGGTCGAGCCCGAGCGCGACGACGTGGGCGGCCCGGACGAGGTGGTGCCGGCGTTCGGCGGCACCATGCGCGACGGGCTCGGGGTGCGCGCGGGCCGCGGCGGCGTGGAGCTGTGCGTGCTCGGCGGCCTCCTGCTCGACCCGGTGCTGGGGATCCGGCGGGCGTCGCTCGGCGTGGAGGGCGGTCGCGTCGTGAGCGTCGGCCGGGCCGGCAATCCCGACACCATGGACGCCGTCGACGTGGTGCTCGACGCCCACACGGCCGTCGTCCCGGCGACGGGGATGCTCGTCACCCCGGGCGCCGTGGACTCCCACGTGCACTGGCTCTCGCCGCAGGTCGTCGACACGGCCCTCTCCGGGGGCACCACCACGGTGGTGGTCCAGGACCTCGGGCCGATCTGGAACCTCGGGACGAGCCCCGGCCCGGTCCTGCGGCAGGCCTGGGCCGCGCTCGAGGACGTGCCGCTGAACGCGGCGCTGCTGGTCCGCGGCTCGGCGAGCGACCCCGACGACATCGAGGCCCAGCTGCGGGCCGGCGGCGCCGGGCTGAAGATCCACGAGGACGTCGGCGCGGGTGCCCCGCAGATCCTGGCCGCCCTCGCGGTCGCCGAGCGCTGCGACGTGCAGCTCGCGATCCACACCGACGGGCTCAACGAGGTCCTCACGGTGGCCGAGACCGCGGCGGCCTTCGCCGGGCGGACCGTCCACGCCTTCCACGTCGAGGGCGCGGGAGGGGGCCACGCGCCGGACCTGCTGGCGCTCTGCGCCCACCCGAGCGTCCTGACCTCCTCCACCTCCCCGACGGTGCCGTTCGGCCGCTGGGCGGTGGAGGACAACCTCGCGATGATCGCCGCCGTGCACGAGCAGCATCCGGGGGGCCGGGCCGGCGACCGGCAGGCCGTGCGCGCGCGGGCGCGCGCGTGGACGATGGCCGCGGAGGGCGCGCTCCACGACCTCGGGGTCATCCCGATGGTCTCCTCGGACTCCCAGGGCATGGGCCGGGTCGGCCAGGTGCTGCGCACCGCGCTGCAGAACGCCGACGCGCTGCGCCGCCAGCGCGGGAGCGAGGGCGGTCGCGCCGACAACGAGCGGGTGCTCCGCCACGTGGCCAAGGCGACGATCAACCCGGCGATCACCCACGGCCTGGGCGAGCACGTCGGCTCCCTGCAGGTCGGGCGGCTCGCGGATGCCGTGCTGTGGAGCCCGGAGCAGCTCGGGGTCCGGCCCGCGGCGGTGCTCAAGCAGGGCATGGTCGTCTGGGGCGCGAGCGGGGTCGGCGACGCGGCGACCCTGGGCGTGGAGCCCGTGCGCGTCGGCCCGCAGGTCGGCGCCCGCGGCTCCTCCCCGGCCCGCTGCTCGGTCGCCTTCCTGGCGGCGGCGGCGCTCGGGGCCGAGCTCCCCACGACGCGCGAGCGCCTGGCGGTGCGGGGCTGCCGCGGCCTCGGCGCGCAGGACATGGTGCGCAACACGCGGCGCGGGCGCATCGAGGTCGACGCGGCGCGCGAGGAGGTGCGCCTGGACGGCGAGCCCGTCGCGATGGAGCCGGTCGACCGCGTCGCCTTCGGCCCGAACCACCTGCTGGGCTGACCCGGGCGGGCCGCCGCGCCCCGCGCTCGTCCCTCCCCGACACCGGGACGAGCGCCCCGCGATCTAGCTCTGGGTCGGGAACCCGTAGTCGACGCCGGAGGCGCGCTGCGGCCAGCGCTCGGTGACCACCTTGCCGCGGGTGTAGAAGAGCACGCCCTCGCGACCGTGCACGTGGAGATCGCCGAAGAGCGAGTCCTTCCAGCCCCCGAAGGAGTAGTAGGCCATCGGGACCGGGATCGGCACGTTCACGCCGACCATGCCGACCGTGACCCGGGAGCGGAACTCGCGGGCCGCGCCGCCGTCGGCCGTGAAGATCGCCGCGCCGTTGCCGTACGGGTTGGCGTTGACCAGGGTGAGCGCCTCCTCGAAGGAGGCGACGCGCAGGAGCACGAGCAGCGGGCCGAAGACCTCGTCGCGGTAGACGTCCATCTGCGGGGTCACGTGGTCGAGGACCGTCGGCCCGACCCAGTAGCCGTCGGGGTGGCCGGCGACCTCGAGGCCGCGGCCGTCGAGCGCGAGCGTCGCGCCCTGCTCCTCCCCGCGCCCCGCGTACTCCACGACGCGGTCCCGCGCGGCGGCGGTGATCACCGGGCCCATCTCGCTGCCGGGCGCGTCGCCCGGCCCGACCCGCAGCGCGCGCGCGCGTGCGACCACCGCGGCGGCGAGCCGCTCGGCGGTCTCCTCCCCCACCGCGACCCCCGCCGAGATCGCCATGCACCGCTGGCCGGCGGAGCCGAACGCCGCCGAGGCGATGGCGTCGGCGGCGACGTCGAGGTCGCAGTCCGGCAGCACCACGGCGTGGTTCTTCGCCCCGCCGAGGGCCTGTGCGCGCTTGCCGTGGGCGCTGGCCGTCTCGTGCACGTACCGCGCGACCGGGGTGGAGCCGACGAAGGAGACCGCGTCGACCTCGGGGTGGGTGAGCAGCGCGTCCACCGCGACCTTGTCGCCCTGCACCACCGAGAACGCGCCCGCCGGCAGCCCGGCCTCGGCCAGCAGCCGGGCCAGCAGCAGCGAGGCGGAGGGGTCCCGCTCGCTCGGCTTGAGCACGAACGCGTTCCCGCAGGCCAGGGCGAGCGGGAACATCCACATCGGGACCATGGCCGGGAAGTTGAACGGCGTGATCCCGACCACCACCCCGAGCGGCTGGCGGTAGCTCGTCGAGTCCACCCGGGTGGAGATCCCCTCCGAGCCCTCGCCCTTCATGAGGTGCGCGATCCCGCAGGCGAACTCCACGACCTCGAGGCCGCGCTGCACCTCGCCGCGCGCGTCCTCGAGCGTCTTGCCGTGCTCGGAGGTCACGAGCGCCGCGAGCTCCCCGGCGCGCGCCGCCAGGAGCTCCCGGAACGCGAAGAGCACCCCGGTGCGCTTGGCCAGCGACGCCTGGCTCCACCCCGCGAAGGCCTCCCGCGCCGCGCGCACCGCGCGATCGACCTCGCCGGCGCCGGCGAGGGCCACCCGCCTGGTGGGCTGCCCCGTCGCGGGGTCGAACACGGGCGCGTGGGCCGTCGCGCCCGCGTCCGGCCCGCCGGCGATCCAGTGGGCCACCACCGGCAGCCCCGCCGCCGGGGCCGCGTCGCCGCGCGCGGTCTGCGTCGCGCTCACGCCGCCGCGCCCGTCGCGACGCCCATGTGCACGGAGATCGCCTCGAGCACCGTCCCGAGGCGCGCCACGAGCTCGTCGAGCACCGCCGCCTCGCAGGTCAGCGGCGGCGCGACCTGGATCACCGTGTCGCCGCGGTCGTCGCCGCGGGCGATGAGGCCGGCGCGGATCAGCGCCCCGGGCAGGAAGCGCTTGAGCAGCTCCTCGCGCTGCTCGGCGTCCCAGCGGCTCGCGGGCCCGTCCGGCACGAGCTCGACGGCCCAGAAGAAGCCCGAGCCGCGCACGTCGCCGACGATCGGCAGCCGGCGCAGGCTCTCGAGGCCCGCCGCCAGGTGCCCCTCGAGGGCGCGGACGTTCTCGAGCACCCCCTCGCGCTCGAAGATGTCGAGGTTCTTCAGGGCGATCGCCGCGCTCACCGGGTGGCCGGCGAAGGTGATGCCGTGCAGCAGCATCCGGCCCGCGTCGAAGAGCGGCGCGGCCACCCGCTCGGAGACCAGCACGGCGCCCATCGGCGCGTAGGCCGAGGTGAGGCCCTTGGCGCAGGTGATGAGGTCCGGCACCGCGCCGAAGCGCGTGACGCCGAACCACTCGCCGAGGCGCCCGAAGCCGGTGATCACCTCGTCGGCGACCAGCAGGATCCCGTGGCGGTCGCAGATCGCGCGCAGCCCCGGCCAGTAGCCCTCGGGGGGCTGCAGGCAGCCCCCCGCGTTCTGGACGGGCTCGGCGATGAGCATCGCGATCGTGTCGGCGCCCTCCTCGGCGATCACCGCCTCCACCTCGGCCAGCAGCACCTCGGTGAGGGCGGCGCCGGACTCCGGGCGGCGGAAGGCGTTCGTGTTCGCGACGTGCCGCGTCGGGACCGCGGGCGGGCCGAACGGCTCCTTGAAGCCCGGCACGCCGGTGAACGCGAGCGCCCCGAGCGTCACGCCGTGGTAGGCGCGGTCGCGGGCGATCACCTTGGTGCGCTGCGGCTCCCCGCGGGCCAGGTGGTAGGTGCGGACGAGCTTCCAGGCCGACTCCACGGCCTCCGAGCCGCCGCCCGTGAAGAAGACGTGCTCGATCCCGTCGGGGGCCACGCCGGCGAGCCGTCGGGCGAGCTCGAGCGCGGGAGGGCTCGCCGTCCCCCAGTTGGTCGCGAAGGGCAGCCGGGTGAGCTGCGCCGAGGCCGCCGCCGCCATCTCCTCGCCGTGGGAGTAGCCGATCTGCGCGCAGAAGAGGCTCGAGAGCCCGTCGAGGTGGCGGCGCCCCCGGGTGTCGAAGACCCACGGGCCCTCGCCGCGCTCGAGCACGACGAGCTCCGAGCCGTCGTCGCCGTACGCGCCGTTGCGCGCGAAGTGCAGGAGCAGGTGCTCCTGGTCGTGCTCGAGGAGGGCCATGCGCTGAAGGTACGCGTGCGGCGCCGCGAGGGCCAGGGCGGGACGGCCCGGTAGCTTCTCGCCTCCACGCCAGCAAGGAGCACACCATGGGAGTCCTCGAGGACAAGGTCGCCATCGTCACCGGCTCGGCGCGCGGCATCGGCCGCGCCACCGCCGAGCTGCTCATCGAGCACGGGGCGAAGGTGCTGATCAACGACCTCGACGCCGCCGTCGCCCGCCAAACGGCCGAGGAGCTCGACGGCGACACGGTCGTCTTCGGGGGCGACCTGACCAAGGAGGGCACGGCCGAGGAGCTCGTGCAGACCGCGGTCGACGCCTTCGGCAGGCTCGACATCGTGGTCAACAACGCGGGCTACACGCTCGACGCGCCGGTTCACAAGATGAGCGACGACTGGTTCCAGCGGATGCTCGACATCCACACGATCGTGCCCTTCCGGGTCCTGCGGGCCGCCGCCCCGCACCTGCGTGAGCCGGCCAAGCAGGAGCGGGCGCAGGGCGTCGAGGTCTTCCGCAAGGTGGTCAACATCTCCTCCGTCTCGGGGACGATGGGCAACCCGGGCCAGGCCAACTACGCGGCCGGCAAGAGCGCGGTGGTCGGCCTGACCAAGACGATGGCCAAGGAGTGGGGCCAGTTCAAGATCAACGTCAACGCCGTCGCCTTCGGCTGGATCGAGACCCGCCTGACCGCCACGAAGGACGACGCCAACCAGATGGAGATCGACGGCGAGAAAGTCCAGCTCGGCATCCCCGAGCAGCTGCGCGAGACGGCCTCGACCGTCATCCCGGTCGGGCGGCCCGGCACCCCGGAGGAGGCCGCCGGCGGCGTCTTCTTCCTCTGCTCGCCGTGGTCGAACTTCGTCACGGGCCAGGTGCTGAACGTCACGGGGGGCCAGTTCACCGGGATGACCTCCTGAGCGCGGCCCCTCGCTCCCCGCCACGGGTGCGCGCTTCGGCTCGGCCTCCGCGCGGGCCGGGCGCCGCGGCGGACTGGGTGGGTGGGTGGTCGGTCGTCCGCGCCCGACGCGCGCACAGCGGGCGTCGAACGTCGCGCCCCGGGCGACACCCCACGCCACAAGCCCCACGGCACGCACAGCCGGCGTCGAACGTCGCGCCCCACGCGACACCCCACGCCACAAGCCCCACGGCGCGCGCAGCCGGCGTCGCACGTCGCGCCCCAGGCGACACCGCACGCCACGAGCCCCACGGCGCGCACAGCCGGCGTCGAACGTCGCGCCCCAGGCGACACCCCACGCCACGAGCCCTGTCGCGCGCACAGCCGGCGTCGAACGTCGCGCCTCGGGCGACGCCCCACGCCGCGTGCCCGACGCGCGCACAGCGGGCGTCGAACGTCGCGCCCCAGGCGACACCCCACGCCACAAGCCCCACAGCGCGCACAGCCGGCGTCGAACGTCGCGCCCCACGCGACGGCCGCCGCCCGCGCCCGCCCGCCCGCCGCGAGCGCCCGTCGCGGGCCGGACGCGGCGACGAGCTGCCGAGTCGCCGCGGGCGGCGGCGCGCGGCCGAGCGGCCACGAGCTGCCGAGCGGCCGACGCGCGCGCCGCCGCCCCCGACCCCGAGGGGGGTCGGGCTCGCGTGGACCGGGGCGCCCTGGCAAGCTCAACCCCCGGGCCGCGGCTGCCGATGGCTCGTCTGCACGCGCCGCCGCCCGACCCTCGTGCCGCCCCCCGTTCGCCGATGACCGCCCGCCGCGCCCGCACCCGTCCCCCTCGCGCCTCGGCGCTGCCCGTCCACCGCGGCGCGTTCACCGCCGCCCACGCCGAGCGGCTGCTGTGGCGGGCGGGCTTCGGCCCGCGCCGGGGCGAGGCCCGCAGGGTCGCCGCGCTCGGTCTCGACGGCGCGGTCCGCTCGCTGACCCGCCCGCGCTCCCGCGCGCTCGTGGGCCCGCTGCCGCGCACGCAGGACGGACCGCTCGCGCCCGGGGACGCCTGGGGCCACGAGGGGCTGTGGTGGCTGGACCGCATGGTGCGCACGCGCGCACCGCTCCTCGAGCGCATGACCCTCGTGCTGCACGACTGGTTCGCGACCTCGGTCGCGTCGGTGGAGCCCCGCTTCCTGCTCACGCAGAACCAGCTGCTGCGCCGGCACGCCCTCGGCAGCTTCCCCGAGCTGCTGCTCGAGATCACCCGCGACCCGGCGATGCTGCAGTGGCTGAACGGGAACGAGAACGCGAAGGGCGCGCCGAACGAGAACTACGCGCGCGAGATGCTCGAGCTCTTCACGCTCGGCGCCGGCCGCGGCTACCGCGAGCGCGACGTGCGCGAGCTCGCCCGGGCGCTCACGGGCTTCCGCAGCGACTGGAGCGCGGCGGGCGGCCCGGCCAACTTCCGCTTCGACCCGGAGCGGCACGACCCCGGGACCAAGGTCGTCTTCGGCCACCGCGGGCGCTTCGACTACCGCGACGCCGTCCGCCTGGCGACCGGGCACCCCGATCACGCCCGGTGGTTCGTCCACCGCCTGTGGGACCACTTCGTGCCCGAGCCACCGTCGGGCCGCGACGCCGCCGCGCTCGCCCGGCTCTACCTCGCCGGCGGGCGGCGGATCCGCCCGGTGCTCGAGGCCGTCCTGCGCCACCCGGCGCTGCACGACGGGCCGCGGATGGTCAAGCCGCCCGTGGTCCACACGGTCGGCCTGCTGCGCGCGACCGGCCGCGGGATCGACACCGACGCCTGGAGCTGGCTCACCGGGCTGGCCGGCCAGCGCCTCTTCGAGCCGCCGAACGTCGCGGGCTGGGACGCCGAGCGCTGGATCGACACCGCGCGCTGGCGCGGACGCTGGCTCTCGGCCAACACCGCGCTCGAGGGCCGCACGCTCACGCCGGACCCGGCGAAGGTGCCCGGCTTCCCGACCCGGCTGAAGCCGCCTGAGGCGGTCGACCGCGCGCTGGGCGTCCTCGGCCACCCGACGCTCACCGCGCCGACCCGCCGCCGACTGGAGGCCTTCGCCGGCCAGGCCGTCGCCGGCGCGGAGCGGTGGGACGTGGAGCGGCGCGGCATCCTGCGCCACAACGCGCTGCTCATGCTCATCGCCACCTCCCCGGACTACACGACGAGCTGATGGCCGCCTGCGACGAGCACGAGCGCTCCCGGGCCGCGCGCGCCGCCGCCGGCGCCGGGCTGCCCGGCACCGAGCCGGGGATGCCCGACCCCGCCGGGACCGGCCTCAGCCGCCGCGCCTTCGTGCTGCGCGGCGCCGGGCTCGGCCTCTCGGTCTACGGCGCGGGGCGCCTCGGCCTCTTCGCCCCCGGCGTCGCGGAGGCCGCCGCCGGGCCGCCCGGCGCGGTCGTCGTGCAGGTCTACCTCGAGGGCGGCGTCGACTCGCTGCAGGTGCTCGCCCCGACGCAGGACGCGCTGTACCGCCGGCTGCGGCCCTCGCTGGCGCTGCCTCCGGGCACCGGCACGGAGTTCGGGGAGGATCCGCGGCTGCGCTGGCACCCCTCCGCCGCGCCGATCGCCGCGCTCCACGCGGAGGGGAAGGTCTGCGTGATGCCCGCCGTGGGCTACGACCATCCCGACCAGTCGCACTTCGTCTCCCGCCATTTCCACGAGGTGGGCGCGCTCGACCCCGGCCTCCGCACGGGCTGGATGGGGCGCTACCTCGACCGGGCCGGCAGCCCCGCCAACCCGCTGCAGGGGCTCTCGCTCGACGGCGCGCTCGCGCCGGCGCTGGCCACCGCGAGCAAGCCGGTGGCGGCGATCGACGGCCCCGGCAGCTTCGACTTCTGGGCCCGCGACGTGTGGGGCGAGGTCGAGCAGCTCATGCTCCACACGATGGGCACCCTCGGCGCCGCGCACGCGCGCAGCGGTGACCCGGCGCTCCGCCAGGCCGCCACGGGGGCCGTCCAGGCGGCCGAGGTGCGCCGGCAGCTGCTCCCGTTCGCGCCGAAGCAGGCGACGGACGGCGCCACCCTCCCGGCCGTCGCCTCCCCGGTCGCCTACCCGCAGGGCGAGGACGACTTCCCGACCCGGATGGCCGGCCTGGCGGCGATGCTCGCCGGGGGGCTGCCGCTGCGCTGCGTCTCGATCACGGCGCCCGGCGCCTACGACACCCACTCGGGGGAGCGCGCGGTCCTCGAGGAGGAGCTGGCGCTCACCTGCGCGACCCTCGCGGCCTTCCAGCGCGACTTAGAGGCGCGCGGCCTGGCCGACCGCGTCGTCGTCCACGTCTGGTCGGAGTTCGGCCGGCGCGCGCAGGAGAACGACGGCGGCACCGACCACGGCGCCGCCGGGCTCGGCCTGCTCATCGGCTCCCGGGTGACGGGCCGCATGGTCGGCGAGTTCCCGGGCCTGGAGCGGCTCGACGCCGACGGCAACCTGCGGGCGACCAGCGACTTCCGCGGCGTCTACGCGGGGCTGCTCGAGCAGTGGCTCGCCACCGACGCCGGCGCGGTCCTCCCCGACGCCGGCCGGGTGGCCCGGCCCGCGCTCATCCGATGAGGCGCTCCGCGGCGGCGGGCGCGCTCGCCGCCGGGCTGGCCCTCGGGCCGGCGGCGGGCGCGCGGGCGCCCGCGGCGACCCCCGCGGTGGCCGGAGGGCCCGCGGTGGCCGGCGCACGGCGGGCGGCCGCGGCTCGCGTGGGCTCCGGCCCGGCCCGCCTGCTCGTCACCGCGACGGAGTTCCGCCTGAGCCTCTCGCGCCCGGTGCTGCAGCGCGGCCGGGCGATCGTCGAGCTCGCCAACCGCGGGCAGGACGGGCACGACCTGGTCGTGCGGCGGCTCAGCCCGTCGGGCCACGAGACCGGTGTGGTGCGCCGGCTGGCCGAGGTCCGCGCCGGCGGCCTCGGGACGCTCCGCACGCGGCTCCCGGCCGGTCGCTACGTGCTGTTCTGCTCGCTGCCCGGCCACCGCGCGGCCGGGATGCACGCGCGCCTGCGGGTCCGCTGAGCGGCGTCCGGCCGGCCTCCGGCAGCCTCGCGCGGCGCCGGTGCCCTGCCCGGCCGCGCCTACGCGAGCTCGCCGGCGGGGCGGTCACCGCGCGGCGCGTGCAGCCGGTAGAGGACGTGGTCGCGCCCGGCGTGGACGACCCGTCGCTCCCGCGCGAAGCCGAGCTTCTCCATCACCCGCCGGGAGGCGAAGTTGTGCGGCAGGGTGAAGGCGACCAGCGTCTCCACGCCGACCACCGCGAAGGCATGCTCCACCGCGGCCGCCCCCAGCTCGGAGCCGAGCCCCTCGCCCCAGCGCCGGGCGTCCACCGCCCAGCCGACCTCCAGCTCCGGCCGGCCGCCGACCACCACGAGCTGGAGCCCGCCGCGAGCCACCACGGCGCCCGTGCCCCGGTCGCTCCAGAGCCAGTCGCCCACGCCGTGGGCGGCCCAGTGGGCCACCTGGCGGGCGACCGTCTCGGCGAGCTCCCGCGGAGAGGGCACGCCCCCGAGCGTGCGGGCCACCCGCGGATCGGTGAGCAGCGCGGCGAGCGCCGGCGCCGCCTCCGGGGTGACCGGGACGCCGGTCAGCCGCGCGGTGGAGAGCTCGCTCACCCGCTCGCGCGGATGCGCACCACGCGCGTGGTCCCGCGGACGCCGCCGGCGCCCCACACCCGCACCACGACGCGCACGGTCACGGTGTGGTGCCGGCGCCGCGCGCGGGCGGCCGCACGGCGCGTGGCGGCGGGCAGCCGGACGGCGAGGCGGACGCGCGCCCCGGCGGCCAGGCGGGCCTTCCGCGCGGTGAGCCGCCGGACCGGGCGACGCCCCACCTTCTGGCGCCCGACGAGCACGAGCCCGTCCGCCCGCACGGCGCAGGCGGTGTCGCAGCGCAGCCGCACCAGCACCCGTCGCAGCGCGACCGCGCGCTGCCGCGCCGTGCGGGTCACCCGCACCACCGCCCGGGGCGGCGCGGGGCCGGGCGGGGCGGCGGTGACGGGCGCCGCGCCGGCGGCGGGCGCGGCGACGCAGCTGCCGCCGCCGCTCACGAGCCGCTGGACGAGGCCGTCCTGCCGGGCGACGAGCAGCCGCCCGCAGGCGTCCTCGCCGAAGGAGATGACGTTCGCGGCCGTGAGCGGGAGGGTGCGGACCTCGGTGCTGCCGGTCGCGGTGAGCCGGGCGGCCCGCAGGTTCGCGCCGCAGTAGTCGGCGAAGACGTACTGGCCGGCCAGCTCGGGCACCTGCGGGTCGCGCACGACGTAGCCGCCGGTGATCGAGCAGCCGCTGAACGCGCCGTAGGGATGCGCGTCGTGGCCGTACTCGAGGACGGGGGGCGTGAAGCCGGGGGCGGTGCCGTTGAGCGTCCCCTCGAAGCGGCTCCAGCCCAGGTTCGTGCCGGGTCCGGTGCCGCGCGGCAGGA
Source organism: uncultured Solirubrobacteraceae bacterium (assembly GCA_964236905.1). Lineage (GTDB taxonomy): Bacteria > Actinomycetota > Thermoleophilia > Solirubrobacterales > Solirubrobacteraceae > Paraconexibacter. Next base: position 1,285 of record CAXSFZ010000016.1, on the reverse strand, counting down.
GGTCGACCTCCTCGCGCGCGTCCTGCCCGACGTCGCCGATCAGGAGGTCGCCCGTGGCGCGGTCGAAGGAGAAGCGGTACGGGTTGCGGACCCCGAGGGCGTAGATCTCGGGCGGCGTGCCGGCCGGCGCCGCCGGGTTCAGGCGCAGGATCTTGCCGAGCCGGGCGTCGTGGTTGACGCCGTTGGCCACCGTCGGCGCCGCCCCGAGGTCGACGTCCTGCCCGTTCCCGGACGGGTCGCCGCCCGCGCCGCCGTCGCCCGTGCCGACGTAGAGGAGCCCGTCGGGGCCGACCTGGAGCTGCCCGCCGTTGTGGTTGCTCTGCTGGTCGTGCGGGATGCTGAGCAGCACCTCGGGCGTCGGGCTCGCGCTGTCCGGCCCCGTGGCGTGGAAGCGGGCCACGGTGACCGCCGCGTCCGCCTTCGCGGTGTAGAAGGCGTAGAAGACGCGGCTCGTGCCGAAGTCGGGCGCGAGGGCGATCGAGAGCAGCCCGCGCTCGCCCTCGGTGTCGCTCACCAGGCCGCGCAGGTCGGCGAAGAGCCTCGCGTCCCCGTTCTGCACCACCCTGATCGTGCCGGCGCGCTCGACGACGTAGAGCCGGCTCGGGTCGCTCGGGGTGGCCGTGACGTAGGTCGGCTCCGCGAACCTGCCGACGGTGACCAGCGAGAGCGGGGCGGCCTGGGCCGTGGCGGTGGCGCCCAGGGCGAGCGCCAGCACCGCCAGGAGGGCGGGGAGGGGTCGGGGCATCCGGGAGACTATGCCGTCGCGGCGCCGCGACCGCGCCGGGCCGCCCGCCGTGCCGCGCGGACCCGGCGGGCGACGCCCGCGCGACCGTGCTGGTCCAGCCCGGCGTAGAGCGCCCTGATCTGGGCGAACACCTCGTCGGCGACGACCTGCTGCTGGTTGCGCGTGGGCCGCGCGGTCTGCTCGTAGCGGAAGGGCTCGCCGTACTGCACCGTGACCTTCGGGAAGCGCAGGCGCTTCCAGTTGCGGACCCTCGAGGAGCCGTGGATCGCCACGGGGACGATCGTGGCGCCCGACTCGAGCGCGAGGCGCCCGATCCCCGGCTTGGCGCTCTCGGCGAGCTGCCCCGTCCGCGAGCGCCCGCCCTCGCAGTACATGCAGATGAGCCCGCCCTTGGCCAGGATGACCTTCGCGGTCGCGACCGCCTTCACGTCGCGCAGGCCCCGGCGCACCGGGAAGACGCCGCCGTGGGAGTACACCAGGGTCATGGGGTCGCGCGCCGCGCGGAACATCTGCGACTTCGCCATGAACTGCACGCGGCGG
>CAXSFZ010000015.1:60547-61020 GCA_964236905.1 uncultured Solirubrobacteraceae bacterium | reverse complement strand
CATCGGCCCGCGGGCCGAAGGTGCCTGGCACGGATGGCGCTCAGGGCTCGGGGGACATCAGCGCCAGGCGGACCGGCAGGCCGGCCTCCCGGCGCAACGAGGCGATGCGGCGTTCGGGCTGCACGGCGTCGCGCGGGGTCGCGCAGCGCTCAGGCCCCAGCCGCGCGACGGCGGCGTCGAGATCCTCGACCACGAGCGTGAGGCCCCAGAAGCGGGCCGGGCCGTCGTCGGCCACCTCGGCGGGCCCGACCACCTCGATGCGGGCCTCGCCGTGGCGGAAGAAGCCCTGGCGCAGCGGGCGCTCCCGCGTGCCCGCCGCCCGCTCCAGCCGCAGCACGAGCCCGGCGGCGGCGAAGCAGGCGAACGAGATGAAGGACGAGTACATCTCGACCGAGCATCTCCTGCTCGCGCTCGCCGATGGCAAGAGCCAGGCCGGCGAGATCCTGCGCGACGCCGGCGCCGACAAGGACGCG
>CAXSFZ010000015.1:48284-60537 GCA_964236905.1 uncultured Solirubrobacteraceae bacterium | reverse complement strand
CCGCCGCCCGCTCCAGCCGCAGCACGAGCCCGGCGGCGGCGAAGCAGGCGAACGTGCGGTCCGGATCCGGCGTCTGCACGACGACGTGGTCGACCGCGACCGCGCCGAGGGCGTGGTGCGCCGGGTGGTTCGGCGTCACCGGCCGGGCGAGCCAGGTCGTCGCCAGCCCGTCGAGCTCCGCCGGCCCGGCGGCGGCCTCCAGCGCCCAGCCCGCGATCCCCTCGCCCTCCCCGCCGAAGCGCAGCGTGACCTCGCCGAGCTGGGCCACCCCGGCCGCGACGGTCAGCCCCAGCGCCGACCAGGGCTCCGGCGGCCCGGCGAGGTCCAGCGCGACGAGGGCCGGCCCACTCACGCGCTCACGATCATCCCGGCCTCGGCGGCCAGCTGGGCGTACTTCCCGCCGAGGGCGACGAGCTCGTCGTGGGTGCCGCGCTCGAGGATCAGGCCGTGGTCGAGCACCACGATCTGCTCGGCGTCGCGCACCGTCGAGAGCCGATGGGCGATCGCGACGGTGGTCCGGCCCTCCGCGAGGCGGTCCAGCGCCTCCTGCACCGCACGCTCGGTCTCGTTGTCCAGCGCGCTCGTCGCCTCGTCGAGCAGCAGGACCGGCGGGTTGCGCAGGACGGTCCGCGCGATGGCGATGCGCTGCTTCTCGCCGCCCGAGAAGCGGTAGCCGCGCTCCCCCACCACCGTGTCGTAGCCCTCGGGCAGCGCGGCGATGAGCTCGTGCACCTGCGCGGCCCGGGCGGCGGCCACGAGCTCCTCGTCGGTGGCCTCGGGCTTCGCGAACCGCAGGTTCTCGCGGATGCTCGCGTGGAACAGGTAGGTCTCCTGGGGACCATGCCGACCGTCTCGGCCAGGGAGGCGAAGCTCAAGTCGCGGACGTCGACGCCGTCGATGCTCACCCGGCCGGAGCTCGTGTCGTAGAGGCGGGCGACGAGGTAGCCGAGCGTCGTCTTGCCCGAGCCCGTCTCGCCCACGATGGCCAGCGTCGTGCCCGCGGGCACCGTCAGGCGCACGCCCTCGAGCGTGGGCGCCGCGTCCGCGTCGTAGCCGAACCACACGTCCTCGAAGCGCACCTCTCCGCGGACCTCCCCCGGGGGCAGGTGGATCGCGTCCGGGCGCTCCTCGATGTCCACCGGCTGATCGAGGTACTCGAAGATCCGCTGGAACAGCGCGGTGGAGGTCTGCAGGTCGATCTGGACGCTCAGCAGCGACTGGATCGGGAAGAACACCCGGGTCTGCAGCTGGGTGAAGGCGACCAGGGTGCCGAGGGTGATCGTGGTCGAGCCGCTGGCCAGCGCGAGGCCGGCGAACCAGTAGGCCAGCGCGGGCATCACCGCGAAGGCCATCTGCACGGAGGCCATGCGCCAGCGGCCGGCCATGCGCGCCCGGACCTCGAGGTCGGCGAGCTCGGAGCTCTCCCGGGCGAAGCGCTCGGCCAGCTCGGCCGAGCGGCCCATCGTCTTGCCGAGCAGGATGCCGGAGACCGAGAGCGACTCCGAGACCAGCGCGCTCATGTCCGCCATCCGGCCCTGGCGCCGGGCGGTGATCCGCTTGCGCTCGGAGCCGACCCGGCGCGTGAGCCAGACGAAGAAGGGCAGCAGGGCGAGCGAGAAGGCGGCCAGCCGCCAGTCCAGCAGGACCATCGCGACCACGGTCGCCACCACCGTCGTCACGTTGGAGACGATCGAGGTCGCGGTGCTCGTCACCACGTTCTGCACGCCGCCGATGTCGTTGGCGATCCGCGACTGCACCTCGCCCGTGCGCGTCCGAGTGAAGAACGCGAGCGAGAGGCGCTGCAGGTGGCGGTAGACCCGCGAGCGCAGGTCGTGCATGACCCGCTGCCCGACGACGTTCGAGAGGTACGTCTGGGCGACCCCGAGCGCGCCCGTGGCGACGGAGATCGCGATGAGCCCCGCCGCGAGCAGCGAGAGGAGCGTCGTGTCGCCGTCGGGGATCGCCCGGTCGAGGATGTCGCGCAGCAGGAACGGGGAGGCGACGCCGAGGAGCGCCGAGATCCCGATCAGCGCGAGCACCCCTGCGAGCGGTCGGCGGTACGGCGCAAAGAGGGAGAGGGTGCGGCGGGTCTGGGAGGGCAACGGTTCCCGCAGTGTACTCAACTGTTGAGGTTGTCAACCATTCCGGCGGACGCCGCCGCGCCGAGCACGCCCTCGACCCGGCGAGCGATCTCGGGCCAGCCGTAGCGGGCGACGGCCACCGCGCGCGCCGCCCGCCCCCGGCGCCGCCGCCCCGCCTCGTCGTCGCAGGCGGCAAGGAGGGCGTCGGCCAGCGCCCCACGGTCGTCGGGCGGGACGAGCCAGCCCGTCACGCCGTCCTCCACCACCTCCCCGGGGCCGAACGCGTCGACCGCCACGCACGGCAGCCCGCTGGCCATCGCCTCCACGAGCACGAGCCCGAACTGCTCGCGCACCGAGGCGAGCACGAGCGCGTCACTGGCCCGGAGCAGTCCGGGGAGCTCGTCGTGCCCGTGCCAGCCGGCCAGGAAGACGTCCCGGGCGCCGACCCGGGCGACCGTGTCCGCCGGGTGCTCGCCCTCCCACTCCCCGGGGTGACCGCCCACGAGCACGAGCGCGCCGCGCCGGCGGGTGCGCTGCTGGGCGAGCGCCCAGGCCTCGACGAGCAGGCCGACCCGCTTGACCGCCGTGAAGCGCCCGCAGCAGACCAGGACCGGGCCGTCGCGCAGCGGCGCGAGCTCCTCGGGCGCGTACCGGACGCTCCCCTCCCCCCCGCCCGGCCGCCAGCCCCGCGGCCGCTCGACGAGGTGCTCACGCCAGAACGCCCCGCGGGCGACCGGCCCCGGGGCGAAGGCGGCGACGTCGACGCCGTTCGGCACCACGACGCAGCGGCCCGGATCGACCCCGAGCAGTGAGACGGCTCGCTCCCGCTGGCTCTGGGCGAGCAGCAGCAGCTGCTCACAGCCCTGGGCCCAGGAGCGCATCCGCCCCGCCCAGGCTCGGGCGTGGCGCCAGTGGGCGGGGGCGCCGGCGGCGATCCGCTCGAGCATGAGGAGCTCGGTGCCGTGCAGGTGGCCGACGACCGGCACCCCGGGCGCGACCCGCCGCGCCGCCTCGTGGAGCGGGGTGAGGTGGTGGAGGTGGAGCACGTCCGCCCGGGCGGCGCCGGCCTCCTGGAGCGCCTCGGCCCAGAGCTCGACATGCTCCTCGTAGTCCGCGGGCCCGACGGTGGCGAAGCACGGGTCCGGCGCCCCCGGCCGGTCCTCGTAGGAGGGGTGCAGCGGAACGCCCGGGCCGAAGCTCACGGGCCGGACGTCCAGCCCGGCGTAGAACGCCGCGGCGTCGCCGGGGCCGCCGGGCTGCGAGCCCGAGACGACCCGCACGTCGTGGCCGAGCCCCTCGAGGCCGTGCGCCAGGGCACGGGCGACGTGCGAGGACCCGCCTCGAGGGAAGAACATCAACCCGCTGAGCACCCGCACCGCGACCCCTTCCACCGAGCGCGCCGCGACGGCGGCGCCGGAAGAGGCTAGCGGCGCGCCGGCGCCCTCAGCGCGGCCGGAAGAGCAGCGCGGTGGAGATCGCCCGGCCGGCCGGCAGGGCGATGCCGTGGGCCTCCCGCGGGAGGTTCCGCAGCTCGCCGCCGCAGACGAGCGAGGAGGAGCCGCCGCCGTCGAGGTTCAGCGCCTCGCGGGCCCCGAGCGCGAGCAGCACCGCGGCGAGCTCGGGGAGCGTGAGGCCCGCCTCCTCGTCGTCGCGGCCGTCGCAGGCGAGCGCCACGAGGTGGCCGGCCGTGCGGGCGAGCGCGGCCCGCGGATGGCGGCCTGCGGTGATGTCGGAGTCGAACTGCCGCGCGCCGGCCGAGAAGCCCTCCGCGTCCCCGCCGAGGACCGCGCCGTCACGGACGAGCAGGGGACCGGCCTGCAGCAGGTCCCCCCGGGGGTGGGCGGGGAGCGCGTCGCGCCGCGCGATCGCGAGCTCGCCGCCCGCGACGTGGACGCAGGCGCGCAACCCGCCCCAGGGCGCGTCGAAGGGCTCGTGCCGTCGCTCCACGCCTCGGGTGCGCAGCTCTCCGAGCGGCAGGCCGCCGGGGCGCACGTGGAAGCCGCCGACGAGCGCCTCGGCCTGGCCGTGGTCCGCGCACCAGGCGGCCAGGGGCTGCGGGCGGCGCAGGCGGACCACCCGGACGTCGGTCGCGGCCCGCGGGTACCAGGCGGCGTGGACGGTGGTGCGCGCGCCGTCCGCGAGCTCCACCCGCAGCCGTCGCAGGTGGGCGGGCTGCCGGCTCGGGGCCTCGAGCGGGGTGAGCAGAGCGGGCATGGGGTGGACTGCAGGGTGCGCCGTGCCTCGGCGCCCAGGGTCACGATCCTGTGACCAGGGGCTCGCGAGGGGTCGCTCCAGCGCCCGCCGGCGCCGGCGCTACTTGCGGACGGGGCGGTTGCGCTTGCGGGCCTGGCGGGCGCGCTTGGCCGCGGCCTTCTGGCGCTGGGCGGCCCGGGGGGCGGGCCGCCGACGCTCCCCCACCCCGTCGACCGTCTCGACCTCGTAGGGCCGGGCGGGGCGGGGGTCGGCCGGGGCGTTGCGCCGGGCGTCGCGCGCGATGAGGACGCCGGTGGCGAGCACGAGGAGCACGCCGCCGGCGATGAGCGCCGTCTCCTGCAGCGAGCTGATCCCGCCGGAGTCGCTGCTCGGCGTCGCCGCCACGGGCACCGTGGCGGTCTGGTCCGGCTGGGCCTGGGGCAGCGGCGCGAAGGGCGCGGACTGGGCCGCGGCAGCCGTCGGGAGCAGGAGCGCGGCGGCGAGCACGGCGAGGACTGCGAAGCGCATGGCCCGCGCAGGATGCCACAGCACCCTGCCGCTAGATTCACCCCTCATGGCCAAGCCGCGACAGGTCCGGATCGAGCAGAAGAGCCCCGTCGCGCAGATGCAGGCGCTCGAGTCCCGCTCCGACGAGGAGCTCGAGCGCGAGACGCGGCTCAAGGCGGCCGCGCTCTCGATCCTCGGCGCCCGGGCGGCCGAGCGCTACGACGCCCCCGCCGCCCGCGCCTACTTCCGCCGCGCGGTGGCCGCCGCCCGGCCGCAGGAGCGCATGCAGATCCGGCGCATGGCCGACGCCTCCCTGGCCCTCGCCGAGCGCCGGCCGGACGACTTGAAGGCCGCCGTCGAGCGCCTGGGCCAGCAGGCGCCGTCCTCGCGCCAGCTGTTCCTGCTGCGGGTGATGGGGCTGCTCGCGCCGGCCCAGGGCTCCTCCGCCCTGGCGAAGGTCCGGGCGGCGGCGATCGTCCTCGCCCTCGTGCTGGTGCTCCTGCTCGTCGGCTTCGGGCTGGCCAAGCTCGTCGCCCTGCCCTTCGGCGGTGCCGGCACCGCCGCCTCGGTCCTCCTGGGCATCGTGCTCGTCGTCGCGATCCTCGCCGTGCTGGCGCTCCTCGGGCGCCGGCGCCAGGCTCGGGCGCTGGCCGCACGGTCGCCGGGTGGCGCTGCGGCGGGCGCCGGCGGCGGGCGGTCCGGCTCGGTCAAGCTCAAGAAGTAGCCGTGTGCGGGCGGTACACGCTCGCCGGGCCGCGACCCGGCGAGTGGAGCGAGATGCGGATCCGCCACCGGTTCCCCGCGCTGGGCGAGGCCGTCGAGCTGCGCCGGCGCTTCAACGTGGCGCCCACCGACGAGGTCGCGTGCGTGACCACGAGCCGCGAGGGCGAGCCGCGCGGTGAGCTTCTGCGCTGGGGGCTCGTGCCGCGCTGGGCCGCGGACCCGGGGCTCGGGGCGAAGATGATCAACGCCCGCGCCGAGACCGTCGCCGAGCGGCCGGCGTTCCGGGACGCCTTCGCCCGCCGCCGCTGCCTGATCCTCGCCGACGGCTTCTACGAGTGGGAGCGCCGCGGCCCCCGGGCGCGCCACCCCTTCCACGTGACCCGGACCGACGACGCTCCGTTCGCCTTCGCCGGCGTGTGGGCGACGTGGCACGGGCCGGGCGACCGGCTCCTGCGCACCTGCTCCATCCTCACCACGGGCGCCAACGCGGTGGTGCGCGAGCTGCACGACCGCATGCCGGTGATCCTGGCGCCCGAGGCGGAGGCCGCCTGGCTCGACCCGGCGACGCCCGCGCCGCTGCTCCACGAGCTGCTCACCTCGCTGCCGGCCGAGCGCACCAGGCTGCGCGAGGTCTCCCGCGCCGTCAACGACGCGCGCCACGACGCGCCCGACTGCCTCGACCCGCCGCCTCCCGAGGCCGCGCCGACGCTCTTCTAGCCCGCGCGGCGGTGAGGGCCGACTGAGCCCCGACAGGTGGGGCCCAGTCGGCCCTCACCATCATGGGCAGCGCCGCCTCAGCGCGCCGCGAACCGCGCGCGCAGGATCCGCACGGGGCGCCGCGGCGGGCCGTCGCCCGTGCCGAGCGCCGTGATGGCCTCGACGGTCGCGAGGCCCCGGCTGACCCGCCCGACCAGCGCGTACTCCGGGGGCAGGCCGACGTCTGAGGCCGAGACGACGAAGAACTGCGAGCCCGAGGCCCCGGGGGGATCGGTGCCGCCCTTGGCCATCGCGACGACCCCGCGGGTGTAGCGCAGGTCGCTCGGCGGCGCCTCCGTGACCTGGTAGCCCGGGCCGCCCGTTCCCGCCGCCTGCGTCGCCCCGAGCGGGTCGCCGCCCTGGATCACGAAGCCCGGGACCACCCGGTGGAAGCGCAGGCCGTCGTAGAAGCCGCGCTTGGCCAGATAGGCCACCGAGTTCGCGGTGGCGGGGGCGCGCGCGACGTCGAGCGCCACGGTGAACGAGCCCTCGGAGGTCGTGAAGGTCACGGAGTTGGCCTTGCCGGCCACGGTGGTCGGCGTCGGGCAGGGCACGGGCGTGCCGCCCCCGGGCTCCGCTCGGGCGACGCAGGCGCCGGCCGCCGGGCGGGCCGACGGCGTGGTCGCGGCGGGGGTGCTCGCCGAGGGGGCGGCCCGCACCGTGGCGGCGTCACCGCCTCCGCCGCAGCCGACGAGGCCGAGGACGGCGAGGACGGCGAGGGCGGCCAGGAGCGGAGCGTTCGGGCGGGGCATCCGCGGTCACGATAATGACGAGCCCGTGCCCCTCTCCCCGCTCGTGGACCGCTACGACCACCTCCTGCTCGACCTCGACGGGTGCGTGCGGGTCGGGAACGCGCCGACGGAGCGCGCGGATGCCGCGATCGCGGCGCTGCGGGCCGGCGGCAAGGGCGTGGCCTTCGTCACCAACGATCCGGCCCGGGCGCCCGAGGAGGTCGTGCGCCAGCTCTGGGGGCTCGGGGTGCGGGCCTCGGTCGCGGAGGTCGTGACCGTCGGGGGCGCGCTGCAGCACGTCCTGGCGGAGACCGAGGAGTGGCGGACGGCCTACGTCGTGGGAGGCACCGCGATCCACCGCCACGTCGAGCTCGCCGGCCTGCGCGTGCTGAACCACACCGACCTGGCGACCCGCGCCGACGTCGTGGTCGTGGCCGCCCACGGCGCGTTCGACTACGCCGAGCTGCGCACCGCGACCCAGGCCGTGCTCCGCGGCGCGGACCTGCTGGCCGCCGGCCGGGACGCGACCTTTCCCGCCGCCGACGGCCTGTGGCCCGGGACCGGCGCGGTGCTCGCCGCCATCGAGGCGGGGTCCGGCGTCACGGCGGTCTCGGTGGGCAAGCCGGAGCCGCAGCTCTTCCTGACCGCCGTCGACCGGGTGGGAGGCGGCACGGCGCTCGTGGTGGGCGACCGCCTGGACGCCGACGTGGCCGGCGCCCGCGCCGCCGGGCTCGACGCCGCCGTCGTGCTCACGGGTGTCACCGAGCGCCCCACCGCCGACGCCGCGGCCGCGGCGCCGGACTCCGGGATCGTGGCGGTCGCCGAGACGCTGGCCGTCCTCGTGCTGGGCCCCGCCTGACCGCCCGGGCCAAACGTGCCAGGCACCTCCGGCCCGGGAGAAAGGTGCCTGGCACCTTTGGCCCGCGCGGGAGGGCGGCCCCATCGGCCAGAATGGCGCGCTTGCCCGCGCCGCGTCGCCTGTGCCTCCTGGTCAACCCCGCTGCCGGCGCGGGGCGGGCGGGGCGCGTCCTGCCCGCGGTCGAGGCCGAGCTCGCCGGGCGGGGGCTGGCGGCCCGCACGGCGCGCACCACCTCGCTCGGGCACGCCCGGGAGCTCACGGCGGAGGCGCACGCCGCGGGCGAGGTCCCGGTGGCGCTCGGCGGGGACGGGCTCGTCGGCTGCGTCGCGGGAGCGCTCGCGGTGCTCGGCGCGCGCGAGCCGCCGCTGCTCGGCGTCCTGCCCGGCGGCCGCGGCAACGACTTCGCCCGGGTCACCGGGATCCCCTCCGACCCCGTGGCCGCCTGCGCCGTCCTCGCCGACGGCGTCCCCACCCCCGTCGACCTCGGCGTCGTCGACGGCGCGCCGTTCGTCGGCATCGCCTCGCTCGGCTTCGACTCGGAGGCCAACCGCATCGCCAACGCCGCCCCGGCCCGCCTCGGCCCCCTCGTCTACGCCTACGGCGCCCTGCGGGCCCTGGCGACCTACCGCCACGCGAGCTTCACCGTGGAGCTCGACGGCCAGCGGCGCACCTTCACGGGCTGGTCGGTCGCCGTGGCCAACGCCAGCACCTACGGTGGGGGCATGGTGATGGCGCCCGACGCCCGGCTCGACGACGGGCAGCTCGACGTCGTGCTGAGCGCGGCGACGAGCCGGGCCCACTTCCTGCGCATGCTGCCGCGCGTCTTCCGGGGCACGCACGTCCGCGACGCCTCGGTGACCGTGCTCCGGGGCGCGGAGGTCACCGTCGCGGCGGACCGGCCGATCACCGTCTACGCCGACGGCGACCCGATCGGCGAGCTCCCGGTGCGCCTCGGCGTCCTGCCCGGCGCCGTGCGGGTCCTGCTGCCCGGGGCCCGCGGGAGAGCACGGCGAACGCCGGGGACATCCCGCACGCGAGCGCAGCGAGCGTGAGGGGCGCGGGGTGGAAGGGCGCGACCGCCCGGCTGGCGGGCGCGGCGTCGCGGCGCAGCGGGCGCGGCGGCACGAGCCTGCCCGGCAAAGTCCTGCTGCGGCTCGACCCGCAGGCGATCGGCACGCTCTCGCACGCGCTCGACCGCACGGCGGTGATCTCGGCGACCAACGGCAAGACCACCACGGCGGCGATGGTCCACGCCATCCTCGAGCGCGGCGGCGCCCGGGTCGTCTCCAACCGGGCCGGGGCGAACATGGCCGGCGGCGTCGCGGGCGCGCTGCTGGCCGGCGAGGGCGACACGGGGCTCTTCGAGGTCGACGAGTTCTGGCTCGGGCCGATCGTCCGGGACCTCGGGCCGACGGCCTTGCTCCTGGCCAACCTCTTCCGCGACCAGCTCGACCGCTACGGGGAGCTCGAGACGATCGCCGACCGCTGGGCCGCCGTGGTCGCCCGGGGGTTCGCGCGCACGCTCGTGCTCAATGCGGACGACCCGCTGGTGGCAGACCTCGGGCGCGAGCGCGCCGACGTGACCTTCTTCGGCGTCGAGGACCCGAGCCTCGCCACCGAGGCGCTCCAGCACGCCTCGGACTCCACGCACTGCCGCCGCTGCGGGGCGCCCTACGTCTACGACGCGGTCTTCCTCGGCCATCTCGGCCACTACCACTGCCCCACGGGCGACGCCCGGCGGCCGCGGCCGGAGCTCACCGCCCACCACATCACCCTGGACGGCGTACGCGGCGCCCGCTTCGAGCTCCGGACCCCGGAGGGCGCCGCCGAGGTGCACCTGCCGCTGCCCGGGCTCTACAACGTCTACAACGCCCTGGCCGCCGCGGCCCTCGCGCGCGCCCTCGGCGCCCCGCTCGCCGATGTGGTGGCCGGCCTCGCCGCGGTCTCCCCCGCCTTCGGCCGCGCCGAGACCATCGCCGTCGCCGGCCGCGACGTCTCCATCATGCTCGTCAAGAACCCGGCGGGCGCCAACGAGGTGCTGCGGACGCTGGCGCTCGAGCCGGGCCGCCACGACCTGCTCGCGGTGCTCAACGACCAGGTCGCCGACGGCCGCGACGTCTCCTGGATCTGGGATGCCGACTTCGAGGGCCTCGCCCCGCGCCTGCGCCGCGCGGTCTGCGCGGGCACCCGGGCGCCGGAGATGGCGCTGCGGCTGAAGTACGCGGGGGTGCCGGAGCCCGCCCTCAGCGTCGAGCCCGACGTCGGGCGCGCGCTCGACGGGGCCCTGGCGGGCGTCCCGGAGGGCGGCCGCCTCTTCGCCCTGCCGACCTACACCGCGATGCTCGCCCTGCGCGAGGAGCTCGTGCGGCGCGGCCTCGCCGGGAGGTCCTTCGCGTGAGCGGCGAGGAGCTCGTGCGCTGGCACGACCTCGAGTGCGGCGGCTACGACGTCGACCTCCCGCTGTGGCGGGAGCTCGCGGCGGCGGCGGGCGGCCCCGTGCTCGACGTCGGGGCCGGCACGGGCCGGACCTCGCTCGACCTCGCGCGCTGCGGCGTGGAGATCACCGCCCTGGAGCTCGAGGAGCCGCTGCTGCGCGCGCTCGGGCAGCGCGCGCGCGCCGAGCGCCTGGAGATCGCCACCCTGCTGGCCGACGCCAGGGAGCTCGCGGTCAGCCGGCGCTTCGCGGCGATCCTCGTGCCGATGCAGACCGTCCAGCTCCTCGGCGGACCGGCGGGGCGGGCCCGCTTCCTCGCGTGCGTGCGCGCGCACCTGCGCCCGGGCGGGCTCTTCGCCGCGGCGCTGGCCGACGCCCTCGAGGGCTACGACGCCGGCAGCGTGGAGCCGCCGCTGCCGGACATGCGCGACTACGACGGGACGCTCTACTCCTCCCGCCCCGTCGCGGTGCTGCCGGTGGCCACCGGGATGCTCATCGAGCGCGTCCGCGAGGTCGTCACCCCGGCCGGGGAGCGCACGGTGAGCGAGGACCGGATCGTGCTCGAGGCGCTGCCCGCCGACGGCCTCTACGCGGAGTGCGCCGCCGCCGGCCTCACCCCCGAGCCCGCGCGCCACGTCCCGGCGACCGAGGAGTACGTCGGCTCCGCGGTGGTGGTCTGCCGTGGCTGACCGCCTGCGGGTGTGCGCGCTCTACCCCGAGCTCATGTCGATCTACGCCGACCGCGGGAACCTCCTGCTGCTCGAGCGGCGCTGCGCCTGGCGCGGGATCGGCTTCGAGCTCGCCCGGGTGGGCCACGGCGACCCGCTGGACGCCGACGCCCACGACCTCTTCTACATGGGCGGCGGGCAGGACCGCGACCAGCAGCTCGTCGCCGAGGACCTCCAGGAGCACAAGCGCGAGGCGCTCCACGCCGCCGCCGCGCGCGGAGCGGCGATCCTCGCCGTCTGCGGCGGCTACCAGCTGCTGGGCGACCACTACGAGCTCGGGGCGGAGCGGGTGCCGGGCGTCGGCCTGGTCGACCTGCACACGGTCCGGGCGGCCGGCGGCACGCAGGCCCGGCTGGTCGGGAACGTCGCGATCGAGGTCGAGCTGCCGGGGCTCGAGGGCCCCCGGGTGCTCGCCGGCTTCGAGAACCACGGCGGGCGCACCCACCTGGGTCCGGACGCCCGGCCGCTCGGGCGGGTGCTCACCGGCCGGGGGAACACCGGCACCTCAGGCGGCGAGGGCGTCCGCTCCGGCCTCACGATCGGGACCTACCTGCACGGGCCGCTGCTGCCCAAGAACGCCTGGTTCGCGGACTGGCTGGTCGCGGCGGCGCTCGGGCTGGAGGCACCGCTGGCCCCGCTCGACGATCGCCTGGAGGAGGCCGCGCACGCCGCCGCGCGGCGGGCGGCGGGGCTCTGAACCGCGCCGACTGCGGCGATCCGTCGCGGACGGCGGATAGGGTTCGAGCGCATGGACGCCGCGACCCTGGAGCTGCGGGACGTCTCCAAGACGTACCCGGGAGCACCGAAACCGGCCATCGCCGGGCTCAGCCTGGAGGTCGGGGCGGGCGAGATCTGCGTGCTCGTCGGCCCCTCGGGGTGCGGCAAGACGACGGCGATGCGCCTCGTGAACCGGATGATCGAGCTCTCGAGCGGCGACATCCTGCTCGACGGGCGCTCGGTCACCGACCGCAAGCCCGCCGAGCTGCGCCGCGAGATCGGCTACGCCATCCAGCAGATCGGGCTGTTCCCGCACCAGACGATCGCCCAGAACATCACCACGGTCCCCCGCCTCCTCGGGTGGGAGAAGGCCCGGATGGCCCAGCGGGTCGACGAGCTGCTCGAGCTCATCGGCCTGGACCGCGCGCTGGCCCGGCAGTATCCCGCCCAGCTCTCCGGCGGCCAGCGCCAGCGCGTCGGCGTGGCGCGCGCCCTGGCCGCCGACCCGCCGCTCCTGCTCATGG
>CAXSFZ010000015.1:39122-48274 GCA_964236905.1 uncultured Solirubrobacteraceae bacterium | reverse complement strand
AGCCCTTCGGCGCCATCGACCCGATCAACCGCGAGCGCCTCCAGAACGAGTTCCTGCGCCTCCAGGGCGAGCTGCGCAAGACCATCGTCTTCGTCACCCACGACATCGACGAGGCGATCAAGATGGGCGACAAGATCGCGATCCTCAAGGAGGGCGGAGTGCTGGCCCAGTACGCCGCGCCGGCCGAGCTGCTCACCTTCCCGGCGGACCGCTTCGTCGAGGACTTCGTGGGCTCCGACCGCGCGCTCAAGCGCCTGGCGCTCCAGCGCGTGCGCGACATCGACCTGTGGAGGGCGGCGACCGTCCGCGTGGGCGAGCGCACCTCCGAGCTCGCGGCCAAGCTGGCGGAGGCCGACCTCGACATCCCGCTGCTCGTGGACGACCACGGCCGCCCGATCGGGTGGCTCTCCCAGCGCGCCGTCCAGGGCGAGCGGATCACCGCGGAGCTGCGCTCCGTGGCCCACCCCGTGGTGGAGCTCGACGACATCCTGCGCGACGCGCTGTCGGACCTGCTCTCGAACGACTCGCGGTACGGGCCCGTGGTCGACGCGCAGGGCCGCGTGGCCGGCGTGCTGTCGATCGAGGCGCTCTCCCACGCGCTGGCCGCCTCGTCCGGGAGCCTCCCGGGCCCGTCGGAGCGGGCCGCTGCGGAGGCGGAGACGTGAGCCCCACCGCGCTCCTGCTCCCCGCGATCATCACGCCGCGGGACCGCTCGGTCTCGCGGTGCCCGCAGAACAACCAGCTCTGCCCGGGCTTCATCGTCGACCACGTCGACCGCTACGTCGACCCGCTCGTGCGCCACGTCGAGCTCGTGCTGCTCGCGCTCGGCTTCGGCTTCCCGATCGCCTTCGCTCTCGCCGTGCTCGCCTACCGGCGCCGCTGGCTCGTCGGGCCGGTGACCGCGGCGACCGGGATCCTCTACACGCTGCCGAGCCTCGCGGTCTTCTTCCTCCTCCAGCCCGTGACGGGCCGGGGCGTGACCACGGCGACCATCGCGCTGACCGCCTACACGCTGCTGATCCTCTTCCGCAACGTCCTGCTCGGCCTGGACAACGTCCCGGCCGACATCAAGGACGCCGCGCGCGGGCAGGGGCTGAGCGTCAACCAGCAGCTGCTCCGGGTGGAGCTGCCGCTGGCGCTCCCGGAGATCGTCGCGGGCCTGCGCATCGCGGCCACCACCACCGTCGGCCTGGCGACCCTCGCCTTCCTGGCCGGCGCGGGCGGGCTCGGCGAGCCGCTCTTCGACGGCGGCGACGGGATCGTCTTCCGCGGCAACGTCGTGTTCTGCGGGCTGCTGTGCGTGGCGCTGGCCGCGGCGTTCGACCTCGTGCTGCTCCTGGGGCTGCGGATCGCCTCCCCCTGGCGCCGGGTGGGGATCGCGTGAGCGCGACGGTGCTGGCCACGAGCGCGCTGGACCAGTTCGGCGACGGCATCCGCTTCCTCGTCCAGGAGAACAACGGCGAGTACGAGGGCTCGCGGATCGGCGGCCCGAGCGAGGTGCTCCCGCTGCTCGGCCAGCACCTGGAGATCTCCGGGCTGGCCGTGCTGATCGCCCTCGCGATCGCCGTGCCCGCCGGGCTCTGGCTCGGCCACCTCGGCCGCGGGGAGTTCGTCGCGAGCGCCACCGCGAACGTCGGGCGCGCGGTGCCGGCCCTCGGCGTCGCCGCCTTCCTCTTCGCCTACATCGGCCCCTCGAAGGGGAACGTCGTCATCACCCTCGCGCTGCTGGCGATCCCCCCGCTCTTCACGAACACCTACATCGGCATCCGCCAGGTCGACCCCGACGTCGTCGACGCGGCCCGCGGGATGGGCTTCGGCCCCTGGAGCACCCTCCTGCGCCTCGAGCTCCCGCTCGCCCTGCCGCTCATCTTCGGCGGGCTGCGCACTGCGGCGGTCTCCGTGGTGGCCACCGCGACGATCGCGCCGCTGGTCGGCGTGGACTCGCTCGGCACGCCGATCATCGCCCGCGGGGTCTACGGCCCACCCGGGCAGATCGGGGCCGCGATCGCGGTGGCGCTCCTGGCCGTGGCCTGCGAGGTGCTCTTCGCGGTGCTGCAGCGGCTCGTGACGCCGACGGGGCTGAAGCTCGCCGGCGAGACGCGCCACAAGCGCCGCGGCATGATCTTGACACCAACCAGGAAGGTCCAGATCCCATGAGAACCCACCAAAGCGGGCGGCTGGTTCAAGCCGCCCTCGCCATGATCGCGACGAGCGCGACCCTCGGGCTCGCGGCCTGCGGCTCCGACGACGACAGCAGCAGCACGGCGTCCGCGCCGGCCGCGGCGCCGACGGCCTCCACCTCCACCCCCGCCGACTCCGCGAAGATCCAGGCGGATCCGGCGAACAGCGGCAAGACGATCAAGCTCGGCTCGAAGAACTTCACCGAGTCCATCATCATCGCCGACATCTACGGCGGCGCGTTGAAGAAGGCCGGCTTCACCGTCGACTACGACCTCAACCTCGGCCTGGAGGACGTCGCCAACAAGGCGGTCAAGGACGGGGACATCGACGGCTACCCCGAGTACACCGGGACGGCGCTCACGGCGCTGCTCGGCGTGGACCCGACGGACGTCCCGAAGGACGAGGACCAGGCCTACCAGGACGCCAAGCGGCTCTACAAGTCGAAGTTCGGCTTCGTCGCGCTGCCGCAGACGCCGTTCACCGACTCCAACGCCCTCGGGATGACCAAGGAGAAGGCGGCCGAGCTCGGCGGGCCGACGAAGATCTCCGACCTCAAGGGCAAGTCGCAGAACCTCACCATCGCCGCCTCCGCGGAGTGCTTCAAGCGGACGGACTGCGCGCTCGGCTTCAAGAAGGTCTACGGCCTGAGCTTCAAGAAGGAGATCAAGATCGACGTGGCCCAGCGCCACGAGGTGATCCTGAAGAAGAAGGCCGACCTGACCATCCCGTTCACCACCGACGGGGCGATCGCGGCCAACCACGAGGTCGTCCTGAAGGACGACAAGCAGCTCTTCCCGCCCTACAACGTCACGCTGGTGCTCAGCCAGGCGGCGGCGGACAAGCTGGGGCCGGCCGGGCAGAAGGTCATCGAGACGGTGCAGCAGGGCCTGACCACCCCGGTCATGTCGGAGCTCAACTCCCGCGTCGACCTCGACAAGCAGAAGCCCGAGGACGTCGCGGCGGAGTACCTGAAGGACTACGTCTAGCCGGTCGACCGCGTCGCGCCCGTGGCCGCAGAGGGCCGCGGGCGCGTCAGCGGGACGGCAGCGTGGCGGTGGCGGTGCAGCTGCGCCCGCCGGGGCCGACCGCCCGGGCCGAGACGCGATCGGCGCCCGGGAGATCCGAGATGCGCCGCTCGTAGGAGAACGACCCGCTCCGCCCGCGGGTGCGCGCCGTGCCGCGGGCCAGCACCCAGCCGTTGCGCGCGAAGCTCACGCGCCAGCGCTCCCCGCCGCGGTGGCGCTCGACCTCCCACTCCACCGCGATCGCACCGTCCTCCTGCTTGAGCGTGAGCGCCGCGCTGGCGCCCGACCCGCAGGAGCCCGACTGGCGCACCTCACGCCCCCGGCCGTGGCCCCCGCCCCCGTCGTCGCCCCCACCGCGGGCGAGCGCCGCGCCCGGGCTCGCGAGGAGGATCACCGCGGTCGCGGCTGCGGCGCGCCGGAGCATGGGTGGAGCATGACCGCTCGGCGGCCTGGGCGGCAATGGGACGTTCGTCGCACCGCTAGGGGCCGGGCGGGCCGAGCCCGTGGCGCTCGGCCCACAGCGCCGCCTGGGTGCGGTCGGTGACCCCGAGCTCCCGGAACACGCTCGTCAGGTGCGCCTTGACGGTCTTCTCGCTGATCTCCAGGCGGCGGGCGATCAGCTTGTTCGGCAGCCCCTCGACGAGGAGCGCCAGCACCTCGCGCTCGCGCTCGGAGACGGCCGCGAGCGGGTCAGGGCGGCTGCGGGCCTCGAGGATCGTGCGCGCCGCGCGGGGATCCAGCGGGGACTCGCCGCGGGCGGCCGAGCGCACCCCCTCGGCGACCTCGTGCGAGGCGGCGTCCTTGAGCAGGTAGCCGACGGCGCCCGCGTCGAGCGCCCCGGTGATGCGCGCGGCGTCGGAGAAGCTCGTCAGCACGAGCACGGCGACCTCCGGCTGGGCGGCGTGGATCCGGCGCGTCGCCTCGATGCCGTCGACCCGCGGCATGTCGAGGTCCATGAGGACCACGTCGGGCCGCCGGGCGGCGCAGGCCGCCACCGCCTCCTCCCCGTCGGCCGCCACCCCGACGAGCTCGAGGTCCTCGAGCGCGTCGACCAGCCGGCCGAGCCCGTCGCGGACGACGCCGTGGTCGCGGATCACGCCTTCACCTCCAGCTCGACCTCGGTGCCGCGGCCCGGGACGGAGCGGACCGACAGCTCCCCGCCCGCCCGGCGCGCCAGCCCGTCGAGCAGCGTGAGGCCGACGTGGCCCTCCTCGCCCCGACGCCGGCGCTCGGCGACGTCGAAGCCGCGGCCGTCGTCGCGGACCAGCAGGCGCACCGGATCCTCCCCGCGGACCTCGACGCGCACCGTCGAGGGCTCCGCGTGCGCGTCGGCGTTGCGGACGGCCTCCCGCGCGACGCGGTAGATGAGGGCGTCGTGGCGCGAGGCGCGCGTGGCGACGTCGAGCTCGGTGGCGATCCCCTGCGCGGCGAGCGGGCTGAGCAGGTCGCTGAGCGCGACCTCGAGGCCGGCCGACTCGAGCGTCGGCGGGTGGATTTCGACCAGGAGCGTCCGGAGCCCGCGCACGCCCTGGCGCAGCGTCTCGACCGCGCTGCGCAGGACGGTGGCCTCGCGGCCGGCACCGCGACGCTCCGCCTCCGCGGCCAGCGGCGCCAGCCCGAAGGCGACGCCGGCGAGGTCCTGGACCACGCCGTCGTGCAGATCGGAGGCGATGCGCCGGCGCTCGGTCGCCGAGGCGGCGATCGCGTCCTCGAGCAGCGCCTCGCGCTCGACGTGGCCGCGGCGCAGGCTGCGCACGAGGGAGACGGCGAGCGGCACCTGGAAGAGCAGCAGCACGAGCAGGCCACCGAGCAGCGGCGGGGCGATCGCGGCGAGCAGGCGCGAGCCGCTGTCGGTGACCGAGGAGAAGCGCTGGTAGGTCTCGAAGAGCACCGGGGTCCCGTTCGGGGTGCGGATCACGGTGTGCGCCTCGAGGAGCTTCCCCTCGGCCCGCTCGTAGCGGTTCTCGGGCTTGTCGAGGTCGGAGAGCTCCGCGTCGGCGCCGCCGCGGTCGAAGAGGTCGAGCTCCTCGTCCTCGAGCGCGAAGCGCTGGCCGATGAGCGCCGGCTCGTCGGAGTAGAGGATGCGGCCCTCGCGCGTCCAGAGCTTCACGCGCACGGTCGATCCGGTGATGAGCTGGCTCACCGCGAGGTCGTCGAGCTTGGCCAGCGCGCGCGGGTCGCCGTGCAGCACGCCGTCGCTCAGCCCGGCCGACTCCACGAGCCGGCCCTCGAGCTGGACCTCCTGGCGCGTGTCGCGCTCGCCCTCGTCGACCGCGATCGGCCGCAGCACGAGGTAGCTGCCCACCACCACCACGGCGATCGCGGCGAGGCTCCCGGCCACGAAGCGCAGGACGGCCGGCGTGGTCCGGGGAG
This sequence comes from uncultured Solirubrobacteraceae bacterium, assembly GCA_964236905.1. GTDB lineage: Bacteria > Actinomycetota > Thermoleophilia > Solirubrobacterales > Solirubrobacteraceae > Paraconexibacter. Next base: position 42,695 of record CAXSFZ010000015.1, on the reverse strand, counting down.
CGGGCCGCATCGCCGGGGAGGGTAGGGCCCCGGCGCGGCGGTGCGACCCGGTCGCCGGGGACCCGGCAACCCGTGTTGCGAGCCCGACCGGGGCGCGGGCTACCGTGCGGCGCCACGGATGAGCACCACCTCGCGCCCCCGACCGCGCCAGCCCCTCCTGATCGGCGCCGGCCTGCTGCTCACCCTCCTGCTCGGGGCCGCGGCGATCGGCCTCGCGCTCCGCCTGGCCTACGTCGACCAGGCCCTGCCGGGCACGCGCGTGGCCGGCGTCGCGCTGGGCGGCGCCTCGGCCGCGGAGGCGCGCCGCCGCCTGCGTCCGGTGGTCGGCCAGGACGTGCCGGTGGTCCTGCGCGCGGCCGGGCGCACGTACCGCATCAGCCCGGCCCTGGCCGGCTACCGCGTCGACCTCGACGCCACGGTCGCCCGGGCCCTGCAGGCCGGCCGCGACGGCGCGCTCGGCGGGATCCTCGCGACGGTCACGGGCGCCGTGCGCACCCGCGAGGTCCCGCTCGTCGCGCGCGTCGACGAGCGGCGCTTCGACCGGACGGTCCGCGGGCTGGCCGCGGAGATCGACCGGACGCCCTACGCGGGCGGGCTGCGCATCACGACCGACCCGATCGCCGTGGACACCGAGGAGCCGCGTCCGGGGCGTGAGGTGGATCGCGCCCAGCTCGCGCGGCTGCTGCGCCGCGGGGTCCGGCGCCGCGGTGCGACGCCGGTCGCGGTGCCGGTGGCCGTGCGGCCCGTCGCCTCGCCCGCCGCGGTCCACGGCGTCGCCCGGGCGGCCGAGCGGTACCTCAAGGCTCCGCTCGTGCTGAGCGGGGCGGGGCCGGCCCTGCGGGTGCGGCCCGATCAGCTGGCGGGCGTCGTGGCGCTCGAGTCGACCGACCACGGGCGGCGCGTGCGGCTCGGAGCGGGCGACCGTCGGCTCGCCCGCCTGGTCGCCCGGCTCGCCGCCCAGCGGGACCGCCAGCCCCGCGACGCGCGGATCTCCGTCTCGGGCCCGGGCGTGCTCTTCGACGACAAGGAGGATGCGTCGTGGCGCGCACGCGCGGCGCAGGTGCGCGTGCGCGAGGGACGAGCGGGCCGCCGGGTGGGCCGGGCCGCGACGGGCGCGAGGATCGAGGCGGCGATTCGCGCCGGCCGGCACCGCGCGGCCTTCGCCTCCACCCCGGTCCCGGCGGCGATCACCCAGCGCCAGGCCCGGCGGGTCGACGCGCTCCTGTCGACCTTCACCACGCACTACGTCCCGGGCCAGCCGCGCGTGACCAACATCCGCCGGATCGCGCGGTCGGTCGACGGGACCCTGATCGCCCCGGGCCGGCAGTTCTCGCTGAACGGCGTGGCCGGCGAGCGGACGAAGGCCAAGGGCTACGTCGAGGCCCCGTTCATCGCGGAGGGCAACAAGCTCGAGCCCTCGGTCGGCGGAGGCGTCTCCCAGGCCTCCACGACGATCTACAACGCCGCCTACTTCGCCGGGCTGCGGATCGACTCCCACACGCCGCACTCCGTCTTCATCTCGCGGTACCCCGCCGGCCGCGAGAGCACGCTGAACTTCGGCTCGATCGACCTGCTGTGGACCAACGACACCGACGCGCCGATCCTCGTCCGCGCGACCACCACGGCCGACGCGATCACCGTGAGCCTCTTCGGCCACGACACCGGCCGGCGGGTGCGGGCGCAGAGCGCGCCGCGCAAGCCGGTCCCCGGCGGCGACTTCTCCGTGGTGGTCACGCGGGTGATCCGCTACGGCGACGGCCACGTCACCCGCGAGCCGTACACGACCACCTACGGGATCGAGCAGCCCTCCGAGGGCTAGCGTGCCGGCGGTGGAGCTCGGCGACTACCAGCGCGCCTCGCGCGCGACCGCGGTCTACCCCGGCGCGGGGGCCGACCTCCTCTACCCCACGCTCGGCCTGTGCGGCGAGGCGGGCGAGGTGGCCGAGAAGGTCAAGAAGATGCTGCGCGACGACGGCGGCGTCCTGACCGGGGAGCGCCGCGCGGCCCTCGGGGCCGAGCTCGGCGACGTCCTCTGGTACCTCGCCCAGGTCGCCACGGAGGCCGGCCTCGAGCTCGACCGGCTCGCTGCGGAGAACCTCTCGAAGCTCCGCTCGCGCGCCGAGCGCGACGCGCTCGCCGGCAGCGGCGACGACCGCTGAGCGCCACGGCGGCGCGCCCTTCCGCACGGGTGACGCGCCCCCGCCCGGGCCGGGCCGGCGCGCCGCAGCCCACCGGGGGCTCCGACCCGCCGGCCTCCGGGCCGTGGCGTTCGGATCGGAGCCCGCTCAGCGGGCCGGGATCCGAACGCCGCCACGGGGCGACCGGCGCCCGGTCCGCGAAGGCGGCGGCGCGCCGACGCCGCCCCTGCGCCCTCAGGCCACGGCGACCGACCCGGCGGGAGCGTCCGGGCGGTGCTCCTCGAGCACCAGGCCCGCCCGGCGTCGCTGGCGGACCAGGTAGTACACGGCCCCGGCCACCGCGACCGCCGCGATGAAGATCGTGGCCGCCCACTGGAAGTACCAGTGGTGGTCGCCGATCGCGTTGTAGACCTCCCGCCGCGGCCAGGCGACGTTGACGGCGACCACCGCGCCGTAGACGACGGCCACGCAGTTGACCGGCAGCCCCCAGCGGCCCATCGAGAAGTAGGGGCCGTGGTCCGGCCGGGGCCACTCGCCCCGCAGCCGGCGGATCAGCATGGGAGCCGTCACGCAGAGGTAGGCGAGGTAGAAGAGCACGATCGCCACCGAGGTCAGCGCCGCGAAGACGCTCTGGTTGGAGATGTTCACCACGAGCAGCCCGAGCGCCAGCAGCCCCGAGATGAGGGCCGGCACCACCGGCACCTTGCCCCGGCCGGAGACCCGGGCGATCTGGCGGCCGAAGGGCAGCCGGCCGTCGCGGGCCATCGAGAACATCATCCGGATGCACGCGGTGTGGACCGCCAGCGCGCAGACGCAGACGGCGACCGTCGCCACGGCCAGGAAGATGTTCCCGGTCGTGTCGCCGAGCGACTGCTTGATGATGTAGGGCAGCCCGAGCAGGCCCAGGTTCTCGTCGTTCAGGTCCTTGGCCGCCATCAGCGCGACGAGGATCATCAGGCCGCCGACGACGCCCGCGGCCCCGAGCGCGCGCAGGAGGGCCGGCGGCGCGTTGCGACGTGGATCCTCGGTCTCCTCCGCCAGCGTGCCCGCGGTGTCGAAGCCGAACATGACCCACGCGGACATGATCCCGCCGATCAGGAAGGCGCCGAGGTAGCCGAGGCTGTGTCCCGTGCCCGTCCCGAGCGAGTGCGTGATGACCTGGGGACCGCGGTGGGCGTGGAAGAGGAGCAGGAGGATCAGCAGGCTCGCGCCGATGAGCTCGACGGCCACGCCGACGTTGTTGACCCGCGCCATCACCTTGACGCCGGCCATGTTGATCGCGGTGCTGAAGACGATGAGCACCGCCCCGAGCACGATGGCGTTCTTCGCGCCGTCGGGAGTCAGGTACGTCCCCGCGTCGGCGTCCGTGCCGATGAGCTGGAAGGAGGTCGAGATCTGCGGCAGGATCACCTGCAGCGCGACGGCGACCCCGGCC
>CAXSFZ010000015.1:0-39112 GCA_964236905.1 uncultured Solirubrobacteraceae bacterium | reverse complement strand
AGACGCGGATCTTCATGCCCTACCTCGGTGGTGTCGGCCCGTACCGGGAGCTGTGTGACGAGGTCGCCGCCGACGGGTACCGCGGTTTCCGGAACAGCACGACGGCGACCCCGGCGACGGTGACCAGGGAGCCGACGATCATGAGCCAGCCGGCCAGCCAGGACGTGGCGTCCCCCGCGACGCGCTTGGACCACTGGTAGACCGATCCCGCGAGCGGGTACTGGCCGGCGAGCTCGGCGAAGCACAAGGCGGCCGCCATCTGCCCGGTCAGCACGACGGGCCAGGTCCACCAGACCGCGGGGCCGGCGAAGGCGAAGCCGAAGGCGAACAGCTGGAAGACCCCGGTGAGGATCGAGATGTAGCTGAAGCCGGCGGCGAACGAGGAGAAGCGCCCGAGCGATCGATCGAGCTCCTGCTTGTACCCGAACTCCGCGAGCTCCTGGCTGTCTACGGTGGCCATCGTGGTGCCTCCTCGTTGCCCGGGTCGCGGTGACGACCCCGTGGTGCCCGGCGTTATAAACGTCACAAAGGTTTGGGTCAACAGATTTGGAAGATTCGTGACCCGGTGGGCCTTCGGCACCCGGCGGTGCCGTCGGTCGACCGTCCCGCCGGGCCGCTCGAGTCCTGTCCGGCCTCGCCTCGCGATTCCGCCACTCGCCGAGGCCCGCGCGGCGTTCGGATCGAAGCCCGCTGAGCGGGCCGCGATCCGAACGGCGCCCGGAGAGGGCTGCTTAGGCGGCGTTCGCGGGCGCCGGCGCGGCGTCGGCCGCGGCGTCGTCGGCGGCGCGGTCGCCGTCGGCCGCGGCGCCGGGGGGCGCCGGCGGGCGGGCCGCCGGTGCGGCGATCGGATCGCCGAACTCGTCCCGCGCCATGGGCGGCGCGGTGTCGAAGCGGGCGTACCGCGCAGCGATCGTGGCGGGCAGGCGGACGCGGACCCGCACGCCCTCGGGCGTGTCCTCGCGCTCGAGCTCGTGCGTCAGCTCGTGCAGCTCGGCCAGGCGGGCGCCCTGCGCGTAGGGCACGAGCAGCTCGACGCGCCGCAGCCCCTTGTCGAACTCCTCGAGGATGCGCTCCTGCAGCTCCTCGATCCCCTCGCCGGTCACGGCCGAGACGAGCACCCCGTCCGGGTGCACGTGGGAGAGCTCGGTGCGACGCTCGACCCCGAGCGCGTCGGCCTTGTTCAGCACGAGCAGGCGCGGGTTCTCGCCGGCGCCGATCTCCTCGAGCACGTCGTCTACCGCCGAGAGCATCGCCAGGAGCTCCTCCTCCTCCGCGGAGGCGTCCACGACGTGGAGGACCAGGTCGGCGACCCGCGTCTCCTCGAGCGTGGCCCCGAAGGCCTGCACCAGCTGGTGGGGGAGCTTGCGGATGAAGCCCACGGTGTCGGTGAACAGGAAGGGCCGGCCGTCGAGCCGAGCGGCGCGCGTCGTCGGGTCCAGGGTGTGGAAGAGCCGGTCGCGGACGCCGACCTCGGCGCCGGTCAGCGCGTTGAGCAGCGTCGACTTCCCGGCGTTGGTGTAGCCGGCGAGGGCGACCTGGGGCAGGTGCGCGCGGTCGCGCTCGACCCGCATCGTCGCGCGGTGGCCCTTGACGTCCTCGAGGCGGCGCTTGAGCGCCGAGATGCGATCGCGCGCGAGCCGGCGATCCGTCTCGATCTGCGACTCGCCGGGACCGCGCGTGCCGATGCCGCCGCCCAGGCGCTCGAGGTGGGTCCACAGCCCGCGCATGCGGGCGAGGTTGTACTGGAGCTGCGCGAGCTCGACCTGGAGCTTGCCCTCGGCGGAGTTGGCGTGCCCGGCGAAGATGTCGAGGATCGTCACCGTGCGGTCGACCACCGGGAGCCCGAGCGCCTGCTCGAGGTTGCGCTCCTGGCGCGGGGTGAGCTCGTCATCGCAGGCGATGAGGTTGGCGTCGGCGGCCCGGGCCAGCGCCTTGACCTCCTCGAGCTTGCCCTCGCCCAGGTAGGTGTTCGGGTGCGGGAGGTCGCGGTGCTGGACGCTCTGGCCCACGACCGCGACGCCCGCGGTCCGCAGCAGCTCGCGGAGCTCCGAGAGGTCCTCGCCCTCCCGCAGCGCCGCGACGCAGTACGCGCGCTGCTTGGCGCGGCCGGGCTTCTGCGGGCTGGCGTGCTTCGTGGGGTCCTGTCGTCCGTTCCGGGTCTTCTGCATCCACCCGTGAGTCTAGGCGGCGCCCGGGCTCAGGCGAGCGGCAGCCGGGCGGGCGGCGGCAGCCGCTCGTAGCGGTCCGGAAGCGGCGCGACCGGGAGCACGACGACGCCTCGCTAGGGTCCGAGCCGTGCTGGCGGTCGCCGACGACGCGGAGCTCGCCGAGCGGCTCGCGGCCCGGACGCTCGCCCTCGTCGACGTGCCGAGCGAGTCGCGCGAGGAGGCGGCCCTCGCCGCGCACGTGCTGGAGGTCCTGCAGGACGGCGGGGTCGCCGCGCGCGACGCCGGCGACGGCTGCGTGGTGGCGGAGTTCGGCGCCACCGAGGGCCCGCTCGTCGTGCTGGCCGGCCACTTCGACACCGTGCCGGCCCAGGACAACCGCCCGGGCCACCGCGACCCCGAGGCGGTCCACGGGCTCGGGGCGAGTGACATGAAGGCCGCCCTGGCGGTGATGGTCGAGACCGCGCTGCTGCTCCGCGACGCCGGCAAGCGCGTGGCGCTCTGCTGCTTCGGCCGCGAGGAGCTCGGGATCGCCGAGTCCGCCCTCACGCCGCTCCTGGCGCGCGAGGCGACGCTGCGCGGCGCCGATCTGGCCCTCGTGATGGAGCCGACCGACAACGCGCTGCAGGGCGGGTGCCTCGGCAACCTCAACGCCGCCTGGACTTTCACGGGCCGCTCGGGCCACTCCGCCCGGCCGTGGCTCGCCGACAACGCGATCACCCGCGCCGCCGCCGGCGTGGCCGCCCTCCACGCCGTGCCCGTCGCGCGCAGCGTGCACGACGGCCTCGAGTTCGCCGAGGTCGCCTCGGTGACGCGGATCGCCGGCGGGATCGCGGAGAACGTCATCCCCGACGAGGTCCGCTGCCACGTCAACTTCCGCTACGCGCCCGGCCGCAGCGCCGAGGACGCCGACGCGCGCCTGCGCGAGCTCTGCACGGCCGAGCAGTCGACGCTGGAGCTTCTCTCCAACGCGCCGAGCGGCGCGGTCGCGGTCGGCCACCCGCTGGCGCGCGAGCTCATCGCGGTCGGCGGGCTGGCGGTCGCCCCGAAGCAGGCCTGGACCCCCGTGGCGGAGTTCGCGCTGGCCGGGGTGCCCGCGGTCAACTTCGGGCCGGGCGACCCCGCCTACGCGCACCGCCGCGACGAGCGGGTGCGCGTGGACGCGCTCCTGCGCGGCGCCCGCACGCTGGAGCGGTTCCTCTGCTCGCGCTGAACCCCGTCCTGACCGGGCTGCGGAGCTACCCGTTCGTCCGGTTGACCGAGGCGCGGGCCCGGCTGGAGGCCGAGGGCGTCGAGGTCCTCGACTTCGGCATCGGCGAGCCGCGCGAGGAGACCCCGGCCTTCATCCGCCGGGCGCTGGCCGACGCGATCACGCCCCGGGCGCCCTACCCGCTGGCCGAGGGGCTCCCCGAGCTGCGCGCGGCCGCGGCGGCCTGGGTCGCGCGCCGCTTCGGCGCCGCGCTCGATCCCGACACCGAGGTGATCCCGACCCTGGGCGCCAAGGAGGCGATCTTCTCCCTGGCCCAGGTGGTCGGCCCGGGCAAGGTGGCGGTGGGCGTGCCGGGCTACCCCGTGGCCGAGCGGGGCGCGCTCTTCGCCCACCGCGAGGTCGTCGAGCTGCCGCTGCGCGCGCCGGACTTCCTTCCCGACCTCGACGCGGTGCCGTGGGGGGAGCTCGCGCTGCTGTGGCTGAACTACCCGAACAACCCGACGGCCGCCACCGCCCCGCGCGCGTTCTACGCCGAGGCGGCGGCCCGCGCGCGCGAGCACGGCGTCGTCCTGGCCAGCGACGAGGCGTACTGCGAGCTCTGGTTCGAGGGCGGGCCGCCGGCCGGCGTGCTCGAGCTCCCCGACCGCACGAACGTGCTGGCGCTCCACACGCTCTCCAAGCGCTCCTCCATGCCCGGCTACCGCTCGGGGTTCGTCGCCGGGGACCCGCAGCTCGTCGCCGCGCTCAAGCGGTTCCGGCCGAACGTCGGGGTCGCGCCGCAGGAGTTCGTCCAGCGCGCTGCGGTGGCCGCCTGGGGCGAGGAGGCGCACGTCGAGGCCGTCCGGGAGCGCTACCGGGCCAAGCGGGAGCTCCTGCTCCCGGCGCTCCGGGCCGCCGGGCTGCGGCCCGCGGGCGGGCCCGCCTCCTTCTTCCTGTGGCTCGCGGTGCCCGCGGGCTGGAGCGGCAGCGAGGCGCTCGCCCTCGCCCTGCTCGAGGAGGGGATCCTCGTCGCGCCGGGCGCGTTCTTCGGCCCCGCCGGCGAGGGCTTCGTCCGCGTGGCGCTCGTCCCGAGCGCCGAGCAGTGCGCGGCCGCCGCCGAGCGGCTCAGCCGTTGGCGTGCAGCACCGCGTTGAGGCCGCTCCACGAGCCCCCGTCGCGCGGCAGGACCTCGACCGCGCCGGAGAGCGAGTTGCGCCGGAAGAGCAGGTTCGAGGCGCCGCTCAGCTCCCCCGCCTTCACCACCGCGCCGTCCGGGTCGCTGACCTTGGTCCCCGCGGTGAGGTACAGCCCGGCCTCCACCACGCAGTCGTCGCCGAGCGAGATCCCGAGGCCGGCGTTGGCACCCAGCAGGCAGCGCTCGCCGACCCGGATGACCCGGGTCCCGCCGCCGGAGAGCGTGCCCATGATCGAGGCGCCGCCGCCCACGTCGCTCCCGTCGCCGACGACCACCCCGGCCGAGATGCGGCCCTCGACCATGGAGCTGCCGAGCGTTCCGGCGTTGAAGTTGACGAAGCCCTCGTGCATGACCGTGGTGCCCGCGGCGAGATGGGCGCCGAGGCGCACGCGGTCGGCGTCCGCGATCCGCACGCCCGAGGGCACGACGTAGTCGCTCATCCGCGGGAACTTGTCGACGCTCGTCACCACGAGCGGCCGGCCGGCCGCGCGCGCCCGCAGCCGGACCGCGGCGAGCTCCGCCGGATCGACCGGCCCGAGCGAGGTCCAGGCCACGTTCGCGAGCACGCCGAAGAGCCCGTCGAGGTTGAGCCCGTGGGGCGCGAGGAGCCGGTGGGAGAGCAGGTGCAGGCGCAGGTAGGCGTCCGGGACGCCGACGGGGGGCCGGTCGAGGTCGATCTGCACCACCTGCTCCTCGACGCGCACCCCCCGGACCGGGTCGGAGCCTTCGAGCTCGGGGCCGAGCGGCTCGAGGTCGTCCCCCAGCGGCCCGAGCGCGGGCGCGGGGAACCACGCCTCGAGGGCGCTCTCGCCGCTGAGCGTCACCAGGGCGAGGCCGTGCGCGAGGCGGCCGGTGGGCGTGGGAGCGGCTCCGGGCGGCATGGCGCCCGACGCTACAAGCCCGCGAGCTCGTCCTGCAGCGCGGGGGCGAGCTCCGCGCCGTAGACGGGAAGGGCCCAGCCGCTCAGGTCGACGTGGAGGGACTCGTCGACGTCCACGAGGAGCTCTCCGCCGTCGAGCACGACGGTCACGGGCGAGTCGCCGCCGCGCAGCACGTGGTCGACCGCCGCGCCCGTGGCGCCCGTGCCGGAGGAGCGGGTCTCGCCGACCCCCCGCTCGAAGATCCGCGCGCGGATCCGGTCGGGGGCCAGCGCGGTCCACCAGGAGACGTTCGTGCGCTGCGGGAAGATCGGGGCCTGCTCGACGGCCGGGCCGATCGCCGGGAGCTCGAGCGCCGCGAGCTCCGCCTCGGCCTCCACCCGGATCGCGCACTGCGGGTTGCCGACGTGGACGTGCTGGAAGCGGAAGCCCGTCACGATGCCCCGGCCCTCCGCGTCGCCGTCGGGGTAGGCCTCCGAGCGCGTCCGGGCGCGGCCCATGTCCACGCGGCAGGTCGTCGGGCCGGTGATGGTCGGCCGGATCTCCCCGGCCGCGGTCTGGATCGAGAACCGGTCGGAGCTGGTCCAGCCCCGCGCGCGGAGGTAGAGCACCGCCTCGCGGGCGCCGTTGCCGGAGAGCTCGGCCTCCGAGCCGTCGGGGTTGAAGATCCGCAGCCGCGCGACGTAGCCGGGCTCGTCCGGCGGCTCGAGCTGCAGCACGCCGTCGGCGCCCGGCCCGGTGTGCCGGTCGCACAGGGCCCGGACGCGGGGCGGGGTGAGCGGCCACGGGAGCCGCTCGCGCTCGAGGATGAGGTAGTCGTTGCCGAGGGCCTGCCACTTCTCGAAGCGCACGGGCCGGAGGCTACGGGAGCAGCTCCGCGGCGACCGCCGCGGCGTCGCGCCCCGTCACGTCGATCGTCTCGACCCCGGGGAGCTTCCGCAGCCAGGTGAGCTGGCGGCGGGCGTAGCGGCGGGTGCGGCGGGCCATCGCCGTCGGGTCGCCGGCCAGCAGGTCGGCGAAGCCGAGCGCCGCGCGGGCGGTCGGCGAGGCGCCGGCCGCGTCCGCGCGCCGCACCTCCTCGGCCGCGCCGTCGCGGACCATCCGGGCCGTCCGCGCGTCGATCGCGGCGTCGAGCGCCGCGCGCTCCATCGTGAGGGCCACCAGCCGGGTCGGATGGCGCGTCTCGTCCGTCCACAGCTGGCTCACGGCCGGCGGCGGCGCGAGGGCGCCGAGCGCCTCGAGCTCGAGCGTCCGGACCAGCCGATGGGTGTCGCTCGCGCGGACGCTCCCGGCGACCCACGGCGCCCGGGCCACCAGGCCGGCGTGGAGCGCCGGGGCGCCCTCGGCCCGCAGCCGGGCGAGGACCTGCGCTCGCAGGGCGGGCGGGGCCTGCGGCCGCAGCTCGAGGTCGGCCAGCGCGGCGCGGAGGTAGAGGCCCGTGCCCCCGACCACGATCGGGGTGCGCCCGGCGGCGAGCAGCTCGTCGATCTCCGCGTGGGCGAGCGCCGCGTAGCGCCCGGCGGAGAAGGTCTCGACCACCGGCAGGAACGCCACCAGACGGTGCTCCAGCCGGGCCCGCTGCGCCGGGGTCGCCGCCCCGCTCAACAGCTCGAGCCCGCGGTAGACCTGCAGCGCGTCGGCCGAGACCGCCACGGGCTCCTCGCCGCGGGCGCGCAGCCGCTCCGCCGCCGCGAGCGCCACGGCCGTCTTGCCGACCCCGGTGGGACCGAAGAGCGCGAGCACCGTCGGCGCCATGCCTCCATTCTCGCCGCTCGCGTCGCCAGCCGCCGGCCGCACGCACTCCGAACGCCCGTGGAAGAGCGCGGGCTCGCGGCGCGGGCGAGCGTTCGGATCCGAGCCCGCCAGGCGAGCCGCACTCCGAACGCCCCGTGGGGAGCGCGGGCTCCCGGCGCGGCGCCGGTACCGTGAGCGAATGGGCGTGCGCGCCGGCTCCGGCCTCTCCACCCTCGCGGACCCCGGGAGCGCCGGCCTCGCCGCAGCGCGCGCGGCCCGGACGCAGCTCGGGACGCCGCCGGCCGAGCTCGTCGTCGTGTTCTGCTCCGGCGCGCATCTCGAGGCTCCCGAGGCGACCCTCGAGGCGGTGCACGAGATCCTCGGGCCGGGCTGCCTGGTCGGCTGCGGCGCCGCGGGCGTGCTCGGAGCCGGGCGCGAGGTCGAGGGCGGGACCGCGGTCAGCGTCTGGGCCGCCAACCTCGGGGGCGGGCGGGCGGAGGCCTTCCACGCCGCGGCCGAGCAGCTCGAGGACGACGAGGCCGTGGCGATCTCCGGCGTACCGGAGCTCGAGGGAGCGAGCGCGCTGGTCCTCCTGCCGGACCCCTTCACCTTCCCGACCGACCGCGTCCTCGCCGAGATGCCCGTCGCCGCCCCCGGCGTGCCGGTCCTCGGCGGGCTGGCCAGCGGGCGCGCCGAGGAGCGCGCCGTCCTGCTCCACGACCGGGCTGTGCACGCCGACGGCGCCGTCGGAGTGCGGCTCGAGGGGCTGGAGGTGCTGCCCTGCGTCTCGCAGGGGGCGGCGCCGATCGGGCCCGAGCTGACCGTCACCGCGGGCGAGGGCAACCTGATCCTCGAGCTGGCGGGCCGCCCCGCGCTCCAGCGGCTGCGCGACGCGGTCGTCGAGCTCGACGACCACGAGCGGGAGATGCTCACGGGCGGCCTGCTCCTCGGGATCGTGCTGGACGCGGGCCGCCCGGAGTACCTGCAGGGCGACTTCCTGGTCCGCGGCCTGCTCGGCGCCGACCCCGAGAAGGGCGCGATCGCCGTCGGCGCGCCCGTCGCGCCGGGCTCGATCGTCCGCCTCCACGCGCGCGACGCCGCCTCGGCCGACCACGACCTGCGCGACGCCCTCGACCTCCGGCGCTCCGCGCTCGGCGGCGCCGCGCCCGGCGCCGCGCTCATGTTCACCTGCACCGGCCGCGGCCGCGGCCTGTTCGGCACGGGCGACCACGACGTCTCGGCCGTGGCGGCCCAGCTCGGCCCGACGCCGACCGCGGGCTTCTTCGCCGCCGGGGAGATCGGCCCGGTCGGCGGCCAGCCGTTCCTCCACAGCTTCACGGCGACCCTCGCGCTCTTCACCTGAGCCGAGCCGTCGGCGCCCTCGCACGTGCGGGCGCCGCGGCGGCGGACCCACCGCGGAGTGTGCTCTCCGCGGCGGCGGCGGACCCACCGCGGGTGGTGCCTTCCGCGGCGGCGGCGGACCCACCGCGGGTGGTGCTCTTCGCGGCATGGTGCCGGGACGCAGGCGCCGCGCCGCCGAAGCGCGGCCGTAGGATCCCCGCGTGCTCCTCCGCGGCAAGACGGTCCTGCTCACCGGCGCCACCGGCGGCATCGGCCACGCCATCGCCCGGGAGCTCCGTGCGCGCGGTGCCGAGCTCGTCCTCACCGGCCGCCGCACCGCGGTGCTCGAGCCGCTGGCCTCAGAGCTCGGCGCCCGCGCGCTGGCGGTCGACCTCAGCGACCGCCAGGCGGTCGCGCGCCTGGCCGCGTCGTGCCGGGACGTGGACGGGCTCGTCGCGAACGCCGCGCTCCCCGCGTCCGGCAGCCTCACCGACTTCGACGTCGAGCAGATCGACCGCGCGCTCGACGTCAACCTCCGCGCTCCCGTGGTGCTCGCCCACGCGTTCGCGGCGCGCATGAGCGCGCGCGGCAGCGGCCACCTCGTGTTCGTCTCGAGCCTCAGCGGCAAGAGCGGCACGGTGGGCACGTCGATGTACGCGGCCACGAAGTTCGGGCTGCGGGGGTTCGGCCAGGCGCTCCGCGAGGACCTGCGCCCGCACGGCGTCGGGGTGAGCGTCGTCTTCCCGGGCTTCGTCTCGGAGGCCGGCATGTTCGCGGACACGGGCGTCACCCTGCCCCGCGGCGTCGGGACCAGCACCCCGGAGCAGGTCGCCGACGGCGTCGCCCGCGCGATCGAGGAGGACCGCGGCGAGCTCGACGTCGCGCCGCTCGCCCTGCGGTTCGGCACGAAGGTCGCGGGCCTCGCCCCCGAGCTCAGCGCGAAGCTGGCCCGGCGGGGCGGCTCGCACCGGATCGCCGGTGAGATGGCACTCGCCCAGCGGCTGAAGCGCTGAGCCACCCGGTGCCACGCGGCCAACGCCGGCGCGCGGTCCGGCTGCCGCGCCCGGCGGCGTCTCAGGCGCCGGGCCCGGGAACCGCGTCCGGCGGCTCGTCGGCACGTACGGGCTGGCCGAACTCCGCGCACGCCTCGTTGCGGCACTCCCAGCCGTGCTCGGGCCCGGCGAGCGCGGTGCTCGCGGGCTGGCCGCAGGTCGGGCACAGCGGGGCGGTCGGCATGGGCGAGCCTCTACCCGCCGGGGCACCGCCGCACCCACCACCGCCGCGCGGGCGCCGACCAGGCTGCGTCCATGCCCTCTCCCCCGCCCCTCGCCGGCGCCGTCGCCCTCGTCACGGGCGCCTCCAGCGGCATCGGGGAGGCGACCGCGCGGGAGCTCGCCCCGCGGCGCCGCCGTCGCGCTCGTCGCCCGCCGCGCCGACCGCCTCGAGACGCTGGCGCAGGAGCTGCGCGCCGACGGCGCCACCACGCTGGTCCTCGAGGCGGACGTCACCGATCGGGCGACCGCCGAGGACGCGGTCCAGCGGACGGTCGACGAGCTCGGCCGGCTCGACGTCGTCGTCAACAACGCGGGCGTCATGCTCCTCGGGCCCATCGCCGACGCCCCGGTGGAGGAGTGGGAGCGGATGCAGTAGCCACCGCCCCGGCCGCCGGCGCACGCTAGAAGAGCGCCTTCTGCAGCCCGCCCGGCGCCGACAGCGGCGAGCGCTCGCGCGCCCCGGACGCCGGCGCTGCGGGCGGTGCGTCCGGGAGCTCGAAGCTCGGGTCGCGGGAGAACGGAGCGGCGGGCGGTGCGCCGCTCGTCCGCAGCAGCGCCGCCAGCCGTCGCCGCTCGGCGGCCGGCGCGTAGGCCCCGCCGGCGTACAGCTCCTCGTAGCGCGACACGAGGTCCGGGCGCTGGGAGCGCAGCCAGTCCATGAAGACGCCGCGGACCTCGCCGCGCAGGTGCAGCGCGACCCCGCCGACCCCGGTGGCGCCCGCGTCGGCTGCCGCCGCGAGCAGCTCCTCCACCTGCCGTGGGTCGTCGTTGATCCCCGGCATCAGCGGGGCGATCAGGATGCCGGCGGGGATCCCGTTGCGGTTGAGCTCGGCGACCGCCTCGAGCCGTGCCCGGGGGCTCGGCGTGTGCGGCTCGCTCGCGCGCCACGCCGCCCGGTCGAGGGTGGGGATCGAGAGGTTCGCGCTGAACGAGGCCGTCGCGCCGATCTCCCGCATCAGCGCCATGTCGCGCAGCAGGAGCGGCGACTTGGTCAGGACGGAGGCCGGCGTCCGCGCGTCCCGCAGCGCCTCCCAGATCCCCGGCATGAGCCGGTACTTCGACTCGACCCACTGGTAGGGGTCGGTGTTCGTCCCGAGCGCGACGTGCTCGCGCCCCCACCGCGGCCGAGCGAGCTCGGCCCGCACCACCTCCGGTGCGTTGACCTTGACCACGATCTCCCGCTCGAAGTCCCGGCCCGCGCCCCAGCCGAGGAAGGTGTGACTCGGGCGGGCGAAGCAGTAGGCGCAGGCGTGGCTGCACCCCCGGTAGGGGTTGATCGTCCAGCGGAACGGCATCCGCGAGCGCGCGGGGACGCGGTTGAGCACCGACCTCGCGCGCACCTCGTAGAAGCGGGTCTCCAGCGCCTCGGGCGCGTCGAAGCGGCGCACGACCGCGTCGTCGGCGTACCCCGGCAGTCGCGCGGCCTCCGTTCCCGCCGGCTCGGTGTCGATCCTCAGGCTGTCCCATCGCACGAACGCATGTTCGCACGCCGGGCGGACGGAAGGACGGTGGGCTCAGGCGAGGGCGCGGGCCAAGAGCGACTCCTCGCCCAGCAGCGTCTGCGAGGAGGCCGAGGCGACGTCGACCCGCACGAGCTCCCCGGGTGCGGCGAGCCCCGTGAAGTTCACGGCCTTGCCGTGGCGCGAGCGCCCGCGCAGCCGGCTCGGGTCGGTGCGGGACGGCCCTTCGACGAGCACCTCGACGGCGCGCCCCACGAAGCGCTGCGCCCGCTCGTGCCCACGCCGCTGCACGACCTCGACCAGCCGCCGCATGCGCTCCACCTTGACCTCGTGCGGCACGAGCCCCTCGGTGATCAGCGCCGCCTCGGTCCCGCGGCGCGGCGAGAAGACGAAGGTGAACGCGCCGTCGAAGCCGACCTCCTCGACCACCGCGATCGTCTCGAGGAAGTCCGCCTCGCTCTCCCCGGGGAAGCCGACGATGATGTCCGTCGTGATGGCGCAGTCGGGGACGTGCTCGCGGATCAGCGCGACGCGATCCAGGTAGCGCGCGCGATCGTAGGTCCGGCGCATCGCCTTCAGGACGCGCGATGAGCCGGCCTGCAGCGGCAGGTGGATCTGCTCGCAGAGCGCGGGCAGCTCGGCGTGCGCGCGGATCACGTCCTCGCGCATGTCCTTCGGGTGCGGGCTCGTGTAGCGGATGCGGTCGATGCCGTCGATCGCGTCGACGGCGTGGAGCAGCTCGGAGAACCGCCGCGGGCGCCGCCCGGGGCCGTCGCGCAGATCGCGTCCGTAGGCGTTGACGTTCTGGCCGAGCAGCGTCACCTCGCGCACGCCGTCGGCGGCGAGCCGCTCGCACTCCGCCACCAGGTCGGCGAACGGGCGCGAGACCTCGCGACCGCGGGTGCTCGGGACGATGCAGTACGAGCAGCGCAGGTTGCAGCCGACCGAGATCTGCACCCAGGCCTGCGCCTCGCGGGCGCGCTTGGCCGGCAGGTCGCCCGCGAAGCCCTCGAAGGCGAAGTACCCCTGGGCGCTCAGGGAGTCCGAGGTCAGGAACTCGGCGAGCCGGTGGACCTGCCCGGGGCCGAAGGCGACGTCGACGAACGGGAACCGCGCGAAGAGCTCGTCCTGCACCGACTGCGCCCAGCAGCCCCCGACGCCGATGAGCACCTCGGGGCGCCGCCGCTTGACGGCGCTCGCGTGCCCGAGGTGGGCGAGGAAGCGCGAATCGGCCTTCTCCCGGATCGAGCAGGTGTTGAACAGGATGAGGTCCGCCTCGCCCTGCTCCGCCGCCTCGGCGTAGCCGATCCCCTCGAGCATCCCCTTCATCCGCTCGGAGTCGTGCTCGTTCATCTGGCAGCCGAACGTGGTGACGTGGTAGCGCTTCATCGGCGCCCGAGGCTAGCGAGCCGCAATGTCGGCGCCCGGGCTACTCGACCGTCACCGACTTGGCGAGGTTGCGCGGCTGGTCGACATCGCGCTCGAGCGCCACCGCCGCGTGGTAGGCCAGCAGCTGCAGCGGGATCCCGAGGAGGATCGGGTCGAGCTCCGGCTCGGACTTCGGCACCAGCAGGACGTCGTCGGCGAGCCCCTCCCCTGGGTGCTCGTGGCCGACCACCACGAGCCGCCCGCCGCGCGCGGCGACCTGCTGGAGGGCGCTGCGGTTCTTCTCGATCATCTGGTCGCTCGGCACCACGGCGACCGTCGGCAGGTCCGGCGTGATCAGCGCGAGCGGCCCGTGCTTGAGCTCGGAGGCCGGGTAGGCCTCGGCGTGCACGTAGGAGATCTCCTTGAGCTTCTGCGCCCCCTCGAGCGCGACGGGGAAGCCGCTGACCCGGCCGATGAAGAAGGCGCTCGAGGCGCCCGCGATTCGAGCAGCGACCTCGGCGACGTGCTCCTCGGTCGCGAGCACCTCCTCGATCTGGGCCGGGAGCGCCTCGAGCGCGGCGATCAGCCGCTCGCCGTCGCCCGGCCCGAGGTCGCGGACGCGCCCGAGGCCGATCGCCAGCAGCGCGAAGGCGGTGAGGGTGCAGGTGAAGGCCTTGGTCGAGGCGACGGAGACCTCGGGGCCCGCGTGCAGGTAGATGCCGCTGTCGGTCGCCCGCGCGATCGAGGAGCCGACGACGTTGACGATCCCGATGACCCGCGCGCCCTTGCGCCGGACCTCGTTGACCGCCCCGAGCGTGTCGGCGGTCTCCCCGGACTGCGAGACGGCGACGTAGAGCGTCTCGGGCTCGATGACCGGGCCGCGGTAACGGAACTCCGAGGCGGGCTCGGCGTCGGCCGGGAGGCGGGCGATCGACTCGATCAGCTGCGCGCCGGCGATGCCGGAGTAGTAGGCCGAGCCGCAGCCGAGGATCTTGACGCGGCGGATCGAGCGCAGCTCGCGCGCCGAGAGCTCCAGGCCGCCGAAGTGCGCGGTGGCGAAGCGGTGGTCCAGGCGCCCGCGCAGCGTCCCGCGCACCGACTCGGGCTGGTCGCCGATCTCCTTGCGCAGGTAGTGGGCGTAGCCGCCGCGGCTGTAGTCGTCGTCGGAGACGTCCACCGCGGTGGCGGGCCGGGTCGTCGCCCGCGCGTCGTGGGTGAAGGTCCGGAAGCCGTCGGCGGTGATCGTGGCGAGCTCGCCGTCCTCGAGGAAGACGACCTGCTGGGTGTGCCGCACCAGCGCCGCGACGTCGGAGGCGACGAACATCTCGCCGTCGCCGACGCCGAGCACCACCGGCGAGCCGTTGCGCGCCGCGACGATGCGGTCCGGCACCGTGGCGTCGCAGACCGCGATCCCGTAGGCGCCCTCCACCTGCCGCAGCGCGGCGCGGACGCGGTCGTCGAGCTCGCCCTCCGCGCGGGCGATGAGGTGGGCGAGCACCTCGGTGTCGGTGTCGGAGGCGAAGGCGACGCCGTCGGCCTCCAGGCCGGCTCGGAGCACCGCCGCGTTCTCGAGGATCCCGTTGTGGACGACGGCCACGCGGCGCTCCGCGTCGACGTGCGGATGGGCGTTGACGTCGCTCGGCGGGCCGTGCGTGGCCCAGCGCGTGTGGGCGATGCCGAGCGGCCCGGCGAGCCGCTTCGGCAGCGTGTCGGCCATCGTCCGCACGCGGCCCTCCGCCTTGTGCACCCGCAGCGCGCCGTTCTTGACCGCCGCGATCCCGGCCGAGTCATACCCGCGGTACTCCAGGCGCTGGAGCCCCTCGAGCAGGAATGGCACGCCGTCCTGCCTGCCCACGTAGCCCACGATCCCGCACATGTCCCTGCTCCTAGCCGTAGATGACGCGACGGATCTGGCGGACCGAGAGCGCCGGGGCGGCCACGCGGCGCGTGGTCAGCTCCCGGGCGATGCCCGCGAAGGCCTCGGAGTTCGCGAGCCCCTCGGCCCGGAGCTCCCGATGGCGACGACGCACGAAGCTCTCGGTGTCCTCCGCACACCAGGCCAGCACGTCCTCCACGACGCGCCGGGCCTCGCCCGGGCCGATCGCGGTGGTCTGCTGGAGGTGCGAGAGGAGCCCCGCCAGCTCGTGGTGCCCGGTCTGCACGCGAGCCACCGTACGCCATCGGCGCGGCGTTCGCCCGATCTTTGCCCGATATCGGGCAAGGCGCTCAGATCACGGCCCGTCCCGCACGTGCTCGCGGATCGCCGCGTAGGCGAGCTCCATCGCATAGCCCTTGCGGACGAGATAGCCGAGCGCGCGCTCCCGGTCGCGTGGCGCCGCCGGAACCTCGGGGTAGCGACGCCGCAGCGCGGCCACGGCAGCCGCTCGCTCGGCGGCGGCGTCCTGCGCGACGAGCGCCGCGCGGACGTGCTCCGCGGCGACCCCCACGGCCTGGAGGCGGCGCTCGATGCGCTCCGCGCCCCAGGCGTCCAGCGTCCGGCGGTCCTCGGCGAAGCGCACCGCGTAGCGGGCGTCGTCGAGGTAGCCCGCCTGCTCGAGCTCGGCGACCGCCTCGTCGATCGTCCCCGGCTCGATCCGCTTGGCCTCGAGGTGCTGGCGCACCTCGCGCACCGTTCGGTCCCGCCGCCCGAGGTAGCGGTAGGCCGCATCTAGTGCGTGCTGCAGGCGGAGCTCCGGATCGACCAGGCGCTCGGCCGGCGTGCTCACGGACGCCGTGGCGTCCGCGTCCCGGGGCGACAGCGCCCGGCCCGGCTAGGCCGCGAGCTCGCCCGTGGCGGGATCGACCCCCGGCGGGATCCCCGGCGGCACCCCCGGCACCGCGGCGGCCTCGTCGCGGACGCCGCCGTTGCCGCCCAGGTTGTCGCGGTCCACCCCGAGCGCCTCGTAGATCTTGCTCTCGATCTCCTTGGCGATCTCCTGGTGCTCGTCCAGGAAGTGCTTGGCGTTGTTGCGCCCCTGCCCCAGGCGCTCCTCGCCGTAGGAGAAGAACGAGCCGGACTTCGTCACGACGTTGTGCTCGATCCCCAGGTCGATGAGGTTGCCCGAGGTCGAGATGCCCTTGCCGAACTCGATGTCGAACTCCGCCTGGCGGAAGGGCGGAGCGACCTTGTTCTTGACGACCTTCACCCGCACCCGGTTGCCTACCGCCTCCGTGCCCTCCTTGAGGGTCTCGATCCGGCGGATGTCGAGCCGCTGGGAGGCGTAGAACTTCAGCGCACGGCCGCCGGGCTGGGTCTCGGGCGAGCCGAACATGACCCCGACCTTCTCGCGGATCTGGTTCGTGAAGACGCACAGTGTCTGCGTGCGGTTGAGGTTGCCGGCCAGCTTGCGCATCGCCTGGCTCATCATCCGGGCCTGCAGGCCGACGGTCTGGTCGCCCATCTGCCCCTCGAGCTCCGCCCGGGGGGTCAGCGCCGCCACGGAGTCCACCACGATGACGTCGACCGCGGAGGAGCGCACGAGCATGTCGGCGATCTCCAGCGCCTGCTCGCCGTAGTCGGGCTGGGAGACGAGCAGCTCGTCGATGTCCACCCCGATCCGCTCGGCGTACAGGGGGTCCATCGCGTGCTCGGCGTCGATGAAGGCGCAGACGCCGCCGAGCTTCTGGGCCTCGGCGAGGATGTGGTACATCAGGGTCGTCTTGCCGGAGGCCTCCGGGCCGAAGACCTCGACGATGCGCCCGCGCGGCACCCCGCCGATGCCGAGCGCCAGGTCGAGCGCGAGCGCACCGGTCGGCACGGCGTCGACCTTGACCCGGGCGCCGGGATCGCCCATGCGCATCACCGAGCCCTTGCCGAACTGCCGCTCGATCTGGGTCAGCGCGCCCTGGAGGGCGGAGTCACGCGCCTTGGCCGCCTTCTCGTCAGTGGTGGTGCTCGCCATGTGCTCGGGTCTCTCTCTCATCAACGCAAGGTCTGGGGGCCATCATGGGCTCCGGGTCGGACGGAAGGGCCATGGTGGCCCCGGCGGGTGTCACCGGTCCACACCGAGCTGCCAAGGATCTGCGCAGCGGCTGTGCCGAAAGCTCACCGGCCGCCGCCCCACAGCGGCTCGTACTGCGCCGCGCCCCGGCCGGGATGCGAGCGGAGCAGCGTCACCCCCCCACTGGCCCAGGGCGCCCGGGCCGCCGCCGGGAGCGGCGGGAGCTCTCGCGCGCGCACGTGCGCACCCCGGCGCACGCGCGCGAGGGTCACGTGCGGCCGGAACGCCCGCGGCTCGGGCTCCCACCCGATCGCCTCCCCGCAGGCCGCCACGACACGCTCCCGCAGCGCCCCCAGGCTCCCGCCCGGGTCGGCCACCGCGACCGTCAGCACGTGGGGGCGGCGCGGCGCGAGCCAGAGGGGCGCCTCGACGTGCGCGTCGCGCGGCGGATCGCGGACGCGGCCGAGCGCGCGCGCCAGCGCCGGCGCGAGCCGCGCGACGTCGGCCTCCGGGCGCTCCCCCAGGAACGCGAGGGTGAGATGGAGCGCGCCCGCGTCGACCGGGCGGAGCTCCGGGTCGCCCTGCAGCGCCGCGCGCGTCCAGGCCGCCAGGGCCTCGCGCACCCCGGCCGGCGGCTCGAGGGCGACGAAGAGCCGCACCGCTCAGGCGGTCGGTGCCGCCGGCGGACCCTCGCCGAGCAGCACGCGGCGCACGAGGTGCAGCGCCACGGTGGTCGAGCGGTCGCGCACGTCGGCCCGCGAGCCCGGCAGGTGCACCGAGCGCGTGAGCCGCTGCCCGCTCCGGGTCGAGACCGAGAAGCAGACGGTGCCGACCGGCTTCTCCTCCGTCCCGCCCCCGGGCCCGGCGATGCCGGTGATCCCCACCCCGACGTCGGCGCCGAGGGCCACGCGGGCGCCGTCGGCGAGCGCCTCGGCCACCTCCACCGAGACCGCGCCCACGCGGGCGATGAGCGCCGGGTCCACCCCCGCCAGCGACGCCTTCGCCGCGTTGGAGTAGACGACGAGGCCGCCGAGCGCGTAGGCGCTGGAGCCGGCGCGCTCGGTCAGGCGCCCGGCCAGGAGCCCGCCCGTGCAGGACTCCGCCGTGGCGATCGTCCCGCCGCGGGCCACGAGCGCGTCGGCGACCTGCTCGTCGACGGAGCGCCCGTCGTCCGAGAAGAGCGTGTCGGCGTGGCGCTCGCGCACGATCCGCTCGAAGCGGTCGTAGGCCTCCTGCGCCGCGGGCTCGTAGCGGGTGACCACCTCGAGCTCGCCGCGCCGCAGGCAGGTGGTGACCTCCAGGCCGTCCAGGCCGCCGGCCTCCCCGTCGGCGACCCGCAGCGTCTCGGCGATCTCCGACTCCGGGAGCCCGAAGAGCCGGAGCATCGCCTGGCGGTACTCCACCGCGTCACCCGTGGCGGCCCGGAACGCCGCCGTCGTCGTGGCGGTCGCCCACATGGGCCGCAGCTCGCCGGGCGGGCCCGGGAGGACCACGACGGTCGGCGCGGTCCCCGTCCGCGGCGGCACCACCAGGCCGGGGGCCGTGCCGACCGGCTCGAGCACCGTGGCCCCTTCGGGCACCCGCGCCTGCTTGCGGTTGGCCTCGAGGATCGCCGCCGGGTCGAGGTCGGGCCAGCGCGCCAGCAGTGGCCGCACGATCTCCGCGATGCGCTCGGAGAGCGCCTCGTCCAGCGCGCTCGGGCGCCCCTGGAAGTCCCCGACGACCACCGCCGTGAGGTCGTCGGCGGTGGGGCCGAGCCCTCCCGAGGTCACGACGAGGTCCATCCCCTCCTCGCGGAAGAAGCGCAGCGCGCCCGTGATGTCCTCGGGCCGGTCGCCCACCACCGCGATGTGGGCGATGTCGACGCCGAGCTCGCGCAGCCGCTCGGCCAGCCACGGGCCGTTGCGGTCGCTCACGCGCCCGGTCAGGACCTCGGTCCCGGTCACCACGATGCCGGCTCGCGCGGCCATCTACTCGCAGCTCGGCAGCGTGGCGGCGGTGAGCCGCCGGCGCCGGTTCGGGGTGATCTCGTAGCCGATCGGCCCGTCGGAGGCCGCCGGCCGGAACGCCTTGCCGTTCACCCGGAGCCGCACGGCGTTGTTGCCCAGGCGGATGCGGAAGCGCGAGGAGCGGAACTGGTCGGAGCGCTCGCCGTCGCGCAGCACCACGGCCCTGAGCAGCGGCGCACTGCGTCCCTGGGCGCGCAGGCAGACCTCGACGTCGCCCGTCGCCTCCACCCGCAGGGTGGCGCGGGTGCGGCGCCGGCGCGTCGGCGCGGTGCCGGAGGAGGCGGGAGCGGGGGGCGCGGGCGAGGTCGAGGCCGACGGCGTGGAGGCCGTCGGCAGGTCCGCGACGGTGGACGGGGCGTCGTCGCCCTTGAGGATGCCGATGGCTCCGAGGATGCCCAGCACCAGCAGGACGAGCACCAGCGTCACCGGGCCGCGGGCGGAGCGCCCGCCGCCCCCGGCGCGCGAGGCGCCCGCCCCGCCCAGGCGCAGCGAGCCGCCCGTGCGCCGGCCCTGCCCGCCGCGGCCGCGGGTGCGGGCCCCTCTGGGCTGCGCGCGCGGGGAGATGGGGCGCAGCTCGGAGTCCGAGAGCCGCTCGTGGCGCAGCTTGTACTCGTCGACGAGCAGCTTGGCGTCGAGCCCCAGGGCCTCCGCGTAGGTCCGCAGGAACGTCTTGACGAAGGTCGGGCCCGGGAGGAGGTCCCACTCCTCGTTCTCCAGCGCCCGGAGGTACTTCGCGCGGATCTTGGTCGCCGTCTCGATCTCCGCGATGTCGATGCGGGCGCGCATGCGCGCCTCGCGCAGGGTGGCGCCGATCTCGGGCATCGGCCCGGGAGGCTACTCGCCTCCCGGCTCCGGATCGGCCCGCGGCAGCGCCGTTGCATCGGGGATCTCGGGGGGCTCCTCGGGCGTCGGGAGCGCGGCCTGAGCGTCCTGCGCGCCGGCGGGCTGGGCGAGCGAGGCGAGCACCCGCGGGAGGTCGTGCGGGGTGACCAGCACCTGCCTCGGCTTGGAGCCCTCGTAGCCCGAGATCACCCCGCGGCGCTCGAGCATGTCGATGAGCCGGCCGGCGCGCGTGTAGCCCAGGCGCAGGCGGCGCTGGAGCATCGAGGTCGACGCCGTGCCCATCTCCACCACGAGCTCGATCGCGTCCCCGAGCAGCGGGTCCTCGTCGGGGTCGAAGCCGTCCTCGCCGTCCACGGAGCGCGGGTCCTCCTCGGCCGCCTCCACCTCCTGGAGCAGGTCCTCCCGGAGCTCGGGCTCCCCCTGGTCGGCCCAGAAGCCGGTCAGGGCGGCGATCTGCGCCTCGTCGATGTAGGCGCCCTGGATGCGGTGGAGCTTCGAGGAGCCGACGGCGGAGAAGAGCATGTCCCCCATGCCGAGCAGCGACTCGGCGCCGTTCTGGTCGAGGATGACGCGCGAGTCGGTCTGGCTCGAGACGGAGAAGGCGATCCGCGAGGGGACGTTCGCCTTGATCATCCCCGTGATGACGTCGACCCGCGGTGACTGGGTCGCCAGCACGAGGTGGATGCCGACCGCGCGCGCCTTCTGCGCGATGCGGATGATCGAGTCCTCCACGTCGGCGGGCGCGACCATCATGAGGTCGGCGAGCTCGTCGATGACGCAGAGGATATAGGGCAGCGGTGCCTCGCCCTTGCCGAGCCGGTGCTTGTTGAGCTCGGGCAGCGAGCGCGTGCGGGCCATGGACATGATCCCGTAGCGCCACTCCATCTCCCGCACCAGGTTCTGCAGGGCGTTGGCGGCCGCCCGCGGCGAGGTGATCACGGGCGTGAGGAGGTGCGGCACCGCCTCGTAGTGGTTGAGCTCGACCTGCTTGGGGTCCACGAGGATCAGCCGGACCTCCTCGGGGGTGGCGCGCAGGAGGATCGAGGAGAGCATCGCGTTGATGCAGGCGGACTTCCCGGCCCCCGTCGTCCCCGCCACCAGGATGTGCGGCATCTTCGCGAGGTCGGCGGGGATCGCCTTGCCGCTGACGTCCTTGCCGAGCCAGATCGTCAGCGGGCTCGAGCCCTCGGGCGGCGGGCCGTAGACGTCGCCGAGCGTGACCATCTTGCGCTTGAGGTTCGGGACCTCGACCCCGACCGCCGTCTTGCCGGGGATCGGCGCGAGGATCCGGATGTCGGTCGCCGCCAGCGCGTAGGCCAGGTCGTCCTTCATCTGCGCGACCTTGCTCATCTTGATGCCGGGCGCGAGGCGCAGCTCGAAGCGGGTGATGTGCGGGCCGCTGACCGTGCCGACGACCTTCGCCTCCACGTTGAAGTGGGCGAGCGCCTCGATGAGCCGGGTGGCCACGAGCTCGTTGCCCGCGGTGTCCGGCGTGGCGTCGGCGGCGGCCGAGCGCGTGAGGAGCGCAGGGCGCGGGCGCAGCCACTCCACCGCGCCGTCGAGGTTCATGACCGCCTGCTCCCCGACCGGGAGCTCCGGCACGTCCCCTCCCTCCGCCTCCTCCAGGCGCAAGGAGCCGTGAGGCGCGGCGAGCGCCGGCTCGGGCGCGAATGGCTCCGCCTCGGGCTCGGCGTCCTGGGGCGCGAAGGGCTCCGCGTCCGGCGCCGGGGAGGCCTCGGGGAGCGCCGGCTCGAGCTCCGCCGGGGCCTCCGGCGCGCCGAACAGGTCCGGGTAGCGGAGCGAGCCGTCGAGCTCGGTGTCGCGGGTCAGCAGCCGCTCGCCGGGTCCGCGCCGCACCCGCGGCTCGTCGTCCGGGCCGTCGGGCTCGGGCGGCGCGAGCGCGGGTGAGCGCCGGGGCGCCGACTCCTCCACGGACCGCGGATCCTCCTCCGGGCGCACGCGGGGGATGCGGAGGGAACGTGTCGTGTCGGCGGCGGCGAGCGCCCCGGAGCGCACGACGCTCGCCGCGCTGGCTCCCGTCAGCAGCGTGGCGGCGACGAGCAGCCCGAGCACCGCGAGGATGTGCGCCCCGATGCCGCCGAGCAGCGTCGAGGCCGCCCAGAGCTCCGCCTCCCCCACGATCCCGCCTCGGAGCTCGAAGGCCTGCGGGCGCCAGAACCCACCGTGCGCACCCCCGGGGCCGAGCCCGAGCGTCCCGGCGGCCAGCCCGAGCTCGAGCGCGAGGACCAGCACGACCAGGCCGGCGCGCAGTGGGCGGATCCCCGGGAGCACGGGCCGCAGGACCAGGAGCGCGCCGCCCGCGACGAGGGCCGGCGGCGCGACCCACTTGAGCACCCCGAAGAGCCAGGCGAGCGCGTCGAGCAGCCCGCTGCCGACCGCTCCGGCGTCGCGGCCCAGCCACAGCGGGAAGACCAGGAAGACCCCGAGGGCCACCGCGCCGAGCCCCAGGAGGTCGAGCTGGCGCTGCTCGAGGGCCGGGAGCCGCGGAAGGCCCGGCACCGCCGAGCGGCGCGCCCGGGTGGGGGCGCGGACGCTGCCCCGCGCGGGCGCCGGGCGGCGCGGGGCAGCGCCGGAGCGCTTCTTCGGGGCAGGGGCGTCGGTCGTGGCCATGCCCGGCCGTGGTTCGACGCCGGCACGGGGGCCCCTTCACGGGGGCTTCATCCCCGCGGCCTACCGTGGGCCGCCGTGATCGACGCGACGGGGCTGGTCAAGCACCACGGCGAGGGCCGTGCGCGCCGCAGGGTCCTCGACGGGGCGGCGTTCTCGGTCGCCCCGGGCGAGGTGGTCGCCATCACGGGCCGCTCCGGCTCGGGGAAGTCCACCCTCCTGCACCTCGTCGGCGCCCTCGACCGCACCGAGGCGGGCACGATCTCCGTGGCCGGGGAGCGCGTGGACGGCCGCTCCGAGCGCGAGCTGACGCGCCTGCGGCTGCGGCACATCGGCTTCGTCTTCCAGTTCTTCCACCTCGTGCCCGAGCTCACCGGGATGGAGAACGTGCTCATGCCGACCCGCCTGCCGGGCGCGCCGCTCGGCGCCCGCCACCGCGCGGCGGAGCTCGTGGAGCGCCTCGGGCTCGCCGACGCCGGAACCCGGCGCCCGCACGAGCTCTCGGGCGGCGAGCAGCAGCGGCTCGCCTTCGCGCGCGCGCTCGTGTGCGACCCGCCCGTCCTCCTGGCCGACGAGCCGACGGGCAACCTCGACCCGGCCTCCGCCCAGCTCGTCCTCGGGCTGCTGCGCGACGCCGCCGCCGACGGGCGCGCGGTGGTGCTCGTCACCCACGAGGCCGCCGCGACCGCCGCCGCCGACCGCGTGCTGGTCCTCCGCGACGGGCAGCTCGGGCCGTGAGCGTGCTCCAGGCCGCGCTGCGGCAGCTGCGCGCCGGCCGGCGCCGGACCGCGCTCTCCGCGGCCGGGCTGGCACTCGCGGGTGCCATGGCGGGGGCCGCGCTCGTGGTCGCCTTCAGCCTCGGGACGGGCTTCGACCGCTCCGTGGAGCGCTCGGACCTCCCGGACGTCGTCGCGCGCTTCGCCCCGCAGCCGCGGGCGCGGATCGACGCGCTCGTCGCGGCGCTCCCGAACGTGGCCGCGCGCTCCTACCGCGTGGAGATCGACCGCTTCCAGATGAGCGCTCAGGGCCAGAGCACGAACCGCGGCTCGCTGCAGCTCATCGACGCCCGCGAGCGCCGCGGCTACACGGTCGTGGCGGGGCACGACCTGCGCCGGGGCGGCGCCGGCGTGCTGGTGGAGCGGGGGCTCGCCGACGACTGGGGGCTCCACGTCGGCCAGGAGGTCCGGTTCGGGCGCCGGCGGCGGCCCATGCGCATCGTGGGGATCGCCGTGGCGCCCGACAACGTCGCCTACCCCCTGGCCAAGGCGCCGCGCCTGTACGCGGACCTCGACTACGTGCAGGACCTGTTCGCGGGGCCCGGCCGGAGCTTCGCCGTCGACCAGGCGCTGATCTGGACCGCCGACCCCGCCCGGACCGACGTGACGCTGCAGCAGGCGCGGGCCACCACCGCGCAGGTCCGCGACCTGCGCTTCATCACCCAGACCGGCGTGCGCGTCCTCATCGACCAGGCGGCGGGGATCGTGATCGCGCTCCTCGGCGCCTTCTCGCTGATCGCCCTGGCCGCCGCGGGCACCATGCTCGCCTCCCAGGCGGCCGCCGACGTGCAGCGCCGCCTCGGCACCATCGGGATCCAGCGGGCGATCGGCGTCTCGCGCGGGCGGGTGGCCGCCGAGCACGCGCTCGGGGCGGCGCTGCTCGGGCTCGGTGCGGGCGGGGCCGGCATCGCGGCGGGCGCCCTCGCGGTGGGCGGCCCCTCCGACGCGCTCCTGCGGACCCTCAACGAGCTCGGCCCGGGCTGGGCCGTGGTCCCCTGGCTCGTGCTCGCCGTGCTCGCCATCACCGCGCTGACCGGCCTCGCCGCGGGCTACCCCGCCTGGCGGGCGGCCGGGCGCACCCCCGTGGCGCTGCTGCGCGGCGCGGAGCTGCGCGGCCCGGCGCGCTCGCTCGTGCCCGGCGCCGGCCCCT
Source organism: uncultured Solirubrobacteraceae bacterium (assembly GCA_964236905.1). Classification (GTDB taxonomy): domain Bacteria; phylum Actinomycetota; class Thermoleophilia; order Solirubrobacterales; family Solirubrobacteraceae; genus Paraconexibacter. The sequence continues at coordinate 15,161 of CAXSFZ010000015.1, read as the reverse complement.
TCGCGCTCGGCGCGCGGCTCGCGCTCGCCCGCCGCGGCCGGGCCGGGCTCACCGTCGCGGTGCTGGCGGCCAGCGGCTCGGTGGTGCTCCTGATGCTCGGCCTGGCCACGCTGCTGACGAGCCTGCGCGACGACCCGGGCTCGCTCGGGAAGCGCTACGCGCTCACCGTCCTGCTGCCCGCCGACCGCCTCCCGGACGTGGAGGCGCTGCCGCAGGTCGCGGCCGCGGGCGTGCGGTACTCCGTGCGCGGCGTCGACTCCTTCTCGCTCGGGGAGCCCGTGCACCTGATCTCCTTCCCGGGAGACCACACGCGCTTCGAGGACCCGCCCCTGGCGCGGGGGCGCCGGATCCGGGGGCCCGGCGAGGCGGAGGTCGGGCTCGGGCTGGCCAGCGCGCTCGGGGTCGCGCCGGGCGCCACCCTGGCCGTGCAGCTGGCCAGCGGCGGACAGGCGAGCTTCAAGGTGGTCGGGGTGGTCCGGGCGCTGGAGGACGACGGGCGCGTCGCCTACGTGCAGCCGCAGCGGCTGCTCGCCGCCGACCCCGGGGCGAACCCGCAGGTCGTCGTGCGGCCCACCGCGGACGCCGACCCAGCGCGGCTGAACGCCGAGCTGCGCGGCCTGGGGGCCGAGCCGCTGAAGGTCAACGGCGCGGGCACGAACTCGGCGAAGTTCCTCGACACCCTGGCGAACCTCCTGCTGGTGGTGGCGGTGCTCGACGCGCTGGTCTGCCTCTACGCGCTCGTGCAGGCGCTCGGGCTCGTCGCCCGCGAGCGCCGGCCGACGCTCGCGCTCCTGCGCGCCCAGGGCGCGCCGGCCACGACGATCCGCCTGGTGCTCCTCGGTGCCGCGCTCGCCCTGGCGCTCCCGGCGGTGCTGGTCGCGCTGGCCCTCGAGCACTGGGTCCTCGCGCCGCTGACCGGCTCGCTGGCGGCGGGCTACGCCGACCTGGCGAGCGGCGCGACCGCCGTGCAGGCGCTCCTGGTCGTCGTGGCCTTCGCGGCCCTGGCCGTCCTCGCTGCGCTGCGCGTGGCCCGCCGCGTGCTGGCCGAGCCCCCCGTCGTCGGGCTGCGGGAGGAGTGATGACCATCTCGGCCACCGGCCCCGGCCGGGGACGCAGGCCGCGGGTCCGGCACCCGGCGCTCCTCGCGGCCCTCGCGGCGCTCGTGCTGGCCGGCGCCGGCTGCGGCGGGGAGGACCGCGCGAGCACCACCGGCTCGACGCTCAAGGCCACCTGGATCGACCCGGACGGCGACGGGGTCCTGCAGCGTGGCCCGGGGGAGCCGCTGCGCGATCGGACCGACCTGGCGCCCGCGCGCGCCCCGGGCCGCGTGCTCGCGACCATCGGGCAGATCACCGACACCCACGTGCGCGACGAGGAGTCACCGGCCCGCGTCACGTTCCTCGACCGGCTCGGCGGCCCGTTCAAGCCGACCTTCCGCCCGCAGGAGACCCTGACCACGCAGGCCTTCGCGAGCGGGATCCGGGCCCTGGACGCCGACGACCCGGACCTCCTCCTGGTCACGGGCGACATCGTCGACAACGCGGAGGAGACCGAGTACGACCAGGCGCTCGAGGTGCTGCGGCCCGGCGCCCGCGTCGACCCGGACACCGGCGCCAAGGGCTACGACGGCCCGCAGCGCGCCGACGACCCGAACCCCGCGTTCTACCGCCCGGACGTCGACCCGCCGCTCCACCCGGGGCTCCTGACCGCGGCGCAGGCGCCGTTCACCGCGCCGCCCCAGCCCGCGCCGTGGATCCCGATCCCGGGCAACCACGACGTGCTGGCCGCGGGCGAGGTGACCCCGACCGCGGCCACGAACGCCGTGGCTACCGGCGACCGGACGCTCGTCCGCCCGCGTGAGGGCCTGGACGTCCCGCTGGACGCCAAGGGCGCCAGCGCGGAGGTCAACGCGTTGATCGCCGGCGGCCGGCTGCCCGGCCAGACCGCGCGGATCGCGCCGGATCCGCGCCGGCGCTTCCTCACCCCGGCCGAGGGCCGCGCGCGCCTGCGGGCCGCCTCCGCGCTGGCCCGCACCCCCGTCGACCCGGCGGCGCCCGGGCTGAGCACGGTGCGGGACATCGGCTCCCGCGTCCGGCTCGTGACGCTCGACTTCGACCAGGCCGGGGAGGGCTCCGGGGGCAGCGTCAGCGACGCCCACGTCGCCTTCCTGCGCCGCGCGCTGGCCGGCGCCGGCGACCGGTGGGTGCTCGTCGCCTCCCACCAGCCCCTGACCAAGGCCTCCGGCGGGGAGCGCCTGCTCGCCCTGCTCGACCGTTCGCCGCGGGTGCTCGCCACGATCGCGGGCGACACGCACCACCACTCGATCACCCCGCGCCGGAGCGCCGCGGGCGGGTACTTCATGATCACGACGAGCGCCATCGCCGACTTCCCCCAGCAGGCCCGCACGCTGCGGGTGCGCGAGACCGCGGGCGGCGGGGCGGTGCTCGAGACCTGGGCGGTCGACACCTCGGGCGTCGGGCGCGTCGGCGCGCTCGCCGACACGGCGCGCGAGCTCGCCTACCTCGACGCCCAGGGGGGCCGGCCCGGCGGCAACGCCGGGAGCCCGCGGGACCGCAACGTCCGCCTGTACAAGGCCGCCCCGGGCTGAGGAGCGCTTCAGGCGGGCGGTCTAGGCTCCCCGCATGGACCCGGAACGCTCGGCTCGCGTGCTCGTCGTCGAGGACGACGAGGAGATCGCCCAGGTCCTCCAGCGCTCCCTGCGGCTGGAGGGCTATGAGGTCAAGCTCGCCGCGGACGGCCAGCTCGCGCTCGACGTGGCCGGGTCGTTCAACCCGGACCTCGTGATCCTCGACCTGGGCCTGCCGCGGCTCGACGGCATCGAGGTCGCGCGGCGGCTGCGCGCCGGGGACGACGTGCCGATCCTCATGCTCACCGCGCGCGACGCGGTCGAGTCGCGCGTCGAGGGGCTCGACTCGGGCGCGGACGACTACCTCGTCAAGCCCTTCGAGCGCCAGGAGCTGCTGGCGCGGCTGCGGGCGCTGCTGCGCCGCCGCCCGCCGCGCGGCTCGGCCAGCGTGGTGGTCGGGGACCTCTCGCTCAACCCCGACACCCACGAGGTCCGCCGCAGCGAGCGCGACGTGGAGCTCACCCAGCGCGAGTTCGAGCTGCTCGAGTACCTCATGCGCAACGAGCGGATCGTGGTGCCGCGGCAGCGGCTGCTCGAGGAGGTCTGGGGCTACGACCCGTTCGCCACCACGAACACCATCGAGGTCTTCGTCTCCAACCTGCGGCGCAAGCTCGAGGCGGGCGGCGAGGCCAGGCTCCTGCACACGATCCGCGGCGCGGGCTACGTGCTGCGCGCCTGAGGGATGTTCGAGCGCCTCTCCATCCGCTGGCGCCTGGCGGGCATCTCGGCCCTGCTCACCTTCGTCATCCTCTGCGGCTTCGCCTACGTCATCGGGGAGCTCACGGCGCGGCGGATCGGCTCGGACTTCACGAACCAGATGATCGCCACCACCGATCGCATCGTCAGCAAGCTCACCGTGCGGGTGGACCCGCGGACGCTGCAGGTCACCACGAAGCCGCTGCTCTCGGACTACGCGGCGCCGGACCGGGCGATCATCCGCGTCCTCAGCCAGTCGGGGACGGAGCTGGCCCGGTCGGGGCGCAACCCCACCCTTCCCAGCGGCGAGTTCCCGACGGAGGGCACGCTCGACAGCGGCGACTACCGCGTGGCGACCAAGCCGATCGCCTTCTCCTACGGGCAGGGCTACCTCCAGTACGGCCGGCGCCTGTCGGACATCGACGCGACCGTCCGGCGCGTGCGGCTCTTCCTCCTCTTCGGCGTGGTGACCGGCACCGGCCTCGCGCTCTTCGCCGGCCTCATGCTCGCCCGCCGCGCGATGGCGCCGATCGCCGCCCTCACCGCGACCACGCGCGAGATCGCCCGCACCCGCGACCCCAACCGGCGCGTCCCGATGCCCGACGCCGACGACGAGGTGGCCGAGCTCGCCCACACCCTGCAGGACATGCTCCAGGCGCTCGAGGCCTCGCGCGCGGAGGGGGCGCAGATGCTCGCGAGCCAGCGCCAGTTCGTGGCCGACGCCTCCCACGAGCTCCGCACGCCGCTGACCAGCGTGCTCGCCAACCTGGACCTGCTGACCGAGACGCTCGAGGGCGATCACCGCGACGTCGCGGAGTCCGCGCTGCGCTCCTCCCAGCGCATGCGCCGGCTCGTGGCCGACCTCCTGCTGCTCGCCCGGCAGGACGCGAGCAGGGTCGCCGCCCGCGTGCCCGTCGACCTGGGGCGCGTCGTCGTGGAGGCGGCGGCCGAGCTCGGCCCGCTGGCGGCCGAGCACGACCTCCACGTCGAGGCCGAGCCCGTCTCGGTCTGCGGCACCCGGGACGAGCTGCACCGCGTCGTCCTGAACCTGATGGAGAACGCGATCAAGCACACGCCGGCCGGGACCACCGTCAGCGTCCGCTCCGGCGTCGAGGACGGTGCCGCGCTGGTGCGGGTCCGCGACGACGGTCCCGGCGTCCCCCCGAACCTGCGGGAGCGCATCTTCGAGCGCTTCGTGCGCGGCGAGGGCGACCGGGGCGGCTCCTCCGGGCTCGGGCTCTCGATCGTCCGCGCGGTGGCCGAGGCGCACGGCGGGAGCGTGGAGCTCGAACCGCCCGCCGCGGGGCGGGGCGCGAGCTTCGCGGTCCGCCTGCCGCTGGCCCCGATCGACGTGGCGCCGGCCGACGCGCAGCCGACCGGCACCGCCACCACCGCCTGAGCGCCGGAGGCGGCGACCCGCGCGGGGGAGGCGCGGGAGCGCGACCGGCCGCCCGGCGCCGTCAGACCTCGACGACCACCGGCAGGACCATCGGCCGGCGCTTCAGGCGGTCGTAGACGAACTTCGCGAGGTCGTCGTGGAGCGCCTTCTGCACGAGCTCGACCTCGCGGATCTGCTTGCGGGCCGCCTGCTCGAGCGAGCTGTCCACCGCGTCGCGGAGGTCGTCGAGCAGCCGCTCGGCGTCCGCGGAGTACGGCACCCCGCGGAAGATGACCTCCGGCTCGGCCACGCTCTTGCCGTCCTGCTCGGAGATCGTGGCCACCACGACGAAGATGCCGTCGGCCGAGAGCATGCGGCGGTCGCGCAGCGCGGCGTCGGTCTCGTCGCCGAGGTCCACGCCGTCGACGTAGATGACGCCTGCCTGCTCCTTGGCCCCGAACCGCGCGCCCCGTTCGTCGAGCTCGAGCGGAAGGCCGTTCTCGCCCTTGAAGATGCTCGCGACCGGCACCCCGACCGCCTCGGCCAGCTGGCCGTGCAGGTGGATGCGCTTGTGGTCCCCGTGGAACGGCATGACGTAGCGGGGCCTCGTGAGGTTGAGCATGAGCTTGACCTCCTCCGCGTAGCCGTGCCCGGAGGCGTGGATCGGCGCGTCGCGCGTCGTGATCACGTTGCAGCCGATGTGGTAGAGCCGGTCGATCGTCTCGTTGACCGCGCGCTCGTTGCCCGGGATCGGCGTGGCGGAGAACATCACCGTGTCGCCCTCCTTGAGCTCCACCTGGCGGTGGTCCTTGTGGGCCATGCGGCGCAGCGCGCTCAGCGGCTCGCCCTGCGACCCGGTCGAGATGATGACGATCCGCTCGTCGGGGAAGTTCGCCATCTCCCGCGGCTGGACCATGATCCCGTCGGGGAACCGCACGTGACCCAGCGAGCGCCCGATGTTCGTGTTCTTGCGCATGGAGCGCCCGACGAGCACCACCTTGCGGTTGTGGGCCTTGGCCGCGTCGATGACCTGCTGCACCCGGTGGATGTTCGAGGCGAAGCAGGTGACGACGATCCGGCCCTTGACCCGCGCGAACTGCTCGTCGAGGTGCGGGCCGACGCCGGACTCGCTCGGCGACCAGCCCGGCCGGTCGACGTTGGTGGAGTCGCCGCAGAGCAGCAGCACGCCCTCGCGCCCGAGCTCGGCCAGCCGCTGCATGTCGGCCGGGCGCCCGTCGACGGGCGTCTGGTCGAACTTGTAGTCGCCCGTGATCAGCACCGTCCCGAGCGGCGTGGTCAGCGCGACGGCCGAGCAGTCCGGGATCGAGTGGGTCATGTGGATCAGCTCGAGGTCGAAGGGCCCGATCTCGATGATCTCGCCCTCCTTGACGTCGAGGCACTCGACCTCCTTCAGCCGGTGCTCGTCGAGCTTCGAGCGGGCCATGGCCATCGTGAGCGGGCCGCCGTAGACCGGGATGTCCTGCACCCCGAGGTCCTTGAGGATCCAGGGCAGCGCCCCGAGGTGGTCCTCGTGGCCGTGGGTCACGACGATCGCCTCGATGTCGTCCACCCGCGAGCGCAGGTAGGAGAAGTCGGGGAGCACGAGGTCGATGCCGACCATCTCGGCGGTGGGGAAGCGGAGGCCGACGTCGACCAGGATCAGGCGGTCGTCGTACTCGACCACCGTCATGTTCTTGCCGATCTCGCCGAGCCCGCCGAGCGGCAGGACGCGCAGGCGGCCCTTCGCGGGGGTGCTCATGCGGACGGGACGAGATCGAGTGCGGCCAGGGCGGTGCGGATGATGTGGAGCTCCTCCTCGGAGACTTCGACGTAGGGCAGGCGCGGCGCGCCCATCGGGTGGCCCAGGAGGCCGAGGGCGGCCTTCGCGGTGGTGGCGGCGGGCGCCACGCCGAGCGCGACGAGCACGCCCGCGATCTCCTGGTCGATGCTGTGACGGTCGCGCGGCTCGTCGACCATGCGGCGCAGGTGCGGGCCGATGACGTGGCTGGCGACCAGGATGCCGCCGGCGCCGCCCAGGTCGAGCGTCGCGGCGAGGATGTCGTCGTTGCCCGCGTAGAGCTCGAGCCCGTCCACGAGCGCGAGGTTCGCGTTGTTGGCCTGCTTGACCGCGTCGACGTGGTCGAGCTGCGCGAGCTCGGCCAGCAGCTCGTTGGGCAGGTCGGCGCCGGTGCGCTGCGGGATGTTGTAGAGGATGATCGGCCGGTCGGCCGCGCGGGAGACCTCGGCGTAGTGCGCGAGGAGGCCCCGGCGGTTCGGGCGGTTGTAGTACGGGTTGACGCTGAGCAGCGCGTCCGCCCCGAGCTCGCAGGCCTCCGCCGTGAGCCTCACCGCGTGGCGCGTGTCGTTGGAGCCGACGCCGGCGACGATCGTGAAGCCCGGGCGCGGGCGCTCGCGGATGGCCAGCGCGACGAGCCGCAGCTGCTCCTCGTCCTCGAGCGTGGCCGCCTCTCCCGTGGTCCCGGCGACGACCACGCCGTCGGAGCCGTTCTCGGCGAGGTGGGCCATGAGCGCGACGAACGCGGCCTCGTCGACGCGGCCCTGGGCGTCGAAGGGCGTGACGATGGCGGTGAGGATGGCGCCGAGGCCGAGCATGCCCGCTCATCCTCGCACGCTCACCGGCGCGTTCGTCACGCCCTGGCGCGCGCCTTCGCGACGCACCGCCACGACTTCGCGCACCGACGCGCGCGCGCCTGCGTCCTCCCGCCCGGTCCGTACGCCGCGGCCCGTACCCTCGCCGGCGTGGAGGAGCCGACCGACCGCACGGCAAGCGCGCTGGCCGTCGAGGTCATGGCGGTCCGCTACCGGCTGCCCGACGGGGACTTCGCGGTGCTGAGCGCGCTGACCCAGGCGGGCGAGGAGGTGGCGCTCACCGGCCCGCTCGCCCATCTGCAGCCCGGGGAGAGCGCGGAGGTCGGCGGCCAGTGGCGCCGGCACGCCCGGCACGGCTGGCAGTTCCACGTCGCGAGCGTGCGGGTGCTCGAGCCGGTCTCCTCCCAGGCGCTCGTCGCCTACCTCGCGGGGATCAAGCACGTCGGCAAGCGCGGCGCCGCCTGGCTCGTCGAGCAGCACGGCGGCGAGGTGCTCGCGGCGATCGACGCCGATCCGCGTGGCGCCCTCGGCCGCGTGCCCGGCATCGGGCGCCAGAAGGTGGGCGCGGCGGTCCGTTCGTGGGAGGACCAGCTCGAGCTGCGCGCCATGCGGCTCTTCCTGGAGGAGCACGGCGTCCCGGCCGCGGCGGCGGGGCGGGTGGTGCGCCACGTCGGGGCGGGCGCGCTCGACGAGCTGCGCGCGGACCCCTACGCGCTCACGCAGGTGGAGGGCATCGGCTTCGCGACGGCCGACGCCCTCGCGCGCGCGCTCGGCACCGCCCCCGACGCCGACGGACGCCTCGACGCCGGCCTCGTGCACGTCCTGGAGCTCGCGGAGGCCGACGGCCACTGCTTCCTGCCGCGGGCCGAGCTGCTCGCACGCGCGGAGCGCCTGCTGGGCGCCCAGGCCGGGCACCGCGTCGACGCGCTGGTGCTCGGGGGGCGCCTGGTGGTGGAGGGCGAGCGGGTCGCCGAGGCGCGCATGTGGAACACGGAGCGCAGGCTCGCCCGGCGCGTGCGCGAGCTGGTCGAGGACACACCGCGGCTGACGGCGCCGAAGCGCGGGCGGGAGCTCACGAGCTTCGAGCCGACCGACGCCCAGTGGCAGGTGGTCACCCACGTCCTCGAGCACCGGCTCTCGCTCCTGACGGGGCTTCCGGGCACGGGCAAGAGCGCCTCGATGCGGGCGCTCGTCGACGTGCTGCGGGCCAACGGGCGCTCCGTGCGGCTGGCGGCGCCGACCGGGAAGGCCGCGCGACGGCTCGCCGAGAGCACCGGGGCGGAGGCGACGACGATCCACCGGCTGCTCGAGTGGGGACCCGACGGCGGCTTCGCGCGGGACGCGGAGCACCCGATCGACGGCGCCGACGTCCTCGTGGTCGACGAGGCCTCGATGCTCGGCGTCCAGCTGGCCTGCGCCCTGCTCGACGCCGTCGGGCCGCGCTGCCACGTGCTGCTGGTCGGCGATCCCGACCAGCTCGCGCCCGTCGGCCCCGGCCGCGTGCTCGAGGACCTCATCGCGGCGGGCCGGATCCCCACCGTGCGCCTCACGGAGATCTTCCGCCAGGCCGCGCGGTCGATGATCGTCCGCGCGGCGCACGCGATCAACGCGGGGGAGCACCCGCCGACCGCGGCCACCCGGGACGACCTCCACGACTTCTTCCTGCTGGCCCGCGAGGACCCCGCGCGGATCTTCGCCGAGATCTGCGACCTGGCCGCCGAGCGGCTCCCGCGCCACTACGGCGTGCCGGCCCACGAGGTGCAGGTGCTCGCCCCCATGCACCGCGGCCCCCTCGGCATCGACGCGTTCAACGACGCGCTGCGCGCCCGGCTGAACCCGGACGGCGAGGGGGTGCCCGGGACGGCGTTCCGGATCGGCGACCGGGTGCTCCAGACCCGCAACGACCACGAGGAGGAGCTCATGAACGGCGAGCTCGGCGTCCTGGTCGGCCACGACGCCGAGCGGGGCACGGTGATCTTCGCCGGCGACGACGGCCGTCGGCTGCGCCTGCCGCTCCGGGCCACGGAGACGCTGCGCCTCGCGCACGCCATCTCGGTCCACAAGGCCCAGGGCTCGACCATGGGCGTCGTCGTCATGCCGCTCACCCGCAGCCACCACCTGATGCTCACCCGCAACCTCGTCTACACGGCGATCACGCGGGCCGCGAGGGTCGCGGTGCTGGTCGGGGAACCCGCGGCGCTCGGGGTGGCCCTCGGGCGCCGCGACGCCCACCTCCGCCACACGCGGCTGGCCGAGCTCGTGGCGGCCGAGCCCGCCCGGTGAGCGCCCATGGGCCTCGGACTGTCCGAAGCCCACGGGCACTCACCGGGCTCGCGGCGGGTCAGGCGCGGCGGTCGGCGTCGCGCGCGCGCTGGTGGTCGGAGCGGTCGAGCACGGCGGCGTCCGTGTCGCGCAGCGCGTCGGTGAAGCGGCGCGGCACGCGCGCGGTCCCCGAAGCGCCGGGCGGGCCGCCGCCCGGCGCCGCGTCGTCCTCCCACAGCGTCACGACCACCAGCTCGGCGCCGTCGCGGCGGCAGACGTAGACGACGCCGGCGTCGGGGCCGACCCGCGCGCCCCGGAGGTAGAGCGTCCCGCGCGCGCCGCTGGCGCCGCCCGGCGGCTCCTCGCCCACCCGGCCGGCGTCCCAGGCCGCCGCGACGCGGGCGACGACCTCGGGCTTCACGTCCAGCGCGCCCGAGCGCGAGCCGACCCGCTGGCGGTAGCGCTCCGCCGCGTGGTCGGTGACCGCGACGAGCACGCTCACAGCGCGCGCCGGTAGCGGACCTCGGGCGCCCACAGCTCCCGGCGGACCGCGTGGGGCTCGAGCTCCCACCCGCGCCGCTCGTAGACGTGGCGCGCGTGGTCGTTGGCCCCGAGCACCCACAGGACGGCCTCGGCGAAGGAGACGGCGAGCCGCTGCTGGGCGACCTCCAGCAGCGCACCGCCGACCCCGGCTCCCTGCGCGACCGGGTCGACGTAGAGCGCCGTGAGCTCGCCGACGTGCCCGCCGAGGTCGCGGTCACGCCCCGGGCCGAACGCCACGAAGCCCGCGACGTCCCCGTCCTGGTCGAACACCACGGTGCGCTCCGGCGCCACGAGGAGCTCGTCCCGGCGGGCGGCCCGTTCCGCGAGGCTCGCCAGCCGCTCCGGCTCCGCCTCCTCGCCCCAGAGCCGCATCCAGGCGCGGCGCTCCAGGCGCGCCAGCGCCTCGGCATCGTCCGGGCGCGCCTCCCGGATCACCCGCCGAGCGCCTTGGCGTAGCGCACCTGCGGCCCGATCCGCCCCGGCTCGGCGTCGCCGTCGAGCACCCAGCCGTGCCGCTCGCAGAGGGCGCGTGCCCGCGCGTTGGCGGTGTAGGTCACGAGCGTGAGGCGCGTGCCCCCGGCCTCCCGGGCGGCCGCCTCGGCGTGGGCCAGCAGCGCCGTGCCGATCCCGCGCCCGAAGCGGTCCGGGAGCACCATGAGCTCCTCCACGCGCTCCGGCGAGGCGCTCACGAGGCCGACCACCGCGTCGTCGTCCTCCGCGAGCCAGGTCCACCCGGCGCCGCCCGCGGCCAGGCGCCCCCGCCAGTCGGCGACCTGCTCGACCACGGTGGGCAGCTCGCCGAGCTCCTCGGCCCACGCGGCGTAGCCCGCGTGCGTGGCCGCGAAGCTCAGCGCGCCGAGCGCGGAGGCGTCCTCGACGCCGGCCGGGCGGATCACAGGACGTGCTCGAGGCCGACGCTGACCCGATCGGGGAGCGCGCCCACCCCGCGGATCGCGAGCAGCACCCCCGGCATGAAGCTCTCCCGCGAGAGCGAGTCGTGGCGGATCGTGAGCGTCTCCCCCACCCCGCCGAGGATGACCTCCTGGTGGGCGACCAGGCCGGGCAGCCGGACGGAGTGGATCGGCACCTCGCCCTGCATGAGCGCGGCGGTGCGAGCCGCCGTGCCGCTCGGGCGGTCGAGCTTCCCGTCGTGGTGGAGCTCGACGATCTCCGCGGCCGCGAGGTGGCGCGAGGCCTCCACGGCGAAGCGCATCATGAGCACGGCGCCGATCGCGAAGTTCGGGCAGAACAGGACGCGGCCGGTGCCGGCCACCCCGGCGAGCCCGTCGACCTCCCAGCCGCTCGTGCCGACCACGCAGTGCACGCCGGCCTCGACGCAGGCGCGCGCGTTGGCCAGCGCGGTGTCCGGCCGGGTGAAGTCGACGACGACCTCCACCTCGCCGAGCGCTCCAGCCAGCGTCGTGCCGAGGGCCGGGTCGATCCGGGCGACGAGCTCCAGGTCACCGGCCGCCTCCACCGCGGCGCAGGTCGTCGCGCCCATCCTCCCGGCTGCCCCGGCCACCCCCACGCGGATCACGGGCGGACCGTAGCGCGCCCGGCGGGCCGCAGGACGCCTCAGTCCTTCGCGGCCTTCTTCTCCTGCTTGGAGGCGTCGCGCGGCTCGAGGAAGGGCTCGTCCATGGGCGCCGCCTGCCCGGCCTCGCGCTGCTGGCTGCGCTGCAGCTCGGAGTTGAACTCCGCCCCGAAGAGGATCGCGATGTTCGTGATCCAGAGCCACACGAGGAAGGCGATGACGCCGCCGAGCGAGCCGTAGGTCTTGTTGTAGGAGGAGAAGTTCGCCACGTAGAAGCTGAAGAGCAGCGAGGCGACGATGAAGAGCACGAGCGCCACGACGCCGCCGGGGCTCACGAACTTGAAGCCGGGCTGCTTGACGTTCGGGGCCGCCCAGTAGAGGAACGCCAGCATGAAGGCGACGATGGCGAGGATCACCGGGATCTTCGCGATGTCCCAGACCGTCGCCGCGCTCGAGCCGACCCCGAAGACCTTGCCGACCTCCTTGGCCAGGGGCCCGCTCACCGCGACGCCCACGGCGATCAGCACGAAGAGGACGATCAGGACGAAGGTGATGCCGATCTGCTGCGGCTTGAGCTTCCAGACCGGCCGCCCCTCCTCGACCTCGTAGATGTTGTTCGAGGCGCGGGTGAAGGCCGCGACGTACCCCGAGGCGGAGTTCAGCGCGAGCACGAGCCCGATCACGAAGGCGATGCCGGCCGACCCCTTCGACGACGCGATGCCGTTGACCGCGTTCGTGAGGATGTCGCGGGCGGGGCCGGGCGAGACGTCCTTGAGGTTGCTGAGCAGGGAGTCGGTGACCGACGGGCCGATGAGGCCGACGATGGAGATCAGCGCGATGAGCGCCGGGAAGAGCGCCAGCACCGCGTAGTAGGTCAGCGCCGCGGCCGAATCGGTGAGCTCGTCGGCGGAGAACTCCTTGAGCGTGCGCTTGAGCGTGTCCTTCTTGGAGGTGCCGCCGAGGTCGGTCGGGGAGTCGGGCGCGCGGCCGTCCTCCGCGCCGCGGTGCTCGCGCTTGGCCTGGAGCGTCTCGCGCTCGCTCTCGTGCTCGAGGGGCATGCCTCCCTGAGTGTCCGGGGCACCGTCCGCGAAACGGGCGGCCCGACCCTAGGCCGCGACGGCCTCCAGCGCCCCGAGGAAGGCCGACTCCTCGGCGCCCACCCCGGCCGCGCTCAGCCGCTCGGGGGCGAAGAGGCCGCGCGCCAGCGCCTGCACGTCCTCCCGCGTCACGGCGTCGATCCGCTCCTCGAGCTCGTCGACCGAGAGCAGCGGCAGCCCGGCCAGGACCGTCGAGCCGAGGCGGTTCATCCGCGCGGTCGTGGACTCCAGACCGAGGAGGATGCGGCCCTTGACGTTCTCCCGCGAGCGCTCGAGCTCCTCCGCGCTCGCCCCGTCCTGGCGGAAGCGCTCGAGCTCCTCTCCGACGACCCCCAGCGCCTTGGCGACGTTGTCGGGCCGGGTGCCGACGTAGAGGCCGACCTGGCCGGCGCCCGCGTAGGTCGAGGTGAACGAGAAGACCGAGTAGGCGAGGCCGCGCTTCTCGCGGACCTCCTGGAAGAGGCGGGAGGAGGAGGTCCCGCCCAGGATGTTGTCGAGCACCCGCAGCGCGAACCGCCGCGGGTCGTCGCGGGCGACGCCCGGGCCGCCGAGGGCCACGTGGTACTGCTCGGTCTCCTTCGTGATGAAGCGCACGCGGCGCTCGAGGACGGCCGCGCCCGCCTCCACCGGCCGGGTCGCCGCGCGGGGCGGCCCGGCCTTCGCCTCGGCCCGGCGGGTGAGCTCGACGAGGGCGGCGTGGTCGACTGCTCCCGCGGCGGCCACCACGACGTTGCCCGGCACGTAGCGGCCGGCGTGGAAGGCCGCCAGCTGGGCGGCGGGCGTGCCCGCCACCACCTCGGCCCGGCCGATGATCGCCCGTCCGAGCGGGTGGTCGCCGAAGACCGCCTCGCCCAGGACGTCGAAGACCTTGTCCTGCGGATCGTCGTCGTACATCGCGATCTCCTCGAGGACGATCTCCCGCTCCTGCGCGAGATCGTCCTCGGCCAGCCTCGGCGCGAGGACCATGTCGGCCATCACGTCGAACGCCTCCTCGACGTGGCGGTCGAGCACGCGGGCGTGGACGGAGGTGGTCTCCTTCCCCGTCCCCGCGTTGAGCTCGGCGCCCCAGCCGTCGAAGAGCTGGTCGATCTCGAGCGACTCGTAGCGGTCGGTGCCGCGGAAGAGCATGTGCTCGATGAGGTGCGAGAGCCCCGCCTCGTCGTGCGACTCGGCGGCGCTGCCCGTCCCGATCCACAGCCCGAGCGCCGCGGAGCGGACCGAGGGCATGGCCTCGGTCACGACCCGGACGCCGGACCCCAGCGTGGTCAGCTCGTGCGTGGGCTGACCCATGGCGGCGCCCGCCTAGCCGTCCGAGCCCGAGCGGTGGCGCGGGCGGCCCGAGCCGCGATCGCCGCCGCGGCCGCCCCGCTCGCCGCCGCTGCCGGAGCGCTCACGCCGCGGGCCGCGATCGCCGCCGCCCCCGCCGCCGCCGCCGCTCACGGCGGCCAGCTCGGTCGCCGACTTGCCGACGACGTCCGGGTCGCTGCTCATGCGCAGGCCGATGCGGCCGCGCTCGCGGTCCACCTCCACCACGGTCACCGCGATCTCGTCGCCGCGGTTGATCACGTCCTCCACCGTGTCGACGCGCTGGCCCGGCGACACGTTGGAGATGTGGAGCAGCCCGTCCGTGCCCTTCGTCAGCTCGACGAAGGCCCCGAAGGTGGTCGTCTTGACGACCTTGGCCGTGGGGAACGTGTCGCCGACGGCGACCTCCTTGGTCATGCCGGTGATGCGCTCCACCAGGCGATCGGCCATGTCCCCGTTGGCCGAGTAGATGAGCACCTGGCCGTCGTCGTTGACGTCGATCTGGGACTCGAACTCCTCGGAGAGCCCGCGGATGGTCTCGCCGCCCTTGCCGATGAGCAGGCCGATCTTGTCCGTGTCGATCTTGACCTTCGAGATCCGGGGCGCGTGCTGGGAGAGCTGCGCGGCCGGCCCGTCGATGACGGCCTTCATCTGCCCCAGGATGTCGAGGCGGGCCTCGCGGGCCTGGGTCAGCGCGTCACGCAGGATGTCGAAGGTGACCCCCGTGATCTTGATGTCCATCTGGATCGCGGTGATGCCGTCCTCGGTCCCGGCGACCTTGAAGTCCATGTCGCCGAGGTGGTCCTCGACGCCGGCGATGTCGGTGAGGACCGTGTAGTCCTCCCCCTCCTTGATGAGCCCCATCGCGATGCCGGAGACCGGCGCCTTGATCGGCACGCCCGCCTGCATGAGCGAGAGCGAGGAGCCGCAGACCGAGGCCATCGACGAGGAGCCGTTGGACTCGAGGATGTCCGAGACCACCCGCACGGTGTAGGGGAAGTCCTCGATCGACGGGATCACCGGCACGAGCGCCCGCTCGGCCAGGGCGCCGTGGCCGATGTCGCGGCGCTTGGGGCCGCGCATGAAGCC
>CAXSFZ010000014.1:43088-61110 GCA_964236905.1 uncultured Solirubrobacteraceae bacterium | reverse complement strand
CGGGCAGGACACCTAGCGCGCCGGACCCGCCCGCGCCTCAGCGCAGCGCGGGCTCCTCGCCGGTCGGCTCCGTGGCGAGCAGGCGGTCGGCGGTCTCGCGCAGCTCGGGCTCGAGGTGGCCGCAGAGGACGTCGCGGAGGATCGCGCGGCAGTCCCGGGCGAGCTCGTCGACGAGGTCGGCGAGGACCTCCGCCTCGGGCAGGCCGACGCCCGCGACCAGCGAGCGCTCCAGGCCGGCCGTGTGGACGATGCGCGCGGCGTGCGCGGTGCGCTCGGGCGCCGGGGAGCAGAGCGCGGCGACGCGCGCGCCGAGCAGCCCGGACTGCGTGCCCTCCGGCTCGAGCAGCGCGCGCAGTGCGAGCAGGTGGTCGGTGAGCGCCTCCGCGGGGCGGCCCCGCGCGCAGCCGAGCTCGAAGCGGCGCAGCGCCCAGGCGAGCTCGCCCGCGCGGGGCAGGCGGCGGGCGACGAGGCTGCAGAAGGCCCGCAGCTCGTCCTCCTCGGAGGGGCTGATGCGGCAGACGGGCTCCTCGGCGCCCGGGCTCGCGCCGTCCAGGCCGAGCGCCAGCGTCGTCCACGGCCCACCCGCCGTGCGGGTCCACGCGGTCGGGCCGACGCAGACCGGCGCCTCGTCGAAGAGCCGCAGCGCGGTCAGCACCCGGCGCAGCTTCGCCCGGGCCTCCCCGAGCGGGGCGGCCTCGTCGCTCGCGCGCTCGAAGCGCAGGACGGCCAGGACCGCCGCGCGCCCGGGCAGGCCGGCCTCGCGCGGCCAGACCGCGTCGGCGGGCGCGTCGGCGAGGACCTCGCCGCGGACCAGGACCAGGCCGTCGCCCATGGCGACCTCGGCGGAGTCGAGCTCCAGGCCGAGCACGGGCGCGACCACCACGGTCTCCGCGCGCCCCTCGGTCACCACCGCCTCGAGCTCGGCGTAGGCGCGCTCGAGCCGCTCGGGCTCGAGCACGAAGTCGGTGCTCTGGTCGAACACGCGCCCGAGGAACGCCCGCAGCGCCAGCTCCGCGCGCTCCCGCGGGGCCATCGGGACCCCGCCGCGGGCGACGTGGGCGTCGAGGTAGGCGTCGAGGCCGCCGCACTGGCCCAGGGCGTGGACCGCCGGCAGGTAGGTCGGCAGCTCGGCCACCACGCTGCCCCGGGCGTCGATGAACTCGGCCGTGAGCGGCCGGTAGCAGTAGAAGGCGCCCGACTCGCGCTGCTTGCGGGTGCGGCCGCCGCTCGGCGGCGGGGCCTCGACGACCTCGAAGCCCAGCTCGTGCCCGTCGGCCGCGTCGGAGGCCAGCTGCCAGGCCGCCTCCTCGGCGAAGGCGACCAGCGCGGCGTGGAGGTGGCGGTTGCGCATGCGGGCGGTTTCGGCCCGCAGGGGGGCGCTCCTGCGCGCGCAGGGCGGCTTGCACGGCATGATGCGCGGCGTGCGAGCGCTCGCGGGGCTCCTGGCGGTGCTCGCCCTGGCGGGGTGCGGGGAGCAGCGCCGCGGCCCGGGCGCCCGCGCGGACCGCCTCGGGCCCGCGGACCCGGTGGCGCTGCCGCCGCAGGATCTCCGCCCGGTGCCGGTCGGGCGGAGCGCGGCCTTCCGGCCGGCGGCGGCGCGGCGAGCGGGTGCGCCCGTCGCCGGCCTGCGCTGCCGCCGGGCGGCGCGCCGCTTCGGCGTCCACCTCGAGCTCTTCGCCGCCGGCCGGGTCGTCGTGGTGCCCGCGGGGATCGGCGTGGCCGGCCCGCAGCGCCGCGCCGGCGCCTACGTGCGCGGGGGCCGCTGCCGCTACGGCCTGAGCACCACCGAGCCGACGGGCGTCGTCGAGGTCGCCCACGGCACGCGGGCGACGCTGGGCGACCTCTTCGCGCTCTGGGGCCAGCCGCTCGGCGCCCGGCGCCTCGCGGGCTTCCGCGGGAGGGTGCGGGCGTGGGTCGGGGGGCGGCGGGCGCCCGGGGACCCGCGGGCGATCGCGCTCGCGCACCACGCGCAGGTCGTCCTGGCCGTCGGCCCGCCCGTCCCGGTCCACTCCGCCTACGCGTTCCGGGCCGGCCTGTGAGCGCGCGGGCCCGTCGCCGCGCGGCGCTCCTCGGCGCGCTCGCGGCGCTCCTCGCCGTGGTCCCCGCGGGTCCCGCGCGGGCGGACGGCGACCCGGCGAGCGACATCCTGCTGGCGCAGGACCTCTTCCTGCCCTACCCGCCCAACGGCGTCTCGGCGCCCGTCGCGCGCGCGCTGCAGACGACGCTCGGCCGGGCGCGGGCGCGGGGCTTCCCGGTCAAGGTGGCGCTCGTCGCCGACGCCCGCGACCTCGGCTCGGCCGGGCAGCTCTTCGCCGCGCCCCAGGACTACGCCGACCTCCTGACCCAGGAGCTCACGGTCAACGTGGTGCACGGGCGCGAGCTGGAGCTGCCGCGGGTGCTGGTGGTGCTGCCCAGCGGGCTCGGCGGGAACAACCTGGGCGACACCGCCGGCACGGCGCTCGAGGGGCTCTTCCCGCCCGAGGCCGAGGGCCCGGACGGGCTGGCCCGGACGGCGGCCAGGGCGGTGAGCCGGCTCGCGGCCGCCGCCGGGCACCCGTTCGCCCTGCCCCCGCTGCCGGCCGCCGTGGCCGCCGGCAGCGGGGGCGGCGGGGGCGGCGGCCTCCCGAGCGGGGTGCTGTTCGGCGCGCCGGTCCTGCTCGTGCTGCTGGTCGTCGGCGCGCTCACCCTCCGCCGGGCCGAGCCGGAGCCCGGCGACCCGTAGCCCTCAGCCCGCGGGAGCGGCGCCCACCGGTGCGGAGCCGGCGCGCGTGACGTCGGCCGGGTGGCGGACCGCCCGGACGTACAGCGCGGGCCCGCGGACCGGCGCCGCGCGTGGGCCGGCCGACGCCGTGAGGCGGTAGAGGCCCGGCGTGCGCAGGAGCGCCTTGGCCCGGAAGCGCCCGGAGCGGACGGTGGCCCGCAGCTCGGCGACCGGCGTCCAGCGGCCGCCGCGCCCCTGGCGCTCCACCCGCAGGCGCACGGCGCCCGACGGGCCGACGCGACCGGTGAGCACCGCGGAGCGCTTGACGAGCACCCGCCGGGCGGTGGCGTCGACCTCGAGGACCGTGGTCGCGGCGACGCTGACCGGGGCGGAGCGCACGGGAGCGCTGCGGCCGGGGACGAGGGCGGCGGCGCGCACGGCGCCCGTCCGCCGCCAGGGCACGGTGACGCTCCACCGGCCGTCGGCGCCCGTGGTCGCGCGGGCGACGGTGACCCAGCGCGTCGTCCCGCGCTTCTGCAGCTCGACCGCCGCGCCGGTCACGGGCTGCCCGCTCAGGAGCAGGGCGCCGCTGAAGCCGGCGCCGGCGCCGTAGGCGACCTCGACGGCCCCGGGCGCGAGCGTCAGCCGCGGCGTCGCGGCCACCGCTCCGCCGAGGCGTGCGGTCCGCTGCCGGAGCTCCGGCAGCTGCGCGTAGAGGCCCGCGCCGGGGCAGGTGGTGGTGCAGCCGTCCCGGTGGCCGGAGATCCGCTCGAAGCTCACCGTGCGCCCCGCCGGGTAGCGGTTGGCCGCGCCGCCGCCCGAGACGACGTCCACGGTGCCCAGGGCCGGCACCCCGTGCAGCGCGAGCTTCCAGGCCAGCACCCGCGCCAGCGCGGCCAGCCCGGCCTCGGGGAACGGCACGGTGGAGAACGTGCCGAGCGTCGCGATGCCGGTCGAATGCGAGTTCCAGCCCTGCGCCTGGGCGCCGATCACCGCCTGCTCGACGCCGCCGGCCCGCCCCTCGAAGACCTGGCCGTACTGGTCGACCAGCAGGTTGTAGCCGATGTCGTTCCAGCCGTTGGTGTCGCGGTGGTAGCGCGCGATGGCCAGGACGATGGCCGCCGAGTCCTCCGGCGCGTAGCCGTTGGCGCTCACCGTGTGGTGCACGAAGGCGAGCTGCACGTCGCCGTAGCCGGGCGTGGCCCGCGGGGGGACCGCGTCCGCTCCCCATTGGGCGCGCGAGATGATCGGCGGCACGACCCCGGCCTGGGCGGCGTGGCCGCGCACCACCCGCGGCCGCGCCGCGGGGCGGGGGCCGACCGCGACGAAGTGGACGCTGAGGCCGCGCGGAGCCTGCCGCGCCCGCAGCTCGAGCTCGTCGGCGCCTCCGGCCCACACGGGATCGCTCGCGCCGGCCAGGCGCGGCTGGTCGGGCGCGTGCTCCACCCCGGTGCCGAACGGGGTCCACGGGCTCCACGCGGCGCCGCGGCGCCGCACGCGCACCTCCACCTGCGCGCCGGCGAGCCCGCGGCCCCGCAGGCCCAGCAGGTCGAAGCGCCGGGGGGCGCGCAGCACGCCGGTGGAGCGGCCCCCGCCCCGCCGCCAGGCGGCGGGCGCGACCTCGAGGACGAAGGAGCCGGCCCGCGCGCCGGCGGACGCCGCTCCGGCGGCGGGGCTGCGGACGAGCCCGCCGATCCCGGCCGCGGCGCCGAGCGCCAGTGCGCGGCGCCGCGTCAGCGAGCGCCCGTCGTCCCCCCGATCGTCCCTCGGTGCCCCCATCGCCATCCCCAACGCACGTCGGCAGGTGCAGTTGCGGGCGTTGGCGGTGCAACGCGGCGTGCGTGGACAATCGGGGTTCCGAGGCGGGAGACTCGGGCCGTGCGCCGCCTGGAAGCGACCCGTCGCCGGACGCTCGAGGCGATCGGCGACGCCTACGGCGCCCAGCTGCTCGACACGCGCTCGCTGGAGTGGCGCGTCGAGGCGGCCGTCCGCGCCGGGAGCATGGCGGCGCTGCGCCCGCCGCGGGCGACCCTTCCGCCGGCCCATCTCCGGCTCCACCTGGCCGCGGCGCTCGGCCGCTCGGTGGCGGCCTGGCTGGCCGGGGGCGCGCCGGCGGCGGCGCAGCGCGTGCCCCTCGACCTCGCCGCGCTCGCCGCGGCCGGCGCGCACGGGCGCTGGACCCTCGGGTGCGCGGAGGACTGCGATGTGGTCCTCGCGGGCTCGACGCGCGTCTCCCGCCACCACTGCGCCCTCGTGCTCCGCGGCGGCCGCTGGTACGTGCTCGACCTCGGGTCGGCCAACGGCACCTGGCTCGGGGCCCGGCGGGTCACCGCGGCGCCGCTCGGGCGCGTGCTGGGGCTGCAGCTGGCGGACGTGTCGCTCCGGCTCGGTGGGCGCTGAGGCGCCCGGGCGGCGGTCCGCTCAGGCGGCGATGACGGCGGGGGTCCGGGGCGCCTCGACGGCCGGGGCGGCGCAGACCTCGTCGGCCGCGAGCCAGCGGCGCCCGTACTCGCGCATGCCGTCGACGATCGGCAGCAGCGCGAGCCCCTTCTCGGTCAGCGCGTACTCCACGCGCGGCGGCACCTCGCCGAAGGTCTCGCGGCGGACGATGCCCTCCTCCTCGAGCGCGCGGAGGCGCAGCGAGAGGGTGCGGGGGGAGATCCCGGCGAGGGAGCGCTCGAGCTCGCAGAAGCGGGAGGTCCCCGCGGCGAGGTCGCGCACCAGCAGCAGCGTCCACTTGCCGCACACGACGTCCGCGGTCAAGCAGACGGGACAAGTCTCATCGACGGTCATTCCGCCCAACACTTTACCAACTGAAGCACGCCGCGGGCCAACGGTGCCAGGCACCCCCGGCCCGCGGGCCAACGGTGCCAGGCACCCCCGGCCCGCGGGCCAACGGTGCCTGGCACCTCTGGCCCGCGGTCAGCCCTTCAGCAGGTTCCCGAGTGCCCCGCCGGCGCCGCCGCCGCTCGCCGGGGGGACCGGCCGGCCCTCGGAGGGCTGCACGAGCACCCAGCCCTGCCCGCCGAAGGCCATCTGCACCGACTCCCCGGAGCCCCGGCCGATCAGGGTCTTCATCGAGACGTCGGTCCGGATGGAGGTGGTCACGCCCGAGGACCAGGTGATCGCGGCCTGGGCGTCGGCGAAGGTCGGCGCGCCGCCGACGTCGAGGCGCACGGGCGGGCCTTCGGAGAGGATCGCCACCGCGCCCGTCCCGCTCAGCGCCGTGTTGTAGAGCCCGCCGCCCATGATCGAGCTGGCGCCCGACATGCGCTCGATCGACCAGTCGATGCCCGCATCGAAGGCGAGCAGGTTCGCGCCGTTGACCGTCACCTTGTCGTCGGCCAGGTGGATGATGTGGATCTCCTGAGCCGTCTCGGCGAGGAAGACCTCCCCCGTGCCCTTGACCTTCATGAGGCTCTGGCCCTCGCCGGTCACCGCCTTCTTGAGCATCCGCCCCATGCCGCCCGAGCCGGCGTGCTCGAATTTGACCTCGCCCTGGTAGGCGACCATCGAGCCGAGCTTGGCCTGGATCGTCACGTCACGCAGCGACACCTTCAGCAGCTTGGAGTTCTGGAGGGTGAAGCTCTCCGTCGAGGTGGTCTCTGCGAACTGCGCGAGGGAGTCGTCCATGCGCCGAAGCCTTCCCGACGCCACCGCGCGGCGCAAGCCGCCTGGACGCTCAGCGCAGCGACGCGGCGGCCGCGACCGGCTCGCGGCGCCCGGCCTCGGCCTGCTTGAGGTCGTCCATGGTGGTCCCCCGGCGCCCGTCGGCCGCGACCAGCAGCTTGAAGTCGTGCGGGGAGCCCGCGGCGAGCATCGCCTGCTCCATGCTCACCCGCCCCGCCTTGAAGTGCCCGAAGAGCGCCTGGTCGAAGGTCTGCATCCCGTAGTAGCCGCCGTCGGCGATGACCTCGCCGAGCTGCCCGGTCAGCTCGGGGTCCATGATCATGTCGCGCACGCGGCCCGTCATCCGCAGCACCTCGCAGACCGCCACGCGCCCGCGCCCCTGCGCCGCCGGCACGAGCCGCTGGGAGACCGCGCCCTTGAGCGTCCCGGCCAGCATCGCGCGCACCTGCTGGTGCATGTGCGGCGGGAAGAAGTCGATGAGCCGGTTGACGGTCTCCGCGGCGTCGACGGTGTGGACCGTGGAGAAGACGAGGTGGCCGGTCTCCGCCGCGCTCAGCGCGGTGTGCACCGTCTCCTCGTCGCGCATCTCCCCGATGAGGATCACGTCCGGGTCCTGGCGGAGCACCCGGCGCAGCGCCTTCCTGAAGCTCTCGGTGTCCTGCCCGACCTCGCGCTGGTTGATCGCCGAGCGCTTGTCCCGGTGCAGGAACTCGATCGGGTCCTCGATGGTCATGACGTGCTTGGCCATGGTGGTGTTGATGTGGTCGATCATCGCCGCGAGCGTCGTGGACTTGCCCGAGCCCGTCGTGCCGGTCAGCAGGACGATGCCGCGCTCCTCCTCCGCCAGCTCGCGCACGACCGGCGGGAGGTCCAGCTCGGCGATCGTGCGGATGGAGACCGGGATCGCCCGGACGACCAGGGACGCCGAGCCGCGCTGGCGGAACGCGCTGACCCGGAAGCGCGCGACCTCCTCGATCGCGTAGGAGAAGTCGACCTCGCCCTCACGGCTCCACTCGGCCAGCCGGCCCTCGTCGCGCAGCATGTGCCGCACGGCGGCCTCCGTGTCGCCGTCGCCGAGGACGTCGAACTGCTCGCAGGGCACGAGCTTCCCGTCCACGCGCATCAGCGGGCGGTTCGGGACCTTCAGGTGGAGATCGGACCCACCCGAGGCGACGAGGTGGCGCAGGGCGGCGTCGAGGTCGAGCACCCGGCACCGATCGGCGCCGCCGCCGAGCGCCTTGAGGATCCGCCGCACCGCTGGACGCCGCGAAGCGTGCCCCCTGCCGATCCGCCAGGGATCCGCAGGGGTCACGCTTCCCCCGCACGGCCTACTGCACCGCCTCGGCCTGCTCCTCCACCACGCCGGCGTCCACGGCCGTGAGGCGGTTCTTGGCCGGCACCTCGTGCGCGCCCGCGGGGATCATCGGGCCGTCGCCCGCGGGGTCGAGCACGTCGGCCTCCAGCCAGGCGAACTCCCCTCCGAGCACCTTCTGCGCCGTGGCGTACTGCGCCGCGTCGTCGTTGGTGAAGAGCTCCGCGAAGAGCACCTCGGCGCGGGCCCGCGCCTGCCGGGCGAAGAGCGCCGCGAGCTCGAAGACCGACGCGCGGCGCTCGGGGTGCTCACGCGCGACCGTCTGGGCGTAGACGACGGCGCAGGAGATCGCGTAGAGCTCCGCGCCGATGTCCACCACCCGCCCGAGCAGCGCGCCCCTCTGCTCCAGGGACGCCTGGTGGCGGCCCATGAGCCCGAACGTCGAGCGCGCGAGCCGGCGCGAGGAGCGCTCGACGTAGCGCATCTGCCCGGCCAGCGGGCCGAACTCGGCGTAGGCCCCCGGCTTCTGCCCCTCGCCCGTCACGAGCGTGGGCAGCCAGCCCGCGTAGAACCTCCCCGCTCCCACGGCCGCCTTCACCTTGTCGGCCAGCGCCGTCCGCGGGTCGAGGAGGTCGCCGGCCACCGCGAGGTGCTGATCGACGGCCTCGCGGGCGATCATGAGGTGCATGATCTCCGTGGAGCCCTCGAAGATCCGGTTGATGCGCATGTCGCGGAGCATCTGCTCCGCCGGGACCGCCTTCTCGCCGCGCGCCTTCAGCGAGGCCGCGGTCTCGTAGGCGCGCCCGCCGCGGATCTGCACCATCGCGTCGACCGCCTTCCAGCCGAGCTCGCTCGCGTAGAGCTTGGCCAGCGCCGCCTCGATGCGGAAGTCGTTGGCCTTGTCGTCGGCCAGCCGGCTCGAGACGTCGACCACGGCCTCCAGGCCGAAGGCGCTGCCCGTGATGAACGCGAGGTGCTGGGCGACCGGGTCGTGCTCGCCCACCGGCCGGCCCCACTGCCTGCGCTCGCTCGCCCACTCGCGCGAGATCTTCAGGGCGTGCTTCGTCGAGGCCGCGGCGATGGCGGGCAGGGAGAGGCGACCGGTGTTGAGCGTGGCGAGCGCCACCTTGAGGCCCTTGCCGATCCCGCCGACCACGTTCTCGTGCGGCACGAAGACGCCGTCGAAGCTCGTCAGCGAGTTCTCGATCCCGCGCAGCCCCATGAAGGCGTTGCGGGTCTCGACCGTGATGCGCGGGGCGTCGTAGGGCACGAGGAAGGCGGTGATGCCGCCCTTGGCCGCGTTCGTCCGCGGCACGACCGCCATGACGATGACCACGTCGGCGATGGCGCCGTTGGTGGCCCACAGCTTCACGCCGGTGATCTCGTAGCCCGTGCCGTCCGCGGTCGGGACGGCCGCGGTCGTCATGCGCGCCGGGTCCGAGCCCACGTCGGGCTCGGTGAGCAGGAAGGCCGAGATGTGCGTGGTGGCCACCCTGGGCAGCCACTCCCGCTTCTGCGCCTCGGTGCCGAACATGCGCAGGGGCTCGGGCAGGCCGATCGACTGGTGGGCGCTCAGCAGCGTGGCCAGCGCGGCGTGCCAGGTGCCGGCCAGCGCCAGCGCCCTGTTGTAGTAGACCTGGGAGAGGCCGAGCCCGCCGTACTCCTCGGGGATCTTCATCCCGAGCGCGCCGAGCTCCTTCAGGCCGTCGACCACGTGCGCCGGGATGCGCGCGTCCGCCTCGATCCGCAGCGGGTCGACCTGCTCGACCAGGAACGCGCGCAGCCGGGCCAGGAAGGCCTCCCCCCGGGCCACCACCTCCGGCGGCGACTGCGGCTGCGGGTGGATGAGGCCAGGCTGGAAGGACCCGAGGAAGAGCTGCTTGCCGAAGCTGGGCTTGGTCCAGTCGGCCTCCCGGGACGCCTCGGCGACCTCCTTGGACTCCTCGTACGTGGGCGATGACATGAACTGAGTTTACCCGCGCCGCCCGGCGTCGAGCCCGGCCCTCGCCCGCTGCCCGGACGGCCCCTCAACCCGCGAGCGCGTCCAGGAAGCCCCGCACCGCCGCGTGGTACTCCGGCAGCTCGAGCAGGAAGGAGTCGTGGCCCCAGGAGGAGGGGACGTCGACGTGCTCGACCACGGCGCCGGCCGCCGCGAGCTCCGCGGCGATGCGGGCGGAGTGCTCGCGCGAGAAGCGCCAGTCCGAGTCGAAGGAGACGACGAGGTGGCGCGTGCCGGCCGTCGCCGCGGCCCGGGCGCGCGCCGGACCGTCGCCGAAGGCGTCGAAGCCGTCCATGCACCGCGAGAGGTAGAGGTAGGTGTTCGCGTCGAAGCGCTCGAGGAAGCGCTCGGCCTGGTGGAACAGGTACCCCTCGACCTCGAAGCTCGGTCCTCGAAGTGTGATCTCGGTTCGGGAGACCCGCGAGCGCCCGAACCGCTCCTGCATCCCGC
Organism: uncultured Solirubrobacteraceae bacterium; assembly: GCA_964236905.1. Lineage (GTDB taxonomy): Bacteria > Actinomycetota > Thermoleophilia > Solirubrobacterales > Solirubrobacteraceae > Paraconexibacter. The sequence continues at coordinate 51,018 of CAXSFZ010000014.1, read as the reverse complement.
CGTCGGAGAGGTAGGTGACGTGGCCGAGCATGCGGGCGACCGAGAGCCCGTCGTCGGGACGGGTGCCGTGACGGGCGTAATCGCCGTCGTGGAATGCCGGATCTCGCATGATGGCCTCCCGCGCGACCGCGGAGAGCGCGAGGTTCTGGGCGCTGAGGGCGGCGCTGGCGGCGATGGCGACGACGCCGCGCAGCTCCCCGGGATGCGCGAGCGACCACTCGAGCGCCTGCATCCCTCCGAGGGAGCCGCCGAGCGCGGCGAGCGCGCGCTCCACCCCGAGGTGCCGCAGCAGCCGGCGGTGGAGCTGCACCTGGTCGCCAACGCCGACGAGCGGGAAGCGCAGGCCGTACGCCGCCCCGGTGGCCGGGTCGATCGACCCGGGTCCCGTGGTGCCCTGGCAGCCGCCGAGGAGGTTGGCGCACACGACGTGGTAGCGGTCGGTGTCCACGGGCCGGCCCGGCCCGACCAGGGTCGTCCACCAGCCGCCCTCGCCCGTGACGTGGGCGTCGCCGGTGAGCGCGTGGCAGACCACGACGGTGTTGGCGCCGTCGGGGCTCCCCGCCTGCTCGTAGGCAACCTCGACGTGCTCCAGACGGCCGCCGCCGACGAGGTCGAATGACCCGAGATCGGCGATCTCGCGCGTCGGCGTCACCCGCGTGTGCGCTTGGAGGAGATGATGCCCGTGTCGAACCCCGCCAGGTGCAGGCCGCCGGCGAACCGGGCGTGCTCGATCTTCAGGCAGCGGTTCGTGACGACCTCGAGCCCGGCCGCGTGCGCCAGGGCGACGGCCTCGTCGGAGTGGAGCCCGAGCTGCACCCACAGCGCGGAGGCGCCGATCGCGACCGCCTCGTCCACCACTGTGCGCGCCCCCACGCACGATCCTCCGGTTCGGCCATGGACGGGACGCTAGCGCGTCGGAGCTATTGCTTAGCTACCTCATCGGCTTGGGGTCCTTTGTCCTCCTCTCCGTCCAAAAGGCCGTCTCGTGCCCTCCGTCCCAGCGAAGTGACCCCCAGGGCCCCGACAGCGCCGAGCGCTACCAGGAGCTCGCCGACGCGGCCAACGCGCACTGGCCGATGCTCGACCTCTTCGCGAACGCCACGCCGGTCGAGCACCGCGTGGCGGTCACGGCCTGAGGCGCACGGCGGCGCTCAGTCGGTCTCCACGGTGAAGTCCCACCCGATCAGCGACCGGGTGCTCGTGGGGCCGTAGCGCAGGAGGCCGGTCCCCTCGGGGAGCACGGACCGGACGCGCAGGGTGACCGGGTGCCCCGCCACGAGGCGCGGCGGGGCCGGGCCACCCTGCACGAGCCGTACCGACGGCCGGTGGACGTGGCCCAGCTGGTCGGTGATCGTGAACCACGACGCCGCGGTGCGGATCGTGCCGCGGACGCTCTCGAGCCTCACGTCGAAGCGCGCCTTCGTCGTCGTGGCGTCCGTGCCGATGACCGCGCGCGGGACCTGCCGCCCGACGGCCGTGACGAGCGCGCGGCCGCCGGCGAGCCGCAGCGCCACCGTCGAGCCCTGGCTGGCCAGGACGTGGTGGGCGGCGGTCGCGGTGACGATCCGGTCCACCGGCCCGGCCTTCGGGATGAAGGCCGGGATGCCGCCGTAGGGCTCGGTGCTCACGTGGTGGAGCGCGGCGGTCACCTGCCGGTGGGCGGCGTCGAGCTGCGCCTTGACGTCGCTCGAGACGGTGACGCGCGCCGCCTGGTGGGACGCCCCACCGCCGCAGCCGGAGAGCAGCCCGAGGGCGGCGAGGGCCGCGACGGGGGTGCTGCGCGCGCCGGGCCACCTGGTCCGGCGCGCGCGGTGGCGTGCCTGGGCGCGCTCCCTCACGCGCCGCCGTCCGTCCCGTGCGGCGTGGCGCGCACCGGGTGCTCGACGCTCGCCGTCGTGCTGCGGGGCCTCGTGCGCGCCCGCACCTGCTTGGTGCTCCGGTGCGCGTGCGCATGCTTCTTGACCTGCCGGGTGCGCCGGTGCGTCGCGCGCTTCTTCACGTGCTTCTTGGTCGCTCGCGCGCGCTTGGCCGTCGCGCGGGCGGACCTGGCGCTCGGCTTCCCCGGCTTGCCCCGTGGGCCGCGCTTGCCGCGGGGGCCGGCCGGCCCCCGCGGGCCGGCGAGGCCCCTGGGACCGGGGTTGCCCTGCGGGCCCTGGGCGCCGGGGACGCCCGGCAGCCCGTCGCGACCCGGCGCGCCGGCCGGTCCGGTGGGGCCGGAGGGCGTGGTGGCGGCCTCGGCGTTGAAGACGTCCGTGCCGAACGGGGCGAGGCCGGGCTGGGCGGCGAAGCCCAGGTGGCCCTGGCCGTCCGTGCCCGGAGCGGTGGCGCCGACGCCGTAGAGATCCTCCATCGTCCGCAGCCACGAGTAGTGGTTGTAGAACGTCGTGCTGGACGTCCCGGGCTGGATCGACGGGCCGATGAGCACCGCGCCGACGTCGCCACCGCCCGGGGTCGGGTTCGTCGCGTCGAACAGCGGATCGCTCTGCGCCGTCTCGGCGGCGAGCGTCACGCCGGCGACCGGGCCGGTGGTCCCCGTGGTGCCTCCGTTGCCGTCGACGAGCGTGAACGAGCCGCGGTCCACGTAGCCCGTCCCACCCGAGCGCGAGGACGGGGAGGAGGCGTCGACCGCGTCGTCGGTCACCTTGCCGACGAACGCCCCGGGGGGGATGCCCGCGCCGGCGACGGGCCGGCCGACGTCCCGCGCGTCGACGTTGCTCGCACCGTTGTACGGGCCGTCGTCGATCGTGGTCGTCCCCGCGGCCGCCGTGGCGCCGGCATCCTGCTTGGCTCCGGGCACCGTCCCGGCACCGCCGAGGAGGCAGACGTCGTCGGGCTTCTTGACCACCGTCTGCGCGACGCAGCTCGACGGGCGGTCGATGAACGCGTTGTAGCCGGGGCCCGGGTAGAGCTGGTTGCCGTTCGCGTCGGTCTTGAGCGGCAGGTTCGGGCCCGTGGGCTCCGTGCCGACCGGCGCGCCGTTGAGCGTCTGCCCGGCCGCGTCGGCCGCCAGGCCGGCGCGGGCGTCCGCCTTGATCACCGTGGAGTTGCGGAACGAGTTGCCGGTGTAGACGAAGGGCGGGTTCGCCTCGTCGAAGGTGATGTCGATCAGGCCGCCGTCCTTGAAGGCGGGCGAGGCCTCGATCTCCGGGATGACGTGCTCGAGGAACTTGTCCGCCGCGTACAGGCCGCCGGTGTAGTTCCTCGGGGGGTTGGGGGTGTCGGGATCGGCGAAGCCGCCCGAGAGGTTGTTGCCGGAGCAGACCGCGTCGTGCGCGTCGGAGCAGTTGTTCGGCGTGATGTAGCTGAAGGCGGGGGTGGTCGCCTCGTTCTGCAGGTCGTGGTAGAGCCCGTTGGAGCGGTCGAAGACGTCGGCGATGTGCGCCGCGTTGCAGTCGTCCGGGTTGCTCAGCAGGGAGCTGAACCACGGGAACGGGAAGTGCTTCGGCACGTACTGGTCCGTGGCGTTGGCCGCCCCGGGGTTCGGGTGGGTCCCGTCGTTGATCGTGCCCGGCGCGCTGTACGGCGCCCCGCAGTACTGAGCGCCCGCGTTGTGCCGGAGCAGGACGCCGTTGTCGCTCGGGTTCAGGCTGTCCGGGTTGTCCAGATCCTGCGCGTAGCCCTTCCAGCTCACGCCGGCCGAGTCGAACTGGTTGAACAACGTCGAGACCGAGCGCGGGAAGACGCAGCCGCCCTGCGTCCGCTCGGCGTTCGGGCCCGCGGTGTCGATGAGCTGGTCCTTCTCGACGTCCTGGGCGACCGACGTGGCGTCGTTGATCCTGCCGGTCATCGCGGTGTACTGCGGGCAGTCGTTGGCCAAGTCGGCGTTCTGGCTCTGGCCGCTGACCATCGAGGTGTAGTTGCCCTGGCTGAAGTGGCTCGTGCCGTAGTAGTTCTTCAGCAGGACGCCCTGCTGGGGCAGCGTCCGCCAGAGGTAGCTGTTGTCGTTGAGCCCGGTGAACGTCGCGTCGTAGGACTTGTTCTCCAGCATGATCAGCCAGGTGTGCTTGACCTTGCCGGGGGCGATGCCGACGCCGTCGACGTTCGCCGTCGGCGCCGCGGCGGCCGACGGCGCGCCATCGAGCGCGAACGGGACGGCGAAGCAGCCGGTGGCCAGGGCCCCGAGCGCCGCCAGGACGAGCGTGCGGCGGCACGCGAGGGCGCGGGATCGGACAAGGGCAGAGCTCACGGACTTCCTCTCAGGAGCGGACGGAGAGCGCATCCTCCGGGCCCGCGCGGCCCACGGTGTGGCCGTTGGGTGAACGGGTCGCGGGGCCCCCACGGAGCGGGCGCCCCGGACGACGTTCAGCGCCGCTGGGGCGCTGCGCGCTCCTGCGAGCTCAGGCGATCACCGATGTGCCGTCAGCCCTGCGGGCTCAGGCGATCACCGATGCGCCGTGAGCCCTGCGGGCTCAGGCGATCACCGATGTGCCGTGAGCCCTGCGGGCTCAGGCGACATCGCGGAGCTTCTGGGCCTCCGCGAGGGACTGCAGCTTCTTCAGCGACTGGTTCTCGATCTGGCGGATCCGCTCGCGCGTCACGTTGAACGTGCGGCCGACCTCGTCCAGCGTCCGGGGGTGCTCCCCGCCGAGCCCGTAGCGGAGCTCGAGAACGCGGCGCTCGCGGTAGGAGAGGTTCTCGAGCGCCTCGCGCAGCGCCTCCTTGGTGAGGATCTCGGCCGCGCGCTCGTAGGGCGACTCGGCACGCTCGTCGGCGATGAACTGGCCGAACTCCGACTCCTCCTCGTCGCCGACCGGCTTCTCCAGGGAGACGGGTGCCTGGGCGGAGCGCTTGATCGACTCGACCTCCTCGGGGTCGATGCCCGTGACCTCGGCGATCTCCTCGGCGGAGGGCTCGCGGCCGAGCTCGGTGACCAGCTTGCGCTCCGCGCGGCCGATCTTGTTGAGCTTCTCGACCACGTGCACGGGGATGCGGATCGTGCGGGCCTTGTCGGCCAGGGCGCGGGCGATGGCCTGGCGGATCCACCAGGTCGCGTAGGTGGAGAACTTGAAGCCCTTGCGGTAGTCGAACTTCTCCGCGGCGCGCACCAGGCCGAGCGTCCCCTCCTGGATGAGGTCGAGGAAGGGGAGGCCCTGGTTGCGGTAGTTCTTGGCGATCGAGACCACCAGGCGGAGGTTCGACTCGACCATCTTCTGCTTCGCGTCGAGGTCGCCGCGCTCGATGCGCTTGGCGAGATCGACCTCCTCCTGGGCGGTGAGCAGGCGGACCTTGCCGATGTCCTTGAGGAACAGCTGCAGGGAGTCCGTCGTCATGTCGGCGCGGAGGTCCAGCCCGGCCTTCTTGGTGCTGCGCCCGCGCCGCTTGTCCGGCGCGCGCTCGACCTCGTTGGCGGCGACGTTGGCCGGGTCGATCTCCTCGACCAGCTCGATCTCGGACTTCTCGAGGAAGCCCTGGAGCTCCTCGACGTCGGACTCGTCGAGGTCGAGCTCGGAGACCGCCTTGGCGATCTCGGCGTAGGTCAGCACGCCGACCTGCGTCCCCTTGGCCATGAGGCCCTTGATCTCTTCGAGTTCCTGCAGTTCCACCACTGACATCTGAGTCCGTTTCGTCCGCCGACCCCGAGGAGGCCGGCATGTGCTCACACCAAGAGGCTCGCCCAGCGAGTCCGGGAGACGCGTGCACCCGCCGCGCCCTCGAACGGACGGCCGATCCTAGCGCCTCGATCCGTGACCTCCAACGGATCCGGGGCCTTTCGCCGCCCCGTCTCGTCGGTTGCTGCGCAGAACCCGCGGGCCGGCTGCAGAGTTTCGGCGGGCCGCGCCGACCGCCCCCCCCGAGCGGGTGGTCCACGCGCGTGCGAGCGGGCCGCGACCGGTGCGCGATGATGTGCCCGTGAGCCCGCCCAAGGACCGCAAGCCCGTCGACCCCGGCGTCCTCGCCGGCCTCTCGCGGACCCGTCCCCAGCGCCGGAGCACCCGACGCACCGAGGCCTCCGGCGACGGCGCCCCGCGGGCGGACGCCGCGGAGGGCGGGCGATCCGGACGAGGTCCGGGTGCGGCGGGCGACGAAGCGGCGGGCCCCAGCCTGGCCGCGGCCACCGCCGCCGTCCGGAAGGCCTCCCCCGGGGCCGGCACCCGCCGCGCGCCCACCGAGGCCGACGCCGGCGCCGGCACCCGCCGCGCGCCCACCGGCGCCGACGCCGCCCCCGTCGCCGCGGCCGTCAAGGCCGCGCGGGCCGCGGCCGGCGGCGAGCCGGCCGGCGCGTCCGGGAAGGCGCGGAAGACGGCCAAGGCGGCCAAGGGGAGCAGCGCCGGCAAGGCCCCGAAGGCGCCGAAGCGCGCGAAGGCGGCGAGCAAGGCCGAGAAGCAGGGGGCGCGCGGCCGCGACGGCGCGGTCGGGAAGCCGCAGGAGGCCGGCGCGAGCCAGGCGCCGCCCCCGGCCACGTCGCGGGCGGCAGCCCCGGGCACGGGGGCCGCTCGCGCCGCGCCCGCCGCCCCCCGGCCGGCTGGCGGCGCCGCGGAACGGGTGGCCGCGCTGCCGGTGGACGCCGCGGCCGAGGCCGTCGTCGCGGCCGCCTCCGGCGCGGGGGTCGCGCACGCGGGCTCCGTGCCCCCCGGTCCGCAGGCTCCACCGAGGGTCCCGAGCGATGCCCCGGTGCCCTCCGCGGGGTACGCGGCGCCCGACCCCGGCTCCCCGCCCACCGGCTCCGAGCTCGTGGCTACGGCGCTCCAGGCCGCGGGCGAGCTCACGCGGCTCGGCGGCGCCGCCGTCCGCGGGCTGCTCGCGCGGCTGCCGCGGCCCTGACCCGGCCGCTCAGGCGAGCGGGAGCCCCTCGGCCCGCGCGGCGAAGAGCTGTCCGTCGGCGTGGGCGAGCAGCTCCTCGGGCGTGTCGCCGTCGCGCGGGTGCTCGGCGACACCAGCCGCCGCCCGCAGCGGCGCGCCGTGGTGGCTCGCGGCGCCCCCGACGGCGCGCGTGAGGGTCTCGGCCACTCGACGCCCGTCGCCCGTCCGGACGAGGACGAGGAGCGAGCCCGGCCCGTCGGGCGCGCTCACCGCGCCCGGCGGCAGCGCCGTGCGCGCTGCCGCCTCGGCCACGGTGAGCACGCCGGCGGGCAGGACGGCGGCGTCCTCCACCTCGATCGCCAGCAGCGCGAACGGCACCCCGTCGACGACGAGCCGCTCCGCCTCGGCGGTCAGGTCTCCCCGCGGATCGCCGGCGCGACGGGCGTCCTGGACGGTGATCGCGGCCTCGCCCGCGAGCGCGCCGGCGAGCGCGCCGGCGAGGAGCCGCGAGCAGGCGTGCGCGAGGCGGTCGTGGAGCGCGGCGTGCAGGGCGGGGTCCGTCGAGGCCAGGAGGGCCTGCGCCGCCGCCCCGCGCAGGTGCTCGACCGCGGCCGCCCGTCCGGCACCGGCCGACCCGAACGGCTCCTCACCACCCAGCAGGGCGAGCGCCGGACCCTCGCCCGGCAGCGCCGCGAGCGCCGCGTCGTCGCCGAGCGCCGCCAGCAGCGAGCGGCAGAGCGCGGGGGCGCGCTCGACGAAGGCCGTCGACGCGAGCGCGGGAGCCGCCTCGAGCGGTGCCGCCGCCACCCTGCGCGCGAGCCACTCCCGGGCGACCGCCCGGGGATCGGCCGCGGGAAGGCCGGCGAGCGGTCGCGGATGGCTCATCGCGCGCATCCTGCCGACCCCTCCGGCGGATCCGGCCCCCGCACCACCCGTCGCCGCCGCCGCCCGCCCCGCCGCCCCCGCGCCCGTCCCGCCGAGCGGGCCGAGCTGGCCGCCCCACGACCGCTTCGGCCCCCGCGCCGCCGAGCGGCCCCAGCCGCACCGCCGAGCGGGCTCCACGACCGCTTCGGCCCCCGCGCCGCCTCGCCGCCCCAGCCGCGCCGCGCCGCCGAGCGGGCCGAGCCGGCCGCCCCACGACCGCTTCGGCCCCCGCGCCGCCTCGCCGCCCCAGCCGCGCCGCGCCGCC
>CAXSFZ010000014.1:27289-42988 GCA_964236905.1 uncultured Solirubrobacteraceae bacterium | reverse complement strand
GAGCGGGCCGAGCCGGCCGCCCCACGACCACTTCGGCCCCCGCACCGCCTCGCCGCCCCAGCCGCGCCGCCGAGCGGGCCAACCCGGCCGCCCCACGACCACTTCGGCCCTCTCGCCCCCCCCCGCACCGCCGCCCCGCCCGCCGCCCCGTCCGCCTTGGCCCCCGCCCCATCCCGCACCGCCCGCCGCCCGCCCCACACCGCGCACCGCCCGGCAAGCCCGCCGCCCACCCGCGGCCACGGCGCGGGTGGGGCGGGGAGGCGGGACACTGGGCCCGTGCTCTCCATCGACGAGGCCCGGGACGTCGTCCTCGCGGCCACCCGGGTGCTCCCGGCGCAGGCCGTCCCGCTCGCCGAGGCGCTCGACCGGGTCCTGGCGGGCGCGGTCGTGGCGCAGCACGACGTGCCGCGGTTCCTCAACAGCGCGATGGACGGCTTCGCGCTCCGGGCCGGCCCCGCCGATCGGACGCTGCGGATCGTCGGGGAGTCGCGGGCCGGGCGCCCCGCCGGGGTGGCGCTCGCCGACGGCGAGGCCATCCGCATCTCCACGGGCGCCGAGCTCCCGGGCGGCGCCGACGCCGTCGTGATGGTCGAACGCACGAGCGAGGCCGGCGACGGGGCGGTCCGGGTCGAGGCCGCGACCACGCGCGGCCAGAACCTCCGCCATCCCGGCGAGGACGTGCGCGCGGGGACGACGGTGCTCCCCGCGGGCACGAGGGTGGGTCCGGCCGAGCTCGGCGCCGCCGCGAACGCCGGGGTGGCCACGCTGCGCTGTGCGCGCCGCCCGCGCGTCGTCGTCCTCGCCACGGGCGACGAGCTCCGGGCCCCGGGAGCGCCGCTCGGCCCGGGGCAGATCCACGACTCCAACGCGCTGACCCTCGCCGCGCTGGCCCGCCGGGCCGGGGCCGAGGTGATCCGCGCCGACGAGGTCCCCGACACGCCGGAAGCGACGGAGGCCGCCGTGCGCGCGGCCCTCGCGGTGGCCGACGTGGTGCTCTGCTCGGGCGGCGTCTCCGTCGGCCCGCACGACCACGTGAAGCCCGCGCTGCTGGCGGCCGGCGTCCGGGAGCGCTTCTGGCGCGTCGCGCTGCGCCCGGGCCGCCCGACCTGGTTCGGCACCCGCGGTGACCAGCTCGCGTTCGGCCTTCCCGGCAACCCCGTCAGCGCGATGGTGACGTTCCTCCTCTTCGCCCGCCCCGCGCTGCTGCGCCTCCAGGGCGCCGACCCCGGCACGCCGCGGGAGCGCAAGCGGCTCACCGAGGCCGTCCCGCGCCACCGCGAGCGCGACGAGTGCGTCCGGGTGCGCCTCGACGGCGACGCGGCGACCCCGACCGGCCCGCAGGCCAGCCACGTGCTCTCGAGCATGCTCGGCGCCGACGCCCTGGCGCTCGTGCCCCGGGGCGAGGGCGTCCTCCCCGCCGGCAGCGAGGTGGAGGTGGAGCGCCTGCCCGCCTAGCCCTGGGCGCTCTCCAGGTAGGCGACCATCCGGTTGGTCAGCGCCGTCAGGGTCGGCGAGGGCTCCTCGCGGGCGAGGGGCCGCTCGGCGAGCAGCTCCTCGAGCTCCCGGCCGAGCGCGGAGTCCGCCCGGCCGGCCAGGCGCGCCGCGACGCAGGCCGCCCTGCGGGTGGCGCGCGGGTCGAGCGTCCAGAGCGCCTCGAAGCGGCGGTCGGCGTCGCCGGGATCGCCCGGCTGCGTGGAGCCCGGCATCTCCCAGGCCAGCAGGCACGCCGCGTAGCCCGGCGCGTCGACGATGACCGCCCACTCGTTCCCGAGCTTGTCCTCCGGGGCGATCGGCACCTCGATCGGCCCGCCGGCGGGGCGGCGCACCTCCGCGAAGTCGGCGAAGGCGACGGCCGAGTGGGAGAACTGCGAGATGCGCCGGTAGCGCGGCTCGACCTCGCGGTAGAACTCCTCGTGCTGGAAGGCGCCGAACATCACGGGGGTCGCCCCCTGGGCCAGCGTCTCGTGCTCGATCGCCCGCGAGAGCGCCACGAGGGTGCGCTTCTTGAGCACCTGCGGGCGGCCCCCGTGGTCGGAGGAGGCGACGGCGGCGTAGATCGACGGGTGGTCCTCGGCGCCGCCCGTCTCGCGCGCCCGCTCGATCGCGGCCGAGACCGAGAGCCCGCGATGGCGGTAGGCGAGGGCGCGGCGCAGCGCCTCGACGTCCTCCTCGGCGTACACGCGGTAGCCCGAGCCCGTCCGGCCCGGCTTGGGGAAGCCGTAGCGCTGCTCCCACATGCGGATCGTCCCGGCCGCCAGGCCGCTCCGCTCCGCCACCTCCCCGATCGTCAGTCCGGCCACGTCGCCTCTCCCGCGACGCTGGACGCCGCGTAGGATCGCTCTCCCTCTCTCTTCCGGGGGTTACGTCCCACCCATCGCCCGGGGTCATCCCCCACCGCCGCCGTGCGCGTAGCTGACGCGTGAGCACCCCTTCCTCCACCATCCTCCTCACCGGCGCCACGGGCTACGTGGGCGGCCGGCTGCTGCCGGCCCTGCTCGAGCACGGCCACCACGTGCGCGCGCTGGCGCGCCATCCCGAGCGGGCGGACCTCCCGGACGGCGTGGAGCTCCACGGCGGCGACGTCATCAAGGGCGAGGGCCTCGAGGCGGCGCTCGACGGGGTCGACGTGGCCTACTACCTCGTGCACTCCATGGGCCGCGGCTCGGGCTCCACGGCGCAGTTCGCCGCCAACGACCGGCGCGGGGCCGCGAACTTCGGCACCGCCGCGCGCGCCGCCGGGGTGCGGCGGGTGATCTACCTCGGCGGGCTCGACGCCGGGGACGACCACACCTCCGAGCACCTGCAGTCGCGCCACGAGACCGCGGAGGTCCTCCGGGAGCACGTCGAGCAGCTCGTCTACGTGCGGGCCGCGATGATCCTCGGACGGGGCTCGGCGTCGTTCGAGATGCTCTCCCACCTGGTCCGCAACCTGCCGGCGATGCTCACCCCGAAGTGGGTCGACACGCGCTCCCAGCCCATCGCCATCCGGGATGTCGTGCGGACCCTGCACACGCTGGCCGACCTGCCCGAGGTCCCCGACGAGGTGGAGCTCGGCGGCGCGGATGTGCTGACCTACCGGGAGATGATGCAGCGCTTCGCCGCCGTCGCGGGCAAGCGGGCACCGACGATCGTGAAGGTCCCGGTGCTCTCCCCGCGCCTCTCCTCCTACTGGGTGAGCCTCTTCACGCCGGTGGAGAGCGGCCTGGTGCGCCCGCTGGTGGACGGCATGAGCGCCGAGACCGTCGTGCGCCATCCGCCGCCGCCCGAGATCAACGCCGACCCGCTCGGCTTCGACGCGGCGGTCCGCGAGGCGCTGAGGGGCTGATGCGCGCGCGCGTGAGCGCCATCGCCGCCGGCTCGGGGCTGCTCGCGCTGCTGATCGGCCTCTTCCTCGGCGCCCGCCGGCTCCTCGCCGGCTCCCGCACGATCAACGGCGCGGTGCTCCACACGCCCACCGACGACACCGTGCTCGACCCGAAGACCGGCGCCGTCCGCTCCGTCCAGGGCGCCGACATCATCCTGCCCGAGGACGCGCTCCAGGGGCTCTGGAACCCGGAGCACCTCGAGCGCCTCGCCCGCACCTACTGGCGCTCGCTCACCCGCTTCACCCTCGGCCTCTGCCGGGTGGGCTACTCGGACACCGAGCGCTGGGTCTACCTCCTCCACCCCGCGGTCCGCCTGCTCACGATGCAGAGGCCCGAGTACGAGATGAGCGCCGGCCGCGGGATCGTCCGCTGGCGGATCGAGAAGGGGCTGCTCGTGGCCGCGAACGGGCGCGGCGGGGACGGCTACCTCGAGATCGACGTCTGCCGCTTCGACTACCCCGACTGGAACAAGGCGCGCATCCACGTGGAGATCGAGGTGGCGAACTTCTACCCGCAGATCGCCTCCAAGCTCGGCACCTGGCTCTACGTCAACACGCAGTCGCGCATCCACGTGATCGCCTGCCACTTCTTCCTGCGCCAGCTCGTCAAGCGCGACCTCGATGTCTCGCAGGTGCACCACTTCGCCGGGCCGGCCACGGCGGAGGAGACCCCCGAGCCCGTCCCCGCCCGCGAGAAGGATCCCGCGGTCGCCGGCGCGCGCCCCGAGGCCGGCTCGGTGGCCTGAGCGGCGCTCAGCCGTAGCGCTCCCCGGTGTACTCCTGCAGCTTGTCGCGGTTGTGGCGGGCGTGGACGCGGCGGATCGTGCCCGTGCGCGAGCGCGTGACGAGCGACTCGGTCGAGGCGCCGCGCCCCCGGTAGCGCACCCCCTGCAGCACGTCGCCGTCGGTGACCCCGGTGGCCGAGAAGAAGCAGTCGTCCCCGCGCACGAGCACGTCCTGGGTCATCTGGGCGTCGAGGTCGTAGCCCTGGTCCAGGGCGGCCCGCCGCTCCGCGTCGTCCCGCGGCCACAGGCGGGCGATCATCCCGCCGCCGAGGCACTTGATCGCCGCCGCGGCGATCACGCCCTCCGGCGTGCCGCCGATGCCCCAGAGCAGGTCGACGGGAGCGTTCTCGCTGGCGGCGAGCATCGCGGCGCTCACGTCGCCGTCGGTGATGAGGCGCACGTGGCCGCCGGCGGCGCGGATCTCCGCGATGCCCTCCTCGTGGCGCGGGCGGTCGAGCACGATGGCCACGACCTCCTCCGGGCGCTTGCCCTTCGCCTCCGCGACCAGCCCGACGTTCTCCGTCAGCGACTTGTCCAGGTCGAGCACCCCGACGAGCTCCGGCCCGCCGGCCATCTTCTCCATGTAGACGCACGGCCCCGGGTCGAACATCGTGCCCCGGGGGGAGAGCGCGATGACGCTGAGCGCGCTCGGCATGCCCTTGGCGGTGAGCGTGGTGCCCTCGAGCGGATCCACGGCGATGTCCACCTCGGGCGCCGAGCCGTCGCCGATCCGCTCGCCGTTGTGGAGCATGGGCGCCTCGTCCTTCTCCCCCTCGCCGATCACGACCACCCCGTCCATGCGCACCGTCCGCAGGACGATGTGCATCGCGTCGACGGCGGCCTGGTCGGCGGCGATCTTGTCCCCGCGGCCGACGAGGGTGGCGGCGGCCAGGGCGGCCGCCTCGGTGACGCGGACGAGCTCGAGCGCGAGGTTGCGGTCGGGCTGGCCGAGATCGTTCGTGGACATGGGAGCTCCTGGGGTCAGAGGGTGCCGGGCGGCCTGCGTCTGCGATTCGCCGGTGAGCTCCCCGCGCTGCAGCCTGGCCGGGTCCGTGCCGCTCGACCCTAGAGGAGCGCCGCGGCGGCCGCCGTCAGCTCCCGCCTCACGCGGCGGCCACTGCCCGAGCGGCCCCGGCGTCTAGCATCGCCGGCAACCGGGAAGGAGCGAGGCAGATGGCACCGAGGTTGATCGGAGTGGACGTCGGGGGCACGAAGGTGTCCACGGCCGTCCTGGGGCCGGACGGCCTCGGCGCGCCGGTGCTCTCCCCCACCCGCACCGGCTCGCAGGCCCAGCTGCTCGACCAGCTCGCGGAGGCGATCGTCACGGCGGCCGACGGCGACCCCGACTGCCTCGTCGGCCTGGGGGTCCCGGCGGTCATCGAGTTCGCCACGGGCCGGGCGCGCTCCGCCCCCAACATCCCGCTGCACGACGTGCCGCTGCGCGAGGTGCTGAGCGACCGCACCGGCTTCCCCGTGGTGGTCGACAACGACGCGACGGTCGCCGCGCTGGCCGAGGCCCACGACGAGGCCTCCGAGCTCGTCCACCCCGACCTCGTGATGCTCACGGTGGGCACCGGCGTGGGCGGTGGGGTGGTCGTCGGCGGGCGCATCTTCCGCGGCGCCACGGGCGCGGCCCCCGAGCTCGGCCACATCCTCATCGGCCTCGACCTGGAGGCCGGCGCCCCGGACGTCGGCGCCCGCTTCCCGCAGGCCGGCAGCCTGGAGCGCCTGGCCTCGGGGCGCCAGCTCGACGTGCTGGGCCACGCCCGGGGCTACGCGGACGGCCCGGCGGTGGTCGCGGCCGCCGAGGCCGGCGAGCCAGGCGCCCTGGACGCGCTGCGCATCCTCGGCGAGCGCCTGGGCATCGGGATCGCGAGCGTCCTGCACTGCTACGAGCCCCCGCTGGTCTGCATCGGCGGCGGGGCGAGCGCGGCCGGGGAGCTCCTGCTCGGCCCGGCGCGGCGCGTGGCGCAGGCCTGGACGCTGCCCGGGGTCGGCGAGCGCACGGAGATCCGGATCGCCCGCTGGGGCCCGCAGGCCGGCGTCCGCGGCGCCGCGCTGCTGGCCAAGCAGGAGCTCCACGACGAGATCACGACCGGCGTGGCGGGCGCGGCGTGAGGATCGCGGTCGCCTTCGACCACGCGGGGGTCCCGTTCGTGGAGGTCGTGGCCGAGGCGGTGCGCACGGCCGGCCACGAGCCCGTCGACCTCGGCACCTGCGACGACTACCCCGACGCGGCGCGGCTCGCCGGCCTCGCGATCCACGAGGGCCGGGTCGAGCGCGCCGTGCTCGTCTGCGGCTCGGGGGCGGGCGTCGCCGTGGCCGCGACCAAGCTGCCCGGCATCCGGGCCAGCGTGGGCCACGACACCTACACCGCCGCCCAGTGCGTCACCCACGACGACTGCAACGTCCTCTGCGTCGGCAGCCGCGTGATCGGCCCCGTGTATGCCGCCGCGTGCATCACCGCCTTCGCCGGCGCGGTGTTCTCGGGTGAGGAGCGGCACGTGCGACGACTTCACAAGATCGACCTGCTCGAGCGGCAAGGCTTCGCGCTCGCGCCCCCCAGCCCCGAGGAGACCCCATGAGCACCACCCCGAAGGTCAACGAGCGGATGGCCGCGATCCTCGCGGCCGGCACCGCGCCGTGGCTCGACCAGATCCGCCGCGACCTCATCGCGGACGGGACGCTCGAGCGGATGGTCGCGGAGGACTCCCTGCGCGGCGTGACCTCCAACCCCGCGATCTTCGAGAAGGCGATCCTCGGCGCGGACCTCTACGACGACACGATCGCCGAGCTCACGCAGAACGGCGCCGACGCCCGCGGGATCTACCGCTTCATCGCGGTCCGCGACGTCAAGGACGCCTGCGACGTGCTGCGCACCGTGTGGGACGAGACCGACGGCGCGGACGGCTTCGTCTCCCTGGAGGTCGACCCCGACCTCGCCGACGACACCGACAAGACGATCGCGCAGGCCCACGAGTACTGGGAGGCCGTCGACCGGCCGAACCTCATGATCAAGATCCCGGGGACCGACGCCGGGGTGCCGGCGATCACCGAGGTCGTCGCCGCCGGCATCAACGTCAACGTCACGCTGCTCTTCTCCGTGGAGAGCTACTCCAACATCGCGGAGGCGTACATCAAGGGGCTCGAGCGGCGGCACGAGCGCGGCGAGTCGGTCGACGTGCACTCCGTCGCCTCGTTCTTCGTCTCGCGCGTGGACACCGAGGTCGACCAGCGCCTGAAGGACGCCGGCGCCGACGAGGCGCTCCTCGGCCTCGCGGGGCTCGCCAACGCCCGCGCCGCCTACCAGCGCTTCAAGGAGCTCTTCCACGGCGAGCGCTTCGCGGCGCTCCTGGCCGCGGGCGCGCCCGTGCAGCGCCCGCTCTGGGCCTCCACCGGGGTCAAGGACGAGCGCTACCCCGACACGCTCTACGTGGACGGGCTGATCGCCCCTGAGACCGTGAACACGATGCCGCTGGCCACGCTCGAGGCCGCCCGCGACCACGCGGAGCTCAGCGGCGCGACCGCCGACCAGGACCCGAGCGCCGACCTGCGGAAGCTCGCCGACGCGGGCATCGACATGACCGAGGTGACCCAGAAGCTCCTCCACGACGGCATCGACGCCTTCGTCACCCCGATGGAGAAGCTGCTCGCGGGCATCGAGGAGAAGCGCGGCGAGGTCGGCGAGGCATGATCGGCCGCCGGCTGACCCACGAGCAGCAGGCCGCGGTGGACGCGAAGGCCGCGACCGCGAGCGGCATCGCGGGGCGCATCTGGGCCAAGGACGACACGGTCTGGGGCCCGGCCGGGCAGGAGGAGGTCGCCGACCGGCTGGGCTGGCTCGACATCGCCGACCGCCTCCGCGCGGAGGCCGACGACCTCGTCGCCTTCGCGCGCGAGGTGGCCGCCGAGGGCATGCGCGACGTCGTGCTGCTCGGCATGGGCGGCTCGTCGCTGGCCCCCGAGGTGCTGCGGCTGAGCACCGCGCCCGCCGAGGGCTTCCTGACGCTCCACGTCCTCGATTCCACCGACGCGGGGGCGGTCGCCGACACCGCCGCGGCGGTGGACCTCGACGCGACGCTCTTCCTGGTCTCCACGAAGTCGGGCGGGACGATCGAGACGCTCAGCGCGTTCAAGACCTTCTGGGAGCGCAAGCCGGACGGCGCCCACTTCGCGGCGATCACCGACCCGGGCTCGGCGCTCGTGAGCATCGCGGACGAGCACGGCTTCCGGCGCACGTTCCTCAACGACGCGAACATCGGCGGGCGCTACTCCGCGCTCTCCTACTTCGGGCTCGTGCCCGCGGCGCTCATCGGCGCCGACGTCGCGGGGCTGCTCGACCGCGCGATCGCGGAGGCCGGGCGCTGCCGCGCCGACGCCCCCGAGGAGAACGACGGGCTGTGGCTCGGCGTGGCGCTCGGCGCGCTGGCGCAGGCCGGCCGCGACAAGCTCACCTGGGTCGTCTGCGAGCCGCTCGGCTCCTTCGGCCTGTGGGCCGAGCAGCTCGTGGCCGAATCGACGGGCAAGGAGGGCAAGGGGATCCTGCCCGTCGCCGACGAGCCGCTGCTCGCGCCGGAGAGCTACGGCGAGGACCGGGTCTTCGTGCACGTGCGCAACACCGTGCGGCCGATGGCCGAGCACGACGCGGCGCTGGCGGCGCTGGCCGACGCGGGGCACCCCGTGCTCACGATCGAGACCGACGGGAGCCCGGCCGACCTCGGCCGGCTCTTCTTCCTGAGCGAGTACGCCGTGGCGGTCGCGGGCTGGGCCCTCGGCATCAACCCGTTCAACCAGCCCAACGTCGCCGAGGCGAAGGCGGCCACGACCAAGGTGCTCGAGGAGTTCCAGCGGTCCGGGGCGCTGCCGGAGGAGGCCGACGGCACGCTCGCCGGCGTGCTCGACGGCGCGGCGCCGCCGAGCTACGTGGCCGTCATGGGCTACATGGAGGGCTCGGCCGAGCTCGACGCGGCGGTGGCCGAGCTGCGCGCCGCGCTGCTCGAGCGCACCCACTGCGCCACGACCTTCGGCTACGGCCCGCGCTTCCTGCACTCGACGGGGCAGCTCCACAAGGGCGGTCCGGCGACCGGGCGCTTCCTGCAACTCGTGCACCCCGTGACCGAGGACGTGCCGATCCCCGGCACGAGCTACGGCTTCGAGACGCTGAAGTCGGCGCAGGCGACGGGCGACCTGCGCACGCTGCGCGCGCACGACCTTCCGGCGGAGCGGATCACGCTGACGGGCGACCCCGTCGCCGCGCTCCGCTCGCTCACCCACCAGATCAAGGAGTCCTAGTGGCGCAGATCGGCTTCATCGGGCTCGGCAAGATGGGCGGCAACATGGTCGCCCGGATCAAGCGCGACTCCGACCACGAGGTGGTCGTGCACGACCTCGACATGAAGGCGATCGAGACGGCCGTCGGGATCGGCGCCGAGTCGGCCGAGCACCTCGAGGACCTCGTGGCGCAGCTCCACGCCCCGCGGACCGTCTGGATCATGGTGCCGGCCGGCAAGCCCACCCAGGACACGGTGGACAAGCTCGCGGCGCTGCTCGAGCCGGGCGACGCGATCGTCGACGGCGGCAACTCGAAGTGGACGGACGACATCGCCCGCGGCGAGCAGCTGGCCGAGAAGCAGATCGGCTACGTCGACGTGGGCACCAGCGGCGGCGTCTGGGGCCTGGAGGTCGGCTACTGCATGATGGTCGGTGGGCCCGACGACGCGGTCGAGCGGCTCGCGCCGTTCCTCGACATCCTCGCCCCGAAGCCCACCGAGGAGCACGGCCCGGGCTGGGGCCACATGGGGCCGACGGGCGCGGGCCACTACGTGAAGATGGTCCACAACGGCATCGAGTACGGGATGATGCAGGCCTACGCGGAGGGCTTCGACATCTTCGATAAGAGCCAGTTCGAGCTCGACAACGCGAAGATCGCGCACCTCTGGATGCAGGGCTCGGTCATCCGCTCCTGGCTCTGCGAGCTGGCGGCCAGCGCCTTCGAGCAGGAGGGCAACGACCTCAAGGGGCTCTCGGCTTACACCGCCGACTCCGGCGAGGGCCGCTGGACGATCGAGGAGGCGATGGGCAAGGACGTGCCGACCCCGGTCCTCACCAGCGCGCTGAACGCCCGCTTCTACACCCGCGGCAACGGGGACTTCACCGGGCGGGTCCTCTCCGCCCTGCGCCACCAGTTCGGCGGCCACGCGACTCAGAAGCACGCGGACGGCTGATGACCGAGCTGCTCAGCAACCCGCTGACCGAGGGGCTCGAGCGGCTCCCCGTGCACCCCACGGCGCTCGTGATCTTCGGCGGGACCGGGGACCTCGCGCGGCGCAAGCTGCTTCCTGCGCTCTACAACCTCGCGGCCGACGGAGCCCTGCCCGAGCGCTTCCAGCTCATCGGCGTCTCGCGCTCGGAGGTCCCCGACGCCCAGTTCAGGACCGACGCCGAGGCCGCGGTCCGCGAGTTCTCGCGCCGCGAGCCCGACCAGACGGTGCTCGACGCGCTCCTGGCCGAGGCGCGGTACGTCTCGGGCTCGTTCGACGACGACACGATGTACCCGCGGCTCTCGGCGGCGCTCGACGACTTCGACGCCGCGGCGGGGCAGAAGCTCAACCGCGCGTTCTACCTCTCGACGGCCCCGGAGTTCTTCCCGGTGATCGTCGAGGCCCTCGGGCGCCACGAGCTTACCCACAGCACGGGCGCCGAGGTGCGGGTGATCATCGAGAAGCCGTTCGGCACCACCCTGGCCGAGGCGCGTGCGCTCAACCAGACCGTGCTCGGGGTGCTCGACGAGTCGCAGGTCTTCCGCATCGACCACTACCTCGGCAAGGAGACCGTCCAGAACATGCTGGCGTTCCGCTTCGCCAACGGCATGTTCGAGCCGCTGTGGAACCGGAACTACATCTCGAACGTCCAGATCACCTCGGCCGAGGACATCGGGATCGGCTCCCGGGCGGGCTACTACGACCACGCGGGCGCGCTGCGCGACCTCATGCAGAACCACATGATGCAGCTGCTCTGCCTGCTCTGCATGGAGCCGCCCGTGGACTTCTCCGCCGACGAGGTGCGCAGCGAGAAGGTGAAGGTGCTCCACGCGATCATGCCGCCGGACCCCGAGCGGACCGTGCGAGCGCAGTACGCGCCCGGGATCGTCGCGGGGCGGGAGGTGCCCGGCTACCTCGGCGAGGCCGGCGTCGCGGACGATTCCAACACCGAGACCTTCGCCGCCATGCGGCTCAACGTCCAGAACTGGCGGTGGGCGGGCGTGCCGTTCTACCTGCGCACGGGCAAGCGCCTCTCCCGCAAGGTGACCGAGATCGCCGTCACGCTGCGGCCCGTGCCCCACCAGGCCTTCAACCAGGAGGGCTCGGTCGGCGTCCAGCCCAACCAGCTCATCTTCACCGTGCAGCCCAACGAGGGCGTCACGCTCAAGCTCGGCGCGAAGATCCCGGGCACCCGGATGCGGGTCCAGGACGTGAACATGGAGTTCCTCTACGGGACGACGTTCCTCTCCCAGTCGCCCGAGGCCTACGAGAAGCTGATCATGGACGCGATGCGCGGCGACGCGACGCTCTTCACCCGCAACGACGAGGTGGAGGCGCAGTGGCGGATCATGGACCCGGTGGTCCAGCGCTGGAGCAGCGAGCCGGGCCCGCTGCCGCAGTACGAGGCGGGCTCGTCCGGCCCCGCCGAGGCCGCGACGCTCATGGACGCCGCGCACCGCTGGCGGGCGATCTGAGGTGCGTCCGGCATGGTGAGCGTGGCGGAGGCCAAGACCGACGCGGTCTGGGGCGCGCAGGACACCTCCCCGACCGCGATCGAGGCGGCGCTGCGCGCGCTGGTCACCCAGGCGCGCTCGCAGTCGGAGAGCTACGTGCCGGCGCGCTCGCTCAACCTCGTGTGCATCGTCAGCCGCGACTACTCCGGCGAGGTGGCCAACCGGCTGCGGGGCGTCGGCCGCTTCGCGGCCTCGCGCACCGTGGTCTGCTCGGTCTCCCCGCGCCGCACGACGCTCGACGCGACGGCGACGATCGCGGTGCCGGCGCAGACGACCGTCGGCGTCCACGCGCCGATGCGCGAGACCGTGGTGCTCGAGATGGGGACCCAGCACCTGCGCCACCTCGAGACGATCGTCGACCCGCTGGTGGTCACCGACGTGCCGACCGTCCTCTGGTCGCCGCACGATCACCCGGAGGCGATCGACGCGCTGCTCGGCCTCGCGCAGGTCGTCCTCGTCGACTCGGGGGACGAGCCCGAGCCGGGCGACGCGGTGGCGCGGAGCCGCGAGCTGATGGACCGCTCCTACGTCGTCGACCTCGCCTGGCTGCGGTCGACGCCGTGGCGCGAGCGCGTGGCGGCGACCTTCGACCCGCCCCGCCTGCGCGGCGACCTGCGGCTGATCTCGAGCGTCGTGGTGCGCCACCACCCCGACTCGGCGATCGCCGGGCTCCTGTTCGTCGGCTGGCTGGCCTCGCGGTTGGGGTGGGCCGTGAGCCGCCTCGCGGTCGACGCGGCGGGCTCGCGCACGGGCGGCGCCCACACCCGCCGCCAGGACGTGGCGATCCGCCTGCAGGCCGACCGGACGATGAACGTCCGCGGTCTCGCGGGGGTCGAGCTCGAGACGGCCAGCGGGCGCTGGCTGCGCTTCGACCGGGGCGCCGGGGGCCTGCGCGCCCGCTATCGCGGCCCGCGGCAGACGGAGCGCGAGTGGACGATCATGGGCGCCTCGCGGGGCGAGTCGGGGATCCTCGGCGAGGGCATCCGCCAGGCGCTGCTGCGCGACCAGACCTACCGGCCGGCGCTTCTGCAGGCCGGGGAGCTCCTCTGATGGAGCTGCTCCGCCACTCCGACAAGGAGGCGGCGGCGCGGCGCGCCGCCGCGCTGATGGCCGACCCGTCGATCGTGCACCTGTGCCTGGCCGGCGGCTCGACGCCGCAGCGGGCCTACGAGCTGCTCGGCGGCCTGCGCTCCTCCTGGGACGGCGTGCACCTGTGGTTCGGCGACGAGCGCTGCGTGCCGGCCGACGACCCCGACGCCAACTGGGGGATGGCCACCCGGGCGCTCGAGGCGCCCGGCGCGACCTGGCACCGCATCGAGGGGGAGCTCGGGCCCGATGCGGCGGCGGCCGCCTACGCCGAGGAGCTCGACGGGGTGGGGCTCGATCTGGTGCTGCTCGGCCTCGGCGAGGACGGCCATACGGCGTCGCTCTTCCCGGGCAACCCCGCGGTGGACGCGAGCGAGCGGGTCGTCGGCGTCCGGGGCGCGCCCAAGCCGCCGCCCGAGCGCGTCTCGCTCGGGCTCGACGTCCTGAACGCGGCGGGCCGCATCGTGCTGCTGGTGGCCGGCGCCGGCAAGCGCGAGCCGCTGGCCCGGGTGCTCGCGGGCCCGGACCCGGACGTGCCGGCCTCCCTGCTCGAGCGCTCCCGGCTCACGATCGTGGCCGACGCCGAGGCCCTCGGCGAGGACTGATGGCCCGGGAGCAGCAGGAGCTCTGGCTCGTCCGCCACGCCGAGACGGAGTGGAGCCGGGACGGCCGGCACACGGGCCGCACGGACGTGCCGCTCACCGAGACCGGGCGCGAGCACGCCGCGACGCTCGCCCCGGTGCTCGCCTCGCGGGCCTTCGCCCTGGTGCTCACCTCGCCGCTCTCGCGGGCCCGCGACACCGCGGCGCTGACGGGCTTCGGCGACGCGGCGCCCCGTGACGGCCTGCTCGAGTACGACTACGGCGACTACGAGGGGATCACCACCGCCGAGATCCGCGAGGGGCGCGCCGACTGGTCGCTCTGGCGCGACGGCGTGCCGGGCGGCGAGGCCCCGGACGACGTCGGCGCCCGCGTCGACGCCATCATCGCGGAGGCGCGAGGCACCGACGGCGACGTCCTCTGCTTCGCCCACGGGCACGTCCTGCGCGTCCTCGCCGCGCGCTGGCTCGGCGAGCCCGCCGCCTTCGCGGGCCGCCTCGCGCTGTCGACGGGGGCCATCTGCGTGCTCGGCTGGGAGCGCGAGGTGCCGGTCATGTGGCGCTGGAACGATGTCGTGAGCACGGCGCTGGCCTGAGCGCGGGGGCGGCGGAGCGGGGCGGCTGGGCGGGGCGCGGGCCGGGTGGGGCGCGGGCCGCGGCCGGCGAGCGGGGGCGGGCCGCAGCGAGCGACGGTCCCGGCCTGGGCGCGGCGGGGCGGGCCGCAGCGAGCGACGGTCCCGGCCTGGACGCGGCGGCGCGGGCCGCAGCGAGCGACGGTCCCGGCCTGCGCCGTCGCGCAGCTCCTCCGCACGTTCTCCACACTTCCGCGACGTCGCGGCCTTGTTGCGGCGCACCGCTTCTCGCGAGGCTTGCGGTATGCCCGGAGCCCCGCCCGACAGGGCCGATACGGCCGTTCAGCGACCGGATCGGCCCGCTCCCACCGACATTCCCGTCCCGCCTGCGCCCCCGAGGGCCGAAGCGGCCGGGGAGCGACCGGAGCGGCCCCCTCGACGCGGACGCTCCCGCGCGCTGCCGGGACCGCGGGGGAGCGCGCCGACGGCCACGGCTGCCGCGAGAGGCGCGCTCGAGCCGGGGCGCGACGCTTGGGCGGTGATCGGCCGGCTCGCGACCCGCCAAGCGGGAGCCGTGAGTCGGCAGCAGCTGCGGGAGGCGGGGCTCCAGCGCTCGGCGGTCCGGCACGCCGTGGCCGGCGGACGGCTGCTGCCGCGAGCGGGAGTGCTGCTGGTGGGCCACGCTGCGCCGTCGGTCGATGGCGAGCTCCACCGGGCGCTCCTCCTGGCCGGCTCGGGGGCGATCGTCTCGCACCGGACGGCCGCCTGGGTCTGGGGGATCGGCCCGCGGCCGCCGCGCTTCGGCGTCACCGTGCCGTCCAACCGCCGGGCGCGGCGGCAGGTCGAGCTGCACCGGTCCCGGCTCGACCCGCGCCGGGACGTGACCCACCGCCGTGGCTTCGCCGTCACGTCGTTGCCGCGCACCGTCGTGGACTGTGCCGCCGTGATGTCGCAGGACGAGCTCGCGCGCCTGGTGAACGAGGCCGCCATCAGGGGCTGGCTGCCCGACGGCAGGGCGGCGGACCTGCTCGCGAGGAGCCGCGGGCGACGTGGAGCGACGGCGCTGCGACGTGTGCTCGACGCGCGGGACCGGTCCCGGGGCTGGACGCGCAGCAGCCTCGAGCGCGCCTTCGCCGATCTCGCGCGCGAGGCCGGACTTCCAACCTACGAGCGCGGCGCGCTCGTCGACATCGGCGGCGACGACCTTCGCGAGTGCGACGCACTGTGGCGGGCGCTGCGCGTCATGGTCGAGCTCGACTCCCTGCCGATCCACGAGACGGGGCACGTGCCCTATCGCGATCGACGTCGCGACCGGCGACTGGCCGCGGCGGGCTGGACGGTCATCCGGATCACCGGGGAGGACCTCGCCCACCATCGCGCCGAGGTGATCGCCGACCTCCGCCGGGCGTTACGCGTCGAGCGGGCCGAGGCGGCCGCCTGACCGCCGGTTCGGCCCCCTCGAAGCCTCCTCGCGCGCCCAGCGGGCCGAGGCGGCCGCCTGACCGCCGGTTCGGCCCCC
>CAXSFZ010000014.1:2177-27189 GCA_964236905.1 uncultured Solirubrobacteraceae bacterium | reverse complement strand
GCCGAGGCGGCCGCCTGACCGCCGGTTCGGCCCCCTCGAACCCTCCTCGCGCGCCCAGCGGGCCGAGGCGGCCGCCTGACCGCCGGTTCGGCCCCCTCGAACCCTCCTCGCGCGCCGCGCGGGCCGAGGCGGCCGCGGCGGGGAGCGCCGGCGCCGCGGCCCTGGTCGGCGCGGCCGCAGCTTCCCCGCGGGCGATCCCCGGCGTGGCGGCGGGTCGTAGACCGGAGATGCCGACGGCCACCCGAACCCTGCCCGCCCCGCCCCTCGAGCGTGAAGGCGCGGTCCGGTGGGTCGCGGAGCATCTGGGTGACCTGACGCACGAGGGCCCGGCGGGCGTCGCTGCCTCGCCTCGGTTCCGCGGTGGCCAGGCCGCGGCCGATCAGGCGCTCGCGCTGTGGGACGCGGCGGGGTACGCCCGGCAGCGCAACGAGGTCCTGCCGGTCGAACGGCGCGGGGCGAGCGGCTTGTCGCCCTACGTGCGCTACGGGCTGCTGCCGCTGCCGCGCCTGCACGCGCACGTCGCCGACGCACCGGCCCGCGATCGCGAGAAGTTCCGCGACGAGCTCCTCTGGCAGGAGTACGCCCGCCACGTGTTCGCGCGGCTCGGGCACGCCAACGGCCGCGATCTGCGCTACGCGCAACCGCGGCAGGCCTCACCGTGGGCGGAGCCCTGGCCGCGGGAGATGGCCTGCGTGGCGGCGAACCTCGAGGAGCTCGAGACGGACGGATGGCTCGTGAACCAGACGCGGATGTGGTTGTCCTCCCAGTGGTCGGTCCGCGGCGGCGCGGACTGGCGGGCCGGCGAGGAGCGCTTCTTCACCCACCTGCTGGACGGGTCGCGAGCCGCCAACCGGCTCGGCTGGCAGTGGACCGTCGGCACCGGCACGGGGCGGCCCTACGGCTTCTCGCGCTGGCAGGTGCGCAAGCGGGCGCCCGCACTGTGCCGCGACTGCGCACTGGCGGACGCGTGCCCGATCGAGGACTGGCCGCAGGAGCGGCGAGGTGGCAGCGTGGAGCCCCCCACCCTGGAGGGCGGGGGTGCGCCCACCCACATGGGCGGGACCGGAGGCTCCGCGCGCGTCAACCTCCTGCGCTCGGACCCCGACCCCGCCCGGACCGCCGGGCCCGCGAGGACCGAGACCACGGGCCAGGCGCCCGAGGCCGTCTGGCTGACGGCCGAGTCGCTCGGCGACGAGGACCCGGCGCTGGCCGCCCACCCGGACCTCCCGGCGGTCTTCGTCTTCGACGCGCCGCTGCTGGCGCGCTGGCGGCTCTCGGGCAAGCGCCTCGTCTTCCTCGCCGAGACCCTCGCCGAGCTGGCCGCCGGTCGCGAGGTCGAGCTGCTGCGCGGTGATCCGGCCGCCGCGCTCCACGGCCGCCGGCTGGCCGCGACCTCCACCCCGGTCCCGGGCTGGGCGCGGCGGGCGGCGGGGCTCGACGTCGTCGCCCTGCACCCGTGGCCGTGGCTCGCCCGCCCGACCGGCGGCCCGATCAGCTCGTTCAGCGCCTGGCGCAAGCGGATCCGCGTCGGCCGGGGGTGACTCGGCCGGCCGCGTCGGTGCGGCCGTCGACGCGCCAGCATCCGCCTCCGTGGTTCGATGACACGCGACCGGAGCGGCTTCCGCCGCCGCGATGGGACAATGGAGGCCAGTGACGCCGCTCGAGTCCCCCATCGCGTCCCGGCCGGCCACCGCGGACCTCGTCGAGGCGCGCGCGGCGACGCTCGCGCTCGTCGCCCACCTCGGTCCGGACGACCTGCACCGCGTCGTGGACCCGCTCATGTCCCCGCTGGTGTGGGACCTCGCGCACATCGCCGCGTACGAGGACCTGTGGATCGGGCGGCGCCTGGCCGGCTTGGAGCTCCTGCACGCCGAGTGGGCCGCGATGTACGACGCCTTCGAGACGCCCCGCGCCGTCCGCGGCGACCTGCCGCTCCTCGACGCCGCGGGCGCGCGGCGCTACCTGGAGGAGGTGCGCGAGCGCACCGAGCGCGTGCTCGAGGCGCCGCGCTCGCCCGCGCAGGACGATCTCGTCGAGCTCGTGCTCCGCCACGAGCTCCAGCACACCGAGACGATGCGCCAGGCCATGGCGCTCGGCGGGCTGCTGCCGCCGGGGGAGCCGCCGGCGCCTCCCGCCCGCGACACCGAGCCGGCCGGCGCCGACGCCTGGGTGCACCTCCCCGCCGGCCCCGCGCTGCTCGGCGCGGGCCCCTCGGGCTTCGCGTACGACAACGAGCGCCCCCGGCACCGGCGCGCGCTCGCCGCGTTCTCGATCGCCCGGCGCCCGGTGACCAACGCCTCGTGGCTGCGCTTCGCCGAGGGCGGCGGCTACGTCCGTCGCGAGTGGTGGAGCGACGAGGGCTGGGCGTGGAAGGAGGAGTACGACATCACGCACCCCGACGGCGTGGCCGCCGCGCCCCCCGAGGCGCCCGTGTGCCACGTCTCCTGGTTCGAGGCCGACGCCTTCGCCCGCGCGCACGGCGCCCGCCTGCCCACCGAGCACGAGTGGGAGACGGCGTCGACCTCGAACCAGCTGGACGGCACGGGCCACGTCTGGGAGTGGACCGCCTCCACCTTCACGGGCTACCCGGGCTTCGCGGCGCACCCGTACCGGGAGTACTCCGAGGTCTTCTTCGGCCCGGCCCACCGCGTGCTCCGCGGCGGCTCCTGGGCCACCCATCCGCGGGTGGCCTCGGCCACCTTCCGCAACTGGGACCTCCCGCAGCGCCGGCAGCTGTTCGCCGGACTGCGGCTCGCCCGCGACCCCGGAGCACCGACATGAGCACCCTCGACGCACGCATCCTCATCGAGGACCACCTCGGCGCCGGCGACGAGCGCGCCCTGGCCGACGATGTCCTCGACGGTCTCACCCGCCCCTTCAAGGAGCTGCCGCCGAAGCACTTCTACGACGCGGTCGGCGCGGAGCTGTTCGACCGCATCTGCGACCAGCCCGAGTACTACCCGACCCGCACGGAGCGCGCCATCCTGACCGCGCGCGCCGGGGACATCGTGGCGCTGACCGGCGCCGGCGAGCTCGTCGAGCTCGGCTCGGGCACCGCGGCCAAGACGCGGATCCTGCTCCGGGCGATGGCCGACGCCGGCACGCTGCGGCGCTACGTGCCCTTCGACGTCACGGCGGGGATGGTCCGCGGGGTCGCCGAGAGCCTCGTCGACGAGCATCCGGACCTGCTGGTCCACGGCATCGTCGGCGACTTCGAGCGTCACCTCCAGCACGTCCCGGCCGCGGAGGCTCCACGGGTGGTGGCCTTCCTCGGCGGGACGGTCGGCAACTTCCCGCCCGGCTCCCGACGCCGCTTCCTGCGCCAGGTCGCCCGGCTGCTGCGGCCCCAGGACGCGCTGCTGCTCGGCACCGACCTGGTCAAGGACCCCGCCGTGCTCGAGGCGGCCTACGACGACGCGGCCGGCATCACCGCCGCCTTCAACAAGAACGTGCTCGCCGTGGTCAACCGCGAGCTCGGCGCGGACTTCGAGCTCGACGCCTTCGAGCACGTCGCCTTCTACGACCGCGAGCGCGAGTGGGTCGAGATGCGCCTGCGGGCCCGACGCCGGATGGCGGTCCATGTCGCGGCGCTCGGGCTCGACGTGGAGTTCGCCGCCCGCGAGGAGCTGAGGACCGAGATCTCCGCGAAGTTCACCCCCGACCGGCTCCGCGGCGACCTGGCCGCCGCCGGGCTCGAGCTCGCCGAGCTGCTCACCGACCCCGACGGGCTCTTCGCGCTCTCGCTCGCACGGCCGGCCTGAGGTGGCCTTCACGCTCCCCCTCCGGCCGGGCGGGGCGCTCGAGGTGCTGCCCGACGCCGGGCGGTGGCGGCTCCACCAGGGGTTCGAGGAGCTCGGCCACCTGACGGCCTCGCTCGAGGAGGGCACCTCGGTGACCCTGGCCGGCGAGCGGCGCTGGACGGTCAGCGGCTCGGTCCTGCCGCTGGCGATGGCCCTGTGGGACGAGGCCGACGGCGCGGGCGCCGCCTGGTGCCAGGAGCGGGCCCTGCGGCGCGGGGCGCGCGTGCAGGTCGCGGGAGCGGCGAGCGACCTCGTGGTTCGCCGGCCGCCGCTCGGCCCCGCGCGCATCAGCGCGCAGGACGGCGAGGTCGCCCGGCTCCACGAGGCGGGACGCGGCTCGTCGGAGCTGCGGCTGCGCTTCGCGCTGGCCGAGCGCCTCGACGTGGCGAGCTTCGCCGCGGGCCTGGTGCTGGTCGCGGCCTGGCGGGCCTGCGTGACGCTGCTGCCCAAGCCGCCAGGCGGCGGGAGCGCGCTCTGACCGGCTCCGCGGAGCGCGGGTAGGCTCGCCGCCATGCGGATCGAGGGCAGCGCAGCGCTGGTCGTCGGCGGGGCCTCGGGGCTCGGGGCGGCGACCGCACGGCGGCTGGCCGGGCTGGGCGCGGCGCTGACGATCACCGACGTCGACGCGCAGCGGGGGGAGGCGCTCGCCGAGGAGCTCGGCGCCCGCTGGAGCAGGGCCGACGTGCGCGAGGAGGCGCAGCTCGAGGCTGCGGTCGCCCGCGCCGCCGACCGCCCGGGCGGCCTGCGGATCTGCGTGGTCTGCGCCGGGACCGGCTGGGCGCAGCGCATCGCCAGCGCGAAGGGGCCGCACCCGCTCGCGCCGTTCGAGACGATCGTCGCGATCAACCTCGTCGGCACCTTCAACGCCTGGCGCCTGGCCGCCGCGGTGATGGTGGCCAACGCGCCCGCCGAGCACGGGGAGCGCGGCGTGCTGGTCGGCACCGCCTCGATCGCGGCCTACGACGGCCAGATCGGCCAGGCCGCCTACGCGGCCTCTAAGGGCGGCGTGGTCGGCATGACGCTGCCGGTGGCCCGCGACCTCGCGCAGCACGGGATCCGCGTGAACACGATCGCCCCGGGGCTGTTCGACACGCCGCTGCTGGCCGCGCTGCCGCGCGAGGCG
Organism: uncultured Solirubrobacteraceae bacterium; assembly: GCA_964236905.1. GTDB lineage: Bacteria > Actinomycetota > Thermoleophilia > Solirubrobacterales > Solirubrobacteraceae > Paraconexibacter. Next base: position 22,266 of record CAXSFZ010000014.1, on the reverse strand, counting down.
CGGGAGTCGCTGGGCCGCTCGGTGCCCTTCCCGCCGCGGCTCGGAGATCCCGCGGAGTACGCCCAGCTGGCGCAGCAGCTCGTCGAGAACCCGATGCTGAACGGCACGGTGGTGCGGCTCGACGGCGCCCTGCGCATGGCCCCGCGCTAGTCGTCCGCCGGGGTCGCGACCCGCTCGCGGCCGACCTCGGCCTACGGCGCTCAGGCCGCGGGGAACCAGGCGCGGTGGGCGGCCGCCGCGGCCGCGCCGTCCGCCCTGTCGCGGGCGAACACGACGCGATCCGGGCGCAGGACGACGAGCTCGGCGCCCGCGAGCAGGGCCGGCTCCAGCGCCACCGCCCGGGCGTCGGCGAAGGCGGCGCGTGCCGCCGGGCCGAGCGCGGGCCGCGGGTCCGTGCCCGCCCCCAGCAGCGCCCAGCCCGGGCCGAGGCGGTCGTCGAGCGGGATCCCGCCGAGCCGGGGCTGCCCGAAGAGCCGCCCGCCGCCCGGTCCGAGGGCGCCCGCGCGCAGGCGGCTCGGGACGCGCGGCGCACCGGACCGGGCCCGCGCACCGAGCAGCGGCGCCTCGGAGAGCGCGAGGAGCAGCGCGTCGCGGAGCCGGGCGGCGCGCGGGCGGCGGGTCTGCAGCACCGCGCCCATGGCCACGGCCAGCCGCGACATCGCCGCGACGTGCGGGCGGCGCTCGGTCTCGTAGGTGTCGAGGAGCGCCGGGTCGGCGGCGCCCTCCAGCACCGCCGCGAGCTTCCAGGCCAGGTTGTGGACGTCGCGCAGCCCGGAGCACATGCCCTGCCCGGCGAACGGCGGCATCACGTGCGCGGCGTCGCCCGCGAGGAGCACCCGGCCGACCCGCCACCGGCTCGCCGTCCGGGCGTGGTAGGTGTAGACGCTGGCGCGCTCCACCCGGGCCTGCGCGAGGTCGACGTGCGGCGCGAGCAGCTCGCGCACCCGCGCGGGCCGGGCCAGCGCGGCGAGCGCCTCGCCCGGCAGCGCCATGAGCTCCCAGCGCAGCCGGCCGCTGCCCATCGGGGCGGAGACGGCGGGCCGGCCGGGGTCGCCGTGGAAGCGCAGGACCGGCGGGCCGGCCGGCGACGCGTGCGGCACCAGGTCGGCCACGAGCCAGGACTCGGCGAACGTGGAGCCGGCGAAGCCGACCCGCAGCGCCTCGCGCAGCGCCGAGCGCCCGCCGTCGCAGGCCACGACCCAGCGCGCGCGGACGCTCCCGCCGTCGGCCAGCGCGAGCGTCACGCCGTCCGCGTCCTGGCGCAGGTCGCGCACCTCGGCCCCGAAGCGCACCTCGACGCCGGCGAACCGCCGGACGCCCGCGTCCAGCACCCGCTCGAGCGCCGGCTGGTGGAGCGTGGCGAGGAAGGGCTGGCCGTTGGCGGTGTCCGCCGCGTCGACCAGGCGCACCTCGCGCCCGCCCCGGGTGACGAAGGCGACGGGGACGTTGGCGAGCATCTGCTCGCGGGCCGCGTCCGCGAGCCCCGTCGCCTGGAGGATCCGCAGCCCCTCGTCGTCGATCGAGGCGGCCCGGGGCTCGCCGTGGAGGCCGGGCGCGCGCTCGAGCACGAGCGTCCGCACCCCCGCCGCGCCGAGGAGGTTCGCGGCGAGCTGCCCGACCGGGCCGTAGCCCACGATGACGACCTCGGCGTCCACGGTGTGCGGCGTCGCCGGGCGTGTGGCCCCGGGCGGGAGCGGTGGCTAGCCCAGCCGCTCGACGAGCATCGCCATGCCCATGCCGCCGGCGACGCACATCGCCTCGATCCCGTAGGTCTCCCCGCGGGTCTCCAGGTCGTTGAGCAGCGTGGTCATGATCCGCGCGCCGGTCATGCCGAAGGGGTGGCCGAGGGCGATGGCCCCGCCGAACGGGTTGAGCTTGTCGTCGTCGATCCCGAGCTGCTCCTTCGACGGCACGATCTGCGCCGCGAACGCCTCGTTGATCTCCACGACGTCGATGTCGTCCATCGTCATCCGCGTGGCGGCCAGGAGCTTCTGGATGGCCGGGACCGGCCCGATGCCCATCACCTCGGGGCGGACCGCCGCGACCGTGGAGGCCACGATGCGCGCCCGCGGGGTCAGGCCGAGCTGCCGGGCCTTCTCCTCGCTCATCACGAGCGTCGCCGCGGCGCCGTCGTTGAGCGGGCAGGCGTTGCCGGCGGTCACGGTGCCGTCCGGCTTGAACGCGGGTTTGAGGTTCGCGAGCGTCTCCACCGTGGTGCCCGGCCGCGGGCCGTCGTCGGCGTCCACCACGGTCCCGTCGGGCGTCGTGACCGCCACGATCTCCGAGGCGAAGTGGCCCGAGTCGCGGGCCGCGACGGCGCGCTGCTGGGAGATCGCCGCCCAGGCGTCCTGCTGCTCGCGGGTGACGCCGTACTCGTCGGCGACGTTCTCCGCGGTCAGGCCCATCGGGATGTAGACGTTGTAGTCCGCGCCCTCGGAGCCGTCGAGCTGGGGGTGGAACCGGAACGGCCCCTGCTCGACCGAGCGCGAGACGGCCTCGACGCCCCCGGCGATGTAGACCTCGCCCTCGCCGGCCTTGATCGCGTGGAACGCGTTGCGGATCGCCTGCAGGCTCGAGGCGCAGAAGCGGTTGATCGTCACGCCCGGGACCGACTCCGGGAGCCCGGCGAGCAGGGACGCGTTGCGCGCGACGTTGTAGCCCGCCTCCCCGACGCCGAAGGCGCAGCCGTAGAGGACGTCGACGATCTCGGAGGGGTCGAGCTCCGGATTGCGCTCGATGAGCGCGCGGATCGGGGCGGCGGCGAGGTCGTCGGCCCGGACCTCGCGCAGGGTGCCCTTGACGGCGCGGCCGATCGGGGTGCGGATGGCGTCGACGATGACGGCTTCGGGCATGGCGGTCCTCTGGTCGGTGATGCTCGGCGGCCCGGCCCTTCCGGAGCAGCGCACGCCCGGCCGGCCCCTACCCCGCGGGTCCTGACCTCGGAGGTCGATGCTACCGACCGAGGCCGGCTCCCCAGGACCCCGGCGCTCAGGCCCTCGTGAGGATCGCCGCGTCGAGGCCGCGCCCGGCGGCGAGGGCGGCCGCCTCGGGGGCGAGGCGCCCGGCGGCCGGCAGGCGCGCGCCGCCGAGCGCGCGCACCGTGACCTCCAAGCGGCCGCGCGCCACCCTCGCCCGCCAGGTGCCGAGGACCCGGCCGTCGCCCAGGACGACCCCAGGGTTGGCCAGGACCTTCCAGACCTCCTTCGCGTGGGCGGGATCGGGGACGACCGACGCGCGGTCACGGCCGTCGAGCAGCGGGTCGCCGGCGCCGAGCAGGCGGACGCCGCGCACCGCGGGCGCCTCGGCGAGCAGCTCGAGGTCCGCGCGGAGCGCCCAGGCCGCCCTCCCGTCGCGATCGACCTCCTCGAGCTCGGGCGCGAGCGCCTCGAGCCGGGCGCGCGCGTCGGGCTTCGAGACGCCCAGCCATGCCGCGAGCTCGGCCGGGGTGAGCGGCCCGTGGTGGTGGAGGGCGCGGCGCGTCAGCTCCCTCCGGGCCCGCGCGTCCTGGCCCGGCTCGGGCGGCCGCGTCACCGCGGCGTAGGTGACGGCCCGCGAGGACGCGTCCTCTTCCCGGCGCAGCCCGCCCATGGCGCAGGCCGCACGCCAGACCATGGGGTGGACGTGGTGGCTCCCGCAGCCCCGGCACCACCACAGGAGCTCGTCCGGGAGCGCCTCGCGCAGCTGCTGGTGCATGTCGTCGCGGCCCACGGGCCCGCCCGCGACCGCGGCGCGCATCGCCTGCTCGACCCGCGCGAAGGCGTCGAGCAGCTCGACGCCCCGGGGGTCGAGCGCCTTGGTCGCGCTCGGCGCGAAGGCGCGGGCCGAGGCCTCGTCGACCGGGAACGCGCCCCGGGTGAAGACGCCGAGGTCGGCGGCGGCGACCACGTAAGGCGCCGCGCGCGGTCCCCAGATCGCCACGAGCCCGGCCTCCTGCGCGTCGAGCGGTCGATCCACCGTCCCCTGGGCGGTCGATCGACCACTCGATGCGGGCGCGGCGGGCGGCGCGGGCGGCGCGGGCGGCGCGAGCCGCGCGGCGAGCGCGTCGCGGAAGACGCCGGCCGGCGTGTCGCGCAGGCCCGGGGCGGCGGCGGGCGCCGCGTCCGCGTCGGCGCGACGCTCGGCGAGGCCGAGCGCGTGCAGCCGCGCGGCGCGGACGGCCGCCCGCGTCACCCGCAGGACGCCGCTCCGGGACGGGGACGGCCGGCCACCGGCGCGCCTAGAGGCCGAGGCCCTGGACGCCGAGCTCGTCGAAGCCGACGTGGTGGGCGAGCTCGTGGCGCACGGTCTGGGTCACCTGCGCGCGCAGGAGCTCGGCGTCGTGGCCGAAGTCGCGGCGCAGGGTGTCGCGGTAGACGACGATGCGGTCCGGGACGTCGTCCCGGGTCGCACCGTCGCCGTGGTAGAGCCCGTAGGCGCCGCGCCGGCGGCCGCCGTCGGAGATCACCACCGCGACGTTGTGGTTCTCGATGAGCGGGCGCAGGAGATCCGGCAACTCGTCGAGCGCGTCGCGCACGAGCTCCTCGAAGTCCGCGTCGGAGTACGGATCGAGGTCGAGGAAGTCGGTCTCCTCCGGCTCGGCGAAGGTGCCCTGGCGCGCGAGGCGCTCGCTCTCGAGGACGACGCGCTCGAACTCCTCCTCGCTCGCGGGCTCCTCCCACCCGGCGAGCTTCAGCCCGACCATCGTCATCGCCCAGAAGAACGCCGCCGCCGCGACGAACAGCACCGCGGCCGTCTCCGCCGCGCGGATCCACCCGTCGCTGGAGAAGCCCTGGAGCAGGACGACGGCGACGAGCGCGACGCTGAGCGCCACCCCGGCGGCGAAGGCGATGCGGCGAAGGGGCGGCACGGTCGTCGCCAGGGTAGCCCGCGCCCGCGCGCCGCGCGGGCGGCTCGCGCGGCCTTCAGACCACCGGGCCCGGGGCCTCGTCGCGGCTCGCCGGCGGGTCGGGCAGCCGGTACCACTCGGTGATCCTGCCGCCCTCGACCCTGATGGTCCCGGCGGCGCTGCCGCCCGGCCCGTCGCACGGCGAGCCCTTGCGGTCCGTCAGCCGGTAGGTGACCACGAGGTAGCCCCGGACGCTGGAGGCGGTCGAGAGCTCCGCGCCGCAGGGGAAGCCCGCGTTGAAGACGAGGCGCTGGTCGAGCGTGGTGAGCGTCTGGGGCGGCCGGAGGTTCTGGACGATGACGCGGTCCGCGAAGGTGGCCGCGGCCGCGGGGATGTCCCCGTCGCGCAGCGCGGCGAGCCAGTGCCGCACGACCGCGACGTCCGCCGCGTCGGCCGGCTCCCCCTGCGCGCGGGTCGGGACTCCCTTGGGGACCAGCAGCCTCAGGAGCTGCCGAGCAGTGGCGTCGGGGGCCGGGATGGTCGTGGGCGGCGGGGTGGCGCCGGGGGCCGTCCCGCTTGGCGGGGCACCCGACGTGGAGGGAGTGCTCGCGGCGGTGCTGCGCGGCCCCGGGGCGGTCTTGTCGCCGCACCCCACCAGCAGCAGCGCCGCGGCGAGGAGGGCGATCGTCGCACGCTGCTGCATCGACCGGATCATGGCAGGACGGCCGCCGGGCCCGAGCCGGCCGCCTCGCTGGGAGCCGACCGGGAGCCGGAGCTCGCACCGCCGCGCCGCCGCCGGGAGCCGTCGCCCGGGCGGGGCGGCGCCTTGCCCGCCGCCGCCCGGGCGGGGCGGCGCACGGCCCGCGGCCGGCGACTGGGCGGCGATCCCGCGGGCCCGTCGCGACCGGTCGCGGACGAGGCGATGACGCGCGCCGCCCGCCCCGCGGGCCGCGGGCCGCGGGCCGCGGCTAGCCTGGCCCGCATGGCCCCCGCCTTCCCCTCCGAGCCCGGCATCGAGGTCACCCCCGAGCAGGCGCAGCAGGCCCTCGCCGACGGCACGGCGATCCTCGTCGACGTCCGCGAGCAGTACGAGTGGGACGCGGGCCGGATCGCCGACGCGCGCCACGTCGAGCTCGAGCGGCTCGCCTCGCAGTCCGACGAGCTGCCGAAGGAGACCACGATCATCTTCTCCTGCCGCCTCGGGGCCCGCTCGGCGATGGCCGCCCAGGCCTTCCGGGGCGCGGGCTACGACGCGTGGTCGATGGCCGGCGGCCTGCAGCGCTGGCACGACGAGGGCCGCCCGCTCGTCCCGGAGGACGGAGCGGTCGCCGACCACTAGCGCCGCCCGGCGGCTACGCCTTCACGACGTTGACGGCCTTGGGCCCCTTGTCGCCCTGCTCCTCCTCGTAGGTGACGCGGGCGCCCTCCTCGAGGGAGCGGTACCCCTCGGCGACGATGCCCGTGTGGTGCACGAACAGGTCGCGGTTGCCGTCGTCGGGGGTGATGAACCCGAATCCCTTGTCGTCCGAGAACCACTTCACGGTGCCGCTGGCCATCTCAGCCGGTTCCTCCACGTGCGCTTGCGCCGGAACGGCGCACTGGCGCCCTCCCGCTCTGACGGGCGGGAACGTAGCCACCCCGCGCGCGAAGCGCAAGCCGGAGAGCGGGGGAGCCCGCGCGAACGGCCCGGCGCTCAGCCCCCGGAGCGCTCAGCCCCCGGAGCGCTCCGCGGCCGGCGCCGTCCCCGGCACGGCGACCAGCCGCCGGGCCGGCCCGTCCTCCACGACGAGCCACGTCCGCCCCTCCTGAGAGGCGACGCCGACCGCGTGGTGCCCGAGCGCCGCGGCCGCCAGCAGGTCGGCACCGAGGCGATGGAGGTCGCAGACGACCCCGATGCGGAAGAGCGCCCGGGTCTCGGTCGACACGTCGCCGTCGCCCGCCCGCAGCACCACCCGCAGCGGGCCGTGGACCGCCAGCGCGGCGACGGCGATCGCGATGTTCTCCACGTCGTCGGAGGTCACCGCCGCGAGCGCGCGCGCCCGCTGGAGGCCGAGCCGCTGCAGCAGCGCGCGGTCGCCCCCCTCGGCGATCACCACGGGGATCCGCAGCCGCCGGGCGATGCGCACCCCCGGCGCGTCGCGGCGACGCTCCACCGCCACCACGGGGACGTCGAGGCTGCGCAGCAGCTGCGCGAGCCGGAGCCCGACCTGTCCCAGGCCGACGACCACGACGTGGTCGTCGCGCGGCACCGCCCGCCGGCCGGCGATCGCGGTGAGCCGGGGGTCGAGCAGCCGGTTGACGATGCCCGCGGTCAGCACCGCCGCGAAGCCGATCGCGGTGAGCATGAGCAGCGCCGCGACCACGCGCAGCCCGGCGCCGCCCCGGTCGACGGCCGGGTTCGGTCCCACCGTCACGAGCGCCTTGGTGGCGGCGTAGAACGCCTGGGCCGGGGACTCCCCGAGCCAGGCCACGCCGATGAGCGCGTCCGCGGCGAGGATGGCCAGGAAGCCGAGCAGCCCGACCAGCAGCACGCGCGCGCTCGTGTCGTACGGGCGCGCCGCGCTCCGCAGCCACCCCGCGGCCCGGCGGCCCGCGCGCCGGCGGGTCGGGGCGAGCGGCACGAGGACCGGAGCGCCCTCGGCGCCGTCGGCGACCCCGACGGGCGCGGGCGCGGAGGCCACGAGCGAGGTGAGCCCCGCGTCGAGGCAGGGCCCCGCGAGGGCCGGGGCGACGAGGTCCGGCAGCGACATGACGCGGCAGTGCGGGACGACGGTGCGCAGCTGGTCGGCGACCGTCCGGTCGAAGAGCGTGACGATGAGCGGCACCCCCGGCCGCGCGTGCTCGACCAGGAGCGCGAGCCGCAGCGCGGCGATGTCGTCGCGCACGACGACCATCACCACGGAGAGCGACGCGGTCACCGCGTCGTGCACCTCGCGGTCGCCCGGGGCGAGGAGGTGCGCCACCTCGCCCCCCGCCCGGCGCACGGCGTGCTCGACCGCGACGGCCAGCTCGCCGTCCCCGAGCAGGAGCACCCGGGGGGGCGTGCTCATCCGCCGGCCCCCTGGCCGCGGGCCCTTTGCGCGGAGAGGTGTTCCTGGCATGCTCGCCGCAGGGTGTGAGTCCCGCGCACCCGGACGAGGATCGAGCACGCCGAGGGCGTGAGAAGGAGCCGCACCATGTCAGAGAGCCAGGATCCGGCGCCGCGGGCGGAGACGGACCCCGACGCGCTCCCCCACGTCGACGACTTCGCGGTCACCGTGGAGCAGGCCGGCCGTGAGTGGACGGTGGTGACCGTCGCCGACGGCGTGCGCAAGGAGATCTCCAAGCACTCGAGCCAGGCGGAGGCGGAGCGCGAGGCCGAGGGGCTCCACGCCGTCGCGATCCGCCACGAGACCGGCCCGCGCGAGGAGGCCATCCCGGACACCTACCCCGGCAAGGGCGTGGACGAGACGCAGCCCGGCTGATCCGGTCGCCGGCGACGGCCGGCGCTCAGCGCGCGGCGAGGCGCGCCTCGAGCCACGCGTGCCACGCCTCGAGGCCCTCGCCGGTCCGGGCGCTCAGGCGCAGCAGCTCGGCCTCCGGGTTCACCCGGCGCACGTTGCGCTCGAAGAGCTCGAGGTCGAAGTCGAGGTGCTCGAGCAGGTCCAGCTTGTTGACGAGCACGAGGTCGACCGCGCGGAACATCACGGGGTACTTGAGCGGCTTCTCCTCCCCCTCGGTGATCGAGCAGACCATCACCCGGTGGTGGTGGCCGACGTCGAACTCCGCCGGGCACACGAGGTTCCCGACGTTCTCCACGAAGAGCACGTCGAGCGCGTCGAGGTCCAGCCGCCCCAGCGCGCTGGCGACCATCGGCGCGTCGAGGTGGCACTCGCCGCCGAAGCCGTTGGCCGTGTTGAGGAGCGCGATCTGCGCCCCGAGCCCCTCGAGCCGGTCGGCGTCGAGGCTCGTCTCGATGTCGCCCTCGACGACCCCGGCCGCCACCCGCCCGCGGAGGTGGCGCAGCGTCCGCTCGAGCAGCGCGGTCTTCCCCGCGCCGGGCGAGGACATGAGGTTGAGGCAGAGCACCCCCGCCGCCTCGAGGGCCGCCCGGTTGGCGTCGGCCGCCCGGTCGTTCTCGGTGAAGATGCGCTCGAGCACGCTCACGCGCTGCGGCCCGGTCTCGTAGCCCGAGTGGTCGCCGTGCTCGGCGGCCTCGTGCGGCGCGTGGACATGGTCCTCGCCGTCGTGGTCATGGTCACCGTGCGCGTGCTCGTCGTCCCCGTGCTCGTGCGCGTGGGCGGTGCCGTCAGCGTGCCGGTGGAACCGCCCCATCGTCCGTCCTCCCGAGGTCCATCGAGGTGAGCAGGAACTCCTCGCCGGCGACCACCTCGACGTCGCCGCCGCCGCAGTGGGCGCAAGCTAGCACCAGCCGATCGGCGTCGGTGGCCCTGCCGCAGGCGCGGCAGCGCAGCCGGATCGGCACGTGGTCGATCGCCAGGCGGCTCCCGGCCAGGGGCGTCTGCTCGGTCACGAGGCCCCAGCAGTACTCGAGCGTGTGCGGCACGACCTGGCGCAGCATCCCGACCTGCAGGCGGACCTCGGTGACCGGCTGCCCCGCGCGGGCCCGGTCGGCGATCCGGTAGATGCTCTGGCAGAGCGAGAGCTCGTGCACGGGCCTCAGCGCCGCAGCGTGGCGGACGGCGACTCGCCGAAGCGCTTGCGGTAGCGGACCGCGAAGCTGCCGGCGTTGGCGAAGTGCCAGCGCTCGGCGAGCTGGGCCACCGTCACGCCGTCGGAGGGCAGCGCCTCCATGAGCGCCCCGCGGACCGCATCCAGGCGGCGGTCGCGGATGTAGCCGACCGGCGTGGTGTCGAGGTCCTCGCGGAACCCGGTCTGCACCGACCGGACGCTCACCTGCGCGTGGCGGGCGAGGTCGGCGAGGGTGATGGGCTCCGCCAGGTGCCCGTCGATGTACTCCAGGCAGCGGCGCACCGCCTTGTGCCCCACCGCGTCGCCGGCGTGGCTCAAGCCGTCCGAGTAGTTCGACGGCTGCAGGTAGAGCAGGGTGGAGACCACGAGCTCCTCGATCGCGCCCGCGCCGATCCCGCGCTGGGTCAGCGAGGCCGGGGTCATGACCTCGCTCGAGAGCAGGTGCATCGCCCCGTGCCAGCGGACGGCGGCGTCGCGGGTCAGGTCCGCCGTGGGCAGGAAGGCGATGGGGTCGGTCAGGCTGCGGCCGAGCATCCGCGAGAGCTGGCGCTCCACGGCGGCGCGCTCGAGCCGGATGATCATCTGCGGGCAGTCGGCGCCGAGCTCGACGACGTAGCCGACCCCGGGCGAGGTGACGACGGCGCGGAACGCGCTGAGCTCGCAGCGCCGCCCGCCCACCACGGCTTGGCCGCTGGCGTGCGTCGTCGTGTGGATCGTGAAGACGTCGGCGGGCGCCACGCTCAGGGTGGCCGGGGCCCGGAAGTCGAGGTAGGCCATGGTGAGCGCCCGGACCTGGACCGCGTTGAGCGTCGCCTGGAACTCCGCACGGTCGCCCGGGGCCACCCGGAGCCGGGCGGCGCCGAGCAGGGCCGAGGCCGCGTCCTCCGCCGCCTCGACGTCGTCGCTGCAGAGCACCTCGTGGTCCTGCAGCGCGTTCGGGACCCCGCGCGAGCGCAGCCGCTGGCGAACCGGCATGCGGGTGCGCTCGGTGTCGATGAAGCGGAGGCGCGAGAGCTGGGACATGGCGGTGCGTCCTGCGAGCGACATCCTTGCGCATTGCGAGCACCCGCTGCGCGATGCGCGTAGACGGCGTGCGGGTCCCGGTGCGACAGTCGCCCACGATGAGCGTCCGCCGCCCGCCCCTCTCCGCATGAGCATCACCACCGCCGACGAGCGCACCCCGGCCGAGGCCCTCGGGGAGCGGCTCGACGAGCCGCGCGTGGCGGAGGCGCTGGGCTCCCTGCTCGACAACGCCGAGCTCCTCGCGCTGCTCGTGAGCGGGCTCGACGGGTTCATCCGCCACGGCGAGACGATGCTCGACTCCGCGCTCGACTCGCTGGCCGACGCGCGGAAGGGCGCGGAGGCGCTGCCCGGGCTGAGCGGCGTCGACGGTCCGAGCCTCCAGGCCGCGGGGACCGCGGTGCTCGGCGCGCTCCCGAGCGCGCTGGCCGCGCTGACCGCGCTGCTCGAGTCGGGCGCCCTGGAGGAGCTCCGCTCGCCCGAGGCCGCCGGGTCGCTCGCGCTCCTCGCCCGCGGACTCAACCGCGGCGCCGCGGACTACCGGACCAACCCCGTCCCCGTCTCGGGCGTCCGCTCGCTCGCGCGCCTGCTGCGCGACGAGGACCTGCGGCGGGGCCTCAGCTTCCTGACCACCGTCGGCCGCGGCCTCGGTCGCGTGCTGGCCGAGGACCGACCAGGCGCCGTGCCCGTCCGCACGGCGACCGACCACTAGGGGAGGATCGCCGACATGCCGTCAGTGCTGTGGTTCCAGGCGGGAGCGTGCTCCGGGAACACGATGTCGTTCCTCAACGCCGAGGAGCCGAACGTCGTCGACCTGATCGTGGACTTCGGGCTGGAGCTGCTCTGGCACCCGTCCCTCGGCCTCGAGCTCGGGGAGAACGCCAAGAAGATCTTCACCGACTGCGCGACGGGCGAGCGCCCGCTCGACATCTTCGTGCTCGAGGGCACGGTGATCCAGGCGCCGGACAAGTCCGGCCGCTTCGACATGTTCGCCGACCGGCCCATGACCGACTGGATCGCGGAGCTCGCCGACGCCGCCTCCATCGTCGTGGCCATCGGCGACTGCGCCTGCTGGGGCGGGATCCCGGCCATGGCGCCCAACCCGTCGGACTCCACCGGCCTGCAGTTCCACAAGCGCGACCGGGGCGGCTTCCTCGGGCCGGAGTGGCGCTCGAAGTCCGGCCTGCCGGTCATCAACGTCCCGGGCTGCCCCGCGCACCCCGACTGGATCACCCAGATCATCGTCGCCCTGGCGACCGGCCGGGCCGGCGACATCGCGCTGGACGACCTCCACCGCCCGCAGACCTTCTTCAAGAGCTTCACGCAGACGGGCTGCACCCGGGTGCAGTTCTTCGAGTACAAGCAGTCGACCACCTCGTTCGGCGAGGGAACGCGGACGGGCTGCCTGTTCTACGAGTTCGGGTGCCGCGGGCCCGTGACCCACTCGCCGTGCAACCGCATCCTCTGGAACCGGCACTCGAGCAAGACGCGGGCGGGGATGCCCTGCATCGGCTGCACCGAGCCGGAGTTCCCGCACATGGACCTGGCGCCGGGCACCGTGTTCAAGACCCAGAAGGTCGCGGGGACGATCCCGAAGGAGATCCCCGAGGGCACCGACCACCTCAGCTACATGGCCCACGCCGCCGCGGCGCGCATCGCGGCGCCCCAGTGGTCCAAGGAAGACATGTTCGTCGTCTAGGCGAACCCTCCCCTCCCGGAAGGCACCACATGACCTCCGTTGACCTCTTCGTCAGCCCGATGGGACGTGTCGAGGGCGACCTCGACGTCCGCGTCACGATCCAGGACGGCGTCGTGACCTCGGCCTGGACCGAGGCCGCCATGTTCCGCGGCTTCGAGATCATCCTCAAGGGCAAGGACCCCCAGGCGGGCCTCATCGTCACCCCGCGCATCTGCGGCATCTGCGGCGGCAGCCACCTCTACAAGGCGTGCTACGCGCTCGACACGGCCTGGAAGACCCACGTCCCCCGCAACGGGACGCTGATCCGCAACATCGCCCAGGCCTGCGAGACGCTGCAGTCGATCCCGCGGTACTTCTACGCGCTCTTCGCGATCGACCTGGTGAACAAGAACTACGCCAAGTCGCCGCTCTACGAGGAGGCCGTGCGCCGCTTCGCCCCGTACGTCGGCACCTCCTACCAGCCCGGCGTCGTGCTCTCGAACAAGCCCGTGGAGGTCTACGCGATCTTCGGCGGCCAGTGGCCCCACTCGTCCTTCATGGTGCCCGGCGGGGTCATGAGCGGGCCGAACCTCTCGGACATCACGCGGTCCACGGCGATCCTCGACCACTGGAAGAACAACTGGCTCGAGAAGCACTGGCTCGGCTGCTCGGTCGACCGCTGGCTCGAGGTCAAGTCGTGGGCGGACATGCAGGAGTGGGTCGAGGAGAACGAGGCGCAGTTCAACTCCGACTGCGGCTTCTTCATCCGCTACTCGCAGGAGATCGGCCTCGACAAGTACGGCGCCGGGGTCGGCAACTACTTCGCCACGGGCACCTACTTCGAGCCGTCGATGTACGAGAACCCGACGATCGAGGGGCGAAGCGACGCGCTCATCAGCCGCAGCGGCGTCTACGCCGACGGGCGCTTCCACGAGTTCGACCACCTGCGCGTGGCCGAGGACGTCGCCCACTCGTTCTACCGCGGCGAGGGGCTCAGGCACCCGTGGGAGGGCGTCACCGAACCGGTCGACCCGCTCGCGGGTCGCGAGGACGGCAAGTACTCGTGGGCGAAGTCCCCGCGCTACGACGTGGAGGGCCTGGGCCACATCCCGCTCGAGGCGGGTCCGCTCGCCCGCCGCATGGCCGCGGGCGCCCCCGACGCCGCCGCGCACCAGGACTACGACCCGCTCTTCGTCGACATGGTCGACAAGCTCGGGCCCTCGGTCTTCGTCCGCCAGATGGCGCGCATGCACGAGGCGCCCAAGTACTTCAACTGGGTGAAGCAGTGGCTCTCGGAGGTCGACCTCCACGACTCGTTCTACACGAAGCCCGAGGAGCCGCTCTCCGGCAAGGGCTTCGGCGCGACGGAGGCCGCGCGCGGCGCGCTGGCCGACTGGATCGTGCTCGAGGACGGCAAGATCGAGAACTACCAGGTGGTCACCCCGACAGCCTGGAACATCGGCCCGCGGGACGGATCGGGCACGCTCGGCCCGATCGAGCAGGCCCTGGTGGGCTCGCCGGTGGCGGACATGGAGGATCCCGTCGAGCTCGGCCACGTCGCCCGCTCGTTCGACTCCTGCCTGGTCTGCACGGTGCATGCCTACGACGGCAAGAGCGGCCGCGAGCTCAGCCGGTTCGTCGTGAACGGGATGGTGTGAGCGGCCCCCAGCCGCCAGCCGCCGCGGCGCCCGCGCCGCACGAGCTCCTGGACGACGGGTACGCACCGCCGGCCTGCCGCGTGGTCGTGGTCGGCTGCGGGAACCTCCTGCGCGGTGACGACGCGGTCGGGCCGATCGCGCTCAAGACCCTCTGGCACCGGGGCGTCGCGGACGACGTGCGGCTGGTGGACGGCGGGACCGCCGGCATGGACGTCGCCTTCCAGATGCGCGGCGCCGGCCGCGCGATCCTCATCGACGCCGCCACCACGGGCGCCGCACCCGGCACGATCTACCGCATCCCCGGCGAGGAGGTCGGCGCGCTGCCGCCGCTCGACGGGCTCCACACCCACGCGTTCCGCTGGGACCACGCGCTCGCCTTCGGCACCTGGCTGCTCGGTCCGGAGTTCCCGGCCGACGTCACCGTCTTCCTCATCGAGGCGCAGGGCACCGAGCCGGGCGCCGAGCTCTCCGCGGTGGTCCGTGCCGCGATGGAGGAGGTCGTCGCGCTCGTGGCCGCCGAGCTCGAGCCGGACGCGAGGCCGGCCCGATGAGCGCCGCGGAGAGCTGCGAGCTCACCTGGGACGGCTACCTGCGCCTGCCGGCGGCGCTCGCGCGCCGGCGGTTCCCGGCCGGGGTCTGCGTCGCGACGGTGCGCGACGGGGACCTCCTGCTGCTGCCGCTCCGCAGCGAGGCCAACGGGGGCCTCGTCCTCAAGCAGCGCAACGTCGCGGGCGACCGCTCGCTGCTCGTCGCCGAGGTGCTCGACTTCCGGGCGCCCGCCGGCCGGTTCGCCACCCGCTGGGACGAGGCGCGCGGCGCGCTCGTCGTGGCGCTGGGAGCGCCGCTCGGGGAGGATGAGGCGGATGGACCACACGGTGCACACGGAGGTGAGCCGGGACCGCGGGCAGTGGCAGGTGCACCTCGTCCTGATCGAGCCGGAGGGGATCTCGCGACGCCTGCTCTCGACCCATCGCAGCGAGGAGCAGGCGCGCCTCGCGGCCTCGCTGGTGCAGCGGGCCGCGCACCGGCGCCGGCGCCCGCCGCCCGAGCCCTGACCGGACCGCCCGCGTGAGCCGCTCCCAGCCCCTCGGGGCGTTCCCCTACCCCGCGGGCATGATGCTGCTGCCCGCCGACGAGCTCGCCGGCCCGCTCGGCGCGGGACTGCTCGAGGGCCGGCTGCCCGAGCAGTGGCCGCCGGCGCTCCGGGCGCACGCGCTCGCCCACGCCGGGGAGCTCGACGCCGCGCTCGCGGAGCTCGACGGCCAGGACGCGCTCACGCGGTGCAACCGGTACCTGCTCTCGGGCGAGGACGCCGACCCCGCCGCCCTCGCCGCCGCGCTGCCCGCCGAGCTCGCGCCGCTGGTGGAGGTGCTGCGCTACATGCTCGGCGGGCGCGAGGCGCCGCCCGCGGTGGCCGAGGGCGCCGACCCCGTCGTCGTCGCGCTGAGCCTCGCCGCGCAGGCCTCGGCCGTGCTGGACGCCGGCCGCCCGCAGGACGCGGTTGCGCTGCTGCACGCGGCGAGCGCGCGCGCCGGGGAGGCGGCGCCCGCCCTGGCCGCGGTGCTGCTCGGCAACGCCGGCTCGACCGCCTTCGAGCACGGGCTGGACCGCGACGGCGCCCGGGCCGACCTCACCGCCGCCGCCGCGGCGCTCACCGCGACCGACCTCGCGGTGGGCAAGGCGGAGCTGCACTACCAGCTCGGGACGCTCGAGCACGAGGTGGCCGCGGCGGGCGGCGCCGCGCTCGCCCCGGCGATGCACCACTACTACACGGCGCTGCAGCTGATCACGGTCGACGACGCGCCCCACCTCTGGGCCAGCGCCCAGCTCAACCTGGCCACGGCCTACCTGGCCACGCCGATGGTCGAGGCCTCCGACACCCTGCGCATGGGGATCGCGATCCAGGCGATGCGGGCCGCGCTCGAGGTCTTCACGCGCGAGGAGCACCCCGCCCAGTGGTCCACCGCGACGCTCAACCTGGCCAACGCGCTGGTCTACACCCCGTCGGTCAAGCAGGGCGACAACCTCGTGGAGTCCGTCGAGCTCTACGAGCAGGTGCTCGAGCACCGCGACCGCACCTCGGACCCGCTCGGCCGCGCCCGGGTGCTCGCCAACCAGGGCAACGTGCTGGCCCACCTCGGGATCTTCGACCAGGCCAAGGCCAAGCTCTTCGAGGCGCGCTTCCTCTTCGAGGAGCACCTGGACAGCGAGTCCGCGCTCATGGTCCGCGGCCTGCTCGACGAGATCGTCAAGCAGACCACGCCGCAGGACGGTCGCGGCGCCGGCGGGCGCCTGGCCCTCGGCGGCATCGGCGATCTCGCACGGCACGCCGCCGAGGCCCGGGGGGAGTGAGGTGGACCTCCACGCCCAGCAGCAGTTCGAGCTCCTCCTGGCGCAGTCCGGGGAGCAGTTCATCGAGCGGATCGTGCAGCGCTGCGCCGGCCAGGAGAACGCGCTGCGGCTCCTGCGGGCCGACCGCAACAGCGAGGGCGTGTGGCTCGACGAGTTCGTCGACGCGGTCTTCGCCGACTGGTGCCTCGACAACGCCGAGGGCGCGGCCTTCGTGCTCACGGCGCTGCAGCGCCGGCCGCTGGCGCTCGAGGCATCGGGGACCGTCGGGGAGCTCCTGCAGGCCGCGGCGCGCTCGGCGTTCGCCGAGCTGCTCCACCACAAGGTGCTCGAGTCGATGTCCCGGGCCAGCGTGTACGGATGAGGAGGCAGGGATGAGCCGGACCCCCACCATGCTGCCGATGGCCGCGGCCCCGCCGCCGGCCACGGCCCCGTCGCCCGCCGCGCCACCGCCGCCGGCCGCCGCCGCGGAGCCCGGCGAGCTCGAGGCGCTGGCCGCTCGGCTCGACACCGCGAACGCCCGCCGGGCGGAGCTCGACCCCCTGCCGCGGCAGGTCATCACCGATGTGGTCGACGCGCTCGACGCGTTGCACAAGGCGGGGCTCACCGCGATCGTGCGGCGGCTGCGCGAGGACCCGCGCGGAAAGGAGCTGCTGTTCGAGCTCGTCGATGACCCGACGGTCCGGATGCTGCTCGGGATGCACGGCATCATCCGCACGGCCGACCCGATGACCGTCGCGACCCGGGTCCTCGACACGGTCCGCCCGGGCATCCAGTCCCACGGCGGCGACGTGGAGCTCGTGGCGATCGAGGACGGCGTGGCGCAGGTCCGCCTGCAGGGCGCCTGCAACGGCTGCTCGATGGCGAGCGTCACGATGCGCGAGGGCGTGGAGAAGGCGCTCGTCGAGGGCGTTCCCGGCATCACCTCCGTGCTCGTCCTGCCGAACGAGCCCGCGGCGCCGGAGCCCGCCGCGCTCCTGCAGATCACGCAGGTCGGCACGGGCCGACCCGACGCGGAGGTCGCGGTGGCCGCCGCCCCGGTCGTCGTCGAGGGAGCGGGCTGGGTGAAGACCTTCCCGGTCGAGCGCATCGGCGTCGGGACCCTCGAGGCGATGTCGCTGCGGCCCGACGAGGGCGAGACCGTCGAGGTCGTGGTGGTGAACGCGGCCGGGCAGATGGCGGCCTACGTCAACGCCTGCGCCCATCAGGGCATGCCGCTCGACAACGCGATCGTCGACGCCGAGAGCGGCACGCTGACCTGCCCGTGGCACGGCTTCTGCTTCGACGCGGCCAGCGGGGAGTGCCTGACGATGCCCGGCGCGCAGCTCGAGCAGCTGCCGCTGCGCATCGACGACGGGCACATCTGGGTGCGCACGGCGGCCTGAGGTGCGGGTCCAGGTCATCACGGAGGGGGCGCCGCACGTCGGCGTCACGCTCGGGGTCCCCTCGGGCGGCCCGGCTCCCGCGACCTTCGGCCCGTGGCGGCCGGAGCGGGTGCTGGGCGCGACCTCGGCGGGCGGGCTCCTGCTCCCCGACGCGGCGGCGAGCGCGGCGACGCTCTACGCGCCGCGCGGCGTGTGGCTCTCCCCCGGCCTCGTCGTGGCCTGCGACACGGGCAACCACCGGGTGATGCTCTGGCATCGCGACCCCGAAGCCGACGGCGCGCCCTGCGACGTGGTGCTCGGGCAGTGCGACGCGGTCAGCGAGGGGCCCGCGGGCGACGGCGCGGGGCCGGCGAACGGGCTGCGGCTGCCGACGGGCGTGCTCGTGGCCGACGGGCGCCTGGTGGTCGCCGACGCCTGGCACCACCGGCTGCTGGTCTGGGACCGGGTGCCCGAGGCGACCGGCACGCCGCCCGACCACGTGATCGGCCAGCCCGGCCTCGACGCCGTGGAGACCAACGCCGGCGGCGCGCCGACGGCCGCGACGTTTTACTGGCCGTTCGGGATCGCGCTGATCGACGGCCGCTTCCACGTGGCCGACACCGGCAACCGGCGGGTCCTGGTGTGGCGCGACGGGCTGCCCCTGGACGGTCGCCCCGCCGACGTGGTCCTCGGGCAGCCCGACGCCGCCGGGCGCGAGGAGAACCGGGGCGCCGGGGTCGGCCCCGCGTCCTTCCGCTGGCCGCACGCCGTCGCGGGCACGGGCGACGGCGGGCTCCTGGTGGCCGACGCCGGCAACCACCGGGTGCTGCGGTGGTCCGCGCACCCCGAGCAGGACGAGCCGGCCGACGCGGTGCTCGGCCAGCCCGACATGGGCTCCGGCGGGGAGTTCCCCTACGTCTCCCAGGAGGGGCGCCTGCGCTTCCCCTACGGCCTCGTCTCCGGGCCCGGGCTCGCGCTCGCCGACACGGCGAACAACCGGGTCCTCGTGTGGGACGCGGTGCCGGGCGACCTCGCGCGCGAGCCCGACGCGGTGCTCGCCCAGCGCACCCGCGCCGCGGGCGGCGAGAACCGCTGGGAGCAGGTGGCCGACGACACGCTGTGCTGGCCCTACGGCCTGGCGCGCGAGGGCAGCCGGTTGGCGGTGGCGGACTCGGGCAACAACCGGGTCGTGGTCTGGCGACGCGAGGAGGGGACCTGACATGTGCCTCGGCATCCCCGGGCGGATCGTGCGGCGGTGGGAGGAGCCCGACGGGGCGATCCTCGGCGAGGCGGACTTCGCCGGCGAGCTGCGGACCGTGCGGCTGAACTTCCTGCCCGAGCTGGCGGTGGGCGACTTCACGATCGTCCACGCGGGCTTCGCCCTCACCCGCCTCGCGCCGGAGGAGGCCGCCCGGACGACGCAGATGATGCGCGACGTGGGGCTCGTCGGCCCGGCCGGCGATGAGGCCGTCGTCGTGCCGGAGGCCTGGTCCGCGCCGCCGGGATGAGCCAGCCGGCCGGCCACCGGCTCTTCGCCCGGTACGCCCACGCCCCCAACGCGCGCGGGTACTGCGGTCCTGCCGGGGCGAGCGGCCTCGAGGCGGTCGCCTGCGGGCACGGCGAGGACGTGGACGTCACCGCCCTGGCCCGCCGCTTCTCCGGCGCCTGGCCCTACCAGGCGCTGCTGGCCGAGCTCGCCGGGATCGAGGACCCCCTGGACGAGCGCGTGGGCCGCGCGTACTGGACCGGCAGCCCGCTGACCGGCGCGGTGGACGCCGGGACGCTCGGAGAGCTGCTGCTCGAGCGCTTCGGGCGCCAGGCCGGCCACTACTGGTCCCACCTCACCGAGGAGCTGCTCGAGGAGGTCGCCCCCACCCACGCCTTCCACGTGCTCGGCGTCTACCCCTGGTCGCGGCTCCTGGCCGGCGGCCGGCCCGAGCCGCTCCGCGTGCTCGACTCCTGCCGGGTCCGGCCGGCCGAGGTCCTGGAGCTCCGCGGGCCGCGGCTGCTCGTGCGCGCCCGGGCGCTCGGCTACGCGCACGGCGCCCTGCGGCTCGGGCCGCCCGCCGACGAGGAGGTCTCCTGGGCGCTCGGCCAGGGCACGTTCACCGGCCCGTTGGAACCGGGCGACCACGTCGCACTGCACTGGCAGCACGCCTGCGACGCGCTCGGCCCGGAGGACGCCGCACAGCTCGAGGCCTGGACCGACCGCCAGCTCGAGGCGACGAACCGCCGCCTCGCCCGCTCCGCCGCCTGAAACGCCGCGCGGCGCGGCGCGGCGCGGCGCGGCGCGGCGCGGACGGGCTCGACGGCGACCGCGGGCCCCAGCCGCCCGGGGCGTTCGGATCCGAGCCCGCCACGTGGGCCGCAATCCGAACGGGCGGCGCGAGGCGGCGCGGCGCGGCGTGGCGTGGCGCGGCGCTGCGCGGCGCGGCGCTGCGCCGCGCCGCGCAGACGCGCTCGACGGCGACCGGGGCCCCCGCCGCCCGGGGCGTTCGGATCC
>CAXSFZ010000014.1:0-2077 GCA_964236905.1 uncultured Solirubrobacteraceae bacterium | reverse complement strand
CGCCGCCCGGGGCGTTCGGATCCGAGCCCGCCACGCGGGCCGCAATCCGAACGGGGCTCGCGCCGCGGGCCCCCGCCGCCCGGGGCGTTCGGATCCGAGCCCGCCACGCGGGCCGCAATCCGAACGGGCGGCGCCGGGTGGCGCGGGGCGGCGCGCGCGGCGCGGGCCGCTAGGCCGGGGCCGCGTCCAGGGCGGCGGCGATCGCGGCCTGCCCGAACGAGATGCCGCCGTCGTTCGGCGGGACGCGCTCGGGGACGAGCACCCGGAGGCCGCGCGCCTCCACGCGACCGATGAGGTCCTCGAGCAGCAGCCGGTTCTGCATGACGCCGCCCGTGAGGACGACCAGGTCGAGCCCGCGCGCCGCGGCGAGTCGCGCGCAGGCCTCCGCGGTCGCGGTGGCGATCCCCCGGTGGAAGCGGCCCGCGACCTGCGGCGCCCCGGCACCCGCCGCGAGCTCCGCCGCGACGGCGCGCAGCGCGGGCCGCGGGTCGAGCCGCAGCCGGCCGTCCTCCCCGGGCAGAAGGGCGACGGGGTGGCCGGGGTCGTCCGGGTCCGCCGCCCGCGCCGCCGCCTCGAGCTCGACGGCGACCTGCCCCTCGTAGCCCGCGCGCGCTCCCGTCCCGCACAAGGCGCCGACGGCGTCGAAGAGCCGCCCCACGCTCGTGGTCAGCGGCGAGAGCCGCGGGTCGGCGGCGAGTCGCGCGACGAGCCCCCAGTCGCGCTCGCCGACCACGCCCTCGAGCGCGGGCGGCAGGGCGGGAGCGCCCGGGCCGCCGGACGCCGGCGCTCCGGCGGCGTCGTCGCCGCCGCCGCCGGGCGGCGCGCCCTCGCGCGCGGCCAGGAGCCAAGCGCAGGCCATCCGCCACGGCTCCCGCACCGCCTGCGCCCCGCCGGGCAGGCGCACGGGCCAGAGGTGGCCGGCGCGCTCGCACGCGGTCAGGGAGCCGACGAGCAGCTCACCGCCCCAGACCGTGCCGTCGGCGCCGTGGCCCGTCCCGTCGTAGACCGCCGCGACGGCGGGACCCCGCTCGCCGTGCTCGGCCAGGCAGGCCGCGAGGTGCGCGTGGTGATGCTGGACCAGGAGGAGGTCGGGGCCGGCGCGCGCGTGCGCGTAGGCCGTCGAGGCGTAGTCCGGGTGCCGGTCGCAGGCCAGCAGCTCGGGCACGACGGCGAAGAGGCGCTCGAAGTGGGCGATGCCCTCGCGGTAGGCCGCGTGGGTCTCGCCGTGCTCGAGGTCGCCGACGTGGTGGCCGATCCAGGCGCGTGCGCCGCGCGCGACGCACGTCGTGCTCTTCTGCTCGGCTCCGCAGGCCAGGAGCGGCCGGCGCGCGGGCACGGGCAGCGCCAGCCCCGCCGGGACGTACCCGCGCGAGCGGCGGAGCACCTGGGGCCGATCACCGCCCGCGCGGTGCACGGCGCGGACCACCGAGTCGTCCGTCCGGATGTGGATGGGCCGGTCGTGGAGCAGGAACGCGTCGGCGATCGCGCCCAGGCGGCGCAGCGCGTCCTCGTCGCGGTAGGCGATCGGCTCGTCGGCGAGGTTCCCGCTCGTCATCACGAGCACGGGCTCGGCGCCCGCCGCGGCGACGTCCGCGAGCAGCAGCGCGTGGAGCGCCGTGTAGGCGAGCACCACGCCGAGCTCCGCGGTGCGCGGCGCGACGCCCGGGGCCACGCGCGCGCCGGGCCGGCGACGCGCGAGCACGATCGGCCGGGCGGGCGCGGCGAGCAGCTCCCGCTCTTGCGGCCCCAGCGTCACGAGCGCCTCCGCGGCGGCGAGGTCGGCGACCATGAGCGCGAACGGCTTGTGGGCGCGGTGCTTGCGCGCCCGGAGCTCGGCGACCGCGCGCGCGTCCCCGGCCCGGCAGGCCAGGTGGTAGCCGCCGATGCCCTTGACCGCCACCTCGGTGAGGTTGGCGAAGCGCTTGGTGAACTTCGGCTTGAAGTCGCTGAAGACGCCGAGCAGGTCGTGGCAGAGCAGGATCTGGCCGTCGGTGCCGACGCCGGCGCCGATGCCGATGGTCGGGATCTCGAGCTGCTTCGAGATCAGCGCCGCCATCTTCGCCGGCACCGCCTCGAA
>CAXSFZ010000013.1:0-61924 GCA_964236905.1 uncultured Solirubrobacteraceae bacterium | reverse complement strand
GCACCGGTGACCAGGACCCTCATCAGCCGCCGGCCAGCACCCGGGAGGCGCGCCTGGCCACCTCGACGCGGTCCACCTTGGAGCTGTGCCGGATGTCGAGCGGCAGCCGGTCGACGACGAGCACGGCGGCCACCTCGACGCCGGCCACCGATCGCACGGCGGCGGTCAGCTCCGGACCCGCCGGTCCCGGACGGCCGTCACGACCGGGGAGCCGTCGAGCCGCGGCCTGCTCGAGCACCACGACGACCACCATCGCGTAGGCGGCCACGAGGCCGGCCACGCGGCCGAGCGCCGTGGCGATGCCACCCGGGGCGGAGAGCGAGCCGGAGCTCTCCGCGGACACCGCCAGGGCAAGCGTCACGCCCAGCCCCAGGCCGGCGACGCCGGCCAGCACGTCGACCGCCCACGGGCGCGGGCGCGCGGGCCGCCGGCGCGAGGCGGGCGCGCCGGCCAACGAGGCGGGCGCTCGCGGCGGCGAGGAGACGGGAGGCGGCGCGGGCGCGGGCAGCTCCGCCTCGACCCACTGCCCCGACCAGAGCGTCCGCGTGCTCATGTCGCCCCTGCGTCGGCCGGGAAGCCGGGGGTGCACAGCACGGTGTCCGCAGCGAGGATCGTCATGGCCTCGTAGCCGTCGAGCCCGAGGGTCCAGGCGGGTCCGTCGACACCCATGGCGAACGCGGCGGTCGAGTACGCGTCGGCGAGCCCGAGGTCCGGGCCCGTGACCGTCACCGACAGCACCCCGCGCGGCGCCGCGCCCGTGCGCGGATCCACGAGGTGCTCCCCGCGCTCGTAGAGCCCGGACGTGGCGATCGCCAGGTCGCCGGCCTCGACCACCGCGGCGACCGCCTCACGCTCGCGCGGGTGCTGGATCCCCACCCGCCACGGCTGCCCCGGTGCCGGCGCGCCGCGGGTGACCAGATCGCCGCCCGCGGTGAGCGAGAAGTTCTCCAGGCCGGCGTCCCGCAGCAGCCGGGCGCCGCGCTCGACCGCCCAGCCCTTGACCAGCGCGGACGGGTCCAGGCGGCCCGTGGCCCGAACGTCGAACGCACCGTGCGTCTCCCGGCGCAGTGCCGCGCACTGGTCCAGCACCTCGCGCACGTCTGACGACGCGTCGGCGAGCAGCAGCTCACCGCGCTCCAGCCGCGAGATCTCGCTGTCGTCGCGGTACGGGCTGAAGCGCGCGTCGACCTCACGCAGCCAGGTGACCACCGAAGCGATGGCCTCATCGGCAGGCGTGACGTCGCGGACGTCCACGGAGACGACGGTCCCCATGACGGCCTCGACGTGGTGCTGGCGCTCGACGATGCGGTGCATGACGACTGCCACGGTGTCCCGAGAACATGTGACTCCGCTGAGAATCCCCCGAGTGCGGACTGAGCTCCGACCTCGCCGCCCGCTCCGTGTCCGCAGCAGGGTCGACGAGCCTGTCCGCGTCGGGGTCTCGACCGCGTCGTCTCCCAGAGGTCTCCCAGACGACGCGCGGGAGGCGCTTCGGTGACCTCCTCCGCCCACGCGCATCCCCGCCCGCGGCGCTCCCATGTCGTCTCGGGTGTGAGCCTCGGACGAGCGAGCACGGGAACCGGATGTGTTGTCGACGTCGTCACCGCGGCAACCTGAGCCGGGCGCACCGGCAGCTCGCAGCGTCGGCGCAGTCGCCACCCAGGCTGCTGCGGTCGCCTGGATCCATGGTCGCGCTGGAGCCGCCGCGAAGGCGAGTCGATCGGAGGACCCGCAACGAGCGCAAGTGCTCGGCGTGAGGGCATGGCGAGAGTCGGCCTTGGGGGTGGTGCTGGGCTCGGGAGGATGGTCTGCGCCGGGCCGGCCGGGACCGGCGCGAGGCGGACGCCTCGCGCCGGCCGGATCGTCGCTACGGCGTGGTCGTCTTGGCGGATCGGGCGGCCTCGAAGGCCTTCTGCACCGTGGAGGCATCCTTGCCGAGCGTCTTGGCGACGGCGGCGTAGAGCGCGGTCTCGCGCGCCTGGTGGTCGGCCTCGCGCGCCTGGTGGTCGGCCTCGTGGGCCTGGTGGGCGGCGTCGACGGCGGCCTGCGCCTTGGCCGTGGTCACGGAGAACTTCTTGACGAGCGCCGCGACCAGCGCGGACCGGTCGCCGTGACCGCGCCCCCCCGAGGCCTGGCGTGTGGCGTCGATGACGGCCTGCACGTCGGGGGTGCTCTCGCCGAGGGACTTGGCGATCGCCGCCGTGTCCTCGCCGCGCTCGTCGGCCTTGGTGCCGTCCCTGGCCGGGCGAGCGGCGTCGACGGCGGCCTGGAGCTTGGCCTCGGTCACCCCGAGCGTCTTGGCGACCGCGGCGAGGTCGGCGTGGGTGCCACCGCCGTGACCGCCGTGACCGCCATGGCCGCCGGCCGGCGCGGTCTCCACCGACGTGACGTCGAAGTCCTTGTCGACCTTGACCTCGACCTCGGTGCCGTCGCTCTTCTTGATGTGGCTCTCGTAGGTGCCGCCGCGGTCGGTCTCGGTGCGGAGGACGGTGCCGGGCACCTTGGCGAGCGCCGCGGCCTCGACCTTGGACTTGGTCTCGCCGGTCAGGGCGGTCTCGCCGCTGCCGCCGCCACGGTGGGAGCCGGCGGCGCCGGTGGCGCCCTGCGTCGCGGTGGGCGTGCTGCTGGTGGTGGGCGTCGACGCGGCGGCGCCCGAGATCGCTGCGCCGGAGAACCCGGCGGCGGCGGTGGCAACGGCGATGGTCGCGAGCTTGGGAGTGAACTTGGGCATGCGGGTGTGGCCTTTCTGAGGGGAGGACGTGCTGGGCGGAGCTTCGGCGAGCGCGCTGAGCGCTCACCCAGCCAGGGCTGGGAGTCAGCTGAGCTCGGGCTTCGGACGGCAGCTGCGGACGGGCCGGGCCGCGCTCTCGGCGGCCCGGCCCGCGCGGGTCAGAGCGACGGTGCCGCCGTGGTCGGGGCGGCCGGGTCGGTGCTGGGTGCCTGCTGCTGGGAGGAGGACTGCTGGTCCTTCGGGCAGTCGGGCTTGGTCGTGGGCGCCGGGGCCGTGGCAGCCCCGGACGACCCGGTGGTCGCGGCCGGCGTCGTGGGCGTGGCGCCCGAGGCGAGCGAGGCGCCGCCCGCGACCGCCGCGATGCTGACAAGGCCACCGGCGACGGTGGCTCGGATCTTCTGCTTGGGGGTCATCTGTGCTCCTTGGGTAGGGACGGCCAGCCTGGCGACGGGGTTGTCACATGGCTGTCACCGCTGACGGCTCGGCTCGCCGGAGGCCATCGAGACCGTCCCGCGGATCGGCTACCGCACACGAGGAGGGCCGGCGACCACGAACGCCGGGACCGACGGGTGAGGAGACGGTGACGAGGAGGTGACGCGAGCCGCCTCATGCTGCCCCGCATGTCGTCACGCACGTCGTCGCATCGCCGCGGCCTCCTCGCCGGTCTGCTCACCCTCACAGTCGCCGCGTCGGGAGCGGTCGCGATCGCCGCAGGCGGCGCACCTGCGCCCTCGGCCGCGGGCGGCGCGCCCTTCACCACGGGCAGCGGCGCCGCTCAGGCCCCCCAGCTTGCGGCCGCAGCCGCCGATCCGGACGCCGCACGGTTCGACCGCGCCGATGACGGCGCGCGCTTCGGCCGGACGGACGACGGCGACGAGCAGGCGTTCGTCCGCGACGGCGGTCGCGGCGGTGGCGGCCCGGGGCGGTGAGCGCCAGGTCGCAGACGCAGCGCCTGGCGCTGCTCGGCCTCTTCGCCTTGGTCCTGCTCATCCCGCTGGGGTTGACGGTCGGGGTCGTCAAACCGGGCGCCGGGGGCCGCGTGGTGGTCTTCTCCGACGCCCTCGGCTTCACGGCGATGTCGCTGCTGGCCCTGCAGGTCTTCTCCTCGGGGCGCTGGGCGATCACCACCCGGCTGTTCGGCCTGCGCCGCGTGCTCGCCCTGCACCGCCAGGCGGGGATCGCGGTCCTGCTCCTCGTCCTCTTCCACGTGGTGCTGCTCTTCGCCGACGACCCGTCGCGGCTGATGCTGCTCGACGTGCGCACCGCGCCCGGCCGCGCCCGTGCCGGCACCGCCGCCCTGCTCGGGCTGCTCGGACTGGCGGGCACGTCGATCTGGCGCGGGAGGCTTCGGCTGCGCTACCAGCACTGGCGTGCGATCCACCTCGGCCTGACCACGGCGGTGATCGCCGGCGCGTTCGTGCACGTCATGTGGGTGGACGCCTACACCTCGCGGCCGATCGAACGCGGGACGATGCTCGTGCTCGGCCTCGCCGCCGCGGTGGCCCTGTTCTGGTCGCGAGTCGCGCACCCCTACACCACGGCGTCGAGGCCGTACCGCGTGGCCGCCGTGCGCCGGGAGCGCGGCAACGCCGTGACGGTCGAGCTCGAGGCCGTGGGGCACCGGGGCCTGCGGTTCGAGCCGGGGCAGTTCGCCCGCCTGCGCCCCGCCGCCGCGCCGTACAGCCTCGACGACCACCCGTTCACCCTGAGCTCCAGCGCGACGCGCCCCGACCGGCCGGCCTTCACCGTCAAGGCGCTCGGGGACTTCAGCGCCTCCCTGGCCGACTTGCCCGTCGGAGCGGAGGTGTTCATCGACGGCCCGCACGGCGAGGGGCTGTCCGAGCACCACGTCGGCCGCGGCCGCGTCCTGATGGCCGCCGGCATCGGCATCACGCCGGCGATGAGCGTCCTGCGGACCGCCGCCCAGCGCGAGGACCCGCGCCCCGCGGTGCTGCTCTACGGCAGTCGCAGCTGGGAGGACGTCACCTTCCGGGAAGCGCTCGACGAGCTCGACGCGCGCCTGCCGAACCTCCACGTGGTCCATGTGCTCTCCCAGCCCGAGCGGACCTGGCTGGGCAAGCGAGGACGGGTCGACGCGTCCCTGCTGGAGGCCGTCGGGCCGCCCGACCTCCGACGCTGGAGCGCGCTGGTCTGCGGCCCCCCGGCCATGGTCGCCCAGGCCGAGGTCGACCTCGTCCGCCTCGGCCTCGCGCCGAGCGCGGTGCAGACCGAGGGCTTCGACTGACACACCTGCCGCGCCGGGGCTGCTCGCCTCAGCTCCGGGCGGCGACGAGCGCCGCGGGCTCCTCACCCGGGTCTGCCTCGACGTGGGCTTCCGCACCATGGGCGCCAAGCGGATGCTCCGTGTGTCCCGTATCTCGCGCGACCCGGCGTATTCCCCTCACCGAGGAGCTTGACGGCTGCGACGGCCTGCCGTGGGAGGGAGGTCCCGATAGTCCGGGAGGTCTACGCGAGCGGGCCTGTCGCCGCCTCGGCCGCCGCGCGCACGCCGCCGGACGCGACGAGGTGCACCGCGGCCTCGATCTCGGGCGCGAGGAACCGGTCCGGCCCCGGGCCACCCGTGCCCGCAGTCCGCAGGGCGGCGATTACCGCGCCGGTCGCGGTCGCCGGCACGACCGGCGCTCGCAGCTCGATGCCGCGCGCCGCGGTGAGCAGCTCGATGGCCAGCACGCGCCCGAGCGCGTCGACCGACTGACGGAGCTTGCGCGCGGCCGACCACCCCATGGAGACGTGGTCCTCCTGCATCGCCGACGTCGGGATCGAGTCGACCGACGCAGGCACGGCGAGGCGCTTCATCTCCGAGACGAGTCCGGCCTGGGTGTACTGGGCGATCATGAGCCCCGAGTCCACGCCGGGGTCGTCGGCGAGGAACGCCGGCAGCCCATGGCTCCGGGTCCGATCGAGGAACCGGTCGGTGCGGCGCTCGGACATGCCGGCGACGTCCGCGGCGACGATCGCCAGGAAGTCGAGCACGTAGGCGAGCGGGGCGCCATGGAAGTTGCCGTTCGACGCGACGCGCCCGTCCAGCGTGATCACGGGGTTGTCGATGGCGGCGGCAAGCTCGCGCTCGGCCACCGCGGTGGCGTGCACGACAGTGTCACGGGCACCGCCGGCGACGGCCGGGGCGCACCGCAGCGAGTACGCGTCCTGCACGCGCGTGTCCCCTGGCCCGCGATGGCTCGCGATGAGTGGGCTGCCCTCGAGCAGCCGGCGGACGTTCGCGGCCGAGGCGTTCTGACCGGGATGCGGCCGGAGGGCGTGCAGGTCCGCCGCGAACACCGCGTCGGTCCCGAGCAGGCCTTCGACGCTCATCGCCGCGGAGATGTCAGCCGTGGTCAGCAGGATGCGCAGGTCCTCGAGGGCGAGCACGAGCATCCCCAGCATTCCGTCGGTGCCGTTGATGAGCGCGAGCCCCTCCTTCTCGGCCAGCACCACCGGCTCGATGCCGGCCTCGGCCAAGGCGTCCGCCGCGTCGCGCGGCTGCCCGTCGGCGTCGCGGACCGGCCCCTGCCCCATAAGCGCGAGCGCGCAGTGCGCGAGGGGCGCCAGGTCGCCCGAGCAGCCGAGCGAGCCGTGCTCGTGAACCACCGGGGTGATCCCGGCCGAGAGCATTGCGGCGTACGCGGTGGCGGTCGTGCGCCGCACGCCCGTGCGACCCGTCGCGAGCGTCGAGAGCCGCAGGTACATCAGCGCGCGGACGACCTCGCGCTCGACCTCGGCGCCCGACCCCGCGGCGTGGCTGCGGATGAGGCCGCGCTGCAGCTGGGTCCGGCGGTCGGCCGGGATGTGGTGCGTGGCCAGGGCACCGAACCCGGTGGAGATCCCGTAGTGCGGCAGCTCGTCGTCGACGAGCGCCTCCACGACCGTGCGGCTGCGGTCGATCTCCGCGAGCGCGTCGTCGCCGAGGACGACCCGCGCGCCGTGGCGCGCGACGGCGACCACGTCGGCGAGGCTCGGCGCGCCGACGCGCGGGGTCACGGTGGAGCTCATGGCCCCATTGAAGTTCGCGGGACGTCCGCTGTCATGCCCGCCGCGGCCGCTTGTGTCTGTGGGCTGAGACGATGGAAGCGATGAGCAACGTCCCCGCCGCCGGCCAGGCCCTCGACGTGCTCGCGCTCCTCGGACGGCACGTCGCCCCCATGCCCGCGTCGGCGATCGCCCGCGACCTCGAGCTGCCCCGGTCGACCGTCTACCACCTGTTAGCGGTGCTGCGTGACCGCGGCTTCATCGTGCACCTCCCCGAGGAGCGCCGCTACGGCCTGGGGCCTGCGGCGTTCGAGCTCGGCTCCGCCTACGCGCGACGCGAGCCCCTCCGGTGGATCGCCGCCACGGTCCTCTCGCGCCTGGTGGCCGAGACGACCCACAACGGGCACTTCGCGGTCCTCCACGGGCGCGACACCCTCTACGTCATCGAGGAACGCGCGCCGGGCCGGCCGAGCCTCGTGACCGAGGTCGGCGTGCGCCTGCCCGCGCCCCTGACCGCCAGCGGGCTGGCGGTGCTCGCGTGGTTGCCGCCCCAGCAGGTGCGCGCGCTGTGGCCGTCGCGCCGCGACCTCGTCCGCCGGCACGACGCCGGACCCGCGACCCTCACCGACCTGCGCCGGCTGCTGGCCGACGCGCGTCGCGACGGCTTCGCGCAGGAGGACGGCTGGGTGACGCCGGGCTACGCCTCGGTGGCGGCCGCGGTGCGCGACCACAACGGGCACCCGCTGGCCGCGGTCGCGCTGACCTTCCGCGCCGGCGAGGTCGACGAAGACGCTCGCCGCGTGCTCGCCCAGCGGGTGATCGGCGCCGCGGCCGGGGTGACGCGGCACATCCGCGGGCGCCCGGCGGACGCCGCCGCGTTCAGCTGACCGGCGGTGCGGGCGCCGGGTCGGCGACCACGGCGGCCGACGCGCATGTCGCAAGCGCACGCGACAAGTCGTCGCGGGCGATCCCCGCGAGCTGCGGGTGGTCCACGTCGATCCCCACCCGCGGGCCGTCGCTCAGCCCGAGGCTCGCCCGCCCGTTCGCGGCGAGCTCGGCCCACAGGTCGCCGTCGGGCGCGCCCGAGAGCAGCCCGAAGCGCAGCTCGCGCTCGCGCCGCGCGAGCGTCTCGAGCTCGCGGGCCTCCTCGAACGGGTCAACGCGCACCTGGGAGTCCGAGCCGATCGCCATCCGGACGCCCGCTGCCCGGTAGCGCATCGCCGGAAGGTACCCGTCGCCCAGGTTGCCCTCCGTCGTCGGACAGGAGACGACGATCGTCCCGGTGCGCGCGAGGGCGTCGACGTCGGCGTCGGAGACGTGCACGCCGTGGATGATGCTCGTGGCCGGGCCGAGGAACCCGGCGCGCTCGAGCAGCGCGATCGGCGAGCACCCGTGCTCGGCCTCGCATTCGATGAGCTCCCGGCGCTGCTCTTGGGCGTGCACGTGGCGCGGCAGCCTGTGTTCGTCCGCGTACGCCGCGATCGGGCCCAGCCACGACGCCGGGACGGCGCGGACGCTGTGCGCCGCCACGGCGACGCCCACGTCCGGCCGGTCCTCCGCCCACGCCCGCAGCGCGTCGACGCGGCCCAGGAACGCGTTGACGTCAGGATCGCAGAAGCGCCGCTGCCCCGAGACCGGCGGCCGGTCGCCCCCGTCCCACCCGTTACGGTGGTAGGCGGCCGGGATGAGCACGATCCGCAGGCCGGCGTCGCGTGCGCCCTGCGCCACGGCGTGGGCCATCGCGTTCGGGTCGGCGTACGGCGTGCCGTCGGGCTGGTGGTGGACGTAGTGGAACTCCCCCACGGCGCCGTAGCCCGCGGCGCGCATCTCCGCGTAGAGCCGCGCGGCGACGTCGCGCATCGTGCCGGGGTCGAGCACCTCGGCCGCGGCGAACATCGCGGTGCGCCAGCTCCAGAAGTCATCCTGGGCGTGCGCCTCGGGCGCGGGCCGCTCGGCCACGCCGCGGAGGTCGCGCTGGAACGCGTGCGAGTGGGCGTTGGCCATGGCGGGGACGGCGAAGGTCACGCGAGCTGCTCCAGCGCCGACGCGACGGCCTGGGCGGCCACCGCGGCATCTGCGACGTCGACGTCCTCCGCGGGGCTGTGGCTGATACCGGTCGGGTTGCGGACGAGCACCATGCCCGCGGGCAGCCGCTCGCCGATGACGCCGGCGTCGTGGCCGGCGAAGCAGACGAGGTCGGGCACTGAGTTCCCGGCGGCCCGCGCCCCGGCGGCGAGCGCGGCGCGAACCCGACCGTCGAACGCGACGCCGGCGCTCCGCGACGCGGTCGTCAGGCGGACGGTCACGCGGCGATCGGCGGCGATCGCGTCGGTCGCGTCCTCGAGGCGCTCCCGCCACGCGTCCACGTCCTCGACCCGCGGGGCGCGGGCGTCGAGCCAGAGCCGCACGGCACCCGGGATCGTGCTGAGGGCGTTGGGCTCGACGAGCAGCCGCGTGGGGGTCACGACGAAGTCGGGGTCGGGTGCGGCGAGGTCCTCGGCCGCGATGATGATCCGCGCTGCGGTCGCCAGCGCGTCGCGGCGCTCACCGCGCCGGGTCGTGCCCGCGTGGTCGGCCTCGCCGTCGAGCTCGACCGCGACGCGCATGCGCCCGGCGAGTGCGCTGACGATGCCGACCGGGGCGCCTTGCTCGTGCAGGGCGCGGCTCTGGTCGATGTGGATCTCGAGGAACCCGCGGAGGCGCTGCAGAGCGGCGGGCGCGTCGCGCAGGCCCTCCGGGTCGACGCCCGCGCCCTGCATGGCCTCGGCCATCGTCACCCCGCCGGCATCTGACCGGCCGAGCACGTCGTCGACGTCCAGGCGGCCCACGAGCGCCCGGCTGCCGAACGTAGGCGTGTTGTACCGCGCGCCCTCCTCGTCGGCGAACGACACGACCGCGATCGGCCGGGTCACCTGGGCGGCGATCTCGAACGCCGCCGCGACGCCGAGCGGGCCGTCGAAGCGGCCGCCGTCGCGGACGCTGTCGAGGTGCGAGCCGACGCCCCACCAGGGCCCCTCGCTGTCCGGCACCGCCCAGAGGTTGCCGGCCGGGTCGCGCTCGACGCGCAGGCCCAGAGGCGCCGCCTGCTCGGCGAACCACCGCGCGGAGGCGCCGTCCTCCGCGGTCCACGCGAGCCGGTGGAACCCCGTCGGTCCGTCGCCCACGGTGTCGAGCCCGGCCAAGCGGGCCTCGATGTCGGCGGCGTCGATCATCCCGTCAGGCGCCACGCGCAGTCCGGGCGGACGTGGACGAGCCGCCCGCCGGCGAAGGCGAACGCGACCGGGTCGTGTCCGAGCCGGTAGGGCACGGATTCAATCGGACCGTCGAGGACGAGGACGTCGGCGCGCTTCCCGGCCTCGAGCGAGCCCGTCTCGTGCGACCGGCGCAGGACCCAGGCGGCGTTGAGCGTCGCGGCGAGCAGGGCCTCGCGCGCCGTCCAGCGGTAGCGCCGGACCGCGAGACCGACGATGAGCGGCATGGAGACGATCGGCGAGGTTCCGGGATTCGCGTCGGTGGCCAGCACGCCGATCGCGCCCGCGTCGGCGAGCGCGCGTCCCGGCGCGACGGCCTCGTCGCCCATGACCTCGGCGCCCGGCAGCAGCACGGCGGCGCACTCGGCCGTCCCGAGGGCCGCGACATCGTCGGGGTGGATGCACGCCAGGTGGTCGACCGAGCGCGCGCGGGCCTCCAGGGCCACCGGGACCGACCGGTGCTGGGCGAACTGCTCGACGTGTGCGCGCAGGGCGAGCCCGTGCGCCGCCGCGAGTGCGCCGACCCGCGCGAGGTGGTCGTTCGTGAACGCCACGGACTCGACGTAGACGTCCAGCGCGCTCACCGCAGCGCCGGCGGCCAGCATCTGCGGCAGCGCCGCCTCGACGGAGTCGAGCCATCCGTCCGCGTCGAACCCCTCGGGGACCGCGTGGGCGACCAGGGCGGTCGACGCCACGTCCTGCTCGACCACGCCGGCCAGCTCACCGGCCAGGCGCAGCGCGCGCGTCTCGGCCGCGATCGACAGGCCGTAGCCGCTCTTGGTCTCGAAGGTCGTCGTCCCGTGGGCGAGCATCTCCGCGGCGAGCGCGCCGGCCTGGGCGAGGACGTCCTCGTCGGACGCCGCGCCGAGCGCGCGCGCCGAGGACCGGATGCCCCCGCCCTCGCGCGCGATCTCGGCGTAGTCGCGCCCGGCCACCTTCATCGCGTACTCCTCGGCGCGCCACCCCGCGAACGGCAAGTGCGTGTGGCAGTCGACGAAGCCCGGCACCACCGCGCAGCCGCGGGCGTCGATGCGCCGGCCCGCCTCCGGGCCGGCGTCGAGCGCGGCGATGCGGCCGCCGTCGATCGTCAGTCCGCCGGGCTCCGCGCGGAGCTCCCCGGCGCGGTCGTGGCGCAGGTAGGCCAGCCCGTCCTCGGGCGGGCGGAGGACCTGGAGGGCGCCGTGGATGCTCGTGGTCACGCGGGCTCGGGGTCGAGCATGGGCAGCTTGAGCTCCGGGTGCTGCTCGGCGAACGCGATCGCCTCGGGGTAGCCCGCGTCGACGTGCCGCACCACGCCCATGCCGGGATCGGCGGTCAGGACGCGGGTGATGCGCTCCGCGGCCTCGGGCGTTCCGTCGGCCACGATGACCTGCCCCGCGTGGATCGACTTGCCCATGCCGACGCCACCGCCGTGGTGGATCGACACCCACGTCGCCCCGGAGGCGGTGTTGAGCAGCGCGTTGAGCAGCGGCCAGTCGGCCACGGCGTCCGAGCCGTCGAGCATGGCCTCGGTCTCGCGCTGCGGCGAGGCGACCGACCCGGCGTCGAGGTGGTCGCGGCCGATGACGATGGGCGCACCCAGCTCGCCGCTGGCGACCATCTCGTTGAACCGCAGCCCGGCGACGTGCCGCTCGTCGTACCCCAGCCAGCAGATGCGGGCCGGAAGGCCCTGGAACGCCACGCGCTCCCGGGCCAGGTGGATCCACCGCGCGATGTGCTCCTGGTCGCCGAACAGGTCGAGGATGGCGTCGTCGGTCGCCGCGATGTCCGCCGGGTCGCCCGAGAGCGCTACCCACCGGAACGGGCCCTTGCCCTCGCAGAAGAGCGGCCGGATGTACGCGGGGACGAAGCCCGGATAGTCGAAGGCATGCTCGTCGCCGTGGTCGGCCGCCACCCCGCGCAGCGCGTTGCCGTACTCGAACGCCTCGGCGCCGGCGTCCCGGAGGCCGCGGATGGCGTCGACGTGGGCCAGCACCGACGCGCCCACCCGCCGCAGGTACTCGTCCCGGTCGCCCGCGCGCAGGGCCGCGGCCTGCTCGAGGGTGAGGCCGACCGGGATGTAGCCGTTGAGCGGGTCGTGCGCGGAGGTCTGATCGGTAACGACGTCGACGTGCACCCCGCGCCGCACGAGCTCAGGCAGGATCTCGGCCACGTTGCCGAGCAGCCCGATGGACAGCGGCCGGCGTTCGGCGACGGCCTGCTCGGCGCGCTGCAGCGCGTCGTCGAGGTCGACCGCGCGCTCGTCGAGGTAGCGGGTCTGGATGCGTCGTTCGATGCGCTGCAGGTCGACCTCGATGCAGAGCGCCACGCCTTCGCACATCGTGATCGCGAGCGGCTGGGCGCCGCCCATGCCGCCGAGCCCGCCGGTGACGACGAGCCGGCCGGCGAGCGTGCCGCCGAAGTGCTTGCGGGCGATCGCCCCGAAGGTCTCGTAGGTCCCCTGGAGGATCCCTTGGGTGCCGATGTAGATCCACGACCCGGCCGTCATCTGGCCGTACATCATCAGCCCGGCCGCGTCGAGCTCGCGGAAGTGCTCCCATGTCGCCCAGTCGCCGACGAGGTTCGAGTTCGCAATGAGCACGCGCGGGGCGAACTCGTGGGTACGGAAGACCGCGACCGGCTTGCCCGACTGGACGAGCAGCGTCTCGTCGTCGGCGAGGCGCATGAGCTCGCGCCGGATCGTCGCGTAGCTCGCGTGGTCGCGCGCGGCCTTGCCGATGCCGCCGTAGACGATGAGCTCCGACGGCTTCTCGGCGACGTCGGGGTGCAGGTTGTTCTCGAGCATGCGCAGGGCGGCCTCCTGCTGCCAGCCTCGGCAGCGCAGGCCGCTCTCGGAGCGAGTCTGTGACATGCATCCAAGTCTGCGTCGGGTGCCATCGCGGCGCAAGGGCCGCGAGCCACCCCTGTCTCAGTGGCCAGACAGGTCGAGGAGCTCGGTGCCGCGCTCGCGCAGCTCCCCCACGCTCGTCACGCCGAGCAGCTCCATCGTGCGCCGGACCTGCGCGGCCAGCAGCGCGAGGGCGTGGTCGACCCCGGGCTCACCGGCCGCCATGAGCCCGTAGAGATAGGCGCGGCCGACCGCACCCGCGTCCGCCCCGAGCGCGACGGCCGCCACGATGTCGGCGCCGCTGCGGATGCCGGAGTCGACGAGGACGGTGGCGTCGTGACCGACGGCGTCGCGGACCGCGGGCACCGTCCGGACCGGCGGCACGCTGCGGTCGAGCTGGCGCCCGCCGTGGTTTGAGAGGTGGACGCCATCGGCCCCGGCGTCGACGGCCCGCCGGGCGTCCTCCGGGGACAGCGGGCCCTTCACGAGCAGCCGGCCCGGCCAGCGCTCGCGCAGCCACGCCACGTCGGCCCAGGAGACCGACGGGTCGAACTGCGCGCTCATGTTCTCGATGGTCACGCCGCCCGTGCCGTCGAGGGACGGCGGCGCGTTGGCGAATCTCACCGCGGGGCTGCGCACCATGCCGGTCCAGTACGACGGGCGCGAGAGGATGCTCGCGAGCGTCCGCGCGGTGAGCTGCGGCGGGATCGTCAGGCCGTTGCGCACGTCGCGGCGGCGCAGCCCGGAGACCGGGACATCGACGCTGACCTCAAGGACGCGGTAGCCGCGCTCGTCGGCGCGCCGGACGAGGTCGGCGACCATGTCGCGGTCGCGCCAGATGTAGAGCTGGAACCACAGCCCGGGGTGCCCCGTGGCGGCGACGTCCTCCACCGAGGTCGAGGCGACGGTCGAGAGCGTGTAGGGCAGGCCGGCCCGGGCGGCGGCCCGGGCGACGCCCTCCTCGCCGTCGGGATGCATCATCCGGCTGTAGCCCGTCGGGGCCAGGACGAGCGGCAGCGGCAGGGCCTCGCCGAGCAGGCGGGTCGTCGTGTCGACGGCCGAGACGTCGACGACGGAGCGGGGGACGAACCCGATCCTCTGGAACGCGTCGCGGTTGCGCTCGAGGGAGACCTCCTCGTCGGCGCCGCCGTCGACGTAGTCGAAGACCGGCCCGGGCAGCCGCCGCCGCGCCGCCGCGCGGAGGTCATCGATGTCCTGGCAGCGCGCCAGCCGCCGCGCCGGGCCGCCGCGCTGCGGCCGCCGCAGCCCGACCATGCTCACGATCTCCCCCGGTCTCATCGCGCCACGCCGTTCAGCAAGGCTAGGGCGTTGCCGGCCAACTGGCGGTGGACCTCGGCCGGGGACAGCCCCGCCTCGGCCATCCGCGGGCCGACGATCCGCGGCAGGTGGTCGAAGCCGGCGCCGCCGAACGCCCGCAGCTGGGTCTTCGTGCACACGTCCTGGGAGTGGACGATCCGGTCGCCGTAGCCGTCGTCGACCAGGGTCACCAGGGCCGCGAGGCGCTCGTCGTCGGTCGGCATCCGCTGCGAGCCGTAGGCGTACTCGTCGCCCCAGATGTCGAAGGCAATCGTCGCACCGCGGTCCATGAGCTCGCGGTGGTAGTCCAGCCCACCCAGGATCGGCGGGTCGAGGTGGCACAGGACGACGCGATCGAGGGCGCCGCCCGCGTCGGCGACGATGTCGAGCGCCTCGTGCCCGCGCCGCCCCCACGGGTGCAGGTGCACGTAGAGCGGAAGGCCGAGCCGGGCCTGCGCCTGCGCGGCGCCGGTCAGCGACCGGCGCTCCGTCTCGAGGATCGGGTCGCCCGTGCCGATCTCGCCGATCACCGCCGGCCGCGGCCGGCCGGCGAACTCCGCGAGGATCTCGTCGCGGTAGTCCTCGACGGTCAGCCCGTCGTCGCCCGGGCGGGACTCGGCGATGTAGCGCCCGCAGCCGACGACGACGTCGACGCCCGTGCGGCGCGCGACCTCCGCGACGGCGTCGAAGTCGCGGCCGACGTTCGCCGGCGTGACGTCGATGACGAGCGTCCTGCCGAGGCCGGCCAGGCACCCGACCTCTCCCGCCATGAGCCCGGGGTCGGCGAGCACGAGGTTGTCCAGGCACGCGAACGGGTTCTCGCGCACCCCCGCGAGCGTGGCGTCGTCGACCGGCCGGTCGCGCAGGTGGCGGCTCGGCGCATGCGTCTCGTCCAACCAGCAGCGGATGTCGATGAACAGGTGCTCGTGGGCGAGCACCGTGTCGTAGCGCTCGGCCAGCGGGGCACCGGTGATCGTCTCGGGAGTCAGGTGACCGCCCCGCCGAGCTGCGCGATCTCGAGCGACTCCTCGCGGATGCTCTCGAGCACCTCGCCGTAGAGCTCACCGAACTCCGGGGTGGCGAGGAGCTCGTGGCGGCGGGGGCGCTCGAGGCCGACGACGACCTCCTTCTTGATCCGGCCCGGGCGATTGGTCATCACGAGCACCCGGTCGGAGATGTAGATCGACTCCTCGACGTCGTGCGTGATGAACAGGACCGTCAGGCGGTGCTGCTCCCACACCTTCGTCAGCAGCTCCTGCATGAGCTGGCGGGTGAGCGCGTCGAGCGCGCCGAACGGCTCGTCCATGAGGAGGATCTCGGGCCGGTAGCTCAACGCCCGCGCGATGGCGACCCGCTGCTTCATCCCGCCCGAGAGCTTGTTCGGATGGGTGTCGGCGAACCGCTCGAGCCCGACGAGCCGCAACTGCTCGAGGGCCAGATCGCGCCGTTCGGCCTTGCTCATGGAGTCGCCGCGGAGCGCGAACTCGACGTTCTCGCGCGCGGTGAGCCACGGCAGCAGCGTGTACGTCTGGAACACCACGCCCCGGTCGCGACCGGGCCCCTTCACCGCGCGGCCGTCGACGAGGACCTCGCCGGAGCTCGGGTCCTGCAGGCCGGCGGCGATCGACAGGAGCGTCGACTTGCCGCAGCCGGACGTGCC
The DNA here is from genome assembly GCA_964236905.1 of uncultured Solirubrobacteraceae bacterium. Classification (GTDB taxonomy): domain Bacteria; phylum Actinomycetota; class Thermoleophilia; order Solirubrobacterales; family Solirubrobacteraceae; genus Paraconexibacter. Next base: position 46,151 of record CAXSFZ010000013.1, on the reverse strand, counting down.
GACGAGCGTCACGAACTCGTTCTCGGCGAGCGCGAGGTCCGCGCCCTGGAGCGCGACGACCTCTTGGCGCCCGTCGCCGAACGTCTTGCCCAGGTCACGGACTTCGAGCTTCGGCTGGGTCATCGGCGGGCCTCCGCGTAGCTGAACATGCGTCGCCCGAGCGCCTTCATGGCCTGGTCGGTGATCAGCCCGAGGAGCCCGAGGACGAGGATGTACCCGATGATCGTGTCGGTCTGGAAGAACCGCTGGGCGGTCGTGATCCGGTAGCCCAGGCCCGACGTCGCGGCGACGAGCTCGGCCAGCACGAGCCACGTCCAGGCCCAGCCGAGGCTGATGCGCATCGAGTCCCAGATCCCCGGGGCGGCACCGCGCAGGATGATCCGCGAGAGGATCGAGCGGTCCTTCATCCCGAGCGTCCGGCCGATGTCCACGAGGTCGAGCGGCACGCGCTTGGTGTCGTCCATGATCAGCAGCACCTGCTGGAAGAACGTCCCGATCCAGATGATGAGGAACTTCTGGGTGTCGCCCGTCCCGGCCCAGAGGATCGTGAGCGGGACGAACGCGACGACCGGCATGTACCGGATGAAGTCCACGAGCGGCTCGATCGCCGCCTCCCAGAAGCGGTAGGCGCCGATGAGGAGGCCGATCGGGATCGCCATCGCCGTCGCGAGCAGGAAGCCGACGCTGATCCGGTAGACCGACACCCGGACGTCGGCCCACAGCTGCCCGCCCTGAGCGAGGTCGACGAGGCGGCTCCACACCTTGCCCGGCGAGGGCAGGAACAGCGGCTTGACCCACTCGTTGGCCGTCGCGAGGAACCACAGCAGCAGCAGGCCGGCGAACACCGTGATCGCGATGGCGAGGAAGTGGGGCGCCTTGATCCGTCCGCCGATGCGGAACATGTCCGGCCGCCCGCTGCGCGACCGCCGCCCGAGGGCGGCGGCGCCGCGGGGGCGCCCCGGCGCCCCCGCGGCCTCGGCGGTGGGCGCCCCGGCGTCGATCGTCTCGGTGCGCCGGCTCATCTCAGCCGCCGACGAACTTCGCGACGATGATGTCCTTCGGATCGACCTCGCCTTCGATGAGGCCGGCGTCCGTCGCCGCCTTCTTGACGTCCTGGGCGGTCTTGTCCGCGAACGTCGTGCCGAGCTGGGTCTTGTTCTCGGCCAGGCTGTAGAACTTCACGCCCTCGAACGCGGTCGTCAGGTCCCCGGGCTTGGCCCCGACGGACTCCGTGATGATCTTCTGGGCGTCTGCCTTGTCGGAGCCGTAGTAGCCGACGCTCTGGTCCCAGCTCTTGAGGAGCGCCGCGAGCTGACCGGGCTTGTTCTTCATCGTGTCGTCGCTGACGACGAACACGTCGCTGACCAGGCCGGGGTTCTCGCCTGCGGTGTAGAGGAGCTTCGCGTCCTTGTTCTGCTTGAGCGCGGTCGTGAGGTACGGCTCGTAGGTCACCGCGACCGGCACCTTGCCGGCGATGAAGGCCGAACCGGCGTTCGCGGCCGAGATCGGGACGGGCTGGATGTCCTTCTTGGTCATGCCGTTCTGGGCGAGCGCGTAGGAGAGCAGGATGTCGCTCGTCGTGCCCTCCTCGAACGCGACCTTCTTGCCCTTGAGGTCCTTGATCGAGGTGATGCCCGGTCCGGCGAGGATCGCGTCGGCCTTCTCCGAGACGTCCTCGAGCATCACGATCTTGATCGGCAGACCGGCCGCCGCGAAGCGCAGGGCGGTGTGCGTCGCGATGTTCGTCCCGTCGAGCTTGCCGCTCGCGAAGGCCGAGTTGATCTGGTCGTCGGTCTCGAAGTTCGTGATCTTCACGTCGAGGCCGTTTTCCTTGAAGTACCCCTTGCTCGCGGCGACGCGCCACGGGCCGTAGCCCAGCCAGGGCTCGATGCCCATCCGGAAGGTGCCGGATTCGGGCTTGGAGGGGACCGACGCGGCGTCGGCGCCCGATCCGGTCGATGCGGCGGTGGACGAGGTGCTGGAGCTGTCGCTCCCGCAGGCTGCCAGCACCAGGGCGAGTGCCGCCAGGACGGCACAGAGCAGGGTCGGTCGGGTCGGTCGGTCACGCATGGGTCGTCTTCTCCTCGGTTGCGGCGGTGGTCGTACCCAGCCGCGCGCGGACCGCCGCCGCGTGTGCTGGGAACCCCTCGTGGTCTGCGAGCGCGAGGACCCCCGCGCTCAGGCGCTCGAGCGCTTCGGGCGTCGCCTTTGCGATGGACATCTTCTTCAGGAAGGTGTCGGCCGTCACGCCGCCGGTCACCCTGGCGAACGTACCGGTCGGCAGGGCGGCCGGGACCCCCAGGACGTAGTTCGCCAGCGCGACCGGGGTGCTCTGGCCGAGCAGGACCTCACCGGCGTGGATGATGCCGTCGAGGACCTGCTCCTCGTCGCGGGCGACGATCTGCATGTGCTCCGGCGCGTACGCGTTCGCCACCTCGACGGCCACCTCGAGGTCGGTGACCAGCACCGCCCCGCCGTTGGTCCCGAGGGCCTTCGTCGCGTAGGCCCGGCGCGGCTCGGGGAGGGCGGCGAGCTGACGCGCCACCTCCACCTGCACCGCGCCGAGCAGCTCCTCGCTGTCCGTGACGAGCACCGAGGAGGAGTCCGGGCCGTGCTCGGCCTCGTTGAGGACGTCGGCGGCCAGCAGCCGCGCGTCGGCGCTGTCGTCGGCGATGATGAGGCTCTCCGACGGGCCGAGCAGGATCTGCGCGTGGCAGCCGTAGCGCTGGACCTGCATCTGCGCGACGGCCACGGGCGGGCTGCCCGGGCCGAGCACCTTGCGCACCTGCGGGATCGACTCGGTCCCGAAGGCGAGCGCGGCGACGCCCGCCGGCCCGTTGGCGCGGAAGACACGGGCGATACCGAGCTCGAGCGCCGCGACGAGCACGGCCGGGTCGACCTCGCCGGCGCCGCCGGGCACGGGCGGCACGACGATCGCGATCTCCGGCACGCCGGCGACCACGGCGGGCGTGCCGAGCTGGACGACGACGGACGGGAACGAGCCCTTGCCGCTCGGGACGAACAGCCCCGCGCTGGCGATGGGCGTGGACTTCTCCCCCATCGTCACGCCCGGCACGGCATCGGTGCTCCAGCGCCGCTCGGCCGTGAGCGCCTCGTTGAAGGCGCGGATGTTCGCGATCGCCTCACCCAGGCCGTCCTTCACCGCGTCCGAGACCGAGCGGCCGGCCGCCTCGAACTCCGCCTCGCTGACCGCGAGGCCACCCGGCTGCACGGTGCAGCCGTCGAAGCGCTCCAGCGCCCGCAGGACCGCGGCGTCGCCGTGGGCCCGGACGTCCTCGACGATCTCGGCGACCGACGCCTGGAGCGCGGGGTCGAAGATCTTGTCGCGGCCGCGACCGAGGAGGCGCCCGCGCCGCGGCTCGTCGAGCTCGTCCCAACGAAGGACCGCCATGGGCCCCTCCTGTGCATCAGACACTGCGTCCTCCGTCGATGGTGATGACTGCGCCGGTCATGTAGCCAGCGGCGGGTGAGAGCAGGAAGGCGACGAGCTCGGCGACGTCCTCGGGCCGGCCGAAGCGGCCCGCCGGGATGTGGCGCAGGAGCTCTGCGGCCGTCGCGGGGTCGTCGAGGTAGGGAGCGGTCATGCGCGTGCGCACGTAGCCGGGGCAGACGCACGTCACGGCGATGCCACGCTCCCCCCCGAGCTCGAGCGCCATGGTCTGCGCCAAGGAGACGGCTGCGGCCTTCGACGCGTTGTAGTCGGCGAACCCCGCCTCCGCCCGGACGCCGTTGACCGAGGCGTTGAGCACGATGGCGCTGCCGGGCCGCATGACGCGCGCGGCGGCGCGGGAGAGCAGGAAGGCGCCGACGACATTCACGTCGAGCACGCGGCGGAAGTGGTGGGCGTCGAGGTCGAGCACGCCCTTGTCCTCGCCGTCGACCCCCGCGTTCACGAACGCGCCGTCCAGGCCCGCGAGCGCCGCGACGGCCTCCTCGACCGCCTCCTCGACCGCCGTCTCGTCGGCTGCGTCGCAGGCGGTGCCGCCCGCCGCGTCCCCGAGCTCGGACAGGGCCGCCGCCACGCTCCCCTCGCTGCTGCCGAGCGCCCACACCCGGGCGCCTGCCTCCACGAGCCGCCGAGCAGCGGCGAGCCCGAGGCCGCTGGTGGCGCCCGAGACGATGACGCGCCGGCCGGCGAGGTCCGTGCTCAATCGAGCGTCCCCTTGACACCGGCGGTCTTGCCGGCGCGCCGCGGGTTGATCGTCGTCGCCTGGCGCCACGCCCGCGCGAAGGAGCGGAACGCCGCCTCCCACGCGTGGTGCGGGTCGCGGGCGTTGCCGTGCAGATCGAGGTGCACCGTGCAGCGCCCGCCCTGGCTGAAGCCCTCGAAGAACGCGACGAGGTCGACGGTGAGCATGTCCTCGACGCGTTCGAGCGCACCCCCGCCCGCGCGGGTGACCGACGCGTTCGAGCGACCCTCGAAGGAGATCTGCGCGAGCGCGCTGGCCTCGTCCATGACGCCGTGCGCGGCGCCGTTGGACTCGACGCCCTCGGCGATGCGGTCGCGGACGATCTGCGCGCTCGCGGCGCCCAGCGCGAGGCCGATGTCCTCGCAGACGACGTGCATGAGGCGGAACGTCTTGACCTCGAAGCGCGCGTCGATCGTCGCGTCTGCGTACCAGCCGAGCATCTCGAGCATGTGGTCGAGGAACGCGATGCCGGTCTGGATCTCCGGCGTGCGGATCGGGCCGAAGTCGATCGCGGTCTCGACGAGCGCCTCGCGGGACTCGCGCCTGGTCGTGTAGCGGTCGCCGTCGCGGGCGACGGACATGCCGTTCAGGTCGGTCACAGCTGCTCCTTGTGGACGGTGAGGACGGCGCGCAGCAAGGCCATCGGCGCCGGCGCTCCGATCGACATCCTGACCCAGCCGGGCAGGCCGAGGTCGGCGCCGTCGCGGACGGTCAGCCCGCGGTCGGCCAGGCGCGCGTGCAGCGAGGGGGCGTCCGGGACCTCGGCGGTCACGAAGTTCGCCTGGCTGGGGAAGTGGCGGAAGCCGAGCCCCGTCAGGTGCTTCTGCAGCCGCTCGCGCTCGCGCCGCACGAGCTCGACGCCGTAGTCGCGCCAGGGCTGCTCCTCCAACGCCGCCAGCGCGGCCGCCTGGGCGACGGCGTTGACGTTGAACGGCGGCCGGATCGCGTCGAAGGCGACGACGAGCTCGGGCGCGGCGAGCCCGTAGCCCACGCGCAGGCCGGCGAGCGCGTCGGCCTTGGAGAAGGTCCGCTGCACGACGAGGTTCGGGTGCGCCGCGAGCAGCGCGCCGGCGTCGGGACGCCGTCCCGGGTCGACGTACTCGCGGTGGGCCTCGTCGACGACGACGAGGCAGCGCTCGGGCACGTCGGCGAGCAGGCGGCCGAGGGCGTGCGGATCCACCGCCACCCCCGTCGGGTTGTGGGGCGTGGGCAGCCAGAGCAGCGCGGCGTCCTCGGCGGCGAGCGCCATGGCCTCGAGATCGTGGGAGCCGTCCGCGCGCACGTCGACGAAGACCGCGGTCCCGCGTTGCACCCGCGAGACGAGCTCGTCGATCTGGTAGCAGGGACGCGAGAGGACGACACGGTCCCCGGCGCCGACGAAGACGGTGGCGAGCAGGTAGCAGAGCTCGTCGCTGCCGCTCGTGGGGACGACCTGGTCCGCGGAGATCCCGAGCCGCGCGGCGAGCGCCTCCCGCAGCGGCTCGCTGCCCGCGTAGCGGTGGACGCCGTGCGCGGCGGCGGCAACGGCCGCGCGGACGCCCGGCGCGGCTCCGAGCGGCGCCTCGTTGGACGACAGCTTGCCCTGCTTGGAGGTGCTGCCACGCCCGGGGCGGTAGCGGCGCAGCTCCGCGACACGGCGCTCGGCGATCTCGGCAACGGCGCTCATGGATGCATGACCACCTTGACGGCGTCCGGGCTCGCGAGCAGGTCGCTCAGCGCCCCGGGCAGCTCCGCGAGGGCCACCGCGTCGGTGATCACCGGGTCGTAGCGCCAGCCGTCGGACCCGAGCAGCTGGACGGCCTCCGGCAACTCGTCGACGAACGCGTGGCAGCCCGTCAGCTGCAGGCGGCGCTCGACGAGAACGCTCGCGTGCAACGCGACCTCGGCGTGCCCCAGCGCGACGAGGAGGACGTGCGCCCCGGGCGCGCCGAGCGCGATGGCGTCGGCCAGCGACGTCGCGTAGCCCGCCGCGTCGACGACCACGTCGTAGCTCTGCTGCGTCAGGTCGCTGGCGCGATCGGCCACCCGCGCGCCGAGAGCCTCGGCGAGGCGGGCGCGCAGGCCCAGCGGCTCGGCGACATCGACGACGCAGCCCGGCGCGCGCCGCCGCAGCTCGGCGTGGACGAGGGCCCCGATCGGTCCGTGCCCGACGATCGCCGCGCGCTCCGGCGGCGTGCGCAGCTGTGACAAGGCGTGGAGGGCGACGGCGAGCGGCTCGGCCAGCACCGCGGTGCTGCCTGGGACGTGCTCGGGGACCCGGTGGACGATCGACGCGGGCAGGACGACGTGGGAGGCGAAGCCGCCCGGCCGCACCTCCCCGACGAACTGGATGTTCGGGCATCGGTGCGAGTCGACCTGGCACGTCGCGCACCGGCCGCAGGGCAGGCGCGAGTCGGAGACGACCGGCGTGCCCTCGACCAAGTCGCTGCCCTCGGGCGCGCGGACGACGCGGCCGAAGATCTCGTGGCCGAGCGTCGCGGGCCACTCCGTGACCCAGTCGCCCGTCCGCAGCACGTGCAGGTCCGAGCCGCAGACACCCGCCCAATCGACCGCGATGAGGACCTCGTCGGCCGCGGGCTCCGCGAGCACCCGGTGCCCGACGCGCATGGTCAGGTCGCGCTCGACGAGGAGGGCGTCCACGTCGAGGGAGGTGGCAAGGGAAGAGGAGATCGCTCGCATGGGGGTGCCCGGCCGGCCGACGGGCTGTCGCCCGGGATTCCTATCCGTCCTCATCAATGTGCCGCAACCACGCGGGAGTACGAAGCGTCTGGCATCCCAGACGTCGACTCGAGGTCCATGGGCGCCCCGACATACGGTCGAGCTTGGCGATCGAGGCGGTCCTGCTCTGAGGTCGCCCCTCCACGGTCAGGCGGCCCACTCGCGCACGGCCCGTGGCTCCGGTCTCCGACGGCATCACCAATCGAGTAGCGAGAACAGGCTCTTGACCTTCGGCGCGCGTTTCGCAACGGCCGGATCAAGACGCCGAAGAGCGTCCGGGCGGTTCCGATTGCAGCAGGTCGCGCTCGACGTCCTCGACGAGCGACGAAGCGCGGCGCGGGCCAGCTCGTGTTCCCCCCGCCGCGCGGCGGTCACCTCAACCTGGCGAACTTCCGCAGGTGTGACTGGCAGCCCGCGCAGGTCGGGGTCGGGTTCGATCCAGCGCATCGGATCCGCGACCTGCGGCATACGTTCGCGACGTTTGCGTTGCTGGCTGGTCTGAGTACGTTCGATCCCTCGCGTTGCCTGGGCGCGAGCCTGGCGATGATCGATCGCCACTACGGCCATCTGGCCCGCGACGGGCGCCAGCGTGCGTCGGCCTGCTTGACGCCCACGCCAGCTCCGCGGACAGCGGTGGACGTTCGGTGGACACCGGCGCCGCTTCCGCTTCTCGAGCTCGGAGCGTTGGAGACCGCCTAGCTGCACGACCTTCCGAGGAGCCCTCCATCGGACTCGAACCGATGACCCCGCCTTTACCATCTCGGCGCTGGAGTCTGTCGAGCACCATCTGACGCGTTGCGCCCTTCCCGGCCCGTCGCCGCCTGCGCGATTGACGACCTCCTGGTGATCGCCGTCGCTCGCTTGTGCTCCTGTCCGCGCCTGCGCTGCCGAAGCGAGAGGCTTCCAAGCGGCTTCGAAGGTGAGCGTGGACTTCCTCGAGGACCAAATGAAGCACGAATTGCGTGTGTGCGTCGGGCTCGCCGGCGTCGGCGATCAGGCGCGAAGTGACGCCGGGCGCCGCTCATGCGTCCACGCCGAGGATCGCCAGCACGGCGTCGAGGTCGGCGCGCGACGGCGCGGAGATACCGGTTCCGGAGCTCTCCTGGTCGAAGTCCACGCGGGCCAGCAGCCCCCGGTCGACCGCGCGGATGCGCCGGCGGGCCTCCTTCAGCGCATCGCCCTCCACCTCGCCGGCGCGGCCGTCGAACAAGTCGTACAGGCTGCCGTAGGTGTGCCAGAGCTCGCCGTCGCTGGAGGCGTGGACCGTCCAGCTGGCGGCCGCGGGCTGCGGGCCGTAGCGCTGGTAGACCGTGGGTACGAAGCGCCCGCCGAGGTACTCGGTCAGTTGCGCCTTCAGCGGCGCTGGCTCCCACGCGTCGACGCGCAGCCACGTCAGCTTGCGTGAGAGCCCCTCGAACGGCGCCTGCAGCGGCGACGGCCCCCGCCCGTCGTGCCAGACGCCGTGGGTGAGGTCAAGTCGCTCGAGGTTGGGCAGCAGCCGCAGGAACCCCAGGTCGAGCTCGATCGCCGCGAGCGGCTCGTTCCCGCCGACGCCTGCATCGAGCGTCCTGAGGTCCGGCAGCCCGGCCCAGTCGATCGCCTCGACCAGCCCCTTGATCGGGCCGCCCGACAGCCCGCGGGCGTCGTTGACGCACATCAAGGAGCGCAGCGAGCGCGGCAGGACGAGCTCCTGCGGGACGCCGCAGTCATCGCCGACGTTCAACAGCTGTAGCCCGTCGACGCTGCGAAGTTGTGCCAGCGGCGCCAGGTCGACGCCCCGCAGCTCGCGCAGGTCGATGGTCACGCCCGCCGGCAGGTCCGCCACCGGACCGAGGTCCACGCCTGTCAGGTACTCGAGCTCCAGGTACTCAAGGTCCGCGAACCCCGCCAACGGCGCGAGCCCGTCGACCGACGAGGCGTCCAGCCGCCGCACCCGCAACGACCGCACCACCCGCCGCCCCGGCGACACCCCCTCCAACGTCCCCGACGCCGCGTACATCCCCGTCTCCGGCGCGGCACCGGGAACCTTCCGCAGCTTCCCGACCGTCATCGCGGCCCCCCGACACCAGGGCAGCGCTTACCCCGGGTGAAGCTCGCCGCGGCGTAGAAGCCGTAGCCGTTCCTCAGCAGGATGTACTGCCCGACCAGCAATCGACCGCAATACTCGGCCCGCTCGACGCTGATCTCGTGACGCCGGTTGAACAACTGCCCAACCGTCGCAACATCGCCGTTGCGGGACTTCCCCTCGATGCCGAAATGAGCGATGAGCGCCGCCTCGACGTTCCTGGCTTTCTCAAGCGTCAGCCGCGGGAGGTTCAGCGTCGTCATGAAGTCGCTGCGGGTACCGGGCTGAGCGGTGCATTGAACCGCCCCGGGTTGGTTGGAGGCGGAGGATATTGAGGTGCTTGGCCTGAAGTCGACGGCATCGGCCAGCGTGTCAAAGGTCCGACGACGCCGTATGGCGTCGCCTTCGTGGAAGCGGACGGTGAGCGTCGTGCCGGCGCGTCGCACGAACGATCGGGCCTCGATGCCCGAGGAGATGGTCTTCGGGGCCATCAGGCGCCGCCTCCCCTCGGCGGCAGCGGCAGTCGTTCCCGTGACGAGCGGACGGCTCGCGGGGCCCGCGCCGCCGGCGTCGCAGGCGGTTCCGCGCCCGGCGGCGCCCTGGGACGGTCCCCACGACGGCACGGCCGCGCTACCAGCCCACCGCGTCGACGGCGAGAACGACTGCAACTCGTTCTCTCTGTCACCCGAACAGCAGCTACCCCCTCCCCGAATCCTCGGAAAAGGGACACCGCCGATCAGCTGCTGGGGCGCTCTGGGGCGCCGTCGCGCCCCAATAACGCCCCGCAAGCCCGTGAGGGAGTCGAAGTTGAGAGCCCCTCGCGAACACGAACCCCCGCCGGAGCGGGGGTTTCGGTGCAAGCCCTCCATCGGACTCGAACCGATGACCCCTTCCTTACCATCCGGTTCCGGGTGGCTTGGGGGGTCCGGCGCAGTCCCGAGGAGCGCTGTGGAGTCCCTGCAAAGCTCGATGCTTTGCAGACATGGCATGACGCGAGTGTACCGGACGGGATGTGTACGAATCTGGGTTCCGGACCCACCTGAGACCCACCGAAGCGGGGGAAGGAGGCTCTTCATCGATCCTGGCTTGCGGCGCGGCTGCCCACATGCACACAAATCCCCCCTCAGTCGATTTCTATCTCCTCAACCATGTCGTCATCGGAGTCGTTCGGGGCGTCGGGTCCGTCAGCGGCTCCGACCAACCTGTTGCGCTCACGCCGTTCAGTGATGTCGAGGCCTTTGCGAAGGCTCTGATGAACGGACACTGCGGCTTCGGGGGGCAGGGCGAGGTCCGAATCTTCACTGCGAAACTTGATCTTCCCACTGTCACCCGGCCGCACTCCGATCACGGAAGTGACGAACAGGATCTCCAGAAGTCGCCGAAGCCCTAGCTCCTCGACCAACTTTGGGTTTGCTTTCGAAATGCGTTCACCTATCTCGTCAAAGCTGAGGTAACGCTGGTAGCCGAGCTGGAGGGTTTCGAGTAGGGCGGGCAATTCGGGATGAACACGGGCGAACTCACGCTTGAGGTCCGCCACCTTCCATCTGCTGTACTGCTGCTCTGCGGACCGAATTGCGTCCTTCGAGATCTCCTCGGCATCAAGCATCGCTGCCTGTTGACACGCCTCCACGAATTGAATGACCTCGCGCGGACGAAGGAAAGTCCTGGTTACGATGTAGCTGAAGGCGCTGCTTTCTCCACGCATCTGCCCCGTCTCGAAAAGATCGTCGGCGTTCAGACCCTCGGGCAACCTTGCTGTGAGCATTTCGCGAAGCTCCGGCACGGTCCACGTCAGCACCTGCTCGGTACCGCGGTGCTTGTCTTGATCGTCGAACTGCGGGCCGGTTGGCTCTGCGCCGAGCCCCCCGTAGATATCCGATCTCAGAAAGACCAGGACCTTCAGACCGCCGCCCAGCTTGTCCGGACCCATCGAGTCGTTGAGGTCCTTCGAAACCATTAGGAGCGCGATCAGGAGACGCTCCGCTTCTTCCGACCCGTCCCATTCTTCGTCAAGCCGATCAATGAGAACGACCACTCCGACCTGTTGGAGGCATGCGCCGATCAAGTCGACCAGTTCGCCGATCACACCAGGTGTGATCCCACCAACTGTCAGCCCGTCCTTCGTAAGTCCCGCCCCAAAGCCGAAGGCCGAGAGATTGAACGAGCGCAGGTCTCGAAGCATCTTCACGGCGCCACCGGAGGGCAGCACCGCGTCACCAAAGTTGTCCTTTAGAAACTTGCGGAGTTTCTCGGCTGCGCGCTCGCCATCGCTATTGGCGGAGTAGTTCTGATTTACAACCTGCGCGGCGATCTGGACCGCCAGAGTCAGCTTCCAAGCGTTCCGATGCGCCGCCGCATCCGAGAGGCCGGTTTCTCGGTAGCGACGTAACGCGTCCCACAGATACTCGTCCGGCGTGAGCGAAACGGTCACCATGTCGGGCCTTGACTCAGCGAGAAGACGAGGAAACTCCCTGAACAAGGCAGACTTGCCCGAACCCTTCCGCCCGACGAAAAGTGTTTTTCGCCCTGCCAGCGCCTCCTCTACATAGGGCGTAGTCACAAAGTACTCCGCAAGCCGCGCGTCGGATTCTGCGTTCGAAGCGCCGAGGTCGATGTTGCGGACTCCGCCGTGAATCATGGAGCGAGTCTAGAGAAGTACCCCTACGTCATGGGTGAATCAGCGACGTCGTGGCCTCGTTCAGCGGGGCCATGCTGAGACGTAGCCGCGGAACGGCCTTAGCTCCGGGCGGTCGGTCCGGACCGTCGGTGTACCCAGGGACCGAGGAGTGTCCCGAGCCCGTTCCGCTACGGCACAGTTGAGCCCGGAGTCGCTGCCTTAACTCAGTCCCGTCCACGACCGACGACGCTACGCCGGTACTGCAACGGACGAGGCGAAGACCGTCTCGCCCACGGCGGTGCCGCTTGCGTCCTGGGCAATCAGGAACACCTCGCCCGACGCAGCCGGCTCAGCTTGAGCGATCCCAGCTAGGCAATCGAGAGCGGCGGCGCGGTCGGTGAACGCGTCGATGAGGTTGCCGCTGCCGTCGAAAATCGAGTAGGTCATGGAATGCCCTGCCCTCAGGATAGATCGAGCGCGTCCGCGTCCGCAACCTCGGTCACGCACGCCGCAAGCTGCGGCGGCCGGCCCCAGACTGACCAATGGGCCGGACCGCCGGTCTTCGAGACGCAGATGCCGAGGCCGGGCCGCAGGTCGATAGTCGCGACGTGGCCGCCCAGCTTGGGCACCCGACCCGCCAGGTCGACGGCGACCGCCGGCCGCTCGAACATTGAGAGCGCCATGTGCACCACGGCCGCCCGATTCTCCGGTCCACGCGGCGGCCGCCCCAGCTCGTAGTGCGACCTCAAGCCGTCTACGAAGCCCTCGGCCTCCCACGGACCGCACACCCGATACAGCCGCTGCTCGCGCTCGAGCACCACAACCGTCAGCTCACGCAGCAGCGACATCCCCGCCATCAGCGGCACCGTAGCCCGCGCCACGGTCGCCGCTCGCTACGACTCAACGGTGTGCGCACGAACCAATCCGGGACCCCACACAATTGCACTCATTGAGAATGCTCTCTTGACGGGTGGCGGCGGAGGGTCCGTCGGTCGTAGCCTCGGCGCGGCGGGCTGACTCGAGACTTGCCTGTCCTCCTTCTCTGGTTGAGAGAGATGGGGTGGCCGGTCACCGGTCATGTCGCCCGCCGCGTCAGAGGGTTCTCCGGCGTGACTTGATAGGAGCGTGGCTGGACGCCCCCAACGAGTGCTGTCCGCCAGGGATCCCGCTCATCAGCGATATGAGAGGGAGAGAAGAATGATCGTGATCGGCGTCGACGCGCACAAGGCGACGCACACCGCCGCGGCCGTCAACCGGCAGACCGCGGAGCTCATCGACCATCGCAAGGTCAAGGCCCGCAAGGCCGGGCATGAGGAAGTCCTGGAATGGGCCCGCGGGCTCGACGAGGATCGCGTCTGGGCGATCGAGGACTGCCGCAACCTGTCGGCCGGCTTGGAGCGCGTGCTGCTGCTCGCCGGTGAGCACGTGCTCCGGGTTCCGCCGAAGCTGATGGCCGAGCAGCGCAAGTCAGCGCGGTCGTTCTCGAAGTCCGACCCGATCGACGCGCTGGCGATTGCCCGGGCAGCGATCCGCGAGCCCGATCTGCCGGTCGCGACGCTGCCGGGGATCGAGCACGAGATCCGCCTGCTGGTCGACCATCGCGACGACCTGCTCACCGACGCCGGAGGGCATCAGCGCCGGCTTCGCTGGCACCTGCACACGATCGATCCGGACTTCCAGATCCCGGCCCGCGGGATCCCGAACCCGAGCAACCAAGACAAGCTCGCCCGCTGGCTCGTCAGGCAGGAGCAGACCACGGAAGTCAGGATCTGCCGCGAGCTCGTTCGCTGGATCCGCGAGCTCACCAAGCGCGCCCGCGAGCTCGAGCGCCAGCTGCTCGAGCTCGTCAAGCAGACCCATCCCGAGCTCTTGGAGATCCCGGGCTGCGGCACGCTCTGCGCCGCGGCGCTCATCGCTCACGTCGACGGCATCGGCCGCTTCAAGAACGACGCGCAGCTCGCTGCCTACGCCGGCGTCTCCCCGCTCGATGCCAGCTCAGGCCGGCAACACCGACACCGCCTCAACAGGACCGGGAACCGCCGCCTCAACCGCGCGCTCTACATCATCGCCGTCACCCAAGTCCGCGTCCATCCGCCCGCGATGGCCTACTACGCCCGCCGCCAGAGCGAGGGCAAGACCAACCGCGAAGCTCTCCGCGCTCTCAAGCGCTACATCGCCCGAGCCGTGTTCAACGCCCTCCAGAAAAGAGGCCTTGACACATAGGAGCGACCGTCGATGCACCGTCTACTCGTAGACAAACGGCGGGGACGGAACCGGCCGGTCGAGCCGACGTTCGAGTCGCCCGACGATCGCCTCGATGTCGGCTCGCAGCTCACGGGCGGAGCCAAGCGCGGCGAGCAGCTCTTGGTCGTCCGCCTGGCCGGCGGCGATGCGGTGGCGACGAAAGCGCCGCACCTCGCCTTCGACGAGTTCCGCGAGCAGGGCCGAGAGCGGCCGGACTCCGGCGGCGGCGCGGAACTCCGCCCACACGTCGTCGCTTACCGGCACCCGAGCCGTGTGGTCGCGGACGGGCGGCCCAGTGTTTCCGCCGGCAGTCCGGGCGCGCTGTCTCGCTCGCCGACCCATCAGACCACCCGCGCGTTCCGGCGCGCCTCGCGGATCCACTCGTCGGCGTCGCGTGGTGGCGCGCCCCGAAACTCGCGCATGACGTGGGAGTAGGTGTCGAGCGTCATCGTCGGCGCGTGGCTGAGCTGGTCGGCGAGGTCGACGACCGAGACGCGCTGCTCACGGATGAGCAGCGACGCGAACGAGTGGCGAAGGTCGTAGGGGCGCGGCTGGCCGAGGCCGACGGCTCGGCTCGCGCGGTGGAAGCAGCGGCCGCGCCAGTTGTTCCAGTCGTCCAGCCGCCACGGCTCGCCGTCACGGCGGCCGAACAGCAGTGGACCCGAACGTACTGAATCGGACTGCCAGGCGACCAGGTCCTCCAGGAGCACCGTCAGCAGGTCGACGGTGCGGTAGTTCCGTCCGGTCTTCTGCACCTTGAGCCGTCCGTGGGCGACGGCCTGGTCGACCAGCAGCGTCCGCTCGCGGATGTGACGCGGCTCGAGGCCGAGCATCTCCCCCGGCCGCAGCCCCGCGTAGGCGAGCACGCTCACGATCGCTGCGGAGCGGACGTCGCCCGAGGCGAGCATCGAAGCGCGGATCGCCTCGACCGACTCGGGCGCGAGCGGTTCGACCACGCGACGCCGGCCCTGCTTGGGCTTACGCACCGCCGTCACCGGGTTGTTGTCGGCCTCGCCCCACTCGACGGCGACCGTGTACATCGCCTGGAGAAGGTTCATCGCCTTGCGGACCGCCTCGGCCCCGACGCCCTCGGCGAGGAGCTGCGCTCGCCACTGGGCAACCATCCGCGGCTTGATCCGCCGGAGCTCGAGTTCGCCGAAGCGCGGCTCGACGCGATTCTTCCACACGCGGACGTGCTGGTCGACGGTCTCGGGCTGGATGCGGGCGCCGGCGTCGGCGACCCAGACCGGCCAGAAGGCCGCGAGCGTAGTCGTTCCGTCCGGCTCGTCGTCGGGCGGCGCGGGCGCGTACGCCGCGGCCTCCATCGCCAGCCGCGCTCGCTCGAAGTCCGCGTGCTCGCGCGAGCGGCAGCGGATGCGAAGGCGACGGCCGCGAGCGTCGTAGTAGCGGACCGACCAGTTCTCGGTCACCGAGCCATCGACGCGCTCATGCCGCCGGACCTCGAGGGTGGGTGCCCGCCTCTCCGCACTACGCATCGAACAGCCACGCTTCGAGGTCGGCTTGGCGGATGCGGTAGCCGCCGCGGGAGTCGGAGCGGCCGCGGACCCGGCCGGCGCGGAGCTCGCCGCAGTCGATGGCGCGCCGGATGGTCCGCTCGCAGCAGCGCACCCGCACGGCGGCCTCGGCGATGGTCAGCAGGTCACCGGAACCGCCGGCGCCGAACGGCAGAGGAAGTTGGCTCATGCTTCCTAGTCGCGCGAGCCGGGCTATTCCCCCTTCCCAGTTGCCCCGAGCGGGCCTCGCGGGACCCGAGGAGTCCTCACTGGGTCCGGTTCCAGACCCACCTAGGACCCACCAACGGTGCTTCAGAAGCGGCCCGAAAACGCAGAAGCCCCCGCTGTGCAGGGACTTTCACCAGAGCCCTCCATCGGACTCGAACCGATGACCCCTTCCTTACCATGGAAGTGCTCTACCAACTGAGCTAGGAGGGCGCGCGGGCGCAGTCTAGACGACCGTGGGGGCGGGTGATCCGCCCGCGTCCCAGGGACGAAGCGGCGTCGCCGGTTGCCCTCGGTCGCGCGGCGCTCCCGGCGATCCGCGGTGGAGACGATGGGCTCGGTCCGTGGTCAGGCGACGGCGCTCGCGAGCGCGGCCACTCCCGCCTCGGCGACCGACTGATCCTGGTCCGGCGTGCCGCCGCTCACGCCGATCGCGCCGATGATCCTCGCGCCGTTCTGGAGCGGGATGCCGCCCGGGAAGACGACCACGCGCCCGCCGTTGGAGACCTCGATGCCGTAGAGCGGCTGGCCCGGCTGCGTCATGGCGACGAGGTCGGCGGTGGGCATGTCGAACGCGCGCGCGGTGAAGGCCTTGTCCTGCGCGATCTGGATGGAGCCGAGCCAGGCGCCGTCCATGCGGGTGAAGGAGGTGAGGCTGTTGCCCGCGTCGACGACGGCGATGTTCATCGGCACCCCGATGTCGTCGGCTTTGGCGATCGCGGCCGTGACGATGTGCGTCGTCGTGCTCAGCGTGATGGAGTCGGTCATGCGCGAGCGGGTGCTCGGTCGCCGCCTGGGTCAAACGTCGGGCCGCGTTGCGCGGCGGCACTCGACGTGGGGTTGCCCGCGGCGACACCTGCGGAAGGTTGGTCTCCTACCGAGAAGTGGATCGTCCGGTGCCTGCCCGGATAGGCGGGCGACATGCGACGTCGCCTCCCCCTCCTCCTCCTCTCGACCCTCGCCCTCGGGGCGGCCGCTCCGGTGGCCGCGCAGGCAGCCGGCGCGGTCGTGGACCGCCCCGTCTCCTTCCGGGTGCAGAACGCGAACCGCACGAAGCTCGCCTGCGCGACCGACGGCGCGAGCTACACCATCCGCGGCCATCTCACGGGCCCCGCCTCGCAGCTCGCCGCCGGGAAGGGCGTGACGCTCTACCTCCATGGACTCGGGCTCGGCGAGTTCTTCTGGCGCTTCCGGGCCGTGCCGGGTTACGACTTCACGAACGCCCTGGCCCGGCGCGGCCACGCCTCGGTGACGATCGACCGGCTCGGCTACCGGGCCAGCGGCAAGGCTCCGGGCACCAAGTCGTGCATCGGCGGGCAGGCGGACGTGGCCCACCAGATCATCCAGCAGCTCAGGGCCGGCAGCTACCAGGGCGCGAGCCACCCGGCGTTCGGGGACGTCGGCCTCGTCGGGCACTCGGCCGGCGGCCTGATCACGCAGGTGGAGGCCTACTCGTTCGGTGACGCCAAGGCGCTCGGCGTCCTCGCCTACGCCGACCAGGGCATCTCGGCGTTCCAGCGGCGGGCGGCCAAGGCGGCGGCGACGGTGTGCGCGCGCGGCGGCGTGACGGCGACGCCGCTCGTCGGGGGGCCGGGCGGCTACGCCCTGCTCGGCCAGAGCCCGGCCGCCGGCCGGCTGGCGTTCTTCAACACGGCCCGGCCCGCCGTCGTGCGCGCGACCCTCCCGCTGCTCACGCGGAACCCGTGCGGCGACCTCGCGAGCTACGCGGCGGCGCCCGCGACCGACAAGGCCAACCTCGCGTCGATCAGCGCCCCGGTCCTCCTCGTGCAGGGCGGCGCCGACCGGCTCTTCCCGGTGGGCTCGGTGAGCGCCCAGCGTGCGCGCTTCTCCGGGTCGAGCGCGGTCACCTACCGTTCGCTTCCGGACACGGGCCACGCGCTCACGCTCGAGACGACGCGCACGAAGCTCCAGGCCGACGTGGCGAGCTTCCTGAAGGCCAACGGCCTCTGATCGCCGCGGCCCCGCCGGACGGGGGGTCGTGTTCGACACGGTGTCAGGCGTCGGGGAGCTTCGGGGGATGGAGCTCCTCGACGACGTCGCCCGCTTCCACCCGGAAGACGACGCGCGGCTCGTCGCCGCCTCGTTCGCCTGCCCGGTCTGCCTCGCGCTCGACGGCGAGGCGCGGCTCGTCCCTCGCGCACGCCGACTCCGAGGTGGAGTGCTCGTGCGCACGGTGCGGCGCCGCGTGGTGCGTGGCGGTCGACGCGGCGCAGGAGCTGCGGCTCGTGCTTCACCCGCCCTGCCCGCGGGACGCGCCGCTACGCATGCTCACGCCGACGCCGCGGACGGTCCGGCCGGCGCCGGGCGGCCGGGAGGGCTGAGCGCGTACCCGGACTTGGCGGGCTCGCGGCGTCCGCGGGGGGCGCGGCGTTCGGAGTGCGGCCCGCTGGGCGAGCGCTGATCCGAACGGCCTGTCGGGGGGCTGGGGCGTTCGGATTGCGGCCCGCGCAGCGGGCTCGGATCCGAACGGCCTGTCGGGGCCTGGGAGGCGTTCGGATCACGGCCCGCGGAGCGGGCTCGGATCCGAACGGGCTGCGAGGGCGCGGCCCGGTGGCGGAGCGGGGGGCGGCGAGGCGCCCAGCGCCTCGCCGCGAGCGCGCCGCGGGGACCGCGAGGCGCCCAGCGCTTCGCCGCGGGCGCGCCGCGGGGACCGCGAGACGCTGGGCGCCTCAGGCGGCGGCGGCGCGCTCCGCGGCGACAGCGCTCACGCGCTCCCACCGCGGCGAGGGGCGCTTGCCCCAGCGCGCGTCCCGCGCGTAGTCCATAAGCGCGGGGAAGTAGCTGCCGAGCGGCGGAATCGGCGCCATGAGCGACGCGCCGGCGCCCGGGTCGAAGATCGTCCGCACGCGGAAGTAGGGCAGGAACACGGCGGCGGTGTCCTCGGCGACGGGGTCGTGGCCGAGCGGCACGAAGGGCGGCGAGGCCTTCCCGAACGCGGAGGCGGCCATCTCGGAGAGCGCGCCGCAGGTCGGCGCGTCGTCGCCCGCGACGACGTGGAAGATCCCGCGCTGCCCGCGGCGGGCGGCGAGGGTCACGAGGGCGTCGGCGACCGCGTCGACCGGGACCACGTCGACGCGACCGGCGGGGTCGGCGGCCACGCTCGAGAGGAGCCCGCGGGCGAAGCCCTGCAGCGGCCAGTAGATGACGTTGAAGGCCGGGGTCCAGCCCGTCACGCTGTCGCCGACGACGATGCTCGGGCGCAGGATCGCCGCGGGCAGGCCGCTGGCCTGCACGAGCGCCTCGGCCTCGAGCTTGGTCTGCTCGTAGGTGTTGCGCGGCTCCTGGCCGACGTCGCCCTCGTGCTCGAAGACGCGCCCGGGGCGCTCCCCCGCGACGTAGGCGGTCGAGACGTGGACCAGCTGCTGCAGCCGGGGCGCCCGCGCGGCGAGGGCGAGCATGCCGCGGGTTCCCTCGACGTTGATGCGGCGGGCCTCCTCGAGGGGCAGCGCGAAGCTCACCGACGCGGCGCAGTGCACGACCGTCTCGACCTCCGCCGCGAGCGCGTCGGCCGCGGCGTCGGAGAGGCCCAGGCCGGGCGCCTCCAGGTCGGCCGCGAGCGCTCGCACGCGGCCCGGGGCGGGCCGGCGGCCCGGGGCGTAGAGGGTGGCCAGCACGCCGTCGAGGCGCGCCGCGGCCGCGGCGTCGTCGCGGGCGCGGACCAGCGCGACGACCTCGCGGTCGGTCTGGTCGAGGAGCCGCACGAGCAGCTCCATCCCGAGGAAGCCGGTGGCGCCGGTCAGGAGGATCACGAGGCGGCTCCGATCGCGTGGAAGCCGCCGTCGACGTGGACGATCTCCCCGGTGATGGCGCGCGCGCCGGGACCGAGCAGGAAGAGCGCGGTCTCGGCGACCGGCGCGCAGTCGGCGGTGTCCCAGCCCAGCGGCGCCTGCCGGCGCCACGCGTCGGCCAGGCCGTCGAAGCCGGGGATGCCGCCGGCGGCGAGCGTCTCCAGCGGGCCAGCGGCGATGAGGTTGACCCGGACGCCGCGCGGGCCCACGTCGCGGGCGACGTAGCGCGAGACGCTCTCGAGCGCCGCCTTGGCCACGCCCATCCAGTCGTAGACCGGCCAGGCCTGCGTCGCGTCGAAGTCGAGCCCGACCACCGCCGGGTGCTCGCCGCGCTCGAGCAGCGGCAGGAGCGCGCCCGTGAGGGCCTTGAGCGAGAACGCGCTCGTGCGGAAGGCCGCCTCGGCGCTCGCCGCGGGCGTGTCCATGAAGGCTCCGCCGAGCGCGTCGGCGGGGGCGAAGGCGATCGCGTGGAGCACGCCGTCCAGCGCGCCCCACCGCTCGTCCAGCGCCGCGGCGAGCGCGTCCAGGTCGCTCGGCTCGTTGACGTCGAGCTCCAGCACCTCCACGGGCTCCGGCAGCTGGGCCGCCGCGCGCTCGGTCATGCGCCGGCCTCGCCCGAAGCCGGTGAGCACCACCTCGGCGCCCGCCTCCTGGGCCTGGCGCGCGACCTCCCAGGCGATCGAGTGCTTGTTCACGACGCCCGTGACGAGCAGCCGGCGGCCACTCATGCGCCGGCCCGCCAGAGCACGTCGACGCGGGCGCGGCAGGCGAGGCGGCCCTGCTCGTCGAGGATGCGCCAGCCCAGGGTCACGAGGCCGGCGTCCTCCCCGGCGGGCCGGAGCGCCTCGATCCTCCCCTCCACCCAGATCGCGTCGCCGAAGCGGACGGCGCGCTTGAAGGTGACGTCCTTGACCGAGCGGAGGGCGACGACGCGATCCGGGTCGAAGGGCACGAGCCCGGCGGCGAGCGAGACGACGAACATGCCGTGGGCGATCTGCTCGCCGAAGGCGCTGTCGGCCGCCCAGGCGGCGTCGACGTGCTGGGGATGGTGATCCCCCGTCAGCTCGGCGAAGGCGAGCACCTCCTCGCGGGTGACCACGTGGGCGTCGGTCGCGAACGCGAGCCCCTCCGCCAGCGCCTCGTACGGCGCCGCCCAGTCGAGGGTGGCGACGCTCACAGTGGGATGTTCCGGTTGGGCCGGGCGTCCGCGGCGTGGGAGGCGAGGGTGGCGAGGCTGCGCGCGAGGCGCTCGCGCGTGCCCGACGGCGGGACCACCTCGTCGATGACGCCGGCGGCGGCGCTCGCGGCGGCGGTCAGGTGCTCGGCCGCGTAGCTGTCGGCGAAGCGGTCCCGGGCGCGCGCCGGGTCGGCGGCGGCGGCGATCTCGCGGCGGTGCACGAGGTCGACGGCCTGCTTCGGCCCCATGACGCCCATCTGCGCGCGCGGCCAGGCGAGCACGAGGTCGGCGCCCAGGTCGCGCGAGTTCATCGCGATGAAGGCGCCGCCGTAGCCCTTGCGCAGCACGACGGTCATCCGCGGGACCTTGGCCGCCGCGAAGGCGTGGACGAGCTTCGCGCCGTGGCGGATGACGCCGGCCTTCTCCTGGTCCGTGCCCGGCAGGAAGCCCGGGGTGTCGACGAGCACGACCAGCGGGATGCCGAAGAGGTCGCAGGTCTGCACGAACTTCGCGCCCTTGGCGGCCGACTCGGCGTCGAGCACCCCGCCGATCCACTTGGGCTGGTTGGCCACGACGCCGACCGCGTGGCCGTCCAGGCGGGCCCAGCCCGTCACGATGTTGCGCGCCCACTTCGCGTTGAGCTCGAGCATGCGCCCGCCGTCGACCAGCCCGCGCACCACGTGGCGCACGTCGTAGACCTTGCGCTGGTCGTCGGGGACGGCGGCGTCCACGGCGCCCTCCGGCGGCGGCACGGTCGGCCAGCGCTTGGGGCGCTCGCCCGCGTGCTGGGGCAGGTAGTCGAGCAGGTCGCGCACCACCCAGGCGGCGTCCAGGTCGTCCTCGGCCACGAGCTGCGCGACGCCGTTGCGCTCGTGCACGGCGGGGCCGCCGAGGCCGGCGAGCGTCACGTCCTCCCCCATGACCTCCTTCACGATGCCGGGGCCGGTGAGGAACATCGAGGCCTGCTTGGTCATCACCACGACGTCGGTGAGCGCGGGGGCGTAGGAGCCGCCGCCGGCGCTCGCCCCGCAGATGACGCTGATCTGCGGCACCACCCCGGAGAGCGCGACGTGGTGGCGGAAGATGCGCCCGTAGCCCGAGAGCGCGCTCACGCCCTCCTGCAGGCGCGCCCCGGCGCTCTCGACGAAGCCGACGACCGGGATGCGCCCGCGGCCCGCCAGCTCGAGCACGCGGCAGATCGTGTCGGCGTGCACCTCGCCGAGGGAGCCCCCGAGGTAGCTCGGGTCCTGCGCGTAGGCCGCGATCGGGCGGCCGTCGACCGCGCCGGTCGCCCCGATGACGCCGTCGCCGCCGATCGCCCGGGCGCCCATGCGGCCCGAGACGACCTCCCCGCGGATGAGCTGCAGGGAGCCCGGGTCGCAGAGCGCCTCCAGGCGCTCGAGCGCGGAGAGCTTCTCCTCCGGGCGGGGGGCGAGGGCGAGCGGGGTCATGCGGCCTCCAGGCAGAGCGTGACGTTGTGGCCACCGAAGCCGAACGAGTTCGAGAGGCCGACGGCGGGGCCGGCCTCCGCGATCTCGAGCGGCCGGGCGCGGCCGGGGACGTAGTCGAGGTCGAGGCCCTCCTCGGCCTCGGCCCAGCCGAGCGTGGGCGGGGCGACCCGGTCGCGGAGCGCGAGGATGGTCGCGATCGCCTCCACGGCGCCGGCGGCGCCCAGGAGGTGCCCGATCGCCGACTTCGTGCTCGAGATGGGCACGTGCGCGGCGCGCTCCCCGAGCGCGGCCTTCAGCGCCAGCGTCTCCGCCCGGTCGTTGAGCGGGGTCGAGGTGCCGTGCGCGTTGACGTAGTCGACGTCGACGGAGGAGTAGCCCGCGTCCTTGAGCGCGAGCATGATCGCCTTGGCGCCGCCGCGGCCCTCGGCGTCCGGCGCGGTGAGGTGCGTGGCGTCGCCCGTGGTGCCGTAGCCCGCGAGCACGCCGAGGATGCGGGCGCCCCGGGCCTTCGCGGCCTCCTCCTCCTCCAGGACGAGCACGCCGGCGCCCTCGCCCATGACGAAGCCGTCGCGCCGCGCGTCGAACGGGCGGGAGACCCCGGTGGGCGACAGCGCGCTCATCGACGCGAACGCGGCGCGGGCGAGCGGGGTCAGCGAGGCCTCGGCCCCGCCGGTGACGACCGCGTCCGCGTCCCCGCACTGCAGCATCCGCATGGCCGTGCCGATGGCGTGCGCGCCCGCGGCGCAGGCCGAGACGATCCCGAAGCCCGGCCCGCGGAGGTTGTGGCGCAGGGAGAGCGACGCGGCGCCCGCGTTGCTCATCATGAGCGGGACGGAGAGCGGTGGGACCGCCTCCGGCCCCGCGTCGCGCAGCCGGTCCTGGCCGTGGGTGAGCGTCGCGATGCCGCCGATGCCCGTGCCCATGACGCAGCCGATGCGATCGGGGTCGTAGGGCAGGCCGTCGGCCCATCCGGCCGAGGCGAGCGCCTCGTCGCCGGCCACGATCCCGAGCTGGGAGAAGCGGTCGGCGCGCCGCGCCTCCTTCTTCGAGAGGTGCTCGGTGACGACGAAGTCCGCGCAGGCGCCCTCGCCGTCCTCGATCCCGGAGTTCCCGGCGGTCCAGCGCTCGTGCAGGGTGCGGGCGCCGACGCCGAGCGGCGTGACCGCGCCCATCCCGGTGACGACGACCCGCTTCATGCTCAGGCCGCGCGCTCGAGGATCAGGTCGACGCAGTCGCCGACCGTCTTCAGGCGCTCGGCGTCGGAGCCCTTGAGGGTGACGCCGTACTTCTCCTCGGCGATCTGGGAGAGCTCGGCGAGATCGAGCGAGTCGACGTCGAGGCTCTCGAGGCTCGCCTCGCGGGAGATCTGGCTGGGCTCGGCGCCGAAGCTCTCGAGGGCCTCGGTGACGGTGGCCTCGACGTCGGTGGCGGTCACGGTGGACATGCGGTGCTCCTTCGGGTTAGGGGTCAGGCGCCCATGCCGCCGTCGACCCAGAGGGTCGAGCCGGTGACGTAGGAGGCGCGGTCGGAGGCGAGGAAGGCGATGGCGTCGGCGACCTCCGCGGGGCGGCCGGGGCGGCGCGCGGGCACGCCCTCCAGCAGCTCGCGGGGCAGGTCGGCCGTCATGGCGGTGTCGATGAAGCCCGGGGCGACCGCGTTGACGGTCACGCCGCGGCGCGCGACCTCGACCGCGACGGTCTTCGTCAGCCCGATGAGGCCGGCCTTGGCGGCGGCGTAGTTGGCCTGGCCGCCGTTGGCGCGCGGCCCGACGACGGAGGCGACGTTGACCACGCGGCCGTAGCGGGCGCGGACGGCGCGCTTGACCACGGCCCGGGTCAGGCGGAAGGCGGCGGTGAGGTTCGTCGCGATGACGGTGTCCCACTCCTCGTCGGTGAGCTGCACCGCGAGGCCGTCGGCCCGGACGCCGGCGTTGTTGACCAGGCCGAGGAGCGGGCCGAGCGCGGCCGCCTCCTCGACGATGCGCTCGGCCGCGCCGGGCGCCGCGAGGTCGCCGCCGCCGACGGCGCGCGCGCGGCCGCCGGCCGCCTCGATCTCGGCGACCACGGCGGCGGCGCCCGCGGCGTTCGCGCCGTAGCCCACGGCGACGAGCCAGCCGTCCGCGGCCAGCTTGGCCGCGGCGGCGGCGCCGATGCCCGCGCCGGCGCCCGTCACGAGGATCGCCGCGTCGGTCGGCCGCACGGCGCCGACGGCGGGAGCGGCGGCGGTCTCCGTGCTCATCGGGCGGGACCCCCGTAGTGGAGGACGGCGGCGCCCCAGGCGAAGCCGGCGCCGAAGGCGGTGATCAGGACGGTGCCCCGCTCCGGGATGCGCCCGGCGGCCTGCGCGCGGTGGAGGGCGAGCGGGATCGTCGCCGCGGAGGTGTTGCCGCGGTCGGCGATGTCGTCGACGACCTGGTCGGGCCGCAGCGCCAGGCGCTCGGCCAGCGAGGCGGTGATGCGGCCGTTGGCCTGGTGGGGGACGACGAGCGTGACGTCCTGGAGCGCGATGCCCTCCTGCTCGAGGACCTGCTGGCTGCACTCGCCCATCCGGGCGATGGCGTGGTGGAAGACCTCGATGCCGTCCATGCGGATCGCCTGCTCGGCCCGGCTCTCGGTGAGGAAGTGGCCGCTCGGCCCGTCCGTGCCGAAGACGCTCGCGCCGACGCGGCCCGCGCC
This sequence comes from uncultured Solirubrobacteraceae bacterium, assembly GCA_964236905.1. Lineage (GTDB taxonomy): Bacteria > Actinomycetota > Thermoleophilia > Solirubrobacterales > Solirubrobacteraceae > Paraconexibacter. The sequence continues at coordinate 21,445 of CAXSFZ010000013.1, read as the reverse complement.
GCCGCGGCTGAGCACCGACGCGCCCGCGCCGTCGCCGAAGAGGGCGGCAGGGCCGCGGTCGGTCGGGTCGAGGTGGCGGCTCAGGATGTCCCCGCCGACGAGCAGCACGTGCTCGGCGCGGCCGCTCTCGATCAGCGCGGCGGCCTGGGCCACCCCCGCGACGTAGCCCGTGCAAGCCAGCCCGACGTCCCAGGCCATCGCCTGGCCGGCACCGAGGTGGCCAGCCACGAGCGGCGCGCACTGGGGGAAGATCTCATCGGCGGTCGAGGTGGCGATGAGGACGGCGTCGAGCTCCGTGGCGGCCAGGCCCGCGCGCTCCAGCGCCTCGCGCCCGGCGGCGGCGCAGAGGAGGTCCAGGCGCTCGTCGGCACGGGCCCGGCGGCGCTCGGTGATGCCGGTCCGCTTGACGATCCACTCGGGCGAGACGCCGGCCCCCGCGCCGACCTGCTCGTTGCCCACGACGGTCTCGGGCAGCGCGGCGCCCCAGGCGGTGATGCCGGCGGTGCGGACGGCGGGGCGGCGGAGGCGCGGCCGCAGCTCGCTGGCGAACTCAAGCGACATCGACGGCCTCCAGGAGGGTCGCGGCGGAGGCGGCGCCGATGTCCGGCGTACAGCGTCGCGCGAGCTTCAGCAGCACCTGGCCGGGCCCGGCGTCGACGACGGCGGCGGCCCCGTGCGCGACGAGCGCCTCCATCGTGCGCCGCCACTGGACGGGCCGCACGAGGGCGTCGGCCAGCTCGGTCGCCGGGTCGCGGAACGGGGCGGCGGAGGCGCAGGAGAAGACGGTGACCGAGGGTTCGCGCCAGCTCACGCGGGCGAGCGCCTGCGCGAACGGCGCGCGGGCGCCCTCCATCTGCGGCGAGTGGAAGGCGCCGGCGACGTCGAGGGCGATGGCGCGCAGGCCGTCGGCGCGGGCGGCGTCGCGGGCCGCGTCCAGGGCCTCGGGCGTGCCTGAGAGCACCACCTGCCCGGGGGCGTTGTCGTTCGCGAGGCTCACGCGGTGGCGGGCGGCGATCGCGGCGGCCTGCGCCGGGGTGCCGCCGAGCAGCGCGAGCATCGTGCCGCCGCCGCTGGCCTCGCCGGAAGCCGCCATGAGCTCCCCGCGCAGGACGACGAGCTCGAGCGCGGCGTGCTCGTCCAGGGCGCCGCCCGCCGCGAGCGCGGTCAGCTCGCCTAGGGAGTGCCCCGCGAGCGCCATGGGGTCGACGCGCCCCTGCAGCCGGCCCCACCCCGCGAGGGAGGCGCAGAAGATCGCGGGCTGCGCGTATCGGGTGGACTCGTCGACCCGGGGGAACGGGTCCTCGCCCACGAGCTCGGCCACGGCCGCGAGGAGATCCGGACGCGCGGCGGCGACCAGGTCGCGCATCCCGTCGACCTGGGAGCCCTGCCCGGGGAAGACGACCGCGGTGGCGCTTGAAGCGAGCACATCCGTACCTTCTCGCGCCCCCGCCCGCCGCGACACCCGTCCCCGCCAACCGGGGGGTGTCCCGCGCCACGGGCGGGGGGTCCCGGGCCAAAGGTGCCAGGCACCCGCGGCCCGCGGGCCAAAGGTGCCAGGCACCCGCAGCCCGCGGGCCAAAGGTGCCAGGCACCCGCGGCCCGCGGGCCAAAGGTGCCTGGCACCGTTGGCCCGGGTCAGCTGAGGAGGCCCAGGCGCTGCGCGCGCTGGACGGCCTCGGCCCGGTTGCGGACCTCGAGCTTGCGGTACACGGCGCTCGTGTGCTCCTTGACCGTGTGCGGCGAGAGGTGGAGCTGCGCCGCGATCTCCCGGTTGGTCGCGCCCGTGGCGATGCCGGTGAGCACGTCCTGCTCGCGCTCGGAGAGCCCGGGACCCGCGGGCGCGGTGACGTCGCCCTCGTCGAAGACCGTCATGCCGAGCCCGACCATGCGCACGGCGCGCGCGATGTCCGCCGCGGGCCAGTCCTTCGGGACGAACCCGTGGGCCCCGCAGGCGCGGGCCGTCGGCGCGGAGATGCGCCCCGCGCCGCTGATGAGGAGCACGCGCAGCCCGGGGCGCTCGACGTGGAGGCGCTCCACGATGTCCGGGCCGGACTCATCGCCGACGAAGAGATCGACGAGCGCGATGTGCGGCTCGTGGCGGCGCGCGAGCACGAACGCCTCGGCGGAGGTGCGCGCCGACAGGCAGCGCTCCACCCACGCGAGCTCGCCGAGCATCAGCCGGAAGCCCCAGTGGACGACGTCGTGGTCGTCGACGACCAGGACCCGGAAGCGGTCGCTCACCCCGCCGTCTCCAGGTTCACGACGAGGCGCACGAGCCAGGTGCCGCCGGGCCGGCGCCCGAACTCGACGATGCCGCCGAGGTTCAGCGCCTCGAGCGCCGCGAGGCGCAGCCCCATCCCGGCGGCGGGCGGCGAGGGAGCGGCGACCGGCGCGACGTTCTCGACGTCGAGGACCAGCGTCCCGGCGCGGCGCCGCACGCGCACCGTCACCGGCTCGCCGTCGGCATGCTTGCGGGCGTTGCGGATCGCCTCGGCCAGCACGGACTGGGCGAGGGCCTCGGCCGCCACCGGCACGTCGGCCACCTCGCCCTCGACCGAGAGGCGGAGGTCGGGGTGCTCGTGCTGCAGGCGCTCGAGCTCCTGCGCGAGCGTCGTGCCCGTGGGGCGCGAGGGCCGGTTGAGCGGCCGCTGCAGCGCGGTGCGCAGCTCGCCGAGCGCGGCGTTGAGCTCGGTGACGCAGCGCTGGCGTGCCTCGCCCTCGAGCGGGGCGGCCGAGCCCAGGGCGAGGGAGAGGCCGAAAAGCCGCTGGACGACTGAGTCGTGCAGATCGCGCGCCAGCGTGATGCGCTCCTCGAGCTGCCGCGCGCGCTCGCGCGTGTGCGTGGCGGCGCGGGCGGTGATCGCGAGCGCCAGCGTCTTGCCGAGCGTCCGGAGCAGGTCGCGCCGCTCGGGCTCGAGCTCGGCGTCGGAGCCCGGGTCGACGAGGATCACGCCGATCCAGCGGCCCGAGGCGGCGATCGGCACGCAGACGAGCGAGCGCCCGGCGACCAGGTCGGCGAACTCCTCCGAGACCCACTGGCCCTGGCCCTCGGAGACCTGCACCACGCGGTCCTCGCTCAGCGCCTGGCGGGCGACGGGCGCGAGCTCGAGCGAGACGTGCCGCCCCTCCAGCCGGTCGAGCGGGACGCCGTAGGCGCCGACCGCGCGGACGCGGCGCCGGGCGTCGTCGTAGAGCACGAGCAGCGCGCGGTCCATCCCGGTGGTCCGGCAGAGCGCCTCGGCCAGGCGGTTGAAGTCGTCGTCGGAGACCCCGTCGGCGTCGGCGGGGAGCATGACGTCCACGAAGAGCTCGAGCGCGGGGGCGATGGTGGACAGAGGGCGCACCCGACCATCTTCCACCACCGGCGGCGGCAGCGTCCCGCACGGGCCGCCGGCTCCCCCGCGGCCGGAAGCCCCCGGCGGCTCAGGCCGGCCGCCGGGAGGCCATGAAGCCGCAGGTCGGGACGGCCTCGAGGCCCCGCGCGGCGAGGTCGGCGTAGACCGCGGCGGCCAGGCGGCTCCCGTGGCCCCGGCCCTCGTGCGCCGGGTCCACGCGGGCGTAGGGCAGGACCACGCGCCCCGGGCCGGCCGGGCGGTAGTCGGCCCATCCGACGAGCTCGCCGTCGAGCCGCAGCTCGTAGCGGCTGCGCTCGGGGACGTCGAGGACCCGGCTCTCCATCCCGCGAGCCTAGGCTTCAGCGCGATGGGCGACGACGCCGTGGACGCGAGCCTCAACCCGGCGCTCGAGGGCGTGCGCTTCTGCCCGCGCTGCGGCAAGCCGGCCCACGTCGCGTTCCCCCGCTCCCTGTCGTGCCCGCACTGCGGCTACGGCGCCTACTACAACCCCAAGCCCGTGGCGTGCACCATCCCGCGCACCCCCGACGGAGGCGTCCTGCTGCTGCGGCGGGGCTTCGATCCCGGGCGGGGGCGCTGGACGTTCCCCGGCGGGTTCGTGGACCTCGGCGAATCGACCGAGCAGGCCGCGCTGCGGGAGACCCACGAGGAGCTGCGGCTCGACGTCGAGCTCGGCCGCCTCGTCGGCGTCTACTCCCGGCCCGACGATCGTGTCGTCCTCGTGGTCTACGAGGCGCGCGCCCTCGGGGAGCCGCAGACCACCCCGGAGGCGGTCGAGGTCCGCAGCTTCGCCCCCGACGCCGTGCCCTACGCGGAGCTGGCGTTCTGGAGCACCGCGGCGGCGCTCCGCGACCTGCTCTCGGCGCCCGCCGAGCGCCCCTAGGAGTCCGCCTCGCGCTCGGCGTCGAGCACGCGCTGGGCGACCCCGAAGGCGGCGTTGGCGGCGGGGACCCCCGCGTAGACGGCGGTGTGGAGCAGCACCTCGGCGATCTCCGCCTCGGTGAGCCCGTTGGTGCGCGCGGCCCGGACGTGCAGCTCGAGCTCGCCCTCGCGCCCCAGCGCGGTCAGCACCGCGAGCGTGATCGCGCTCCGGGTGCGGCGGTCCAGGCCGTCGCGCGCCCAGATCTCGCCCCAGGCCACGCGCGTGATGAAGTCCTGGAAGTCGGCGGTCAGCGAGGTGGTGCGCTCCACCGCGCGCGCGACGTGGGCGTCGCCGAGCACCTCCCGGCGGATGCGCATCCCGGTGTCGTGGCGAGGATCGCTCACGGGGCCTCCAGATGGTCGGCGATGAGCTGGGTGACGCGATCGGCCTGCTCGACGCTCGCGACGTGCGCCGCCGGGTCGAGCAGCTCCAGGCGCGCGCCGCGGACGCCCGCGACGATGCGCTCGGCGTGCTCGGGCGGGGTGGCCTCGTCCTGGGCTCCCGCCACCACGAGGGTGGGGGCGGCGATGTCGCCGAGCGCCTCGCGGAGGTCCATGGCGGCGATCGCCTCGCAGCAGGCGGCGTACCCCTCGGCGGCGCGGCGAGGAGCATCGCGCGCAGCTCGGCCAGCGGGCCGGGGTGCGCGGCCGCCCAGGCCGGCGTCACCCACCGGGCCAGCACCCCGTCGGCCACCGGCGCGGTGGTGCCGGCGGCGCGCACGGCCTGCGCCCGCGCGCGCCAGGCGTCCGCGGGCGGCAGGTGGGCGGAGGTGCACAGCAGCACGAGCCGCTCGAGCCGCTCGCCCGCGTGGGCCCCGAGCCACATGCCGACCATGCCGCCGAGCGACAGCCCGCAGTACGACGCGCGCGCGAGGCCGAGGTGGTCGAGCAGCCGCAGGACGTCCGCGCCCAGCTCGTCGATCGCGTACGGCCCCGGGGGCGCGGGCGAGGCGCCGTGACCGCGGTGGTCGAAGGCGATCACCCGGTGGGTCCGCGCGAGCACCGCCACCTGCGGGGCCCACATCGCGTGCGTGGTCCCGAGCGAGCCGCCGAGGAGCAGCGCGGGCGCGTCCGGCGGCCCCGCGCTCAGGTGGTGCAGGACCGCGCTCATCGCCCCGCCGCCGATCGGGTGGCGAGCGCCGGCCGCAAGGGGGCAGGCGCCGGGGCCGCGCCGACGGCGCCCGGGCGGCGATGGGCCTCGAGCGCGAGGGTGACGAGCTCTCCGGCGGCGCCGAGCTCCGGCACCGCCGCCGCGTCCACGCCGGCCGCGGCGAGGCGCCCCAGGTTCTCCGCCATCCGCGCGGGGTCGACCTCGAGCCCCTCGAGCAGGTCGCGTCCCCAGGCGGCGGCCGAGCCGGTGAGCGCGAGCAGCTCCGACAGGGTCTCCCACTCGGCCTGCCAGGCCCCGGCGGCGCGGTCGAGCTCCTGCCCCATCGCGGCCAGGAGCGTCGCCACGAGGCCGGGCGTCCGCGCGGCGCAGGCCCGCACGGAGACCGCCGCGACCGGGTTGCGCTTGTGGGCCATCGCCGAGGAGGCCCCGCGGGCCGCCCCGCCCTCGCGCACCTCGCCGAGCTCGTCCTGCCCGAGCAGCACCACGTCCAGGGCCACCTTGCCCAGCGCGCCGGCCAGGACGCCGAGCGCCGCCCCGAGCGCGGCGACCCGCGTGCGGTCGGTGTGCCACGGGAGCGCGGGGGCCGCGAGCCCGAGCTGCTCGGCCACGCGCCGGGCGAGCGCCGGCGGACCGGTGCCGACCGGGCCGCCGAGCTGGACCGCGAGCCCGTCGCCGAGCCGCTGGAGCTCCTCGCGCGCCCGGTCGAGACCGGCCATCCAGCCCGCGGCGCGCAGGCCGAAGGTCGTGGGCAGCGCCTGGCGCAGCAGCGTCCGGCCGCACATCGGCGTGGCCCGGTGGCGGTCGGCGAGCACCGCGGCGGCCGCGGCGGCCGCGGCGGCGTCGGCGAGCACGGGCCCGAGCGCCCGGCGGGCCACGAGCATCGCCGCCGTGTCGAGCACGTCCTGGCTCGTCGCGCCGGCGTGCACCGCCGCCGCCGCGGAGGGCCCGACCGCCTCGCGCAGGGCGGCCACGAGCGGGACGACGGGCGAGGCGTGCTCGCCCGCCGCGCGCTCGAGCGCCGCCGGGTCGAAGCGCTCGGCCCGGCAGGCCGCCGCGACCGCCTCCGCCGCCTCGCCGTCCACGCGCCCCGCGGCCGCGTTGGCCCGCGCCAGCGCGGCCTCGACGTCGAGCATCGCCTGGAGCCAGGCCGCGCTCCCGACCGCCGCGGCCGCGCCGCCCCGCCCGATGGTCCCGGCGAACATCAGCGGCCCCTCACAGGTCGAGGAACACGGTCTCGTCGCCGCCCTGGAGGCGGATGTCCCAGCGGTAGCCGCCGTCGACCGGCCGGGCCAGCAGCGTCGGGCGGCGCTCGACCGGGACGCCCGCCAGCACGGGATCCTCCGCGTTCGCCTGCTCCTCGTCGGCGAAGTACACCCGGGTGAACAGGTGGCGCGTCAGGCCCCGGGCGAAGAGGCAGACCGCGAGGTGCGGCGCCTGCAGCCTCCCGCCCGGGCCGGGCACGCGCCCCGGCTTGAGCGTCAGCACGGCCCAGGAGCCGTCGCCCTCCTCGTGCCCGCACCGCGCCCAGCCGCGGAAGCCCGGGAGGCCCGGGGCGCCGCCGTGGCCGTGGAGGTCGGCGAAGCGCCCGTCGGGATCGGCCTGCCAGGTCTCGATGAGGTGGTCGGGGACGAGCTCGCCGTGCCCGTCGCGCACCGTGCCCGTCAGCGTGATCGCCCCCGGCGTCCCGGGTGCGACGGCGTGCGGGCCGTCCTCCCAGGGCAGGCCGATCGCGAAGTACGGCCCGACCGTCTGGGACGGCGTCGTGGGGAAGATCACCCGTGGGCCTCCTCGAACGGCGTGGCGCCGGGCCCGCGCAGCACGACGTCGAACCGGTAGGCCTGCGCCCAGTTCGGGACGGTGTCGGGGAGCGAGAAGCGCGCGACCATCCGCTGCTGCGCGGCGGGGTCCCGCACGCCGTGGTAGATCGGGTCGAAGGGCAGCAGCGGGTCGCCCGGGAAGTACATCTGGGTGACGAGCCGCTGGGCGAACGCCCGGCCGAGCAGCGAGAAGTGGATGTGCGCCGGCCGCCAGGCGTTGTAGTGGTTGCCCCAGGGATAGGGCCCGGGCTTGATCGTCACGAAGCGGAAGCGGCCCTCGTCGTCGGTCAGGCAGCGGCCGGCCCCGCTGAAGTTCGGGTCGAGCGGCGTGGGCCACGCACCCCAGGCGTGGCGGTAGCGCCCGCCCGCGTTGGCCTGCCAGATCTCCACGAGCGTGTCGCGGAGCGGCTTGCCCTCCGTGTCCATGACGCGCCCGAGCACCAGCAGCCGCTCGCCGATCGGCTCGCCGGCGTGCTGGGCCGTGAGGTCGGCGTCCTGCGGCCCGAGCACGCGGAGGGGCCCGAGCCGCGGGCCGGTCACCTCGGTCAGCGTCTGCGGCGCGTAGACGAGCGGCTCCCGCGGGTGGCGCAGCTGGGTCGACTTGTACGGCGGGTGGTCGAGCGCGGTGTCCCCGCCGCCCTCCGGGCGCACGTACGAGGTGGGCGTGTCGTCCTGGGGCAGCCAGAGGCCCGGCGCGCCCTCGGTGGCCTGCTCCTGGTTCGCGTCCGGGGCGGAGCGGGCCGCATCGCCGGCGCTCCCGCCGAACGCCGCCTGGTCTTCGCCCTGCGCTCGGACCTCCACCCGTGCTCCCCCGTCGCCGACGCCTCGGGGAGACCCTGGCGAAGACCCGTGGACAAGTCAAGCCGAACGAACAGATCAGATGTATTGTTGCTCCATGCGCACCCAGGTGGCGATCATCGGGGCCGGTCCGGCCGGGCTGCTGCTCGGCCGCCTCCTCACCCGGCAGGGCATCGACAACGTCATCCTGGAGGCGCGGGACCGGGCCTACCTGGAGGCCCGCATCCGCGCGGGCGTGCTCGAGCAGGGCACCGTGGAGCTCCTCGCGCAGGCCGGCGTGGCCGACCGCCTCGGCCGCGAGGGGCTCGTGCACACCGGCGTCGAGCTGCGCTGGGAGGGCCGCGGGCACCGGATCCCCCTGAGCGAGCTGACGGGCGGCCGCGCCATCACGGTCTACGGGCAGACCGAGGTGGTCAAGGACCTCCTCGACGCGCGCGAGCGGGACGGCGCCCCGCTGCTGTGGGAGGTCGGGGACGTGCGCCTGGAGGACGTGGAGTCGTCCTCGCCCTCGGTCCGCTTCACCCACGCGGGCGCGGAGCACGCGCTGGCCTGCGACGTGATCGCGGGCTGCGACGGCTTCCACGGCGTGGCGCGCCCGTCGATCCCCGCCGATCGCCTGCAGAGCTTCCAGCGCGAGTACCCCTTCGGCTGGCTCGGGGTGCTGGCCGCGGTGCGGCCGTCGTGCGAGGAGCTCATCTACGCGCGCCACCGGCGCGGCTTCGCGATGCACTCCATGCGCTCGGAGGAGATCAGCCGCCTCTACCTGCAGGTCGCGCCGGACGACGAGCTGGCCGCCTGGAGCGACGCGCGCATCTGGGACGAGCTGCACACCCGCCTGGCGCTCGACGGCTGGGAGCTCGCGGAGGGCCCGATCATCGAGAAGTCGATCACCCCGATGCGCAGCTTCGTCGTGGCGCCGATGCGCCACGGACGGCTCTTCCTGGCCGGCGACGCGGCGCACATCGTCCCGCCGACGGGGGCGAAGGGGCTGAACCTCGCCGTCTCGGACGTGGGGCTCCTCTTCGAGGCGCTGTCGGGGTGGTTCGCCACCGGCGAGGAGGCGCTGCTCGACGCCTACTCCGGCGAGGCGCTGCGCCGCGTCTGGCGGGCGGAGCACTTCTCCTGGTGGATGACCTCGATGCTCCACGTCTTCCCCGACGGCTCCCCCTTCGACGAGCAGCTCCAGCTCGCGCAGCTCGAGTACGTGGCCTCCTCCGAGGCGGCCGCCACGACCCTCGCGGAGAACTACGTCGGGCTGCGCGGGGGCCGCCGGCTCGCCGAGCAGGTGGCCGCCGCGCCCGCCGGGTGAGCCCGGGCGCTCCGGCGGCGTCCGCGCTGCAGCGGCTCAACGCCCTCGTCGCGCTGGTGGGCGCCGAAAACCCGTTCCAGCGTGCGCGCCTGGGTGCCCGCCCACCGCTGACCTCGCTCGAGCAGCTGCGCGAGCTGCCGTTCACCCGCAAGCAGGAGCTCCTCGACGATCAGCGCGACCACCCGCCGTTCGGCACGAACCTGACCTACGGGCTCGAGCGCTACACCCACCTCAACCAGACGAGCGGCACGAGCGGGCGGACCCTCAGGGTCCTCGACACCGACGAGGACTGGAGCTGGTGGGCCGGCTGCATCGCCCGGGTGCTCCGCGAGGCCGGCGTCGGCGCCGAGGACCGTGTCGCGCTGGCCTACTCCTTCGGCCCTTACGTGCAGTTCTGGGCCTCCTACGCCGGAGCGCTCGAGGTGGGCGCGATGGCGATCCCCCTGGGCGGGATGGAGTCGGTCCAGCGGCTGCGGACCCTCGCCGACTATGGGGCCACCGTGCTGCTGGCCACCCCGAGCTACGCCGTCCACCTCGCCGGCGTCGCCCGGGCGAACGGGCTCGCGGAGGCCCTGGGCAGCGTGCGCCGGGTGATCTGCACGGGCGAGCCCGGGGCCTCGCTGCCGGCGATGCGCGCGCAGATCGAGCGGGACTGGGCCGCGCGCTGCTTCGACCACGCGGGCGCCTCGGAGGCCGGCTCCTTCGCCTTCGGCTGCCCGGCGGGAGGGCTTCATCTCAACGAGGACGAGTTCCTCTTCGAGGTGGTCGAGCCGCACGGAGACGCGGCGGTCGCCCCGGGCGGGACGGGCGAGCTCGTGGTGACGGCGCTCGGCCGCACCGGCTTCCCCGTGCTCCGCTACCGCACGGGGGACGTCGTGGAGCGCTCGGCCGAACGCTGCCCCGCCGGCCACCGCGAGGCCTGGCTGCCCGCGGGCATCCTCGGCCGCTCGGACGACATGGTCGTGGTGCGCGGCATGAACGTCTTCCCGTCGGCGATCGAGCAGATCCTGCGCGAGTCGCGCGGCCTCGGCGAGTTCCGGATCACGTTCTACTCCGACCCGCAGGCGATGGACGAGGTGAAGGTCGAGGCCGAGCTCGCCGACGCCGCCGACGCCCGCCGGATCCAGACCCTGCTGCGCCACCGGCTGGGCCTGCGCGTGCGCATCGTCCCGGTCAGGCCGGGCCTCCTGCCCGCGCACACCCACAAGGCGCGACGCGTCGCGGACCTGCGCCGCCGCGACGCGGTGGCCCGCCGGCCGGACGGGGCCTGAGGCGCGTGGCGACCGCGCGCCGCAGCGCGAGCGAGCAGGTGGCCGAGGAGCTGCGCGCGCACATCCGGCGCGAGGCGCTCGCGCCGGGTGACCGGCTGGGGCGGGAGGCGGACCTCGCCGCGCGCTTCGGGGTCAGCCGCCCGACGCTGCGCGAGGCGCTGCGCCTGCTCGCCAGCGCCCACCTCGTCCGCGCGGCCAAGGGGCCCGGGGGCGGCATCTTCGTCGCCGCGACCCCCGAGGAGGGGATGGGGCTCGCGCTGAGCCAGAGCGTCGCGTCGATGCTCGCGGCCCGGACCGTCGACCTCGACGAGCTGCTCGAGGCGCGGATGCTCTGGGAGATCCCGCTGGCCGGCCTCGCCGCCCAGCGCGCCACGCCGGAGCAGGTGGCGGCGATGCGGGCGCTGCTCGAGGAGGCCGACGGTCTCGAGCCGGGCTCAGCTCGCTTCGAGGCGATCGACCGCGAGGTGCACCGGCTCCTCACCGTGGCGGCCGGCAACCGGCTCTCCGCGACCTTCATGGGCTGGGTCGTCGACGTCCTGCAGCCCGTGCTCGCCGCGCGCATCCAGGCCGCCGTCGTGCCCTCCGCGCTCACCGGGCAGCATCGCGACCTCGTCCGGGCGATCGAGCGCGGCGACCCGACGGCCGCGGAGCGGGCGATGCGCGAGCACCTCCTCTACCTGCGCGACCTGCTGAGCATCGTGGAGGAGCTCGACCCGGAGCTCGGCCCGCCGGGGACCGCAGACGCGAAGGGAATGTGACGGGGAGTGACGGCGGCGGGTGATCGTCCGGAACCGCTCGGACCCGTCGCGCTAAATAATCTGACGAATGCTTGACGCCCGCTCGCCGCTCGGCGTACGGTGCCGCTCATGGCGACCACCGCAGCCGACGTCCTCCTCGATCCGGCCCAGTGGGCGGGGAGGATCTTCGACGGTGCCTGGCGCGAGGGCGAGGGCGGCGACGCGGCGGTCCTCGAGCCGGCCACGGGCGAGGAGCTCGGCCGCATCGGCGTGGCCACCCCGGCCGACGTGGCCACCTCCTGCGCCGCGGCCGCGGCTGCCCAGCCGGCCTGGGCCGCCACCTCCTTCGAGGAGCGCGCGGCCGTGCTGCGCCGGGCGGGCGACCTGTGGGAGCGCCGCGCGGCCGAGGTCGAGGCGTGGATCGTGCGCGAAGCCGGCTCGCTGGCGCCCAAGGCCCAGATCGAGACCCACATCGCCGCCCAGGAGTGCTTCGAGGCGGCGAGCCTGCCCGGTCACCCGCCCGGGTCGCTGCTCGCGACGACCCAACCGCACCTGAGCCTGTCGCGGCGGGTCCCGGTGGGCGTGGTCGGGGTCATCGCGCCGTTCAACTTCCCGCTCATCCTGTCCATCCGCTCCGTCGCCCCCGCCCTGGCGCTGGGCAACGCGGTGGTCCTCAAGCCCGACCCGCGCACGGCCGTGTGCGGCGGCGTCGCGCTGGCTCGGGTCTTCGAGGAGGCGGGCCTGCCCGCGGGACTGCTGCACGTGCTGCCGGGCGGCAGCGACGTCGGGGAGGCGCTCGTCGGCGACCCCCACGTCCGCGTGATCTCGTTCACGGGCTCCACCGCGGCGGGCCGCAGGGTGGGCGAGATCGCCGCACGCCAGCTCAAGCGCGCCCACCTCGAGCTCGGGGGCAACAACGCGCTGGTCGTGCTCGAAGACGCCGACCTCGACCTCGCCGTGGGAGCGGGCGCGTGGGGCTCCTTCCTGCACCAGGGGCAGATCTGCATGACGACGGGACGCCACCTCGTGCACGCCGACATCGCCGACGAGTACGTCGCGCGCCTGGCCGAGAAGGCCGCGCACCTCCCGGTGGGCGACCCGTTCACCGACCAGGTCGCGCTCGGGCCGGTCATCGACGCGGGCCAGCGCGACAAGATCCACGGCCTGGTCACCGCGAGCGTCGACGCGGGTGCGCGCCTGGCGGCCGGCGGCGAGTACGACGGGCTCTTCTACCGGCCAACCGTCCTGGACGCGGTGACGCCCGAGATGCCCGCCTACGCCCAGGAGGTCTTCGGCCCCGTCGCCCCCGTCGTGCGCTTCTCCTCGCTCGACGAGGCGGTGGCGCTGGCGGGCGCCACGGAGTACGGCCTCTCGCTCGGGATCCTCACCCGCGACGTCATGCGCGGCCTGGCGCTGGCCGACCGCATCCCGAGCGGCATCGTCCACATCAACGACCAGACCGTGGCCGACGAGGCCAGCGCCCCGTTCGGCGGCGTCGGCTCGTCGGGGACGGGCTCGCGCGTGGGCGGCGCGGCGGCCAACCTCGAGGCGTTCACCGAGACGCAGTGGGTGACGCTGCGGGGCGCGATCGCGCCCTACCCCTTCTGAGGACGCGGCTCGTGCGCGGGCTGGCGGGCAAGGTGGCGCTGGTCACGGGCGCCGCCAGCGGGATCGGGGCGGCGACCGCCGTGCGCCTGTCCGAGGAGGGCGCGCTGACCGCGCTGGTCGACGTCGACCTCGCGGCGGCCGCCCGGCTCGCCGAGCGCCTCCCCGGCGAGGCCCTGGCCCTGCGCGCAGACGTGTCGGTGGCCGCCGACGTCGAGCGGTCGATGCGCGAGGCCGTGGCCCGCTTCGGACGGGTCGACCTCGTCCACCTCAACGCCGGGGTCCCCGGGCCGTTCGGCCCGCTCGTCGACGTGGACGTCGAGGCCTTCGACGCGGTGGTCGCCGTCAACCTGCGGGGCGTCTTCCTCGGGCTGCGGGCCGCGCTGCGCCACTTCGGCCAGCGCGGGGGCCCCGGGTCGATCGTCGTGACGTCGTCGCTCGCCGGCCTGCACGGGGCCGACGGCCTGGGCCCCTACGCGGCCACCAAGCACGGCGTGATCGGCCTCATGCGCGCCGCGGCGCTCGAGGGGGCGCGCAGCGGCGTGCGCGTCAACGCCATCGCGCCCGGCCTCGTCGAGACGCCGATGCAGGCCCCGCTGCGCGAGGCGCTCGGGGGCGGGCAGACGGCCCGGCGGGCGCTCGCCGGGGTCGCGCCGCTGGGCCGGATCGGCACCGCCGCCGAGGTCGCGGCCCTGGTCGCCTTCCTCCTGAGCGAGGAGGCCTCGTTCACCACGGGCGGGGTCCACGTCGTCGACGGCGGCGTGGAGGCCGGCGATCCCGTGCGGCTGGCGGCGCCCGGCGGACAGCGCTGAGCGACACCGGCTCAGCCGTGAGCCACCCAGACGCTTTTGAGCTCGGTGTAGAGCTCGAGCGCGTGCTTGCCCATCTCCCGGCCCCACCCGCTGGCCTTGAACCCTCCCCAGGGCGCGGCGGCGTCCACGGGATTCGGCATGTTGACCCAGATCGTCCCGGCCCGGATCTCGCGCGCGAGGTTGTGCGCCCGGCCGAGGTCGCGCGTCCACACCGACGCCGCCAGGCCGTACGGGCTGTCGTTGGCCCGCTCGACGACGTCGTCGACGTCGTCGAAGGGCATGACGCAGACCACCGGCCCGAAGATCTCCTCACGGGCGATCGACATCGCGTCGTCGACGTCGGCGAAGATCGCCGGGCGGATGAAGTAGCCCTCGGAGAGCTCGCCCCCGGCTCGCTCGCCACCCGTCAGCAGGCTCGCGCCCGCCGCCACGCCGGCCTCGACGTAGCCCTCCACGCGCGCGAGCTGCTCGGCCGAGACGAGCGGCCCGATCTGGGTGCCGGGGGCCAGGCCGGCCCCGAGCCGCAGCTTCTCGACGGCCCGCGCCGCGTCGTGGGCGAAGCGGTCGGCGGCCGCGCGCTCCACGTAGATCCGCGTGTAGGCGGCGCACACCTGCCCCGAGTTGAGCAGGGCGCCCTGGAGGACGCCCTCGACGCTCGCGACCGGATCGGCGTCGGCGAAGACCACGACGGGCGACTTGCCCCCGAGCTCGAGCGACACCCGCTTCAGGTTGCCCGCCGCGGCCCGCACGATCTCGCGCCCGACCTCGGTCGAGCCGGTGAAGGAGATCTTGTCGATCCCGGCGTGGGCCGTCATCGCCCGGCCCGTGTCGGGGCCGCCCGTGAGGACGTTGACGACACCGGGCGGCACCCCCGCCTGGGTGATGAGCTCCGCCAGGCGCAGGGTGGAGAGCGGCGTCTGCTCGGCCGGCTTGACCACCACCGTGTTGGCGCAGGCCAGGGCCGGGGCGATCTTCCACGCGGCGATCATCAGCGGGAAGTTCCACGGCACGATGAGCCCGCAGACGCCCACGGGCTCGCGCAGGGTGTAGTTCAGCGTGTCGGGGAACGAGAGCGCGTTGGTCTCCCCCTCGATCTTGGTCACCCACCCGGCGAAGTAGCGGAAGTGCTCCGCGGCCGCCGGGACGCTGATGCTCCGTGCGACCTCGAGCGGCTGGCCCTGGTCGAGGGTCTCGAGCTCGGCCAGCTCGTCGGCGTGCTCGTCGATGAGCTCGGCGACGCGCCAGAGCAGCCGGGCCCGCGCGGCGGGCAGCAGGCTCCGCCACGCGCCGCGGGGCGCGAAGGCCTCGCTCGCGGCCTCGACCGCGCGGTCGACGTCGGCCGGCCCGGCGTCGGGCACGGAGGTCAGCAGCCGGCCGTCCGCGGGGTTGAGGACCTCGAGGCGCTCGCCGGAGGCCGCGGGCACCCAGCGTCCTCCCACGAGCATCTGAGGGGTGTCGGGGACGACGGCCATAGCGCTCATCGAAGCTCCTTCGGTGCGGCGGGGACGGTGACGGCGAGCGGATCGCCCAGGAGGTAGGCCGAGCTCATGAGCTCGGGGCGCTCGCGCAGCTCGGCCGCCGTCCCGCGGTAGCGGATGCGCCCGGCGTCCATGATGTAGGCCCGGTTGGCCATCTGCAGGGCGACGTGGACGAACTGCTCGATCAGGAGGATGCCGGTGCCGGCCGCCGCGACCGCGGCGAGCGTCGGCACGAGCCGCTTGACGACGATCGGCGCCAGGCCGAGGGAGAGCTCGTCGATGAGCAGCACCGCGGGACGCGAGACGAGCGCCTGGGCGAGGACGAGCATCTGCTGCTCGCCGCCGGATAGCAGGCGGGCGTGCGAGTCCCACCGCGAGCGCAGGCCGGGGAAGAGCTCCAGGGCGTACGCGAGCCCGGAGCGCGCCGCCTCGCGGCCGAGCTGGTAACTGGCCACCTTCAGGTTGTCCTCGACCGTGAGGTTGCCCAGCAGCCTGCGGCCCTCCGGGACGACCGCCACGCCGGCCGCGCGGACGCGCTCGGGCCGGCGGCCCGTGAGCTCCCGGGCGTCCAGGCGCACCGACCCGGCCGTGGGCCGGATGACCCCCGCCACCGCGAGCACCAGCGTCGACTTGCCCGCCCCGTTGGGCCCGAGCAGGGCGGTCACCTCGCCCGCCGGCACCTCGAGGCTGACCGCGTCGAGCACGGGCCGATCGCCGCGGGAGGCGTCGAGGCCCTCGACGCGGAGCACCGGACCGCTCATCCCGCGTCGTCCGTGCCGAGGTAGGCGCGCACCACGCGCTCGTCCGCGAGGACCTCGCGCGTCGGCCCCGTGGCGATGACCGTCCCGAAGTCGAGGACCGCGACCTGGGAGCAGCAGGTGGCGACGAGGTCCATGTCGTGGTCGACGAGCACCGTGACCGCCCCGTAGGTGTCCGGGATGCGACCGATGACCTCCGCGAGGTGCCGGGTCTCCTCCTCCGGGAGCCCGGCTGCGGGCTCGTCGAGCAGCACGACGCGCGGCCGGCCCACGACCGCCCGGGCGAGCTCGACGAGGCGGCGCTGGCCGGCGCCCAGGGACCCCACGCCGGCCCCGGGCGGCGCGTCGAGGCCCACGAAGTCCAGGGCGTCGAGGACCGCTCGGCGACGGCTCGCGCGCCGTCCGGGCGAGCGCTCGTGCACCATGAGGACGTTGTCGTAGACCGAGAGGCCGGCGATCGCCTGCTCGGTCTGGAAGGTCCGGCGCAGGCCCCACCGGGCCCGCCGGTGGGCCCCCAGGGCCAGCAGGTCCTCGCCGAAGGCCCGGACGGAGCCCGTCGCCGGGGCGACGAAGCCGCTCATCACGTTCAGGAACGTCGTCTTGCCCGCGCCGTTGGGGCCGATGAGCCCGCAGGTCCCGCCCGGGAAGCGCAGGCCCACCCCGTCGAGCGGCTTGACCCCGCCGAAGGCGACGGTCAGGTCGGCGACCTCGATCATGCCCCGCTCACCCCGCGGACTCGGCGACGCGCTGCGCGGCGCAGCCGGCGGAGGTCCCGCGGCAGCTGCCCGGCGAGGCCCGTCGGGGACTGCAGCAGCACCTGGACCACGCCGAGGCCGAAGAGGATCTGCAGCACGTCGGGGTCGATGCCCCAGGTGGTGAACGCCGCCGGCGCGAGCTGCAGCAGGAGCCCGACCACCACCGCGCCCCAGAGGCTGTAGGCGCCGGCCATCAGCACGACGGCCAGCAGCGTGATGGAGTCCTGCGTCGGGAACTGGGTGACGGTCACGCCCGCGTCGCCCGCGACGAGCGCCCCCGCGATCCCGGCCACGAGTGCGGCCAGGGCGAAGGCCCACAGCTTGTAGGCGTTGACGTTGACCCCGGCGGCCAGGGCCGCCGACTCGCTCTCCCGGATGGCCGCCCACCCGCGGCCCACGCGACCGCGCAGATGCCACCAGGTGAGGCCGAAGACGAGCGCGGCCACGCCCAGCACGTAGCGGAAGTAGCCGTCGTTGCCGCGCCCGAGCGCGGGACGGGCGATCCGCGGCGTGGTGAAGTCGCTCGAGGAGTACCCCAGGAGGCCGTGGCCGCCGTTCGGGAAGTTGACGTTCGTGAGCACGAGCGTGATGACGGCGGCGGCCATCAGCGTGACGATCGCCAGGTGCAGCCCGCTCAGACGCAGCGCCGGCAGCCCGATCAGCAGCCCCACGGCCACCGTGCACAGGCCGGCCGCCAGCACCACGAGTCCGAACGGGAGCGCGGTGGCGTAGCCGATCCGCAGCCCGAACCAGGCGCCCAGGCCCACCATCTGGATCTGGCAGAGCGAGATCATCCCGACGCGGCCGAACAGGAGGCCGAGGCTCAACCCCACCATGGCGTAGATCGCGCTCAGCGCGACCGCGTCCAGCCAGTAGGTGCTGAGCACCGCGGGCAGGGCCACGCCGGCGGCCACCACGAGCGCGGCGGCCGCGAGAGGCTGGCGCACGGCGGGGCGCGAGCGGGCCCCGGCGCCGCTGGCCGGCGCGTCGGGCACGCGCGGCGTCTGCGAGGGGACGGAGCTCTGCGCGACGCTCACGGCCTTAGACCCGGGTCGTCCGCGGGTGGCGCCAGGAGAGGTAGAGCACGGCGGCGATGGCGACGAGGAACGGCGTGGCCGCCTGGTAGGGCTGCACGGACGCGTAGGGCGTCAAGCAGGTCTCGACGACCCCGATGACCATCGCCGCGGCGAAGGTCAGCCACAGCGACTCGAGCCGTCCGGCGAGCGCGGCGGCCAGCGCGGGGATGACCAGGAAGGTCAGCTGGCTCGCGTCGAGGACGACGAGGTTGGCGAGCAGCAGCCCGCTCATGCCGGTCACGACGCCCGCTCCCGCCCACGCGACGGCCTCGACGCGCCGCACGGGCACGCCGAGCATCGCGGTGGCCTGGCGGTCGTCGGCGAGCGACCGCATCGCCGTCCCGATCCGCGTCCAGGTGAGGGCGGCGCCGATCCCGGCGGTCACCACGAGGGCGAGCACCACCGAGGTGACCTGGGTGCCGTTGACCGACACGGAGGCGACCTCGAAGGTCAGGCCGGTCATGGGCAGGTCCAGCGAGCGGACGGTGGTCGGCGACCACAGCAGCGACATCAGCCCGAAGAGGGCGAGCAGGACGCCGAGCGTGGCGATCATCTTGACCTCGGGCTCGCGCTGGGCGAACGCCGGGCCGAACACCACGCCGTAGGCCAGGGTGAGGCCGCCGGCGAAGGCGATGGCCGCCAGGAACCCGAGCCACTGCCCCGCGCCGGCGCGGTCGATGACCGACCAGGCGATCAGCGCGCCCATGGCGCCGATCGCCCCGCCGGCCAGGTTGAGGACCGCGGTGGTCCGGTAGACCACGACGATGCTCACGCTCGACAGCGCGAAGACCCCGCCGAGCGCGAGCCCGAGGACGATGTACGGCTTGAGGTCTGACACGTCTCCGAGCCCCTGGTACGGCGTCAGCCGCTAGCTGCCGTTGGCCTGGGCGTAGGCCTTGATCTCGTCGATGTGGTTGGCGGGCGTCGCCGGGATCTCCGAGCACCCGTACTTCTCGGCGAGCTTGCCATCCTTCGGGGTGTCCGTGCGGATCATGTAGTTCGACATGTGGTACTGCAGGTCCCCGAAGAAGTAGGGCGTGCAGTACAGCGGCGACTTGAAGGCCTTGACCTGCTTGAGGGCGGCGTTGATCCCGGCGCGGGTGAGCTTGGCCGCCGGGAGCTTGAGCATCGTCTGCGTGGCGATCTCCGCGGCGACGAACCCGTTCTCGGCCACGACGCTGAGCTCCGCGCCCTTGCCGTACTTCGCCTCGACCGCCCGGTAGGTCGCCGCCGCCGGGGAGGTCGGCAGCGCGAACTCGTCGGCCACGAGGAACTTGTCCTGCCAGAAGTCGCCGAGCGACTTGGCGAACGAGTCCGAGGCGGCCTGGGAGGAGGATCCCCACTGCCCCTTGGCGCCGAGCCCCTGCTGCTGGACCGCCTTCATGATCGCCAGCTCGTCGGCGGGGTCGAAGCTCAGGACCACCCCGCCGTCCGCGCCGGCGGCCTGCCCGAGGCGCACGGCCAGCGCGTTGGGGTTGGCCACGGGGGCGGGCTGGATGAAGATCTTGGTCTTGATGCCGGTCTTCTGGCCCCAGGACTCGAACGGGCGCTTGATGGTGGCGTCGATGTTCGGGCCCGCGTTGATGCCGACGACGATGGTCTTGGCCCCGTGCTCGACCATCACGGCCGCCAGGCCGAGCGTCGTGTTGGCCGCCGAGTTGACCGGGGCGATGTTCGGGGTCTCGAAGCAGTTCTGCGGCAGGCCCATGCTGATGTCCGCGGTGATCCCGTTCTGGGCCAGGAAGGCGGCGGGCGGGCCGCACTCGTTGATGCTCGCGCTGCCGACCATGGCGTCGACCTTGTCGGTCTGGATGAGCTTGGAGGCCAGCGACGCGGTCAGCGGCGGGGCCAGCGCGTCGTCGTAGAGCGTGTACTTGACGGGACGGCCGTTGATGCCGCCGTTCTCGTTGACGCAGGCGAAGTAGGCCTGCGCCGCCAGGGGCGCCGCCGTGAAGTCTAGGCCGGGCACCTTGGTGCCGATCGCCCCGATCCGGATCGGGTCGCCGCTGGCCTTCTTGCCGTTGCCCAGGCCGCACTTCACCGGGCCGGCGGCCGCGGCGGCCGGCGCCGGGCTCGAGGACGACGCCGAGTCCTCGGAGCTGCCGCAGGCCGACAGGAGGCAGCCGGCGCCCAGGACGACGAGCAGGCTGCGGAGCCGGAGGCTCCCGAGTGCGGACGAGGTGGTGCCGACCATGCTGTTCTCTCCTCGGCTGACCGTGCGCGGGCCCGAGCGGAGCTCGGACCTCGACGCGATGGGGGACGGGGCGCACCGTATCCCGGGCGCTTCGCAAAAATCAAATCTTCTTGTTTTCTCCGGTCCGGCGTGACGGTGCGGTAGTGTCCGCCTCGTGAGCGGCCTGCCGGGGAAACGCAGCCCCGGACCCCCCGCTCCTCCGGCGCCTCGCCGCCCGCCGCGGAAGACCAAGGTCCTCGGCGCGAGCGAACAGGTCGCAGCCGACATCCAGCGCTTCATCCTCGACAACGACCTCGGCGCAGGCGCGCGCCTGGGCACCGAAGAGGGCCTGGCCGGCCAGTTCGGTGTTAGCCGTCCCACGCTCCGCGAGGCGCTGCGCCTGCTCGCCAGCGGGAACCTGATCCGGTCGACCCAGGGGCCGGGCGGGGGGATCTTCGTGGCCCGGACCGTGCGCGAGGGCATGGGGCGGAGCCTGAGCATGTCGATCGCGGTCATGCTCGACGCCGACGCGATCGACGTCGGCGAGCTGCTCGACGCCCGGCGCACGCTGGAGGTGCGCCTGGCCGGGCTGGCGGCCGGGCGTGCCACGCCGGCCGACATCGTCGAGCTCGCCAGCGCCACCGAGGCGGCCCGCGCGAGCGTCTTGGAGGGGGCGGACCTGCTCGACAGCGACGCGCGCTTCCACCGGGCGATCGCCGCGGCCTCGGGCAACCGCCTGCACCTGACGTTCACCGACTGGGTCTTCGAGGTCTTCCAGCCGCGGTTGATCGAGATCGTCAAGCCGGTGATCGACAACGCCGAGGTCGTCGAGCAGCACGACGCGATCCGCCAGGCGATCGCCGAGGGCCGGGTCGAGGGCGCCGAGCGGGCGATGGACGACCACCTGCGCTACCTCGAGGAGCTCGTGGAGCGCACGCGCGCCTGAGCGGCGGGTCCCGAGGGGTCCGGGGCGACCAGCGGCGCCGTGGGCGTGACGCCGTCCCACCGCTCCGAGGCCGCGCGCATCGACGCGAACAGCTGCTCGACCTCCGGGGTCGCCTCGATGAGCTCGACCATGCCGGGCAGGTCGGCCGTCGTGTCGAAGTACGTCACCCGGGCACCGCGGAACGGCTCGGCCGGCATGACCACCTCGAAGGCCGGGACGTAGCCGCTCGCGACGTGGGCGGCGTGCGCGGCTGCGAAGTCCGGGGCCATGACCGCCCAGTGGTGGAACCCGTAGCCCGAGCGCTCCGTCAGCTCCGAGTACACCGAGGGCCCGTGGTCGTGCTGCTGGATCAGCTCGACCATGAGCGCGCCGCTGTAGGCGGAGGCGATGGACACGTCCACCTCGGTCGGCGCGCCCCGGTAGTGCTGCGAGGCGGGAGCGAAGTGCTCCGAGACGAACCAGGGGCCGATCCTGAGGACCTCGACGTGACGGGCGATCGCCTCGGCCAGGTCGGCGACCACGTAG